>NZ_JBIRJA010000012.1:230899-308754 GCF_044329325.1 Streptomyces sp. NPDC017676 | reverse complement strand
GGCGGAGTTGGCCCCGGCGACGTCGAGGCACTTGCCGGCGAGGCCGGTGATCGTGCCGGTGGCGGCCTGTGCGGGGGAGGCGGCGAACAGCCCGGCCGAGAGGGCGACCGCGGCGGCGAGCGCCGTCCTGAACAGCGGGGGACGGTGGGGGGATGTGGCGGACAAGGGAGGAGATCACTGCCTTTCGCGTCGATGAAGGAAAGGGAGGGCCTCGCCGGGCGGGGCGCTGCGCGCGGAGGCCCGTCCGGCAACCGGGAAGGTAAGAGGTCTGAACCAGTGCCGTCAAGATGTGAACAACGCTGTCCGCAGGGGGAGTTGGCTGACCCACGGTCCTGAGATCAGGTCACGGGGCCGGTCGAGGTCATCCCTTGCCCGGCGTTCACTTGTTGGTGTCGATGGCTTGGGCGTGTCGTTCCCGGCCCCTTGACGGCCATCTGGTCCGTACCTATGGTCTCGTCAACTCGAACGTTCAATCAGCCGTATTGCGTTCACATACGAGGACGGTCAGATGCAGGACACACCCGCTCGGCGCCGCCGCAAGTCCCCGCGTTCCGCTCTCGCCCTCACGGCGGCGGTCACCCTGCTCGCCACCGGCCTGCTCTCCTGGCCCGGAAGCCGGCGCGCGGAGGCCGCCCCCGCCACCTTCACCCATCCCGGCGTCACCGTCTCCCGCGCCCAACTCGACTTCGCCCGGGGCAAGGTGCTCGCCGGCGCGCAGCCCTGGAAGAGCGCGTACGACCAGATGATGGCGAGCAAGTACGCGAGCCTCAGCCGCACGCCCCAGCCGCGCGCCGTCGTCGAGTGCGGGTCGTACTCCAACCCCAACTACGGCTGCACGGACGAACGCGAGGACGCGATCGCGGCGTACACCGACGCGCTCGCCTGGTACATCACCCGGGACGAGCGCTACGCCAAGAAGGCGATCGAGCTGATGGACGCCTGGTCCGCGGTGCTCCAGGACCACACCAACTCCAACGCCCCGCTGCAGACGGGCTGGGCGGGATCCTCCTGGCCGAAGGCCGCCGAGATCATCAAGTACACGTACACCGGCACATGGGCCAACTCCGGCCGGTTCGCGACGATGCTCCGCAACGTCTATCTGCCCGAGATCATCAACGGCTCCAACTCCAACGGAAACTGGGAGCTGTCGATGATGGAGGCTGCCGTCGGCATCTCCGTCTTCCTGGAGGACAAGGCGTCGTACGACACCGCCATGGCGAAGTTCCGGACCCGCACCGCCGCGTACGTGTACCTCGCCTCCGACGGTGACCTGCCGAAGACCGTGCCGAGTCAGAACCTGAACACGCGCGACAAGATCGTCTCCTACTGGCAGGGCCAGTCCACCTTCGTCACCGGTCTCACCCAGGAGACCTGCCGCGACTTCACCCACACCGGGTACGGCATCTCGGCCATCTCCCACGTCGCCGAGACCAGCCGCATCCAGGGGCAGGACCTGTACGGCACCGACGTGGGCGAGCGGCTGCGGCAGGCGCTCGGCTTCCAGTCCAAGTACGAACTGGGCACCGCCGTCCCGAGCTGGCTGTGCGGCGGGTCGGTCAACCGGGGGCTGGGCCCGGTCACCGAGGTCGGCTACAACGCCCTGCACAACCGCCTGGGCATCGCCATGACCAACACCCAGGCCCTGACCGAGCAGAACCGCCCGGCCGGCAGCAACAACCTCTTCGTCGCCTGGGAGACCCTCACCCACGGGGACAACCCCAACTGAGGCGCCGACCCCGCCGGACGTCACCCCCTGCGGAGCCGGCGTGCCGGCCGAGCGCGGACAGACGTACCGGCTTCATGGCGGCCAGCGGGTTGAAGTCGGCGCGTCACCGGACACTCGGCCGGCACGGGTGCGATGCCCGGTGCGGCGCAGGAGATTCCTGCGTCACCCGCAGGGCCGCGCCCTTGCCCGTGGGGGCGGGTCCAGGCCTCCTTGCCGTCCTGCTCGCCGCGGGTGTGCCGTTCGCCTCATGCCCGGCAGCCCGGCGGTGCCTCCCGCGGTGCCGGTGCCGGGGGGTCGCCGGGCTGTTGTCGGCCGGGCGCGCGCGGGCGGTGCCTCGCTCAACGGGCCCGCGAGCCCCGGCCGTTCCCGTGGGCGTGGGCCCGGAGCGCCGCCGGCGGCCCGGACGCGGTGCGCTGCCCCGACTCGATCTGGCCGGCGAACGCCTGGAGCGCGGCGGAGCTGTTCGGCGGCAGGACCGCCATCAGCCCGCGGTCCTGCGCCTCGGCCAGCGTGTCCGCGGCCTGGCTGCCCTCGGGAGCGAGCACCAGACGCACATGCCCGTCACCCGAGCCCCGCCGGTCCACCGGTGCCACGGCGCCGTGCGTGCCGTCGGGCAGGGTCACCCACAGCTGGAAGTCGTCGTACCGGAAGAAGTCCGCACCCTTCACGGGCCACGGGTAGTGGTGCTCACCGGGCACCTTGGGCAGGATTCCCTGGTGATCCGCACGGCTCATCGGCACACAGGCGTTGAACAGCGAGTCGGTCCACGCCTCGACACCGTCGGCGTCCGTGATCGGGGTGCGCAGCAGCTCCTCGGCCTCCTCGTAGCCCAGTTCCGCCAGGGCGGACAGCGTCTCGGGGAACGCCGCCACGAGGGTGGCCGCGTCCTGCCGCAACCGGTCGATCTTGGACGGCTCGGCACAGAACTGCATGCTCCACTCGATGCCCGCGCGGGCACGGTACATCCGCCAGCCGCTCGACGTCTTCACCCACAGGCTGCCCCCGTGGTGCATCTCCCAGTGCGCGGGCGCCACGGGCCGGGGCCCGTAGGGCAGGTCGGCGTCGTCGATCTCGTCCAGGATCTTGTGCGCCGTGCGTTTCGCGGCCCTGAAGAACGAGGACTCGAAGCGCTCCGGGTGCTCGACCAGCCGGATCCTCCAGGGGTGGTTCTCCGATTCGACGCCGCCCGGCTGGAGTGTGTCGGGTGTCCGGGCTGCGGCGACGGTGTCGGCGCGGGTCATGACGACCTCCTCCTGCCGCCCACGGCCCGGAGCACGGACCGTGGTCCGAGTGCCCCCTGTGATTATCGTGCGCTGTGGGACGGGAGTGCGCGAGCCGAAGCGGGCCGCGTTCCTTCGGCGGCCCCGCCCCCCGTCACCGGACCGGTTCCGCCGGCCACGCCGACCGCTGCCGGGACCGCGCTGTGCGCGGCGCGGCAGCAAACGGCCGCCGAGCCCGTGTGCTCGGCGGCGTATGCGTCACGGCTGCGTCCGGATCAGAGGGACGAACCGCTGTCTCCGGGCCGGATCCGGCCGCGCCAGGCACCGGACTCGCCGCCCTGCTCCTCGATGAACTGCTTGAACCGCTTCATGTCTCCCTTGACGCGCCGGTCGATCGTGCCGATCAGATCCGCGGCCTTCTCCACCGCTCCGCTGGGCTCGATGTCCATCACCAGCTCGACCTTGGTGTGCATGTCGTCCAGGCGCTCGAAGCGGACGGTGCCCTTCTGGCTGGTGTCACCGCTGGTGGTGCGCCAGGTGATGCGCTCGTCGGGCAGCTGGTCGACGATCTCGGTGTCGAACTCGCGCCGTACCCCGCCGATCTTCGTGGTCCAGTGATTGTGCCGGTCGTCCAGCTGCCTGACCTCCTCGACGCCTTCCACGAAGTTCGGGAAGTCCTCGAACTGCGTCCACTGGTTGTAGGCGGTGTGCAGCGGAACGTCGACTTCCACCGCTTCCTTGACCGTGCTCATCTCTGCGCCTCCGTTGTCGTTCGTTCGACTGCGACAGCCCCGGACCGTTGTCCGGACCTGGACCCGCCGAGTACCCGGGGAACCGCCGGTTATGAGCGCCGGCTCCGGCAACGGCCTTGGTACGGCGGTGTCGTTCCGCAGCGTGAGAAACTGACGACGCAGCGCGTCGGCGGTGCGCGCGCCCGCGCGGAGGCGGACGCGAAGGGTGCGGATCCGGCCACGGCCCGCTCTTCCGGCCACCGCGCTGACGTGGTGTTTTACAGTGGCTCCACCAGTTCCGGCGACAGGACCTGTGAGGTGTTCGCGAACATGCCGACCGAGACCTTCGAGTTCCAGGTAGAGGCCCGTCAGCTGTTGCAGCTGATGATCCACTCGGTCTACTCGAACAAGGACGTCTTCCTGCGGGAGCTCGTCTCCAACGCGTCGGACGCGTTGGACAAGCTGCGCCTGGAGAAGCTCTGGGACGACTCGCTCGACGCCGACGTGTCCGACCCCCACATCGAGATCGACATCGACAAGGACGCCCGTACGCTCACCGTGCGGGACAACGGCATCGGGATGTCGTACGACGAGGTCGGCCGGCTCATCGGCACGATCGCCAACTCGGGCACCGCGCAGTTCCTGCGGGAGCTGCGCGAGGCCAAGGACGCGGCCGGGGAGGAAGGACTCATCGGCCAGTTCGGCGTCGGGTTCTACTCCGGCTTCATGGTGGCCGACGAGGTCACCCTGCTGACCCGGCGCGCCGGCGAGAGCCAGGGCACCCGCTGGACGTCGCGCGGCGAGGGCACGTACACGCTGGAGCGGGTGGACGACGCGCCGCAGGGCACCACGGTCACGCTCCACCTCAAGCCGGCCGACCCGGAGAACCAGCTCCACGACTACACCTCGCCCTGGAAGATCAGGGAGATCATCAAGCGGTACTCGGACTTCATCACCTGGCCCATCCGGATGGTGCCCGAGCGCTCCGCCACGGCCGGGGAGGGCGACGAGGCACCCGAACCCGAGACGCTCAACTCCATGAAGGCGCTGTGGGCGCGGCCCCGCGACGAGGTGTCCGAGGACGAGTACCACGAGCTGTACAAGCACATCGCGCACGACTGGCGCGACCCGCTGGAGACGATCCGGCTCCAGGCGGAGGGCACCTTCGAGTACCAGGCCCTGCTGTTCCTCCCCGAGCACGCCCCGCACGACCTGTTCACGCGGGACTTCAAGCGCGGCGTGCAGCTCTACGTCAAGCGCGTGTTCATCATGGACGACTGCGAGGCGCTGCTGCCGCCGTACCTCCGCTTCGTCAAGGGCGTGGTCGACGCGGCCGACCTCTCGCTCAACGTCTCCCGCGAGATCCTCCAGCAGGACCGCCACATCGAGATGATGCGGCGGCGGCTGACGAAGAAGGTCCTGTCCACGGTCAAGGAGATGATGGCCAAGGACCAGGAGCGGTACGCCACCTTCTGGCGGGAGTTCGGCACCGTCCTGAAGGAAGGACTGGTCACCGACCCGGAGAACCGCGACGCCCTCCTCGCCGTCGCGTCGTTCGCGAGCACCCACCACGACACCGAGCCGACCACGCTCAAGGGTTACGTGGAGCGGATGAAGGACGGTCAGGAGGACATCTACTACCTGACCGGCGAGTCTCGGCAGAGCATCGAGAACTCCCCGCACATGGAGGCGTTCCGGGAACGGGGCATCGAGGTGCTGCTGCTCACCGACCCCGTGGACGAGGTGTGGGCCGACGCCGTCGGCGAGTACGAGGGCAAGAAGCTGCGGTCCGTCGCCAAGGGGCAGATCGATCTCGACGCCGAGGACGAGGACACGGCCGACGACGAGCGGGAGAAGCAGACCGAGGAGTACGCCGGGCTGCTCGGCTGGATGAAGGAGCAGCTGGACGAGGACATCAAGGAGGTGCGCCTGTCCTCCCGGCTCACCGTCTCCCCGGCCTGTGTCGTCTCCGACGCGCACGACCTGACGCCGGCCCTGGAGAACATGTACCGCGCCATGGGCCAGGAGGTGCCGCGCGCCAAGCGGATCCTGGAGCTCAACCCGGACCACCAGCTGGTGAAGGGGCTCAACCAGGCGTACAAGGAGCGCGAGGACCGCTCGGAGCTGGCCGAGACCGCCGAGCTGCTGCACGGCCTCGCGGTGCTCGCCGAGGGCGGCCAGCCGAAGGAACCGGCCCGGTTCGTGAAGCTGATGGCGGACCGGCTGGAACGCGCGCTGTAACGCGGCTCCGCCAAGGAGGCGGCGGCCTGCGCCCGTGCCGGGGGCACGCGCGCAGGCCGGCGTCGTGCTCACCACGGCCCGGCGCCGCTCACCGCCCCCGTCCGTCCGACGCCGCCGCCCTGGCCGGCCGCCCGGACGCCGCCGTCGACATCGCCGCTCCCCACCCGAGTCCCGCATTGGCATGGACCTGACGCCAATGGGCGGCTAGGCTCTGCCCCGCCACGCATGAGAGCGCTCTCAGAACTCGGCTGTTCCACCCCACCCCTGGAACGACGAAGGGCAAGTCCCATGAGACGCACGAGACTTACGCATGCCGTACTGGCCGCGCTGCTGATCCTCGGCGGATCGGGCGCGGCCGGAGCGGTCCCCGCGGCGGCGAGCGGCGCCACCACCCCACCCGGCCCCGCCGCCGAACCCGGCCCCGCCCAGGCGTCCCCCGAGCTCGCGTCCGACGGAGTCCTGATCGCCATGCAGCGCGACCTCGGCCTCACCCGGAAGCAGGCCGAGGCGCGGATCGCGGCCGAGCGGTCCGCCGCCGCCCTCGATCGGAAGCTGCGCCGGGCGGCCGGGGACGCCTACGCGGGCTCCTGGTTCGACGCGGCGAAAGGGCGCCTGACGGTGGCCGTCACCCCGGATGCCTCGCCGGGAGCACGCCGCGCCATCGAGGCGGCCGGCGCCGGGATCCGTACCGCCGCGCACACGGCCCGGGAACTGGACGCCGTCACGGCGCGCCTCGACCGGCTCTCCGCCCCGTCCGGGGTCAGCGGCTGGCACGTCGATCCGAGGGCCGACACGGTCGTCGTCGACGTCGTGCGGCAGGACCGCTCTGACAACGATGTCCGACACTTCGTCTCCCGGGCCCGTAAGACGGGTCCCGTCACCGTCCGCATCGTCCCCGCGGCCCCGCGCACCTTCGCCGCGGGAACCGTCGGCGGGGACCCCTACTACACGGGCAACGTCCGCTGCTCCATAGGGTTCTCGGTGTACGGCGGCTTCGTGACCGCCGGACACTGCGGCTCGCCCGGCGCCGGCGTCAGCGGCTGGGACGGCTCGTACATCGGCACGTTCCAGGGCTCGTCGTTCCCGGACAACGACTACGCCTGGGTGAGCGTGGGCAGCGGCTGGTGGACGGTTCCGGTGGTGCTGGGCTGGGGCACGGTGCCCGACCAGCTCGTGCGCGGCTCGGCCGTGGCGCCCGTCGGCTCCTCCGTCTGCCGGTCGGGATCGACGTCGCACTGGCACTGCGGGACGGTGCTGGCGACCGACGAGACCGTCAACTACAGCCAGGGCGCGGTGCACCAGCTGACGAAGACGAGTGTCTGCGCCGAACCCGGCGACTCCGGGGGCTCCTTCATCACCGGCGACCAGGCGCAGGGCGTCACCTCCGGCGGCTGGGGCAACTGCGCCGGCGGAGGCGAGACCTGGTTCCAGCCCGTCAACGAGATCCTCGGCCGGTACGGCCTGACCCTGCACACCTACACCGGCTGACCACGGACCCGTCCGGAACAGACATGGAGCAGACACCGTGCTGAGACTCCCGTCCCGCGGGGCCTTCCCGCCGGCCCGGCCTGGACAGGCCTTACGACCCCTGCGGCACCTCCTGAGCGCCCTCGTGGTGACGACGCTGGCCGTCACCACCCTCCTCACCGCGGGGGCCTCCCCCTCACGAGCCGCCGTGCCCTGGACGCCGAAGCCGGCGCCGATGTCCACCCCCTGGACCGATCAGGTGCCGGTGGACCACCCCCTGCCGGAGTACCCCCGTCCGCAGCTCACCCGGCCCGACTGGGCCAACCTGAACGGCATCTGGGACTTCGCCGTCACCGCCCGCGACGCCGCACAGCCCGCGACGTTCGGTGAGCGGATCCGCGTCCCGTTCGCACCCGAGTCCGCGCTCTCCGGCATCCAGCGCAAGATCACCGGAAGCGACAGGCTCTGGTACAAGCGCACCTTCACCGTGCCCGCCGGCTGGGGCGGCCGCCACGTCCAGCTCAACTTCGGTGCCTCCGACTGGGAGACGACCGTCTGGATCAACGGTCGGCAGGCGGGCGCCGTGCACCGCGGCGGCTACGACGCCTTCTCGTACGACATCACACCCCTGCTGAGGAGCGGCGGGACCAACACGATCGTCGTGTCCGTGTACGACCCGACGGAGACCGGCGGTCAGGCCATCGGCAAGCAGCGCATCCAGGACGTCACCCCGCACGCCGGCCGGAGCATCGTCTACACCGCCTCGTCCGGCATCTGGCAGACCGTCTGGCTGGAGCCGACCGCGGCGGCGCACATCACCCGCCTGGACCTGGTCCCGCACCTGGAGGACAGCACGCTCCGCGTGACCGTACGCGCCGCCGGAGCCTCCGGTGCCAGGGTCAGGGTCACCGTCTCCAGCGGCGGTACCCCGGTCGCGAGTGCCACGGGCACGGTGGGCACCGAGTTCTCCGTGCCCGTGCCGAACGCCCGCCTGTGGTCGCCGGACGACCCGTTCCTGTACGACGTCACCGCCCGGCTGACCGGGAGCCCGGGCGGTGACCAGGTCGGTGGTTACGCCGGCATGCGCTCGATCGCGGTGAAGGACGTGAACGGCGTCCGCCGACCGGTCCTGAACGGGAGGTTCGTCTTCCAGACCGGCACCCTCGACCAGGGCTACTGGCCGGACGGCATCTACACCGCCCCCACCGACGCGGCGCTCAGGTACGACCTGCAGAAGCACAAGGACCTCGGGTTCAACATGGTCCGCAAGCACATCAAGGTCGAACCGCAACGCTGGTTCTACTGGGCGGACCGGCTCGGGCTGCTGGTGTGGCAGGACATGCCGTCCATGGACAGCGGCAAGGCCCCGGACGGCGCGGCCCGCACCCAGTGGGAGAGCGAGTACCGGGCCGTCATCGACCAGCACCGCAGCTCGCCCGCGCTCATCCAATGGGTCGACCAGAACGAGGGCTGGGGCCAGTACGACCAGGCCCGCATCGCGGACATGGTCAAGGCGTACGACCCCTCGCGCCTGGTGGACAACATGAGTGGCGTCAACTGCTGCGGCGCCCAGGACGGCGGCAACGGTGACGTGGTCGACAACCACAACTACGTCGGGCCGGGCAACACGCCGACGGAACCGGTGCGCGCCTCGGTGCTGGGGGAGTACGGCGGCCTCGGCTACCGGGTGTCCGGCCACGAGTGGTACCCGGGCGGCGGTTTCAGCTATGAGGACCAGCCGAGCCTGCCCGCGCTCGACGACCGGTTCGTGGGCCTGCTCGACGCCATCCGGGAGAACGCCATGCCCGCCGGCGGTCTCTCGGCGTCCGTCTACACCCAGATCACCGACGTCGAGAACGAGACCAACGGGCTGATGACCTACGACCGCCGGGTCGTCAAGGTCGACGAGTCCCGGGTCCGCGCGGCCAACCAGGCGCTCATCGTCGCCTCCCGCACCCTCGGCCCGCCGGTGGAGCTGCCTCTGGAGCAGTACGTGTCGATCCGCGTCACGACACCCGGCCACACCGACCGTTACATCCGTCACTACGACGGCCTCGGCTACACGGAGGTGGTCGATTCCGGCAGCAGCGACCTGCTGAAGCAGGACGCCACCTGGAAGGTGAGGCCCGGCCTGGCGAACAGGCTCTGCTACTCCTTCGAGTCCCGCAACCACCCCGGTGAGTACCTGCGCCACCGCGACTTCCGGATCCGTCGCGAGGCGGGAGACGACTCAGCCCTGTACAAGGCCGACGCGACCTGGTGCCCGGTCCAGGGCGAGGGCGGCATCCGGCTGTCGGCGGCGAACTTCCCCGGTCAGTACCTGCGGCACATCAACTCCGAACTGTGGCTGGCCCAGTCGGGCGGGACCCACGCCTGGGACAACCCGAGCACCTTCACCGAGGACACCACCTGGTCCGTCGAGGCGCCCTGGGCGCCCTGAGCGCCGTACCACCCGGGCACCGGGCGGGCGGTGTACTCCGCGTCGAGTACACCGCCTTGCTCCCCGCGCCGGACGCCACGGACGGGTTTCCCCGGCACCGTGTCGGACATGAAGTTGAGCCGACCCGCGCGCCGGGCCTCCCTCGTCGTCCATGTGGCCGTCTCCGCGAGCTGGCTCGGGCTCACGCTCGGGCTGCTCGCCCTCGCGGTCACCGCCACCACGACCGGATCGGCGGTGACCGCCGAGGCGTCCGTCCGCGCCATGAGGGTCTTCGCGGACTGGCTGCTGCTTCCCTGCGCGCTCCTGACCCTTCTCAGCGGTGTACTGCTGTCCGTGGGCACCCGGTGGGGACTGGCCCGGCACCGGTGGGTCCTCACGAAGTTCTGGCTGACGCTCGCCACGACCGCCGCCACGGCGTTCGCGCTGCGCCCGGGTGTGCACTCCACGCTCGTCGGCATGACGGACGGCGGACCACCGCCCGGCCCCGGCGACCTCCTGCCCGGCCCGATCGTGTCACTGTGCGCCTACGTCTTCATGACGGCGATCTCGGTCCTCAAGCCCTGGGGACTCACCAGGCGGGGAAGGGACCACCGAGCAGCGGTCGGCACCGCGGGATCGCCCACCGGCAGGCGGCCTACTCCGGTGCGGGGCGTGCCGACCGGACGATGAGCGTGCGGAGTTCTTCCACGGCGCGGTCGCGGGCTCCGGACAGTTCGGGCGAGGACAGCGTGGCCGCGGTGACGGGTACGGGGCGCGGTGTGCGCTGGAAGTGCTTCTCGACGGCCGTGATCATGGCCGGATCCGGTCCCCAGGCACCGCCGATGACGATCATCCGCGGATCGGCCAGGGAGACGGCCGCGGACAGTACGCCGCAGACGGCCCGGGCCAGCGCGGCGCGGATCCGCTGGGCTCGTTCGTCGTGCCCGGCCAGGAGTGCGCGGAGGGCAGGGACGTCGATGGCGGTGGAGGAGGGCAGACGCAGGCCGAGGGCGGCGAACACCTCGGTGAAGGCCATGGCCTCGCCGTCCGGGCCGTAGGTGCACAGGTGCGCGATCTCCCCGACCAGGCCCCTGTGCCCACGCCGGACCACGCCGTCGTTCACCACGGCGCAGCCGAGTCCTTCGCCGAGATGGAGGTGGACGAAGTCGTCGACACCCCGGGCGCAGCCCGCCTGGTGTTCGGCGCGGGCGGCCCAGTTGACGTCGTTGTCCACCAGCACGGGGCCCGTCACACGGCCCGCGAGGACGCCGGGCGGGTCGAGGTCGCCGACGAGGAAGGGGGCGTCGGGCAGGTGCACCAGCCGGCCCGTATCGCGGTCCACCGGGTCGGCGGCGCTGATCACCGCGAGGCGCAGCGGGCCGGTGATCCGCTCGGCCAGCTGTCCGGCGGCCCCGCTGAGGGCACCGGCCGCCGCCTCCGGTCCGGCGTTCGCCCCCAGAGCGGTGCGGACCTGTCCGTGCACGTGGCCGAGGGCGTCGACCGCCTCCGCCGTCACACCGTGCGGGGTGATGCTCGCCACCAGCGCGGCGCCGAGCCGCGGGGCGAGCGCGTAGTAGGAGCCGACCCGCCCGCGTCCGGTGGTGCGTTCGCCGGTGTCGATGACCAGGCCGGACCCGGTGAGGCGCTGGACGCTGTCGGAGATCGTCGGCTTGGAGATCCCGGTGTGCGCGGAGATCTCCGCCCTGGTCAGACGCGGGTGGTCCATGAGCGCGCGCAGCACGTTCTCGTCGGTCAGCGCGCGCAGCATCTCCAGTGACGGCTTGGGCTGGGTCATGCGGACCATTCTAGTAAGGACTCTTGCCTGAACATGGCGGACCTGCTTACCGTCGTTCTAGTAAGGAGTCCTGACCAAAGGAGCCGGGCGATGACACTCGCCGCTGAACCGCACCGTCCCGCCGCCCTGCCGCACTGGGAGGAGACCCCGGCCGACCTCGCCGCCGCCATCCGTGAGATCAAGCCTGCTCTGCGTGCCCGCATCGAAGCCTCCGGACGCAGCGTGCAGGAGGTGTTCGCGGCCGTCGAGCAGCGCATCGAGGCCCGTATCGCCGAGATCGAGGCCGACCGGACCCGCGGAGAGGAGGTGTGGCCCGTCCTGGACTACGACGCGATCGCCGGCGGAACGGTGACGCCGGCCGAGACGGCCAAGCTCAAGAAGCGCGGCTGTCTCGTCGTACGCGGCCACTTCCCGCGCGAGCAGGCGCTGGCCTGGGACGCCGACATCGTCGACTACGTCGAGCGCAACGAGTTCTTCGAGAACTACACCGGCCCCGGCGACGACTTCTTCGGCAGCGTCGGCTCCAAGCCGGAGATCTACCCCGTCTACTGGTCCCAGGCTCAGATGCGGGCCCGCCAGTCCGAGCGCATGGCCACCGTCCAGTCCTTCCTGAACTCGTTCTGGAAGCACACGGCCGACGACGGCACCCAGTGGTTCGACCCCGACC
Source organism: Streptomyces sp. NPDC017676 (assembly GCF_044329325.1). Lineage (NCBI taxonomy): Bacteria > Bacillati > Actinomycetota > Actinomycetes > Kitasatosporales > Streptomycetaceae > Streptomyces > Streptomyces sp. NPDC017676. The sequence goes on along the minus strand of NZ_JBIRJA010000012.1, from coordinate 296,488 downwards.
GCGACGCGCTCTACCCCGACCGCATCCGCCGCCGCCCGCCGGGCACCGACTCCGCCGGCCTCGGCGCCCACTGCGACCCGGGCACCCTCGATCTGTGGATGACGCGCGAGTACCAGCAGGCCTTCCGCCATCTCTTCGACGGCACCGCCGAACAGTACGACCCCTGGGACGCGGCCCACCGCACCACCGGCCCCCAGTACCCCGGCTCCACCATGTGCTCCGCCTTCCGCACCTTCCAGGGGTGGACCGCGCTGTCCGACATGGACGCCGACCAGGGCGTCCTGCACACCGTGCCGATCCCGGAGATCATGGCCTACCTGCTGCTGCGCCCCCTGCTGCCGGACGTCCCCGAGGACTCCATGTGCGGCGTGCGCACCAACCAGGTCTTCCCCGTCACCAAGCGCTGGCACCCGGTGCTCCACCGGGCGCTGACCCCCATCCCCGACGTCCGGGCCGGCGACTCCGTCTGGTGGCACTGCGACATGGTCCACAGCGTCGCCCCGGTGGAGAACCAGAAGGGCTGGGGCAATGTCATGTACATCCCCGCCGCCCCCTGGTGCCCCCGCAACGAGAGGTACGCGGCCTCCGTCCGGGAGGCGTTCGTCACCGGGTCCAGTCCGGGCGACTTCCCCGAGGAGCACTACGAACGTACCTGGACCGGCCGGTTCACCCTGGACCAGCTCAACGACACCGGCCGCCGGGGCCTGGGCCTGGACTGACCGGGGGCACCGAGCGGGCGAGGTGCCCGGCTCGGCGCCCGTGCCGTCAGACGGCTCCCAGATCGGCGCAGACCCAGTGTTCGGGCCGCATGTACACGAGGAAGTGCTCGCCGAGCCGGGCCCGGTCGTACTCCACGAACCCCGCCACCTTCTCCTGCGGCAGATAGCGCGCCGCCATCTCCCAGGAGTGCTCGTGACCGTCCGGGGCCGTCCTGGTGACCGGTCCCTCGACCGACACATAGCGCACGGTGGGCTCGGTGCGCTGCACCATCAGGCTGAAGCGCCCCGCGGCGCGGATCGCCCTCGCCTTCCGGGAGTCGGCCCCGGTGCGCACCCACAGCTCGCCACCCGGCGTGTACTGGTACCAGATGGGAACCGTCAGTGGGGCGCGGTCCGGCCGTTCGACGACCGACAGCGCGCCGATGTGAGGCTCCGCCAGGAACTGTTCTCGTTCTTCGATGGAGAGTGTCACGGGGCCGACCCTAACGCCGGGGGCGCGAGGCCGGCCGTAGGGGATTGCGCCGAGTTCCGCGAGCCGACGGGGTGCCGGGCGACGGGTGCCGCGGGTGCTGAGCGTTCTAGTCGGCGCCGCGCTCCAGGACGCGGCGGGCCGCCTCGGCCTCCGCCGCCGGCGGGGACAGCTCGTCGAGCGTGTCCAGCTCGTCGTCCGCTTCCAGTTCCCGTTCCCAGGCCGCCGCGAGAAGTTCCTGTTCCTCCCGCGGCTGTGCGCCGACGGCCTCCCGGTGGTGGGGGTCCAGCGCCGCCAGGAATCGTTCGACCGGGTCCGTCGGCATGCGGTGCTCCTTGTCGCCACTAGGTGCCGCTCCGGCCCAGCATGGCCAACCCGGGCCGTGCCGGCCGCCCGACACGGCCCGGCACCACCCTGATGGCCCTGCGGGCCGTTCGGTGGCAGCAGGGGTGTGCTGCGTACGCAACGGTATCGGCCACCACTGACAATCGGGTTTCCTTCAGGGAAGCGCGCAACCCACCTGCCGGCAACCCACGGGTCAGGTCTGCCGGGCGTGTACCGGGTCGTGGGCGACCTCGTCCGGGCACTTGCGGTGCGGGGGGTGCAGCCGCCGGTCGCGCTGCCAGTCGAACGTCGCGAGTGCCAGGGACGCCGCCATCCCGACGAGAGCGGCGCACAGCGCGGTCACGAGGGCGCCCCGGTAGTCGTGGCTCCTGCCGAGCACCAGGTAGAAGAGGCCGGGCAGGGCTGCTGTCCCCAGCGTGGCGCCCAGCCGCTGCCCGGTCTGCAGGGCGCCGCCCGCCGCGCCCGCCATCCGCACGGGCACGTCCCGCAAGGTCATCGTGATGTTGGGGGCGACCACGAAGCCACCGCCGACACCGCCGAGGAACAGCACCGGGGCGGCGACCCACGGGGCGATGTGCAGGGGCACGAAGCGGAGCAGCAGCGCGGTGCCGCCCAGACCGACGATCACGCCGGTCAGGCCGCACACGGTGAGCAGGCGGCCGAACCTGTCCACCAGCCGCCCGGACACCACGGCCGCGCTCGCCGAGCCGAGGGCGAACGGAGTCACGGCGAGGCCGGACCGCAGCGGGGAGAAGCCGAGTCCGTGCTGGTAGAACAGGGCGAACACCAGCCAGACCCCGCTGAAGCCGATGAAGTACAGCGTGCCGATGCCCGCGCCGATGGCGTAACCGCGCACGGTGCTGAACAGGCGCGGATCGAGCAGCGGCTGGGCGTGCCGGGCGACCAGGCGGCGCTGCCACCAGGCGAAGACGACGAGCACCGTCGCACCGACGGGGAACAGCCACCACAGTCGGTCGAGACCGCCGGATCCCGCCTGGACCAGCGGGTACATGAGCGCGAGGACGCCGAGACCGAGGAGCAGGACGCCGGGCACGTCCACCCGGCCCCGCCCGGAGCGCCGGGTGCGGGGCAGCAGGCGGCGGCCGAGGAGGACGGCGAGGATGCCGATGGGGACGTTGACGTAGAAGATCCACCGCCAGCCCTGGGCGCCGGAGGCGAGGGCGAGGATGACACCGCCGGTGAGGGGGCCCGCGGCGGAGGAGATGCCGACGGTGGCACCGAAGAAGCCGAAGGCCCGGCCGCGTTCGGCGCCGCGGAACATCTGCTGGATGAGCGCGGAGTTCTGCGGGGCCATGAAGCCGGCCGCCAGGCCCTGGGCGAGTCGGGCCACCACCAGCAGCATGATGCCGGGGGCCGCTCCGCACACCGCGCTGAAGACCACGAACCCGCCGAGGGCCAGCAGGAAGATACGGCGCCGGTCCAGCGCGTCGCCGAGACGGCCGGCGGTGACGAGGGCGAGGGCGAAGGTCAGGGCGTATCCGGAGACCACCCACTGCACCTGTGCCGGGGAGGCACCCAGATCCCGTTGGATGGTGGGCAGGGCGACCGCCACGATCGTCACGTCGAGCAGGCTCATGAAGCCCGCCACCAAGGTGACCCACAGGGCGCGCCAGCGGCGCGGATCAGGCTCGTACCCGGCCTCCTGAGCACCGCTGTCCCGACCGCCCGCCGCCGACGTCGACACTGTCACCTGGGACTCCTCTCACCAGGGCCGCACCCGGTCGGACCAGGTTCCCGGGCCGGGCGCGGGCACACGTACCCCCACCCTGCTACCCGACCCGCCGACTCGCTCACCCCGTCCCGGCCGCACTCAGGACCAGTTCGCGGAACGACGGCACGACCGGGCGGAGGTCCGTGAGGTGCCAGGCCGCCCAGAGCCGTACCGACGCCTCGTGCCAAGGCAGTTCCCGTACGGTGATGCTCTCGCCGGCGCCTCGCAGCAGGCTCTTCTGGATCAGCGCGAGCCCCAGTCCGGAGGCGACGAGTCCGAGGGCGGTCTGCGGCTCGGCGGCGTCCAGCCGCACGTCCGGCGTGAACCCGGACGCCGCGCAGGCGGCGATGAAGACGTCGCGCCAGGCCGGATGCTGGGAGTCCGCCACGGCGATCCAGGGCTGCCCGTCGAGATCGGCGGCGGTGATGACCTCCCGCGCGGCGAGCGGATGCCCGTGGGGGAGCGCGAGCATCAGCGGGTCCTCCAGCAGCAGTGCGGAGCGCAGGTCGGGGTCGTCGTCGGTGGGCGGCTCGTGGACGAGCGCGATGTCCAGGCTCCGCTGTCGCAGACCCTCGAACTGCTCGGCGGGGCTCAGGGGGTAGAGGGCGACGTGGATGCCGGGGCTGCGCTGCTGGAGGGCGCGCAGCGCGCCGGGAAGGATGCCGGTGTGCAGGGCGTGCGGGACGTACCCGATGCACAGTCCGCCCTCCTCGCCCCGGCCCAGCCGCCGGCCGAGGTTCTCCAGCCGCTCGGCGTGCCGCAGCAGCGCACGGGCCTCGCTGAGGAAGACCCGGCCGTCCGCGGTGAGCCGGATCCGCTGCTGGCTGCGCTCGAACAGCGTCAGACCGAGCTTCTGCTCCAGCTGGGCGATCTGCCGGCTGAGCGGCGACTGGGAGATGTGCAGGGCCTCCGCGGCCCGGCCGACGTGTTCGGCCTCGGCGACGGCGACGAAGTAGGTGAGCTGGCGCAGATCGAGCATGTAAGACCTCTGGAGACTCAAGTCTGTCCAACTACGTCTTGGACAGTCTCAACTCCTCGATCCTAGCCTCGGTGACACAAGGACGACGACCGCCGGACACCCCGCCCGGCACCCGTCACGACCCTCACCGAAAGACCCCCCATGAGCATCAAGAACCTGCTTCCCGGACGTCTCGGCTTCGGCACCGCCCCGCTGGGCAACATGTTCCGCGCCATCCCGGACGAGGAGGCGGCGGCCACCGTCCAGGCCGCCTGGGACCACGGCATCCGCTACTTCGACACCGCCCCGTTCTACGGTGCGGGCCTCAGCGAGATCCGCCTGGGCGAGGTGCTGTCCGGCATGCCCCGTGACGCCTACGTCCTGAGCACCAAGGTGGGCCGCGTCATCCTGGACGAGGCCGAGGACCCGGCCGCCCGCGACCTGGGCGAGAAGGGCGGCCTGTTCGAGCACGGACGCCCCAACAAGATGGTCAACGACTACTCGGCCGACGCCACCCTGCGTTCCATCGAGGACAGCCTCAAGCGTCTGCGGACGGACCGGCTCGACATCGTCTGGGTGCACGACGTCGCACAGGACTTCTACGGCGACGAGTGGCTGGCCAGGTACGAGACCGCCCGGACCGGAGCCTTCCGGGTCCTGGACCGGCTGCGGGACGAAGGCGTCATCAAGGCCTGGGGCCTCGGCGTCAACCGTGTCGAACCCCTGGAGGTGACCCTCGACCTGGACGAGCCCAGGCCGGACGCGTTCCTCCTCGCCGGCCGCTACACCCTCCTCGACCACGAGCGCGCCCTCCAGCGGCTGCTGCCCGCCGCGGCCGCGCGGAACGTCGACATCGTCGTCGGTGGTCCCTACAGCTCGGGAGTCCTCGCGGGCGGCACGCACTTCGAGTACCAGCAGGCCCCCGCCGAGATCGTGGCCAAGGTCGAGCGGATCAAGGCGCTCGCCGCCCGGCACGGCGTCGGCATCAAGGCCGCCGCGCTGCAGTTCTCCCTCGCCCACCCGGCGACCGCCGCGGCCATCCCCGGCGCCACCCGCCCCAGCCGCGTCGCCGAGGACGTCGCCGCGCTCGCCGAGACGGTCCCGGCCGCGTTCTGGGCGGCGCTGCGCGAGGAGGGCCTGATCGCCGGGAACGCGCCGGTGCCCGCCTGATCGCCTCCCGAACCGCATCCCGATCCACAGGAGGAACCCATGGCCACCACCACCGCGTCCCTCGACGTCCCCGTGCCCGCCGACCGGGTGTGGCGACTCATCGGCGGCTTCGACTCGCTGCCCGACTGGCTGCCGTACATCCCCGGCAGCGAACTGAGCGAGGGCGGCCGGGTGCGCACCCTGACGAACGAGGAGGGCGGCGTCATCGTCGAACGGCTGGAGGCGTTCGACGACAAGGCGCGCACCTACACCTACTCCATCGTCCGGGCCCCCTTCCCGGTCACCGACTACCGGTCCACCCTCACCGTGCGCGAAACGCCCGACGGCCACGGCGCCCGCGTCGAGTGGTCCGGCACCTTCACCCCCGTCGGGGTGCCGGACCGGGAGGCCGTCGACCTCTTCCACGGCATCTACGCCGACGGGCTGGCCGCCCTGCGCCGGACTCTCGCCGGCTGACCGCCCGGGCGCCGTGCGCCGGGCGCGGCGCCCGGTCAGCCGGCCGCAGGGGACTCCATGCCGAGCCCGGTGAGGTAGGCGGTGAGGACGCGGGTGAGGCGGGGTTCCACCTCGACGACGGCGTGGCTCAGCCGGGGATCGCTCGCGTACAGCTCTCGCAGGCGCGGCCCCGGGCTGGCCATCTGCCACAGCGCTCCGGCCATGCTGGTCGCCGCGGCGACCGTGTCGACGGCCTGCAGTTCGGTCAGTCCGAGCAACCGGTGCAGCTCGCCGCCGATCCGTTCGACCTCCCCGAGCGTCACCAGCTTGAAGGACCGCACCGACTCGGTCGACACGTTCCGTTCCAGGTTCAGGGGCGCCTGGGCGAGCAGGTCGCAGAACATGGGGCGCGCCGCGAGCGTGCCGGCGATGACCTCGGCGACCTCGGCGGGTGTGGCCCGCGACCGGCCCGCGAGGTCGCCGCACAGGTCGGCGGACCACTGCCGCCACCCCTCCGCGGTCAGTGCGAGGAAGATCTGCTCCCTCGTCTCGAAGTAGCGCAGCAACGCCGACTTGTGCATGCCCACGGCCGCCGCGATGTCGGTGAGGGTGACGTCCCTCACTCCGTGCCGACCGCCGAGCGCGCGGGCCGCGTCCAGGATCGCCTGTTCCCGGGCCTGTTTGGCCTCGGCACTGCGCGCACGCTGAAAGGCAAGCTCACTCATGGAGGACATCATAGGAACCAGTAGCAGAACGGTGTTGCGTTATTAAGAAAACGGTGTTGTACTAAAGCCATGAGTACACAGCACCCGCAGGTCTGGTTCATCACCGGTTCGTCGCGCGGCCTCGGCCGCGCCCTGGTCACCGCCGCCCTGGAGGCCGGTCATCAGGTCGTCGCCACCGCCCGCCGCCCCGAGGCGCTCGCGGAGGCGTTCCATGAGTACGGCGACCGCGTCCTCCCCCTCGCTCTGGACGTCACCAGCCCCGACGCGGCCCGCGCGGCCGTCGACGCGGCGGTCGAGCGCTTCGGACGCATCGACGTCCTCGTGAACAACGCGGGCTACGCGAACGTGTCGCCCATCGAGACGGCGGACGACGACGACTTCCGCGCCCAGTTCGAGACGAACTTCTGGGGCGTCTACAACGTCACGAAGGCCGCGCTCCCCACCCTGCGCCGACAGGGATCGGGCACCGTCGTGCAGTTCTCCTCGATCGGCGGCCGGGTCGGCGGCTCGCCGGGCATCGCCTCCTACCAGGCGGCCAAGTTCGCGGTCGACGGCTTCAGCCGCGTGCTGGCCACCGAGACCGCACCGTTCGGCGTGCGGGTCATGGTGGTCGAGCCGAGCGGCTTCGCCACCGACTGGGCCGGCTCCTCCATGACCGTCCACGCCATCCCCGAGGCCTACGACCGGACCGTGGGCGAGATGAACCGGCGAGTGCGGCAGAGCACGGACGGTGCGGCCGGTGACCCCCGCCGCGCGGCCGAGATCGTCGTGCGGACCGTGGGACGCGAGCAGATCCCCAGCCACCTCCCCCTCGGCGTGAACGCCGTGACCATGGCGCTGGACTACTCACGCCGCCAGATCGCGGAGGCGACCGCCTGGGAGAAGGTGAGCAGGTCGGCGGACTTCAGCGAGCCCTACCCCGTGGAGCTCCCGTCCGAGCCGCGTCCGTGACGTCCGCCCGGCCCTCGCCCCGGCGTCGTCGGTCACCGGTCCCGCCGTGCGGTGGCGGTACCCGGACCGCGCACAGGGAGGCGTGAGCGGTCACCGGGGCCGTCCGCAGCAAGGCGTGAGCGGTACCCGCCGCGTGTCCCGGTTTCGGCCGGCTGCGTCGGGTACCCACGCGAGGTGAGGAGGCATCGGCATGGCCCGGACACGTGGAAGGCGGCCCGCTCGTGACGCGGCTCGGCGGCGCCGGGGACGATCGGACGGACCTGGCCGACGGCGTGGTGGCCGCCGCGCTGGGGATGGGCGATGCCGTGGAGCTCCTGGCGACCCTGTGGTCGTCGGCGGCCCAGGACGTGGACTTACCCCTGTCGCCCCATCAACTCCGGGCGCTGCGGGCCCTGGAGGCGGCGCCGGGTCTGAATCTCACCGCCCTCGCGGAGCGGCTGGGCATCGGGCTCCCCACGGCCAGTCGGCTCTGCGACCGGCTGGAGGCGGCCGGCCTGCTGGAGCGTTCGCCGCGTTCCCGCGATCGCCGTGAGGTGCGCCTGGAGCTCACGGCGCACGCGCGGCGCGTCCTCGGAGACGTGGCGCGACGCCGGGCACGGGCACTGGCCACGGCCCTCCGGCGCATGGGGCCGGACGACCGGGCGGCGCTGACGCAGGGCCTGCGGGCGCTGCGGGCGGTACTGGACGGGGGAGCGCCGGTGCGGGGCGCCGAGGCGGAGTGACCGGCCGGGGCGGTGCCGGGCGGGGGCGTCGCTCGCGAGTCCGGACCGCCGCGTCAGCGTCCGTGCCAGTCCAGGCACACGATCAGGGCGTCGTCGTCCGGGGCGGGCCGGCCGCGGTGGCCGGACAGTTCCCGCAGGATGGCGCGGGGAACGTCGGCGGCGGGCAGCAGGCGCGTCGACTGGATCGCCCGTGCCAGCGCGGTGTCCCCGTACGCCTCGCCCTGGGCATCGGCGACGGCGTAGACCCCGTCGCTGACGAAGACCAGCCGGTCGCCCGGCCGCACGTGGAACTCCTGGGCCACGTAGTCGGTCTCCTCGAACATGCCGAGCGGCAGCTGGGCGTCGAAGACGACCCGCTCCACGGTCCCGCCCCGCAGACGCAGCATCTGCGGGGATCCGGCGTCCACCACCGTCACGCGTCCGGTGGCCAGCTCGAAGTCGAACATCAGCACCGACAGGTAGCAGCGGCCACGGTAGTGGGCGTAGACCGCCTGATCGGCCAGAGCCGCCTGGTCCGCGAGGGAAATGCCGGCCCGCCGGGCGTTGCGCAGGGCGTTGATGGCCAGGTTCGTGAGCAGGGAGGCCTCTATCCCCTCGCCCATCCCGTTGGTGACGTACAGCATGAGGTGGTCGGCGGTCGCGGACCAGTCGAAGTTGTCACCGAAGATCCCGTAAGCGGGCTCCAGCTGGGCGCCCAGCTCGTACTCGGGGCGGGCGCACGACGCGCCGGGCAGCAGCTGCCACTGCATCTCGGCGGCCAGGGTGAGCCGGTCCTTGCGGCGCGCCCGCAGGTACAGGTCGGTGTCGCGCCCGGCGACGACCACCTCATGGGCGAGCACTTCGGCGATCTCGGCCAGCTCCGTCAGCCCGTCGGGGGTGAGTGCGCCCTCCGGCAGGGTCACCGACAACACGCCGAGCCGGTCGCCGCGCACGGTCACGGGCAGATGGACCCGGGCCAGCCCCTCCGGCTCCGGCTCGACGAACGGCTCCTGAGCGCCGAACGCGCGGCCGGCCGCGCTGCCGTGGACCGCCAGCGGCTCCAGCGCATGCGGCGGCACGGGAACCGGCTGGAGCACCGTCATTCCGTAGTCCGCCATGAACAACTCGGCGGACCGGGCCGCGTACTCCTCGGTGAGCACACGGCGCAGGGCGTCGAGCAACTCGTGCGGTGCCGCCGTCCGCAGGGCGCGTTCAGCGGCCACAAATCTGTTCACGATGGAAAGAACACCAATCCTTCGGTCGGACCTCGGTCGCACGCGGCACTCGATGTCTGCGCGCCGGCCGTGGGGGACATCTGTCATCTGTCCGCGTCCCTAGTAGGCTGCCAACCGTCCCGAAGCCTGCGAGAGTGTGACAGTGAGCGCCTTCCGACACCAGCCACAGCCCGATGAGGTCGCCCGGGTGACCTCCACGGCCGGTGAGCTGCTGGAAGTGCTCTGGGGTCGTGCCTCCACCGCGCCCGCCTCCGCGTCGCAGCTGCGCGTGCTGCTCATCCTGGAGCACCACGAGGGCATCAACCTGCGCACCCTGGCCGATTCCCTGGCGTCCACCCCGCCGTCCACCAGCCGGCTGTGCGACCGGTTGCAGGCCGCCGGTTTCGTCGACCGCGTGGTCAGCGCCACCGACCGGCGAGAGGTGCGGTTGTACCTGAGCAGCCGGGGGCGAGCCTTCCTCGACGACCTGCGGGCGCGCAGGGAGAGGGAGCTGCAGGAAGTCCTGACACTGATGCCCGCCGCCAAGCGGGCCGCGCTCCTGGAAGGGCTGGAGGCGTTCTGCGCCGCTGCGGCCATGCAGATACACGACGACGCCGAGGGGTCCGGAAGCCGGACCGCCTGATGCGCCGGGCGCCCTACCGGGCCCGTCGGCGCCATGGGGCGCCGGCGGCCGGGACAGGCAGCGGCCCGCGTCCACCGGAACATCACAGATCCTTCCCCGTGCCCGTCCGACACGGTTACTTTGTTGCCTCGTGGCTATAGTTGTCAAACGGCAACTGCCACTCTCGTTCCTCACACTCTTCTTCCTCTCCGTTCACGGATACCCCGAACGCCGCCGAGCCTGTCCGGGCCGACGGCTGCCGGGTGGCCGTCGCGCCGGCGCGACCGGATACCCTTGAGCGGCGCCGGGCATGTCCGGGCCACCGGCGGGTAGACGTGGGCCCATGAACGGGGGAACGCGTATGGACCCGGTCACATCGGGACCCGGTGGTGACGGTGTGACCGGTCCCGAACCGATGCACGAGATCGTCCCGCTGGACGGCCAGGGTGGCTGCATCGCCGAGGCACGTCGCCACGCGGCCGACTTCCTCGCCCGGGTGCAGCGCGAGTACGGGTTGCCGGTGTCGGACCGGGCGATGGACCTGACCCGGCTGGTGGTCAGCGAGCTCGTGACCAACGCACGCAAGTACGCGCCGGGTCCGGTGCTGCTGGAACTACGCCTCGTCGGCGGACTCGTCGAGGTGGTCGTGTGGGACGGTGATCCGACGCTGCCGATGGCGCGGCCGGCCGACCCGGGCCGGGTCGGGCAGCACGGACTGGAGATCGTGATGGCGGTCGTCCAGGGCTTCGAGGTGCAGAGGGACACGGTGGGCAAGCGCGTCACCGCCCGAATCGCCCTGGCCGACGACCCGGACGACACCCGCACCGGCCGCTCCCCCCGCTAGCCTCACGGCGCGCCGTCCGCGCGCAGGGCCCTGGCGCGGGAATCGGTGAAGGTGAAGTGCTCCCGGGTGCCGGTGAGGGCGAACAGCCGCTCGACCGTCGGATGGAGGGGGCCGAGCAGGAGCAGCGCGCGGTTCGTCTCCCGGTGGCGGCGCCAGGCGTCGAGGAGGGCGTTGAGCAGTCCGCTGTCGGCGAAGGTGACCTGGGAGATGTCCACCAGGGTCACGGGGCGCGCCGAGTCGTCGGCCTCGGCCCAGGCGGCCTGCAGCAGATCGCTCTCCTCGTAGTCGATCTCGCCGCGCACCGTGATCTCGAAGACTCGGTCATGGCAGGTCAGCCTCACGGTAGCCCTGCGTTCCCACTGCATCGCGTAGTCCCCGTGCGCCGTCGGTCGGTGGCCCGCGCGGCGCGGTGCCGCCAGGCATTGCGTGGTTCTCCTACCCAGCCCCGATCATAAGTTGCCTACCGACAAGTATTCGCCGTGGAGACGGGACGGTCGGTCAGGGCGGCGGTGCCGCGCCGGAGCAGGTGCAAGGAGCGGGGGAAGTCGCGCAGTTGGTGTCCCAGGGCACCGAGTGCGGCGACCACGGAGCGGGCCGGCACGCCCCGCGCCTCAAGGACGCGTGCGGTCCAGTCCAGGAACGTCGTGAAGAGCGCCGGGTCGTCGACGTACAGGGCGGTGGCCAGGAAGTCCACGATGTGGGAGAGGTCCTCGGCGGTCCGCTCGCGCTGCTCGTCACCGTAGGCGCGCAGGGGCGGGAAGAGGTCCTCCAGGGCTGTCATGGTCTGCCTGACGAGAGGGACGCGGGACCGGGCGACGAACGTGTACTCCTGGTCGGCCAGATGGGGCAGGTCGTCCACCACCTGCCGGGCCGCCGCCGGGTCCGGCGCGGGCAGGCCCTCGGCGAGTACGGCCGCCGCGGCCCGGGCGTCGGGCGCCCATCTGTCGGCGCCCAGCGCGTGGGCGTAGCGGCCGTCCGGCCCGAAGGCCCGCCCGCCGGCCATGACCGGGACGCCTATGGCCTGGCAGGCGGTGACGGCGGCGTGCGCGGCGGGCAGGCGCGTGGCGAGGGAGCCGGACAGCAGCACTGCCTCGGACCCGGTGCTGTGCAGGTGCGAGACGAGGTGGTGGGTGGGGGTCTGGGCACCGAGGTAGTCCACGCGCCAGCCCCGCAGGCGCAGCACCTCGGCGAGCAGACGTGCCGGAAGGGCGTGCCACTCACCGTCGACACAACTGACCGTGACACGCCCCCGGGGCGTCCCGCCCGCACCGGTCCCGCGGTGCCTGTCGTGCGTGAGGCCGCTGATCACCCGTTCGTTGAGCGCGGTCGCGGCATGCTCCTGCGCCACGGTGAGGCGGTCGGCGACCCACTCCCTGCCCACCCTCTCCTGGACCGCGGCGATCACGTCCAGCAGCAGCGTCTCCTCGCCGACGCCGTCGGCCCGGGCACGGCGGACGACGTCGACCGCCCCGTGCTCGTCGCCGTGGACCACGGCCTGCCACAACGCGTCCACCAGGGCGAGCGTCGTCGCCGGGGGAGCGGTCACGGACTGCCCCGGTAGGTCGTGGAACGGGCGCGACCCCGGTCGTCCGCCACCGTCCGGTCCGTCGCGCGGGGCGCGCCGATGGCCACGGTGGCGATGTCGTCGTGGCTGCCCGGCCCCAGCCACTGGGCGGTCAGCATCTGGACCCGCTCGACCACCGCCTCGGCCGGCAGCCCCGCGCACTCCGCGAGGACCCGCTTGAGCCGGTGCTCGCCGAACAGCTCGTCCCCCAGGGGACCGCCGCGGGCTTCGGTGACGCCGTCGGTGTACAGCAGACAGGTCTCCCCGGGGTGCAGCGTCACCCGGGCGGTGGCGGCGGTGACCTTCGGGAGGGCGCCGATGAGCGATCCGCGCGTGGCGGCCTCCTCGACGCTGCCGTCGGCACGGACGATCAGCGGGGGGAGGTGCCCCGCGCTCGTGAGCCGTAGCTCCACCTCACTGCCGCGCCGGCGGACGGACGCCAGGACCAGGGTGGCGAACCGGGTGTGGGGGGAGGACAGCAACGCCTTGTTGAGCAGGGTCAGCATGCGGACGTGGTCGGTGGCCAGCGGCAGCAGCGCGTGCAGCGTGTTGCGGATCTTGCCGGTCAGCACCGCCGCGTCCAGGCCCTTGCCCGCCACGTCCCCGAGCGTGACCAGGCTCTCCTCGGCGGGGCCCGCGCCGGGATGGACGTCGTAGAAGTCGCCCCCGATGTGTTCGTTGTCCCGCGCCGGGCGGTAGGCGCCCGCGTACTCCACCCCGTGCACGCTCTCCAGCCGTGGCGGCAGCAGCTCCCGCATCAGCGTGGCGGTGATCGAGGACTGTTCCGTGTACAGACGGGCGGCCGACAGCGCGGCCCCGGCCCGGGCTGCGAAGAGCCGCGCGAAGAGTTCGTCGTCGTCGCTGAACGCCTGTTCACCGCTGGAGCGGAGGAGGACCAGCGCACCGGCGGACACGCCGTGCCCGGGCAGCGGGGCGACGATGACGGAGCCCACCGGCTCCCGGAAACCCGCCGGACGCGACCAGCCGGGCAGGCGGGCCGGGTCGATCCAGCGCGCGGGTACCGGCGGGAACCCTTGCAGGGCCTCGGCCAGACCGGGGAGGTCGCACACATCGACCGACGCGGTCACCCGGGTCACCGGCCCACCGCGGAAGGCGTACGTGAGCGGGTGCCGGCGGCCCTGCGGAGGGGCGACGAGCACCGCCGCCTCGGCGAGGTGATCGGTGGCCATGCGGGCCGTGGCCTCCAGGCACCGGGTCAGGTTCAGCGTCGACAGCAGCTGGCTGGAGACGTCGGCCAGGAGGGCGGTGCGTCGGCGTGTCCCGGCCAGGGTGGCCTCCGCCAGCCGGCGGTCGGTGTCGTCGACGAGCCACCACACCACGTCGCCCTCGTCCGTCGGGGTCGGGTGTGCCTCGAAGAACCGGTCCGCGACGGCGCCGGACGTCAGGACCGTGGCACCGGACGCCCCGTCCGTGAACCGTCCGTGCGCCTCCGCCAGCCAGGACGGCACGGTGTCGCGGAGCTTGTCCCCGCGGGCGGCGTCGGACCACAACTGCCGGGCCGCGCGGTTCAGTTCGACCAGGGCGCCGTCCCGGTCGGCGACGAGCACCGGGTACGGGGCATGCGCCCAGGCCGCACCGGGGCCGGCCGCGACGCACTGAGGATCGACGGGGGAGCCGCTGGAACCGAGCACACGCGGGGGCGCCGTCCGGGACGCGCCCCACCACCTCTCTGCGACGGAAAACAGATGTCTTATGGCAACAGTCCCGCATGACGCCCCCCGGCGCAAGCAGCCCTCGTCGTTCCCGGTTGACGCGGCCCGGGCGGCGGAGCCCGGCGGTCGTGGGCGGAGCGGGGTGGCTGCCCTCTGGAGCGCGGTCCCCTCATCCCGAGGGGTGAACAGGGCGTGAAGGGGTGCGGCGGGGGAACCCGGCCGTGCCGACGAACGGATCGGAGGACGGCCATGACGGGACACAGTGACGAGCCCGCCGAGCGGTTCGCCCGGGCCCGCGACGAGGAGGAGCCCGGAGCGCACTCGGGCAGCGAGAGCCAGGCCCGCGACCGCACGATTCCGGGCACGGCCAGTGCCAAGGAGGGCTACCAGCCCGACGAGGGCACAGCGGCCGGCGAGCCGCTGCGAGGCGTGCGCGCCGAGGACCGGCCCGGGGAGCGCCGGCCGGGAGAGGAGACCGGCTCCGACCGGTAGGGAGGACGCACCACGCCGGACGGCGCGGTGTCACTCGGCGGGGCCGCCCACGGTGGCGGTCCCGCTGTGCTCACCGCTGTCTGCTCCGCCGCCCGCGCCGGGACGCCGTACGACGAGACTGCTCACCTCGAAGCTCATCTCGGTCGTGCCGGGATCGGGCGGCGGGTGGTAACGCCCCGCGCTCACCGAGAGGTTGACGATGAGGTAGGCGTGCCAGGCGCGGCCCACGCCCCGCCCGTCCGAGAACACCCGCGTGCCGTTCAGCCACCAGACGACCGAACGGCGCCCGAAGTCGGTGCGCAGGTCCACCCAGGCGCCGGGGCCCACGGCGTCGTCGTGCACATAGCGCTCGGCGCCGCGCACATGGTTGGTCAGTTCCAGCAGGTCCGGGTGGTCCGGGTGGTATTCGAAGACGTCGATCTCCTGGTCGCCGTCCCGCCAGGTCCAGATGGCCGGCCAGGCGCCGATCTCCAGGGGGAGCCGGACGCGGGCCTCCAGCACGTCCCCGGGCCGGACCGTGAACCCCTCCTCGCTCCCCTCGGTGGTCAGCAGCCCCGTGTTCCATCTGCCGTCCGGCCGGCGCGTCGCCCGGAAGACCCCGGAGCGGCTGTGGTCGGCGTCGGGCACCAGGTAGTCCAGTTTGTCGTCGCCCGGATTGACCGGGCCGCCGTCCGGGTAGGCCCACGAGCGGCCCGCGACCCACTGCGTCTGCGAAGCGAAGTCCGCCGTGAACACGACGTCGGATCCGGTCGGGCGGCGCGGAGCCGGCAGCGGGCCGCCCGGTGCGTGTTCGTCCATGCCCGATGTCTCACCGGCGGTCGCCCGGTCATGCGCCCGGGCCCCGATCCGGCGCCGAGATTGATCCGTCCGGGTGAACGGCAGTTCAGCGCGGACTGGCGCCCTGGGCGCGCAGCTCCCGCTGGACCGCGTTCACCGGGACGTCCCGCGGCTGTCGCCCCTGGGTCGCGGCCAGGGCCGCGCAGACGCCCGCCGCCTGCCCGGTGGCCATGGAGATCGGCATGACGCGGTAGGAGGAGTGGGCCACGTGGTCGCCGGAGATGCAGCGGCCCGACGAGCGCCGGACGGAGCAGCCGGTCGCGGATCCGTCCGGCGGCTGACCGGCCCGGACGCCCCCGTGACCGGGTCCGCCGAGGGGCGACGCCCCCGGGCGGGTCGGCTGCGGGGTCGCCTCGGACGGTCAGCGGACCACGCGGTGGCTCCTGCCTCCTCGGCGGAAGTGCACCGCCGCGTAGACGAGGTCCAGGACGAGTACGACGGCGCCGATGATCAGGAGGTAGAGCAGACCGTGGACGACGAATCCGATGATGCCCAGGACGACGGCCACGAGGATCAGGAACAGGAACACACTCATCGGGTCTCCCGGCGTTCTTCTGTGCGTCAACGGCGGGCCAGGCGCCGCTCGCCGCCGGCCCCCGGGGTATAGGTCAGCTCGTAGTGGGCGAAGACGTCCGGCTCCTCGGCGACGGGCAGTTCCCCGTCGGTTTCGATCGCCGGGGCCTTCTTGACCTGGTCCTTGCTGTGGGTGACCTTCAGGTAGCCGGGACCGACCGTCGCACCGGGGAGCGGCACGAACACCAGGCGGCGACGGGTGGGCATGCCCACGGTCACCGTGGCGAAGAACGGCTGGTCGGTGGCTGTGTCCACATAGACCGACTCCAGGACGCCGATCTTGTGCCCCTTGGGGTCGACGACGTCATGACCTCGCCACTCGCGGATATCGGATGCCTCGAACATCAGAACCTCCTCTGCGGGGGTACCCACGATCGGGCCGGTGATGTGGCCGCGCCATCCGAATGCCTCAGAAGGCGTACCGGATGCGCAGCCAGGGGACGTGGGACGTCAGGAGGTCCCGCAGGGTCCGCACGGCCTCCGCTTTGACACCAGTGGCGTAGCGGACGTTCAGCGCGCCGTTCTCCGAGCGTTTGCCCTCTTGCAGGGCGGGCTGCCACAGCACTTCCTCGGCGCGGGGGTGCCACCCGAGATTGACCTCGTGCAGCTCCCGGTTGTGCGTGAGCATGATCACTTCGGCGGCCGCCTGCCGCTTGACCCTGTCAGGCAGGGCGTCGTCGAGATGCCGTAGCAGTTCGGTCCAGGCTTCCTGCCAGCCCGGGCGCACCACCACGGGGGAGAGGTTGAAGTGGACTTCGTATCCCGCGTCCAGGAAGTCCGCCGCGGCGGCGATCCGGTCCCCGACCGGGGAGGTCCGCAGGTCCAGCAGGATCGAGTCCGCCGAGGGCATCAGCGAGAAGCGGATGCGCGTGCGGCCCCGCGGGTCCAGGGCCAGCAGGTCGGGGTTGACGAACTTGGTGGCGAACGACGCCTTGGCCGTGGGCCACTGGCGGAAGGCGCGGACGAGATCCGCGGTGTTGTCGCTGACGAGCGCGTCCACCGAACAGTCGCCGTTCTCCCCGATGTCGTAGACCCAGGCCGACGCGTCGCACTGGTTGGGCTCCCGTTTCCGGCCCTGCCGTGCGATGTGCCGTGCCAGGTGGGCGATGATGCCGTCGATGTTGGTGAAGACGGTGATGGGGTTGGCGTATCCCTTGCGCCGGGGCACGTAGCAGTACGCGCAGGCCATCGCGCACCCGTTGGAGGCGCCGGGGCCGATCCAGTCGGCGGACCGCCCGTTGGGCCGCGTCGTCAGTGTCTTCTTCTCGCCCAGGACCAGTGTCTCCCCCTTGACCCGCACCCAGCGCTCGACGTTCCCCTCGTTGCCGTGCAGCCCGGGGATGCGCCAGTGGGACTCCACCTCGATCACCTCGGCCCGCGGGAAGCGGGCGAGGATCTGGCGGCCGCGCGCGGAGGCGGCGGCGCCCGGCTCGGCGTAGACGGTCCGTACCGGCAGGAGGCGGTGGGCCGCCGCGGAGTCACGGAACGGGCAGGGGTGCTCCGGCCCGTGCCCGGGAGCCGTGCCGCCCCGGCCGGTCGTGGGCGCGCCGGGCGCGGCCGTGCCCAGCGCGTCGACATCGAACAGGGTGTCGGGGCCGTCGTCCGGTCCGGCGGAGGGGTACCGCATCTCTGCTCCGCTCGGGAAGGTGCCTGGTGGAGTCCTCACTCCACTGTAGGCATGCGGCGCAGCGGTGGTTCCGCGCGCCGGGCGGGCACAGGAGCAGGTGTCGGTGCTCTCCGCCCGCCACTCCCGGGAACAGGGGTTCCGGCGTGCCGGTGGATTCCGGTGCGTCCTCCTGCCGCCGTGCCGGGAGAGGGCGCGGTCCGCACTCGTGGGCCCGGCCGGCCCTCTCCCGGGCCGCAGAGGTCAGGAGAGCTTGCCGACCGCCGTCCGGGTCGTCGTCTTGAAGGCCTTGACCGGGGCGTCGCGGAACGAGCCCATCTGGGACCACTTCACGACCGTCACGGTCCTGCCGGCGCGGCCGACCGAGAACAGGGCGATGTCGGAGGCGCCCCAGGTCGCGGTGGTGTGGACGCCGTAGACGTGGGCGCCCTCCGCCACCTTGACCTTGCCGTAGTACTTCTTGGCCGCCGTGATGTCCGGGAACTGCGACCGGAGCTTCTTCGCGCAGCCCGCGAGGTCCTTGCGCAGCAGGGCGGCGAAGCCGGCGGCGCGCTGTGCGTCGCGCTCCACCACGGTGACCTGCAGGGCGTTGGTGTCGAGGTCCGTCCAGTAGGCGCGGTGCACGGACACCGACGGCAGGGCGTCCCCGACGCAGATCGGCAGCGGGTCCGGCTGGCCTGCGGTGACCGGGCCGGCGTACCAGGGCGACGACGGGTGGGGCGGCAGGTCCGCCGGGTCGAGGAAGGCGGGTGCGTCGGCGGTACCGGCGGCAGCCGTCGCCGGCACCACCGCCAGCGCCAGGGCGGTGCCGGTGGCCAGGGCCGTCAGAGTGTTACGGAAGCCACGCGTCCGGATCGTCATGCTGTCCCCCTGTGCGGTGTGATGCGCTGGATGCCGGTGAGGACGGGTTCCTCCCGGCCGTCATGTGGAGTACGACCCGTCACGGGAGCGGTTCGTTGTGCGCCCGTGTGGCACGGAACGGTCACGGACGTCACCGTTCGGTGGTTACGCCCGGTTCTCGTCCCGGCCCAGCCGGACGGGCAGGCTCCGGATGCCGCGGGTCACGCGAGCGGGGCTGTACGGCACCCGGTGACCGGCCGGGGCCGGCGGGCGACCCCCGTCCCCGGCTCTACCGACCGCCGGTAGGCGCGCTCACGGCGAGCGGTTTGTTAGGCTCCCCTTGCCTCCCGTGGGGGAAGTCCGGTGGGAGTCCGGCGCTGACCCGCAACGGTGTGCGCGGGGACCTGTGGTCCTCGCGCGAGCCCGATCGCCCGCGGAGGGGTCAGCGACCCGTTTGACTGCTCGCCGCGGACTGCGAGAGGGGGGCCGCGCGGCCGGCACGGCCGTACGGGCTGTCCCTGTCCGACGTCCCGCGGCAGCCCGTGCGAAGGACGGCCCCCCCGTGCGTCGAAGAACGGCCCCCGGCCGGATACCCGCGCTGCCGCTCGGCCTGGGGCCGGCAGCGCTGCTGCTGCTCTCCCTCCTGTGCGGTGTCGCACTCGGGGCCGCCGGAATCGGCTGGGCCGACGTGCTCCGCCTCCTGTGGGCCGGGCTCACGGGCGGCACCGTGCACACGAACGACGCGGCCCCCTACACCATCGTCTGGGACATCCGGCTGCCCCGGGTCCTGCTCGCCGCCGTCGTCGGGGCGGGGCTCGCGGCGGTCGGCGTGGCCGTGCAGGCCATGGTCCGCAACGCGCTGGCCGACCCGTTCGTCCTGGGCATCTCCTCCGGCGCGGCGGTGGGTGCCAACGCCGTCATCCTGCTCGGCGCGCTGGCGGGACTCGGGGTGTGGGCGCTGTCGGTGTCGGCGTTCGCCTCGGCGCTCGCGGCCATGGCCCTCGTGTACGCCGTGGCCCGCTCGCCGCACGGACCGACCCCGCTGCGGCTGATCCTGACGGGCACCGCGCTGGCCTACGGCTTCGAGGCCGTCACCACCGTCATGGTGTTCGGCGCCGCCCGGGGCGAGGCGGCCCGGTCGGCGATGATGTGGCTGCTGGGCAGCCTCGGTGGCGCCACCTGGGCGCAGGTGCCGCTCGCCGCGGTGACCGTGGCCGCCGGATGGGCGTGGCTGCGATGGCGCGCGGAGGCGCTGAACGCGCTCTCCATGGGGGACGAGACCTCGGCCGCCCTCGGCGTCCCACCAGCCCGGCTGCGGCGGGAACTGTTCCTGGTGACCGCGGCCGTCACGGGAACCGTCGTCGCGGTCAGTGGGGCCATCGGCTTCGTCGGGCTGATGGTGCCGCACGTCGTGCGCATGCTGGTCGGTGCCGACCACCGCCGGGTGCTGGCGGTGGCCCCGCTCGCGGGAGCGGTACTGCTGGTGTGGGCGGACGTGCTGTCCCGGCTGCTGCTCGCCCCGGCCGAACTGCCGGTCGGGGTCATCACCGCGGTGGTCGGGGTGCCCGCGTTCCTGCTGCTGATGCGGCGGGGCGGTTACGCGTTCGGAGGGCGCTGAGCGTGCGACTCGACATCGACCAGGTCACGATCGATGCCGCCGGAACCCGGCTGGTCGACCGGATCCTGCTCGCCGTGGACAGCGGGACGTTCGTCGGGCTCGTCGGGCCCAACGGCAGCGGCAAGTCGACCTTGCTGCGCACCGTGTACCGGGCGCTGCGGCCGACCGCCGGGACGGTGCGGCTGGACGGCGACGACCTGCACGCCCTGGACCCGCGGGCCGCCGCCCGGGCGCTCGCCGCGCTGCCCCAGGAGTCCTCGGCCGAGTTCGACTTCACCGTCGCCGAGGTGGTCGCCATGGGGCGGCTGCCGCACCGCGGCCGCACGGCCGCCTCGGACCGGGAGATCTGTGCGCGGGCGATGGACCGCACGGGCGTCGCCCACCTCGCCGACCGGGGGTTCGCCGGCCTGTCCGGAGGCGAGAAACAGCGGGTCCTCATCGCCCGCGCGCTGGCGCAGCAGCCCCGGGTGCTCGTCCTCGACGAACCCACCAACCACCTCGACATCGCCCACCAGTTGGACGTCCTCTCCCTGGTCCGGGCGAGCGGCCTGACCGTGCTGGCCGCGCTGCACGACCTCAACCTCGCCGCCGCCCACTGCGACGTCCTGTACGTCATCGACGCGGGCCGGATCGTCGCCGCCGGACCACCGCACGAGGTGCTGCGACCCGCCCTGCTCGCCGAGGTGTTCGGCGTCCGGGCGCACCCGGTACGGCACCCGGTGACCGGTGCGGTCCAGCTCCTGTTCGACCTGCTCCCGCCCACGACCTGAGGATCACCATGCGCACGCTGCTCACCGCCGTCCTCTGCCTCGCCGCGACCGCCACCGGCTGCGGCGCCACCGTCGAGTCCGCCGAGGACGCGCGGTCCCCGGCCGTCACGCTCACCAACTGCGGTCGTGAGGTGACCTACGACAAGGTCCCCGAGCGCGTCGTCACCAACGACGTCGGCATCACCGAGCTGATGTTCGCGCTCGGCCTGGAGGACCGCATGGCCGGCTTCGCCATGCCCGACGACAAGGGCGACCTGAGCCTTGTGCCGTGGAAGGACGGGTACGACAAGGTGCCCTGGCTGTCCAAGGACCAGCTCACCAAGGAGAACGTCCTCGACGCCCGCGCCGACCTGGTCGTCGCCGGCTGGAACTACGGCTTCCGCGAGGACGGCGGCTTCACCCCCGACGCCCTGGAGAAGCTCGGCATCCCCTCGTACGTCCTCACCGAGTCCTGCCGCAACGGCCGTACGAAGACCTCGCGGGGCATCATGCCGCCCCTGGACGCCCTCTACACCGACCTCACCAACCTCGGCAGGCTGTTCGGTGTCGAGAAGCGGGCCGAAGCGCTGATCGACGGCTTCGAGGAGCAGATCGCCGACGTGCGGGCGAAGGCACCCAAGGGCGCCGGCCGTCCCTCGGTCTTCCTCTACGACAGCGGCCAGGACACACCCTTCACCTCCGGCCGCTACGCCGCCCCCGAACAGATCATCACCGAGGCCGGCGGCGTCAACGTCATGCACGACGTGGCGGACTCCTGGACCACGGCCGGCTGGGAGAGCGTCGTCGAGCGCGACCCGGACGTCATCGTGGTCTGCGACTACGGCGACGTGAGCGCCGAGCGGAAGAAGGAGTTCCTGC
Organism: Streptomyces sp. NPDC017676; assembly: GCF_044329325.1. Classification (NCBI taxonomy): domain Bacteria; kingdom Bacillati; phylum Actinomycetota; class Actinomycetes; order Kitasatosporales; family Streptomycetaceae; genus Streptomyces; species Streptomyces sp. NPDC017676. The sequence goes on along the minus strand of NZ_JBIRJA010000012.1, from coordinate 274,754 downwards.
TCTCCTACGCCCCGCTGCGCGGCGTCTCCGCCATCAGGCACCGGCGGATCATCGCCCTCGACTACGCCGACCTCGTGGAGAGCCCCCGCAACCCGTCGGCGATCACCCGGCTCGGCGCCTATCTGCGGACGGTGACGGGGGAGGGGTGACCGCCGTCGGAGTGTGGACCGGCCTGTACGACGGCGGTACGGACCGCGGCATCACCGAGCCGCGGTCCGTACCGGGGTGAATCGGCTGGGGCTGTGTGGGGTCAGCCGGTCCGGTTCACCTTCGCCAGGGCCTTGGCCAGGCCGTTGGCCCACAGCTGGTTGACCCGGGAGCGCTCGGTGGCGTTCGGGTACCGGTTGGTGCAGGACGGGCCGGGGCCGCCGCCCGACATCAGTTCGCTGCACGGACCGCTGTAGTGGTCGGGCAGGCCCAGCACGTGGCCGGTCTCGTGGGCGGTGACGCGGATGGAGTCGTACTGCTGGTTCTGCGCGTAGTCCAGGAAGATGTAGCCGCGGCCGTGGCCGTTGGTGGAAGCGTAGGACCCGCGCGGGTCGTTGCCCTCGTAGTAGGTGAAGTCGCCGCTGCCCGAGGTCGCCTGGAGCTTGACGTTCGACACGGAGCTGTTCCAGATGGAGGCGGCGCTCGATATCTGGGAGCGGAAGCTCGGGGCCTGGGAGGCGTTGTAGTAGACGGTCACCACCTTCAGCGAGGGCTGGTCGGCCTGCCGCTCGGCGACCGACTTGAGCACCGCGTCGAAGAACGCCTTGCTGCCGGCGCTGTCGGCCGCGCCCACGAATCCGACGGTGGCGGTGCGGGCCGGTGCCTCGGCGGTGTTCTGGGCGCTCGCCGGGCTCGCGGTACCGAGCGCGGCCGAGGCCAGACCGAGACCGAGGGCCAGGGTCAGGAGTCTTCTGGTCCGCTTCGACCCGGTGCTGCTGCGGAACGACGCCATGGGGGGGCTCCTTCTCGTTCTGTGGGGTGGAACGATCGGTTGCCTGTGAGTCTCGGGCAGCCCAACGGGGCGGGGGATGATGGCAATCGGGGATAGCCCGGGGCTATCGCGGGCCGACTCGTCCCTGTTCGTTGGCACTTGAACATCTGGTGCGGTGCCGTGCGCCGTCCTACGCTCCCCCCATGGAGCTGGAGGTGAGGCACCTGCGCGTCCTGTGCGCCATCGCCGACACCGGCAGTCTGCACAAAGCCGCACGAGAACTCGGCCTGGCGCAGCCCTCGTTGAGCACCCAGCTGCGGCGCATCGAGCGCGCCCTCGGTGCTCAGCTCTTCGTACGCACCCGGACGGGCTGCCGTCCCACCCCGCTGGGGCTCGCCGTGCTGAGCCGGGCCAGGCCCCTGGTCGCGGAGTTCGCGGCGATCGTCACCGAGACCCGGGCGGCGGCCGCCCGCGCCGCCGGCGGGTTCCGGCTGCGCATCGGCGCCACCGCGAGCCGGGCCATCCCGGGCTGGTTACGCCTGCTGAGGGCGCGCGGACCCGGATCCGGCCCGACACTCCAGATGAACGTGTCCGCCAACGCCCTGCTGGCCATGGTCGCCGCCGGCCGGCTGGACATGGCGTTCGTGCACGAGGTGGAGGGCAGCCCGCTGCGCGTCCCTCCCGGCCTGAGCCTGCGGGTGCTCGTCGAGCGCGAACCGCAGTTCGTCACCCTCGCCGCGGACCATCCGGCCGCCACGCAGCAGGAGGTGAGCCTCGCCGACCTGGCCGGTGACCGCTGGATGGTCGACTCCACGGTCGACGGCGAGTGGGACGGGCTGAGCCGGGTCCTGCGGGCCGCGGGCCTCAACTCCGAGATGCTGCACGGCGACTACCTCACCGCCTACTCACTGGCGGCCACCGGCGAGGTCGTCACGGTCAGCCAGCCGACCGCCCACCCCCGTCCCGACCTCGCGATCCGCCCGCTGAAGGGCGACCCGATAGGGGTGCGCCTGCTGCTGGCGGCCCGCACCGAGGCCGAACTGGACGAGGCCTACCCGGAGCTGGAGGAGGCCTACTGGGCCGTGGCCCGGGAGGCGCCGGCCTACCGGGAGTGGCTCAAGCGCGCGGACCCGCGCGGCGCCCGGGGAGGTCTCGCCGTGCCCGCCAGGTGTACCACCGCCGCGGGAACCGCCGACGCGCTGACGTGAATCACCTGCCCGGCGGTCGGAAGGCGAGCGTGTCGCCACCAAGGAGCACGGCCCTCACGCTCATCCGCTGCCTCACCTTCCCGGCGACAGGCGCGAGCGCGGACCGGTCGTGTGCGGGCCGGGACCGGCGTCGTCGATCCCACGCCGTCGTCGGCGCCCGCTCACACGTCCGGCAGCACCAGCCGGACGTCGGAGAAGGCCGGGCCGTCGTCGGCGCCCGCTCACACGTCCGGCAGCACCAGCCGGACGTCGGAGAAGGCCGGGCCGTCGCCGGCGCCCGCTCACACGTCCGGCAGCACCAGCCGGACCTCGGAGAGGGCCAGGCCGTGGGCGCGGATCACGGTCCCGCACGGGCAGCCCAGCGAGATCAGGGACCAGTCGCAGGTCACCGTCCACGGCCCGGTCGTACCCCCGCATCCCGGGCAGTGGACGGTCCGGGCCGTCCACACACCGGGAGCGGGGTGGCCGTGGCGCCGGAACCGGCCCTCGTACCGGATCTGCCAGGGCTCGGCCGGCGGTGTGAGCGGGCCGGCTCCCGGCGGGCTCGGCGCGGCCACGGCGCTGAACACCGTGACAAGACCGGGGAGCACGGCCTCACCCGCCTCGGTCGGCGTGCGTGCCAGGTCGTCCGACGCCCCCGGCCCGGCCCCGTGTCTCGGGGCCGCCGCCGCGGCCGGCGGATTCGGGACGCCGTGCCAGGGCATCAGCGCCCGCGCGCCGGCCGCCGGCAGAGCGGCGGCCGGCGGGCTGACGGCGCCCGCGTCCAGGTGGTGCAGGACGGTACGCAGGACGCGCTGGAGCCGGCGGTCCCGGTCCATGGCCCGGGTCCGCGCCGCCGCGGCCCGCCGGACCGGAAGCGGAGCGGTGAGACGGTCCGGGACGGCCACCGCCGCCCCGGCGTCCTCGTGGGCGGGGCACCACTGTCCGGCAGCCACGAGCCGCAGCGCACGCGCGGACTCCCGTGTCAGGGCTCGCGTCGGCAGCGGGCCGCCGCCGGAGCCGCCCACGGGGGCACCGTGCCTGTCCGTCATGGCATCCAGTCTCCCCGGCCCGGTCTCCGCGCTCCGCCCGGGGCTGACGTGATCCGTCGTCGGTGGTGGGTGCCCTGCCGGCGCCTGGGGGAGCTTCGGGTGCGGGCCACCCTAAGGTGATCAAGTGACGAACTTCAACATCCTTGACGACCACAGCACTTGGCAGAAGGACTTCGAGCTGCGCCTGCACGCCCCCTACACGGCGGCCGGGTTCAGCGTGGCCGCGGCCGAGCGCCTGGTGGCGGACATTCGCGCCCGCGTCGGCGACTGGACCGTCGCCGAGATCACGGACGCCGGGAGCCGGGTCGGCCCCGTCGCTGTGGACGTGGCCGACGACAACGGCGTTCTCGCGGGGAGCATCCGTGACCTCCGCGTCGACCCGCCCCACACCGGCCGAGGGTACGAACAGGCCGCCCGGGACTGGGCCGAGGCGTGGTGCGCGGAGCGGGGCGCGCGCCGGCTCGGCATACGGCTCACCGGGCCGGCCGGTGACCTGTTCGCCGGTTACGGCCTCCGGGGCCAGCTCAGGGCGCGGCGCATCGGCTCGCCGCCCGAGCCGCTCGACGGCGTCACCGCGCGGCCGATGACCCCGGCCGAGTACCCGGCCTGGTACGCCTCCGAGACGGCCGCCTACGTCGCCGGCATCGTCCGGTCGGGGGCCATGGCCGAGGAGGAGGCCGCACGCAAGGCCGACCGGGACTTCGAGGAACTGCTGCCCCAGGGGCTGGAGACGCCCGACAACAGCGTCCTGGTGCTCGAAGCGGCGGGCGAGCCGATCGGCACCGGCTGGTTGAAGCACGGGCATCTGCCGGGGGTGACGTACGGCTACTCGCTGCACGTCCAGGAGCGCCACCGCGGCAAGGGGTACGGGCGGGCCGCGATGGCGGCCGGCGAACGGGTCGCGCTCGCCGCCGGTGACTCGATGCTGATGTTCACCGTGTGGGGCGGCAACGAGGTGGCCATGAACCTGTACACGAGCGCGGGGTACCGCGTCGTGGAGGAACGGCGCTCCCTCGACCTCCCCCACGGCCTTCCCCGCGGCGCGGCCTGACGCGATGCGGCACGGCCCTGCTCCCCGGCCCCGTCCATGGGCGAGGGGCAGGGCCTGTATCCGCTCCCGTTGCTCCTAAATTAGTAATTAATATTGACAGGGTTTCGGCCACGGGCCACAGTCTTCGCCGTGACGTCGGCCTCCCCCAGGGACCCGCCCGGCTCACACCTTCCCGCTTCCCAACCCCCGGGAGAGGCACGTGACTTCCCAGTCGCCCACGCACAGCCCCCCGCGCCAACGGGCCACCAAGCTGGTCCTCGCCGCGGCGATCACGGTCGTCCTCACCGCGGCCGCCGTCCCCCCGGCCACGGCGGACCCCGCGGTGGACCAGGGGGCGCCCGACTTCTACGACAGCGGACTCGCCCCGACGCCCTACATGGGCTGGAACACGTACTACGGACTCGGCGCCCCCACCGAGACCGAGGTGCGCGCGGTCGCCGACAAGCTGGTCGGCAGCGGTCTGCGCGACAGCGGCTACGACATCGTCTGGCTCGACGGCGGCTGGCAGGCCGACAATCCCCGTGACGCGCAGGGCCGGCTGGTGGCCAACCCGGACCGCTTCCCGTCCGGCATCCCGGCCCTCGTCACCTACCTCCACCAGCGTGGCCTGCGGGCCGGCATCTACACCGACGCCGGTACCTACGACGGCGGCAAGAGCTGCGGGCTCGGCAGCCGCGGTCACTACGCCGAGGACGCGCGGCAGTTCGCCGACTGGAAGATCGACGCGATCAAGGTCGACTTCCTGTGCGGCATCGGTGAGAAGCTCGATCCCGGGCCCGCGTTCAAGGAGTTCGGCGACGCCGTCGCCAAGTCGGGCCGGAAGATGCTGCTGAACCTGTGCAACCCGCTCACCGACGACTGGGGCCTGCCGCACACGCCCGAGCAGGACGCGCACAACACCTACGCCTACGCCCCGACGATCGCGGACTCCTGGCGCACCGGCACCGACATCGCCTGGGGCACCCCGAGTCCGGGGCAGTGGCCCAACGTCCTGCGCAACATGGACGCCAACGCCTGGCACCCGGAGGCCCAGGGACCCGGTCACTACAACGACCCGGACTACCTCATCCCCATGCGCCGCATGGCCGACGGCTCCCTGGAGCTGACGCAGGAGGAGTCCACCACCCAGTTCGTGATGTGGGCCGAGATGGCCTCCCCGCTCGTCCTCGGTTCCGATCCGCGCACCCTGACGCCGTCGATGATCGAGACGCTCCGCAACCCGGAGATCGTCGCCGTCGACCAGGACCCGCTCGGCATCCAGGGGGTCCGGGTCGCCACGGACTCCGTCGGCGACGTCTACAGCAAGGTCCTGGTTGGACACGGCGAGCGCGCGGTCGTCCTGCTCAACCGCTCCGACCAGCCGGCCGAGCGCACCGTGCGCTTCGCCGACGCCGCCCTCGGCGGGTCCGTCAAGGTGCGCGACCTGCGCGCACGAGCCGACCGCGGCACGCACACCGGGTCGTACACCGTCGAGGTCCCGGCCCACGGCACCGCCTTCCTCAGGCTCACCGGTCAGGACGCGCTGCCCGGCACCAGCCTCGGACGGAAGGCCTCGGCGAGCCCGGCCGTGGTGCGCGACGGCGACACGCTGACCACCTTCTTCCGCGGACCGGGCGGAACGCTCGTCCAGCACACGGCGGACGGCACGGGTCCGGCGCGGACCAGGGACCTCGCGGGCCCGGCCGGCGGACGGATCCTCGGCCAGCCCGCCGCCTACGCCTCCGCCGGCGGCCGTATCGACGTCTTCGTCCGCGGAACCGACGACCGCGCCTACCGCAGGGTCTTCTCCGGCGGGCGCTGGGGTGACTGGCAGGACCTGGGCGGGCGGCTGACCGACGCGCCGACCGTGGCCTTCACCGATCCCGCGCACTGGATCCTCGTCGCGCGCGGCGGCGACGGGAGCGTCGTGCAGCGCGGCCCCTCGTCCGGCTGGTCGTCACTCGGCGTCCCCGGAGGCCGGCCGGTGTACGGCAGGCCGTCCGCGGCCGTCGACGCGGACGGGCGCGTCCACGTCGCCGTACGGGCCGCCGCGGACGACATCTGGACCAGCTCGCGGGACGGGTCGGGACAGTGGTCGGCGTGGAGTTCGCTCGGCGGCACGGTGAGCGGCAGCCCGACGCTCGTCACCGTGGGGGACGCCGTGGTGCTGTACGCGAGGGCGGGTGACTGCACCCTGTGGCAGCAGCGGTACGAGGGCGGCGCGTGGCGGGGCTGGACCAAGCGCCAGGAGTTCCCCAGCGCGGCCTTCGACGGCTCGCTCGGTGCGGTCGCCGGCCCGGACGGCTCGGTCGACGCGGTGTTCCGCGGTGTCGACGGCTACGTCCACAGAACCCAGTTCAAATAAATTAGTAATTAATATTGACGTGGCGGGATCGCCACGCGACTCTGGATCCGCCGTGAACGGGGCCCGGCCGCCCCCAGGGGCCGGCCCCGTCGCGCGCATCCACAGGGAGCCTCCATGACGAACCACCTGCCCGGCCGCCGGCGCTTCCTCGCCGGACTCGGAGCCGCCGGAGCGACCGCACTGCTCAGCGGCTGCGTCACCTCGACCTCCTCCGCGAAGACCTCCTCCAAGGGCCCGGTGACCCTCCAGTCCAACCTGTCCGCACCGCAGGCCAAGGCCGCGATGGAGGACCTCGTCGCCGCCTACGCCAAGAAGGGCGAGGGCCGCGCCAGCCTGAACACCGTGGCCGCGGAGACCTTCCGCACCCAGCTGCCGACCTACCTGACCTCGGCCAACCCGCCGGACGTCTACACCTGGTACCCCGGCTCCGTGGCGGACGCCTACGCCAGGAAGAAGCTGCTCCTCGACCTCGACGACGTCTGGAACACGTCGCCCGACCTCAAGCGGTACTCCAAGGCGCTGCACAGCCTGTGCACCGCGAGCTCCGGCAAGAAGGTCTTCGTCCCGACCACCTACTACTGGTGGGGCATGTTCTACCGGAAGTCGAACTTCGCCAAGTGGGGCGTGAGCGCGCCCTCCTCCTGGGACGAGTTCCTCGACCTGTGCGACAAGCTCAAGTCCAAGGGCGTGGCGCCGATCGGACTCGGCGCGGGCGGCAACACCCCCTGGGTCGCCTCGGCCTGGTTCGACTACCTCGACATCCGCGTCAACGGCGCCGACTACCACCGTCAACTCCTCGCGGGCAAGCACCGCTTCGACGACCCCGAGGTGCGCAAGGTCTTCGACCGCTGGCAGGAGGTGCTGCCGTACTTCGACCCCGACGGCACCGCCCTGGCCTTCCAGGACGCCGGCACCGCCCTGCTCAACGGCCGCACCGGCATGATGCTCATCGGCACCTTCTTCGCCGACGCCACCCCCAAAAAGGCCCTCGACGACATCGACTTCTTCCGCTTCCCCGTCATCGACCCCAAGGTCCCGCTCGCCGAAGAGGCCCCGACCGACGGCTACTTCGCCAGCGCCCGCACCGGACGCGGCGACCAGGTCGCCGACCTGATGAAGTACCTCGCCACCGCCGAGGCGCAGGAGATCTACGTCAAGGGCTCGTCCGGAACCGTCCTGCCCTGCAACCCCGACGCGAAGGACGCGGGCACGGCGCTGGTGAAGAAGGGCCGCGAGCACATCGAGCAGGCGGCCGAGCTGACCCAGTTCTTCAACCGCGACTCCAGCGACGCCCTCCAGCCCACCGCCGACACCGCGCTCACGAAGTTCATCGCCAGGCCGAAGGACATCGCGGGCATCCTCCGGGACTGGCAGCGCGACGCCGAGAAGATCTGGAAAGCCTGACATGGCCGTCCTGACCGCCCCGCACCGCGAGTCCCCGGTCCCGGCGCCGCCCCGGGGGCGCCGGGACCGGGGCCCCCGCCGCACACCGCCGCTGGTCCTCGCCTTCGTCCTCGTCCCCCTGCTCGCCGAGGCCGTCTGGGTCTTCTGGCCCGCGCTGCAAGGCTTCTACCTCGCCCTGACCAGCTGGGACGGCGTCTCCGCGCCGAAGTTCGTCGGCCTCGGCAACTTCCGCGAGATGGCGGGCGACGACGTCTTCCGCAGCGCAGCCGGCCACACCGTCCTGTGGCTGCTCCTCTTCGGCGGCCTGTCCGCCGTACTGGGCCTGGCCGCCGCCCTGCTGCTCCAGCAGGAACGCCGGGGCATCGGCTTCTACCGCGCGGCCCTGTTCCTGCCCGTCGTGTTCTCCCTGGTGGCCACGGCCCTGGTCTGGCAGGCCATCTACCAGCCCGACGGCGTCCTCAACCGCCTCCTGGAGTCCGTCGGCCTGGACAGCCTGCGGCACGCCTGGCTCGCCGACCAGGACACCGCCCTGTACGCCGTGATCGTGCCCGCCCTGTGGCGGCAGATCGGCTATGTGATGGTCCTCTACCTCGCCGGTCTCAAGGGCATCGACCCGGCCCTGTACGAGGCGGCCAAGGTGGACGGCGCCGGCCGGTGGCAGCGCTTCCGACATGTGACGCTGCCTCAGCTCCGCGGCGTCAACGCCGTCGTGGTGTCCGTCATCATCATCGACTCGCTGCGCTCCTTCGACGTGGTCTGGTCGCTGACCCGCGGCGGCCCCTACCACTCCTCCGAACTGCTGAGCACCTACATGTACTCCACCGCCTTCCAGTCCCTCCGCCTCGGATACGGCTCCGCCCTGGCCGTCGTCATCTTCCTGCTGGCCTTCGGAGTCATCGCCTCCTACCTGGTCCGGGCCTTCCGGGAGGCCGACTGATGTCCGCCGCGGAGACCCACACGTCGGCCCGTGCGCTGCGCCGCCGACGGGCCGCCACCGCCGGCTTCCACCTCGGCGCCGGAGCCCTGGCCGTCCTGTGGCTGCTGCCCATCCTCCTGGTCGTGGTCACCAGCCTGCGGTCCTTCAACGACATCGCCGTGCACGGCCTGGGCAGTTGGCCCCGCTCCCTCACCCTGGACAACTTCCGGCAGGCCTGGGTCGACGGCGGCCAGCAGCGCGCCCTGATCAACAGCCTGATCGTCACCGTCCCCTGCGTCCTGGTGACCCTCGCCCTGGCCGCCATGGCGGCGTTCGCCCTCAGCCGCTACGCGATGCCCTTCCGCCGCTCCCTGCTGCTGCTCATGCTCGGCGGCAACCTGCTGCCCCCGCAGATCCTGCTCATCCCGGTCTCCAAGCTCAGCGAGATGATGGGCATCTACGACACCCTGCCCGCCCTGATCGGCGTACAGATCGGCTTCGGCGTCGGCTTCTACGTGTTCGTCCTGCACGGCTTCATGCGCGCGATCCCCGCCGAGATCCAGCAGGCCGCCGTCGTCGACGGCGCCGGGCCCTGGCAGATCTTCTGGCGCGTCATCCTCCCGCTCACCCGGCCCGCGCTCGCCGCGCTCAGCGCGCTGTCCTTCACGTGGATCTTCAACGACCTGCTGTGGGCGATCACCGTCCTGCGCAGCGACAGCAGGATGCCGATCACCGCCGCGCTCATCGGCCTCCAGGGCCAGTACGTGTCCATGTGGAACGTGATCGCCGCCGGATCCGTCATCGCCGCCGCGCCCACCGTGGCCGTCTTCCTCCGCTTCCAGCGCCACTTCGTGGCCGGCCTCAACCTCGGAGCAGTGAAGTGACCCCGCACCAGCGCTGGACGCTGCGCACCGAGCACACCAGCTACACCGTCCGGCTCTCCCCGGACGGCCCCTGGGCGGAACTCCACGCCTGGGGACCGCACGGCGTCGAGGACGGGCCGTCGGCACTGGACTGGTCCCACCGCACCCACTTCATCACCCCGGCGGACGCCGCCCCCGCGGAGTACCTGCCGCACGGACTGCGCCCGTTCACCGGCGCCGACCTCGTCGCCGCCCGGCCCGGCTCCGACCGCGGAGTGTGGTGGAGCTTCCAGGACGCCCGCGAGGAGCCCGGAACGCTCCGGCTCACCTTCACCGACGACCTCCTCGGCCTGCGCACCACCCTGTGCTACGCCACCGTGCCGGGCACCGACGTCCTGCACCGCTGGACCGAACTGACCTGCACGGGCGAGGAGGAACTGCGGCTGGAGCGGCTGGACTCCGCCGCCGTGAACATCCCGGTCACCGCCGCCGCCCGGCTGACGTACCTGACCGGCCAGTGGTCCCAGGAGTTCCAGCACACGCGACTCGACCTGGCCCGGGGCACGTTCACGATGGGCAGCACCCAGGGCGTGCCCGGTCACGCGTACGCCCCCTGGCTCGCCGTGCAGGACGCGACGGCACCCCACGAGGCACCCGCCCCCGCCTACGGCATCGCCCTGGAATGGCCCGGCAACTGGCACATCACCGCACAGGCCGAGCCCGGCGGCGCCGTACGCGTCCGCGCCGGACGCGTGCCGCACGAGGGCGCGGTGCGCCTGGCACCCGGCGACACCCTGACCACGCCCCGCCTCGCCTGCGCCTTCAGCCCGGACGGACTCGACGGACTCTCCCGCGTCTGGCACCACTACGAGCGCCGGCTCGCCGGCGAGCGCCTGCACCGCCCCCGCAAGGTCCTGTACAACTCCTGGGAGGCCACCGGCTTCGACGTCGACGCCGAGAGCCAGCTGGAGCTGGCGAAAGCGGCGGCGGACCTCGGCGCGGAGCTGTTCGTGGTGGACGACGGCTGGTTCACCGGCCGCTCCGACGACACCGGGGGGCTGGGCGACTGGTACCCCGACCCGGCGGCCTTCCCGCACGGCTTCGACCGGTTCGTCGACGACGTCCGCGCCCTCGGGCTGGACTTCGGGCTGTGGATCGAACCCGAGGCCGTCAGCCCCGGCAGCCGCCTGCACGCCGAACACCCGGAGTGGGTGTACCGGATCGACGGCCGCCCGGCCCGCCGCGTCCGCAACCAGCTCCTGCTCGACCTCGGCCGCACCGATGTGCAGGACTTCGTCCTCGCCACCCTGGACCGGCTGCTCACCGGCCACGCCATCGGCTACCTGAAGTGGGACATGAACCGCCCGCCGACCGAGCGCGGCCGGCCGGGCGCAGGTCCCGCGGACCGGCTCGACCTCGACGCCGAGCACGTCCACGGCTACCTCCGCGTCCTGGACCACCTGCGCACCGCGCACCCCCACGTCACCGTCGAGGGGTGCGCGGGCGGCGGCGGCCGGATCGACCACGCCACCCTCGCGCGCACCGACGTCGTCTGGCCCAGCGACAACACCGCGCCCCTGGACCGGCTCCGCGTCCAGTACGGCTTCCTGCACGCCCACGCCCCGCACCTGATGAGCTCCTGGGTCACCGACGCCCCCGGCGTCTTCGACCCCCGCCCGCGCAGCCTCGCCTTCCGGTTCGTCACCGCCATGTGCGGCGTCCTCGGCATCGGCGCCGACCTGCGGGCCTGGACGCCCGGGCAGCGCGCCGAGGCGGCCGGGTGGATCGCCCGGTACAAGGAGGTGCGGGACGTCGTCCACCACGGCGAGGCCCGGCTGCTCGGCTCGCCCGGGGACGCCACCTGCGGAGTGCAGTACGACGCCCCCGACGGGCGCCGTACCGTCGTCGCCGCCTTCAGCACCGGCCCGCTCGACGGCGCCCCGCTCGTGCCGGGCCGCCCCGCCCGGCTGCGGCTGCGCGGCCTGGACCCCACGGCGGTCTACCGGGACGCCGCCACCGCGACCACGTACAGCGGCGCCCATCTGCTGCACTACGGGCTGCCCTGCGCGTGGACCGCCGACCATGACGCCGACCTGGTGGTACTGACACGGCAGTAGCCGCACCCCCGCCGGAAGCCACCCAGACGACAAGGAGCCCCGCCCCATGGATCCCGCACGACGGCACGGCGCCCGCTTCACCGGCCGCACGGCCGTGATCACCGGAGCCGCCTCCGGCATCGGGGCCGCCACCGCCGAACGCCTCGCCCAGGAGGGCGCCGCCGTGGTCCTGGCCGACATCGCCGAGGAACGCGGCGAGGCCGTGGCCGCACGCATCACCGAGGACGGCGGCCGGGCCCGCTTCGTGCCCGCCGACGTCTCGGCCGAGCAGGACTGGCAGCGGATCGTCTCCGCCGCCCACACCTACGGGCCCGTCGACGTGCTGGTCAGCAACGCCTACACGGTCGACGTGACCCCCGCCCACGAGATGACCCTCGCCTCCTGGCAGCGGCAGCTCTCCGTCAACGTCACCGCCGCCTTCCTCGGCTTCCGGGCGGTCCTGCCCGACCTGCGCTCCCGCCGGGGAGCGGTCGTGCTCACGTCCTCCGTGCACGCCCACGCCGGCATCCCCGGTCATCCCGCCTACGCCGCCTCCAAGGGCGCGCTGCTCTCCCTGTGCGGCCAACTCGCCGTCGAGTACGGGCCCGAGGTGCGCGTCAACGCCGTCCTTCCGGGACCGGTGCTGACCGCGGCCTGGGACCGGGTGCCGCCCGAGGAACGCGCGCTGAGCGTCGCCGCGACCGCGGTCCGCCGCTTCGGCACCCCCGAGGAGGTCGCCGCGGCCATCGCCTTCCTCGGCGCCGACGAGGCCTCCTTCATCACCGGCGCGCACCTCGTCGTCGACGGCGGCTGGAGCGTCATCAAGGCGTCCGCATGACCGCCGCCGTCCGCACACGCGGCCCGTGCGCATCCGGCCATACTCGTCCGACACGTGCGCATCCGAACCAGCCCGACCTGTGCGCATCCCGAGAGAAAGGCTGTACGACATGACGCCCTACGCCCGCCGCGGCGTGCACGGCCAGACGGTGGAGGCGCTGGCCCGCCGCATCCTGGGCGGCGAGATCCCCGAGGGGGCCACGCTCGACCTGGTGGCGCTGCAGAGCGAACTGGACGTCAGCCTCACCGCCCTGCGCGAGTCCCTGAAGGTACTGGCCGCCAAGGGCATGGTCGACGCCCGGCAGAAGCGCGGCACCTTCGTCCGGGCCCGCGCCGACTGGAACCTCCTCGACGCCGACGTCCTGCGCTGGCAGTTCGAGGGCGGCGGCGCCGACGGGGCCGACCGGGCGCTGCTGCGCAACCTCGCCGAGGTGCGGGCCATCATCGAACCGGCCGCCGTCCGCCTCGCCGCCGAGCGCCGTACCGACGACGATCTCGCGGCCCTGGACGCCGCCCTCACGGCGATGGGGGAGCACGACACCGACCCCGCCCACGCCGTCGAGGCCGACCTCGCCTTCCACCGCGCCCTGCTCGCCGCCACCCACAACGAACTGCTGGAACGAATGGAGATGGTGATCGAGTCCGGCCTCGCCCACCGCGACCGCCTGGTCCACAGCTCCCCGCACAGCGAGGACCCGGTCCCCGCCCACCGCGCCGTCCTGGACGCCGTACGCGACCAGGACCCGCGGGCCGCCGAGGCCGCCATGCACGCCCTGCTCGAACAGGCCGGGCGCGACCTGGACCGGATCGACGGCCCCGACGACACGAAAGGCACCGGCGGCAAGTGAAGATCGCCCGCATTGAGACGTTCCTGGTACCGCCGCGCTGGCTGTTCTGCCGGATCGAGACCGACGACGGCGTGGTCGGCTGGGGCGAACCCGTCGTGGAGGGGCGCGCCGAGGTGGTCCGCGCCGCCGTGGACGTCCTCGCCGAACAGCTCCTCGGGAAGGACCCGCTGCGCATCGAGGACCACTGGCAGGTGCTCACCAAGGGCGGCTTCTACCGCGGCGGCCCCGTGCTCTCCAGCGCGGTCGCCGGCCTCGACCAGGCCCTGTGGGACATCGCCGGCAAGACCTACGGCGCCCCCGTGCACGCGCTCCTCGGCGGACCCGTGCGCGAACGCGTCCGGGTCTACGCCTGGGTCGGCGGCGACGAGCCCGCCGAGCTCACCGACCAGATAGCGGCCCAGGTGGAGGCCGGCTTCACGGCGGTGAAGATGAACGCCGCCGGGGCCACCTCGCCGCTCACCACCCCGGCCGAGACGGCGGCCGTCGTCGCCCGGGTGGCGGCGGCCCGCGAGGTGCTCGGCCCCGACCGGGACGTCGCCGTCGACTTCCACGGCCGCTTCACCGCCGCGAGCGCCCGCCGCGCCCTCGCCGAACTCGCCCCCCTGCACCCGCTGTTCGTGGAGGAGCCGGTCCTCCCCGAGCACAACCACCTGCTGCCCGGCCTGGTCACCGCCGGCCCGGTGCCGCTGGCCACCGGTGAACGCCTCTACTCCCGCGGCGAGTTCCTGCCCGTGCTCACCGCCGGGATCGCCGTCGCTCAGCCCGACCTGTCCCACGCGGGCGGCATCTCCGAGGTGCACCGCATCGCCGCACTCGCCGACACCTTCGGCGCCCAGCTCGCCCCGCACTGCCCCCTCGGCCCCATCGCCCTCGCCGCCAGCCTCCAGATCGCCTTCGCCACCCCGAACTTCCTCATCCAGGAGCAGAGCCGCGGCATCCACTACAACAAGGACGCCGACCTCCTCTCCTACCTCGCCGACCCCGAACCGTTCCGGTTCGTCGCCGGTCACGCCCGCCGCAACGACGCCCCCGGCCTCGGCATCACCCTCGACGAGGCGGCCGTACGCGCGGCGGACCGCAGCGGGCACGCCTGGCGCAACCCCGTGTGGCGGCACCCCGACGGCTCCTTCGCGGAATGGTGACCCGCGTGCTCGACGTCGTCACCGACCCCGCCCACGGCGGCCGTTGGACCTCGCTGCGCGCGGACGGCCGCGAATGGCTCTGGCACCGCCCCGCACCGCAGCGGGACACGGCCGCCCCCGGTGACGCGTTCGTCGACGCCGGGGGACTGGAGGAGTGCGTGCCCACCGTCCGCGGCCGCCCCGACCACGGCGACGCCTGGTCCCGCCCGTGGACCCGGGACGGCGACACCGAACGCGTCCACTGCGACTCCTTCACCCTGACCCGCACCCTCCGCGCCACGCCCGACGGAGCCCGGGCCGACTACACGCTGACCGCCGAACCGGGCTTCCGCTTCGTGTGGGCGGCCCACGCCCTGCTCGACCTCTCCGCGCACGCCACCCTCCACATGACCGGCGGCGCGACCACCCGCCTGTTCCCCGAGGCCGCCCCCCTGCTGACGGAGCCGTGGCCCGACGGCGCGCCCTGGGTCGAGGGCGCCTGGCCCACCCCGCGCGGGCTGGCCCTCGACCGGCTCGGCCCGGACGACGGCACAGCGGTGGGAGCCGTGGTGGACACACACCTGTGCTGCGTGCACGACGGCCGCGACCGGCTGTCCTTGAGCGTGCAGGTCACCGGACACCCCGTGACCGCTCCACCGGCCGGCGGGGGCTTCGCAGTCGAGCAACCCGTGTCGATCGCCCTGTGGCGCAACCTCGGCGGCTTCCCCGAGGCGAACCCCTACCGCAGCACGGGCGTCGAGCCGATGCTCGGCCGTGTCTTCGACCTCGCCGACGCCGGCCCCGGGGACGCCGCCGAGGTGCCCGCCTCGGGCGAGGCGCACTGGCGACTGACGCTCACCACCGCCTGCCGCTGCCCCTGAACCCCCAGCAAGGAGAACCGGTTCGTGGATCTGCCCGCCGCCCTCGCGGCCCACCGTCTGCTGGCCATCGTCCGTGGACGCGACGCCGACGCCGCGCTGCGCACCGTACTGACCCTGGCCGAGGAGGACATCGACCTCGTCGAGGTGTCGCTCACCGGCACGGACGCCCTCACCGTCATCGCGCGCGCCCGGGAACTCCTCGGCCCCGACCGCCCGTTGGGCGTCGGCACCGTCCTGACCGCCGACGACGCGCGTGCCGCCCACCGCGCGGGGGCGGCCTTCGTGGTCACACCCGGCCTGGGCGAAGCCGTACCCGCGGCACACGACCTGGGCCTGCCGGTGCTCGCCGGGGTGTTCACCCCGACCGACGTGATCGCCGCCCGGGGCATGGGCGCGGCGGCGCTGAAGATCTTCCCGATCGCCCAGGCCGGGGGAGCGGCGTATCTGAAGGCCCTGCGCGGCCCGTTCCCCGACACCGCGTTCGTCCCCGTGGGCGGAGTCGACGAGGCCGCCGCCCGCGCCTGCCTCGCCGCGGGCGCGGCCGCCGTCGGCGTCGGTTCCCCGCTCGTCGGCGACGCCGCCGACGGCGGCAGCCTCGACGCGCTCAGGACCCGCGCCCGCGCCTTCCGCACCGTCGTACGAGAGGTGGCGCCGTGACCGAGGAGCCCCGCCCCACCCGCCCCGACCGCCTCGAACTCGGTGAGGGCATCCGCTGGACCGGCACCGGGATCGTCCTCGTGGACCTCCTCGCCGGTCGCCTCCTCGCGGCCCCCGACGACCCCGCGGCCCCGCTGCGGACGGTCGCGCACCTCCCGGTGCCGCTGGGGGCCGTCGCCCCGGTGGCCGGTCACCCGGGCACCTGGATCGCGGCCGCGGGAACCGGCGTCTGCCTCCTGCGCCCCGACGGTGCCACCCACTGGCTGGCCCGCCCGGAGGACGGCTCCGCGCCGCGCACGCGCATGAACGACGCCGTGGCCGACCCCTCGGGCCGGTTCTGGGTGGGCAGCATGGGCTACGACGCCGACGACGACGCCGGTGCCCTCTACCGCGTCGATCACGACGGCAGGGTCGAACGCGTCCTGGACGGCATCACCGTGCCCAACGGCCCGGTGTTCACCCCGGACGGCCGCTCGATGTACCTGGCCGACAGCGCCCGGGGCGTCGTCCGCCGCTATCCGGTCGACCCCGTGACCGCCCGGCTCGGCAGCCCCGAGGTGTTCGTCACCGTGGACGACGGCAGCCCCGACGGGATGGCGATCGACGCGGAGGGCGCCGTGTGGATCGCCGTCTGGGGCAGCGGAACGGTACGCCGTCACCTTCCCGACGGCACGCTGGACCGCACCCTGCGGCTGCCCGCGAGCCGGCCGGCCGGCGTGTGCCTCGAAGGAGACGTCCTGCACATCACCACCGCTCGGCTGGGCCTGAACCCGCCCGGGCCCCACGACGGCGCCGTGTTCAGCGTCCGGGTCGAGGTGCCGGGCAGCCCGGCCGCGCCCTATCGACCGACCGCCTCCGCCGTCCCGGCGACACCGGCGGTGGCCGGGGGCGGAGCCTCCGGGAGGGGACCCGCATGACCGGTGCCGCGACGGAAGCCCTGACGGGACAGCCGTGGCGCCCCGCCGCCGGGCGCGTGGTGTGCGTCGGCGAGACGATGGCGGCCCTGGTGCCCGATCCGCCGGAACCACTGGAGCGGGCCGGGCGGTTGAGCCTGTCGGTGGCGGGCGCCGAGTCCAACGTGGCCATGTACCTGGCCGACCACGGCGTCCCGGTCGCCTGGCTGTCGGCGCTGGGGGACGACCCCTTGGGCGGACGAGTCCGCGCCACGGTGTCCGCCGCGGGGGTGGACGTCTCGCACGTCCGCACCGACCCCCGGCACCCCACCGGTCTCCTGGTGAAGAGCCCGGGCTCCACCGGCACACGTGTGCACTACTACAGAACCGGTTCGGCGGCTTCCGCGCTCGGCCCGGAACTGCTGGCCGAAGAGCCCGTGCGCTCGGCGGCCCTGCTGCACTTCACCGGCATCACCCCGGCCCTGTCGCCCTCCTGCCGGGAACTGGTCACGAAGGCCCTGGCCAGTCCCGCGGACGCGCGCTCCCACGCGGTCAGCTTCGACGTCAACCACCGCCCCGCCCTGTGGCCCGACGGCACAGCGGCGACCGTGCTGCGCCGGCTGGCCGACCGGGCCGACATCGTCTTCGTCGGCCTCGACGAGGCGCAGGGCCTGTGGGGGGAGGACCTGACGGTCACCGGCGTACGGCACCTGCTGCCGCATCCCCGCGTCCTCGTGGTCAAGGACGGAGCCCGCGCCGCCACCGCCGTCACCGACCACGGCGTCCACACCGTGCCGGCGCTGCGGACGGCGGTGGTCGAACCCGTGGGCGCGGGTGACGCCTTCGCCGCGGGCTTCCTCGCGGGCCTGCTGCGGAGCCTCACGACGGCGCAGGCGCTCCGACTGGGACACATCACGGCGGTGTCGGCGCTGCGGGTGACAGGAGACCACGGCCCACTGCCCCCTCCGGCCCACATCGCACGGCTCCTCGCCCTGCCCGACCCGGAGTGGGAGGCACTCGGCCAGGCTCCGGAGGGAACCGCTCCGCGCACATCAGCGTGAGCCCGATCGTGGTGGCGACGGCGGTCCCGGTGTGTCCTGGTCCCACCGCACGGGCAGGCGGCGGGGCCCGCCGCACGGGGCAGGCCGTGCCATCCGGCCGGGGAATCCGGGTATACACCCCTGGACAGTGACAAACACGTACATACGGTCGCTGCCTGTTCCGGGAGGCACGATGAGCCAGCAGCCAGCCCTTCTCCCTTACGCCGACCCGGCCTTCGTGGCGGATCCCTTCCCCCTCTACCGACGGCTCCGCGAGGAAGGCCCCGTCCGCCGCGCGATCATCGCCGGCGGCCTGGACGCCTGGCTGGTCACCCGCTACGAGGACGGACTCGCCGCCCTGTCCGACCCGAGGCTGAGCAGCGACGTCCGTGACGCCTCGGATCCCCGCCTCGTCGAACAGCTGCCCGAGTTCGAGCGGGAGTCGATGGTGAGCACCATGCTGCGCTCCGACCCGCCCGACCACACCCGGCTGCGCCGCCTGGTGTCGAAGGCGTTCACGGCACGCCGGGTCGCCGGGCTGCGGCCCCGCATTCAGGAGATCACCGACCGGCTCCTCGACGCGGTCGTCCCCACCGGCCGGGCGGAACTCGTGACGGACTTCGCCCTGCCGCTGCCGGTCACCGTCATCAGCGAGCTGCTGGGCGTACCGGTGGACGACAGGTACGACTTCCAGCGGTGGACCGACGCCATGCTGGTACGCGGGGAGAGGATGCCCGACCCGGCCGTGGTCGACGAGGCGTGGCACCAGATGCGCGCCTACGTGACGAAACACCTCGAAGCCAAGCGTGCCCGGCCGGGGGACGACCTTCTCAGCGCGCTGATCGACGCCCACGACCAGGAGCAGCGGCTGAGCCACGACGAGCTGATCGCCATGACGTTCCTGCTGCTGGTGGCGGGCTACATCACGACGGTCAACCTGATCGCCGGCGGCATCGCCGCGCTGCTCGCCCACCCCGGCCAGCTCACCCTCCTGCGGGAGCGCCCGGAACTGCTGCCGGACGCCATCGAGGAGTTCCTGCGCTACGACGGCCCGGTCAGCCCCGGCATCGCCCGCTTCGCACGCGAGGACGTCGAGATCGCCGGCGTGACCGTCCCGCGCGGCGCGACCGTGCTCATCGCGTCCGCGATCGCCGACCGCGACCCGGCACGGTTCCCGGAGCCCGACCGGCTGGACATCACCCGCCGGGACAACGCTCACCTGGCCTTCGGGCACGGCATCCACTACTGCCTGGGCGCGCCGCTGGCCCGGCTGGAGGGCCAGGTCGCCATCGGAACGGTCCTGCGCCGCCTGCCGGACCTGGCCCTGGCCGTGCCGCCGGCGGAGCTCATCTGGCGCCCCGGCGGACTCCGCGGTCCGGCGCGGCTGCCCGTCACGTTCACCCCCGGCCGGCTGGGCTGAGCACCGCCGGTCACTCCCGTCCACCATGGTCGCCCCGAGGCCGATGGCCCGGCTGGACGGTCCCATCGGCCCCCTGCCCCGTCGCAGTCGCGACCTACGGTGGCCACGAGATCACCCGAAGCTACGGGAGAGGACCAGGTGGAGATCATCGCGTACGGCGTCCTCGCCGACGAGGAGCCCCTGCTGCGAGAGGCGTTCGACAAGGCCTTCGCCGACCGTCACGAGCTGCGGTGTCTGGGGCTCTTCCTGGACCGGGACACCGTGCCGACCGCGCTCGGCCACGAGGTGGTGATCAGCGGCGTCAACGACACCCTGGACGCCGAGGTGCTGCGTGCCCTGGCCGAGGGCGGCACCAGGATGATCGCCCAGCGGTCCACCGGCTACAACAACATCGACCTCGGTACCGCCCGGGAACGCGGCCTGTCGGTGGCCCGGGTCTCGTACTACTCGCCGTACTCGGTGGCCGAGTTCGCCTGGACCCTCGCGCTCGCGGTCGACCGCCGGATCGTCCGGGCCGTGCAGCGCACCCGGGAGTTCGACTTCCGGCTCGACGGGCTCATGGGCCGGGACCTGCGGGGCCGCACGGCCGGGGTGGTGGGCACCGGGAAGATCGGCACCGCGTTCGCACGGATCGCCCACGGCTTCGGCATGCGGCTGCTCGGCTGGGACATCGCCGAGCAGCCCGACTGCCTGGCCCTCGGCATGGAGTACGTGCCGCAGAGGCGGCTGTTCGCCGAGGCGGACCTGGTCAGCCTGCACGTGCCCCTGCTGCCCGACACCCACCACCTCGTCGGCGCCGAGGCCCTGGCGCTGATGAAGGACGACGCCCTCCTGATCAACTCCAGCCGGGGCGGTCTCGTGGACACCGACGCCCTCCTGGAAGCCCTGCGGGCGGGGCGGCTGAGCGGCGTCGGGCTCGACGTGTACGAGGAGGAGGCCGGCGTGTTCTTCCTGGACAAGTCGCTGGAGGTCATGACCGACGAACGCCTCGCGCGGCTGATGACCTTCAGCAACGTGCTGGTCACCTCGCACCAGGCGTACTTCACCAAGGACGCCGTCGGCCAGATCGCCGAGACCACGGTGGCCAACGTCGAGGACTACTTCGCGGGCCGGACCAGTGACAACACGCTGGTACGGCCCGTGACGGCGTGACACGCGGTCTCGTGCGCGGATTTGGCCCCCGCTGGTCCGCCGCCCCGGGAGTGGCGGACCAGCGCCTGCGAAGGCGCCGTCGCGGGGTAACCGGAACCTACGCTTCCAGTCGTTCGCGACGGAAGACCTGAGGGTGTGGTCCGCCTCACACCCACCGGATTGACCCGTCGGCGACGCGCTGACCGGGGGAGACGTACGCGATCACGGCAGACCCGGCGTGGCAGCACACCCGCTCGTCCCACTGTCTGGGCGAGCACTGCGCCCCGCACTCGCCGCCGCCGAACATGAAGCGAGAACACCGCGGTCGCACGGTCGACGCGCGCGTAGGCTCTGGACGTGCACGGCCGGCCATGGTGGCGTCGGGCCGGTGCCCGAGGGGTCGGACGAGGGGAGCGTTCCGCGGTGACGCAGGCTCACGAGGAAGAAGTGCTGGACCGGATCGCCAGGGGGCTGGTCTACACGGAGTCGGAAGCGGCCTTCCAGGCCCCTCGGCGCCGCACGGAGGAGATCTTCGAGTACAACCACACGCCACCGAGCCAAGCCGAGAAGCGCCGTGCGCTGCTCGTCGCGATCTTCGGCTCGGTCGGTGAACGCACGGTGCTGCTGCCGCCGTTCCACGCCGGCTTCGGCAGCAACGTCCACATAGGCGACGACTTCTTCGGGAACGTGAACCTCACCTTCGTCGACGACGTGGACATCCGCATCGGCGACGGCGTCATGATCGCGCCCAGCGTCACACTGACCACGACGGGACACCCGGTGCACCCCTCGCGACGCGCCGACTTCGGCCGGTTCTCGGAGCCGATCGTGATCGAGGACAAGGTCTGGATCGGCAGCAACGCGGTGGTCCTGCCGGGTGTCCGCATCGGATACGGCTCGGTCATCGGCGCGGGCAGCGTCGTCAGCCGCGACATCCCCCCGATGACCGTCGCGGTCGGAACGCCGTGCCGGGTGGTCCGCCCCATCACCGAGGAGGACCTCACCACACGCACGACGGGGCATCGGTCCGCCGCCGGGTGCCACCCCGGGACGGACGGCCGTTCTCATCGCCCGTAGGAGCTCCCCCGGCGCAGGGGCCCGACGTCGGCGTGGCGGCCGGGGCGCAGGGCGGCGTGCCGTCGGCCCGGACCGGGACCGTCGCCGGCCGCGAGCCGGTCCGCGACGGCTCCGGTGACGAAGGCGTAGACGGTCTTGTGCAGGACGTCGAGCACGAGTTCAGCGCGGGGCCAGGTGGCGGGCGGAGCGCCCACCCCGGTGGCGTTCTCCAGGATCTGGTCGTTCGTGAGACGCACGACGGCGAACTTGGCGGAGGCGAGCGGTCCGCGCAGACCCGCCTGTGCCATGACCGAGCGCAGCACGCCGAGCGCGGCGGCCTGGCCGTAGTGCATGGCCCAGTTGACCGGCAACGGCTGTGTGCCGGAGCGTTCCGGCAGGCCGGTCAGGCGCTGGAGAACGCGCGCGGGCACATGGGAATCGGGCCGGCCGGTGAGCGCCTGCTCGGCCTTCTCCCCGAGAGTCATCACGACCCCACCGGCGATACCGGCGACCGAGCCCTGCCACAGCGCGCGCCTGATCATGCCCCGACGAGTACCCGAGAGGACCGCGCTCACCCACCCGGGGCGGCCGGCCGACCGCTCCGCCCGGGAACGGGATCGTCAGGACGTCCGCCGCCCACCCGTGTGACCGGTCCGGCTCCCCGTGCCCCGTCAGAGCGGCACGGCAGACGAGTCCAAAACCAAACTTACCTACTCCCAAGGGGTCGGCATGCCCGATTCAGCTCCACGCCACGTCAGCACCCCCCCGGAAACCGGAACCGCCAGGGGCCCTGCCCCCGAGGTGTGGCCCGCGACCGACGGCCCCGTGCGTATCGACGGCTCCTGGACGTCCTGGTCCGGCGCCCACGGCGGATACGTGGCCGCCCTGACGCTCGGCGCCCTGCGCGACTGCCTCCCCGGACGGACCGGTCACCCGGTTCCGGTCCGCACCGTGGGCGCGCACTTCCTGGCCCCGGTGGACCAGCAGCCACTGCGCTTCGCGGCCCGGGTCCTGCGCGAGGGGCGCCGCACATCCATGTCCGCCGTCACCGCGTCCCAGGGCGGCGTCCCTGTCCTGACGGGTTCCGCGGTGTTCGGACGGGGCGGCAGCGGCCCCGCCTACACCGACCTGCCCGCGCCCGCCGTACCGCCCCCCGGGGACTGTCCGCCCTTCGCCCTCCCGGCTGACCTGGCACTGTTCGCCTCTCACCTGGAGATCCGGCCGGCCACCGAGGCCCGGCCCCTCGGCGGTGGAGAGCGCGCCGAACTCCTGGCGTGGATACGCTTCGCCGACCGCAGGCCGCTGGACGCCCGGTCACTGGTGGTCCTCGCCGACGCCCTTCCGCCCGCGCTCTTCGCCCTGTGGACCGTGCCGAGGCCCGTGCCGACCGCCGAACTGACCGTGCACTTCACCGACGCCGTGGACGCCGGCCTCACCTCGGACTGGGCCCTGGTCCGTATCCGCACCGAGCACGCCGGCGGCGGCTGGGCCATCGAGAACAGCGCGCTGTGGTCCACCGACGGCCGACTGCTCGCCCTCGCCCGCCAGGCGCGCGCCGTACGTGAGGGGTCCGGCACCCCACGGCTGGGCTGACCTCGAAGGGGCCGATGCCGCATGTCCCCGACCGCGGGGAAGTGTGTGAGCCGTGGCATTGCCATGCCGCGCGACAAACCATCACGATGAGGTGATTACGGACGTCAAGGAGAGCAGTCCCTCATGGGTGATCATGTGCACGTGCGGCTCAGCCAGGGCTTGAGTGTGTCGGAACAAGGTGAACTGATCGAGCACTCGCGCTGCCGGTGCGGGGCCACATGGACGAAGGTCTTCGAGGCCGACGGCGAGGATCCGGACCGCCCGAGTTCTTCCTGACCCGACGCGGGGGCCCTTCCGGGTCGGGGGGCCATGTGCACGCCAGACACCGGGGCGGAGGGCCGTCGTCGCTGGTGGTGTCGCTGGTCATGCGGTCGCCTCCGGTGCGGGTCCGGTGACGCTCGCCGGGACGTGGCGGGAGCGGGCGGGGGACTGTACGGCCACCATGGCGAGGTCGTCGTGCAGGCGCGGGCCCGCATAACCGCTCAGGTCCTTGCTGATGTCCTGCAGGAGGTCGTGCGGACACTGCCACGCCCAGGTGGCGGCGCGTTCGAGGACGGGGTAGAAGCCCCCGGTCGCGTCGCGGGCCTCGATGAGCCCGTCGGTGTAGAGCAACAACGTGTCCCCTGGCGAGAACGCGAAGGTGGCGAGGGGGAATTCCTCCGCCGTGCTGCCGGCCAGGCCGAGCGGCGGAGCGGGTCGGGTCACGGGCAGGGCGGTCACGGGGCCGCTTCGGTTCACCAGAGGCGGGGGATGTCCGCAACTGACGATCCGGACGGTCTCCTCCGCGTCGGGAAGTTCGACCAACAGGGCTGTGATGAAGCGCTCGGCGCTGTCGGACGCCAGCTCGGCCATCTCGTCCAGGTGTCTGCGGACGCTGCGCTCCAGGGCGGCCGCCAACTCCGGGAGCGTCGCGTGCCGATGGGCCGCCTCGCGGAACGCGCCGAGCAGGGCGGAGGCGTCCTCCAGGGCGGGGAGACCCTTGCCGCGGACGTCGCCTACGAGGATGCGGGTCGCCCGGCCGGTGCGGGCGGCGGCGTACAGGTCACCGCCCACCTGGGCGTGCGCGGTGGCCGCCCGGTACGCCGACGCGATGCGCAAGGAGCCCAGTCTGCGGGGGAGGGGCCGCAGCAGAACCCGTTGGGCCGCCTCGGACACGGCCCGTACCTGCGTGAGTTCTCTCAGGTCACGATCGTGCAGGGCGCGAGCGACGATCACCGAGGCGGAGACGGCCAGCAGGGCGCCGATGTGAAGGGGCAGCAGAGGCGAACGCACCAGCCCGTCGTGCCAGTCGGCGACCACCACAGCCGCGCTGGCGACGATCGCTATGACGACGGTGTACGGGGTCCGCGCGACTGCCGCGGTGAAGGTGGGGGCGGCCACCAGGAGGGGTGAGAGGTGAACGGCGAGCGGGGCGAAGGACGCCGCGAGGGTGATCGCCGCGATCAGCAGGAGAGGTAGGGCGACCTGGGCTCGGGCCCCGTTGACAAGGGGCCTGCCGGTACCTGGGGGACCGAGCCGGAAGCGATGTCCCCACCGGTGCCGGGGCGCCCGCCACGGACGGCCCTCCCTGCCCTCCGTACCCGGTGCCGGGACACCGCGCGAAGGAGATTTCATGAGGGGTCCTGTGAGGGCTCGGACCTCATGGGCGCCCGGGAATCCCTGGCGATGCGGCCGAGCCGTTCCGACGCGTGGATCACGGATCCACCGTCCTTACCGTATTCATGGCACATTCTTGCCGTATTGCGAGAAATGGTTTCCGCTATGCGGACTCAAATGTGCGACGCCCGACGGCGCGAGTCAAGCGCCTGGCCCGCATCGTGGTCTGCCGTGCGCGCACCCCATAACACCCCGGCTCCTTCATGACAAGACTGTACGCATTCGTGAAGTTTGAAGTAGCTTCATGCCACTTAAGTCATCTGTCCATAAAGGTGATGATTTGGAGAGGCAAAGGCAGCAGGCCGAAAGCCTGCCGTCCCACGCGTGCATCCTGGCCGCCGCTCGCGCGGTGGGCCGGGGAGCGTCCCTGCTGTGCGCCCTGCTCGGTGCGGTGGGCCTGTCCGGTTGGATCTCCGGCATCGCGGTACTGAAGGGCGCCCTGCCCGGCGGTACCCCGGCCATGAAGCCGAACACCGCCGTGGCCCTCCTCGCGGTCGGTCTTTCGCTGTTCCTGGCGGCTCGCGGGCCCATGACCCGGCAGACGACCGCCGTGGCTCGCGCGGCCGCGGGCCTGGCCGCCCTGATCGGCGGGCTCACCCTGCTGGAGTACGTCACCGGGACCGGCCTCGGCATCGATCAGCTTCTCTTCGGCGACGACAGCGTCCGGCTGGTGACCGGGGCGCCCGGACGGATGGCACCGAGCGTGGCCGCGGCGCTGACGCTCGCAGGCGCGGCATCCCTGGGCCTGAGCATGCGCCGACTGCCCGCCTGGGCGAGCCAGATCTCGGGCCTGTCCGTCCTCGGCCTGGGCCTGCTGCGCCTCTACGGACTGGCCTACGACGCACCCGAGATGGAACGGTTCGGCGCCTACATGGCCCTGCCCACCGCGCTGGCCCTGGTGCTGGTCGGCATCGCCGCGTTCCTGGCCCGGCCGGACGAGGGCCTCGCGGGACTGCTGATGAACGCGGGCATCATGAGCCCGCTGGGGCGCCGGCTGGTCGCCACCAACCTGATCGTCCCCCTGCTGCTGGGCTGGGCCGTCCTGGCCGGTCAGGACGCCGGGCTGTACGGAGGGCGGCTGGGTACGGCAGTTCTGGTGTGGGGACACGTGACCGTCTTCACCGTGGTCGTCTTCGTCACCCTGCCCGTGGGCCGCCGAGTCGAACTGGCACACGCCCGGGCCGAATGGCAGGTGCGGCAGAACGAGCTGCTGCAGGCGTTCATGGACCACACGCCCGCGACGGTGTTCATCACCGACCTGGACGGCCGCTTCCTGGCGGTCAACTCAAGGTTCGAGGAGAACACCTGCCTGTCGTACGAACAGGTCCTGGGCCGGCGTGCCGAAGACGTTCTGCCGGCCGACCTGGCCCGCCATATGAGCTCCGACGACTTCGGCACGCGGGTGTGCGACACCGCCGTACAGCGGGAGGAGCGTCTGCTGCTGCCGATAGGCCCCCGGGACGTCCTCACCACGTTGTTCCCGCTCACCGACCCGACCGACAGACCCTACGCCGTCTGCGGTGTGGTCATCGACGTCACCGAACGGGTCGCGGCCCAGCGCGAGGTCCAGCGGTCCCACCAGCGGTTCCGCGCGCTCCTGGAGTCCGCACCCGACGCGACCCTCATCACGGACGGCGACGGCAGCATCGTCATGGCCAACGCACAGGTGCAACGGCTCTTCGGCCACAGACCGGACGACCTCGTAGGCACCAAGGTCGCCGACCTGGTGCCCGGCGCCCGGCGCCGCCGACACAGCGCGCTGCTGGGCGCCTACCTGCGACGGCGTGATCCGCAGCCGATCGTCCTGGACCGGGACCTGTACGGCTTGCACCGCGACGGGGCCGAATTCCCCGTCGAGGTCAGCGTCAGCACCCTCCAGGACGAACAGGAGGCCGTGATGTTCATGGCCGTACGGGACATCACGGAACGCCGACAGACCGAAGCGGAACGAGCCGGACGCTACGAGCAGCAGCGACGCATCGCCTACACCCTGCAGCACAGTCTCATGGGCGAGCCGCCCCGGCTGCCGCACCTGCCCAGCGCACACCGTTACCTGGCGTCCGTGCAGGACCCCGGGGTGGGCGGCGACTGGTTCGACATCATCCCCCTGGACGCCCACCGCACCGGCATCGTGATCGGCGACGTCATGGGCCGGGGCCTGGAAGCGGCGGCCGTCATGGGCCAGCTGCGCGCCGCCTCCCACGCACTGGCCCGTACGGGCATACCGCCCAGCCGGCTCATGACCGGCCTGGACGCGTTCGTCGGTGACCTGGCGGACCAGCTCGTCACCTGCGTCTACCTGGTGATCGACCAGGAAGCCCACGAAGTCACCCTGTGCTCGGCCGGACACATGCCGGTCATCGCCCGGCCCCCTGACGGGCCCGCCCACCGGCTGCCGGCACCGGTCGGTGTGCCGCTGGGCGTCAACGAGCTGTCCGGCGCCGCGGTGCCGTTCGAGGAGACGACCCAGCCGCTGCCCCCGGGCAGCACCGTCGCGCTCTACACCGACGGACTCGTCGAGAGGCCCGGCACCGACATCGAGGTGCAGATCGATCTCCTCACCCACACCCTCGACGGCGTGTTGAAGGACGCTCCCACCGACTCGGACACCCTGGACGCGACCGCGGCCCACCTGGTCGGCAGCCTCATCCCGGACACGGCCACCCACGACGACGACGTGACACTGCTCCTGCTCGGGCTGCCCGCACCCCAGCAGTGACACCGTTCAACGGCTCGCCGCGAAGCGCAGTCTGATCGTTCGGGCCTCGGGACGAAGAGCGAACCCGGGCCGCACGTCCGGTCCGCAGGAGCGCGAACCGAGTCCGTGCTGGGCCGCATCGATGATCAGGTGGCTCGTCGTCGACTCGGGAAGCTCGAACGGGTGCCTGGCCCGGGCGGTCTGCCGGGGGGTGTGGCGGCTGAGGGTGAAGCCCGGACGACGCCCGGCCCTGTCCGGGACCGCCTCGACGCGCAGCACCTCGGTGCCGCCGCTCAGCAGCGTCAGCCGGCGCAGTCCCGAGCGGTGCCCGGTCTCCTGGGGGCGCGCGTAGCCGACCGAGAGGTCGCGGACGCCCGCGGTGAAGCGACCAGCGCGCGCCGCACACAGGCTGTCGGGATAGGACTCGAACGGACCGAGACCGAACCACTCGGCGCCGTCGACCGGAGCCGTGCCGTCGGGAAAGCCGAAACGGATCCCGATCCGTGGCCACACCGTGCGCCAGCCTCTCGACGGCTCGATCTCCACGAGCAGTTCCAGCCCGTCGTCGTCCAGGGACCAGACGGACTCCACCGTCACCGAGGAGGCGGAGCCCGCCGCGGCGACCTTGTCGACCGTGCGCAGGGACCGCGGGGCCTGCTCCACGCACACGCGTCGCGTCATCAGCCGGTCCAGGCCGTCGCGGCGCCACAGATCGGCGTGGGACACCCCGGCGATGGCGGCGTCGCTGTCCTCGACCCGGTCGGACGCACTCTCGTCGTTGTCGGTCGGTGCCCGGAACAGTTCCAGCCGTGGGCCCGTCACGGCGCGGCCGGCGAGTCGTACGAGGGATCCGTCGACGAACTCGGCGATCCCCAGCGTCAGGGTCCCGTCTCCCGGCCGCCAGTCGGTCCGGGGCCGGCCCGCCGGAACGGTACGAGGTGCCGAAGCGTCCCGTTGGGCCGTCGCGATGACGTGCCCCTCGGGAGCCCAGGCCGTTCCGGCCGCCAGCACCGCGTCGACCGTGAGCCATGTCTCGGCGTCCCGCGACACCCGGACCGGTGGCAGCGGCACCCGCGCCGAGTCGCCCGGCCCGATGAGCGGGACCTCCAGGTCACCACTGTCCACGGGCACCCCGTCGTGTTCGACCCGCCAGCGGAAGCGCAGGTCGGAGGTGTCGGCGGAGTGCCGCAGGTTCGTGATCGTGACGCCGTCGTCGCCGAAGCCGAAGCGGATCGGCTGCACGACCGCCTTGAACTCGTGGAGGCCGGGCGTCGGCACGTCGTCGCTCAGCAGCATCCCGTCCATCACGAAGTTGCCGTCGTGCACCACCTCCCCGAAGTCGCCGCCATAGGCGTAGTACGGCGTTCCGTCCGGGGCGGATGCCAGGATGCCGTGGTCACGCCACTCCCAGACGAAACCGCCGTGCACGCGCGGGTACGCGTGCACCAGTGCCTCGTACGCGTCGAGTCCTCCCGGCCCGTTGCCCATCGCGTGCGCGTACTCGCACAGCAGGAACGGCTTGGCGCGCTGGCGGGCGCTCTGGGCCGGAGTGCAGTGCGCCAGCGTCGAGCGGGCCCCGTCGGCGCCGATCCGCTCGATCTCCGGCACCGACGCGTACATGCGTGAGTAGACGTCGGTGTACTCGCCGGTGTGGTCACCTTCGTAGTGCACGGGGCGTTCGGTGTCGCGGGCGTGGACCCACGCCGACATGGCGGCGAGGTTGCTTCCCGTCCCCGCTTCGTTGCCGAGCGACCAGATCACGATGCTGGGGTGGTTCTTGTCCCGTTCGACGGTGCGCTGGATGCGGTCGAGGAGCGCCCCGCGCCACCGCGGGTCGTCGGAGGGATTGCCGGCCCAGTCGGCGTCTTCGAAGCCGTGTGTCTCCAGATCGCATTCGAGGACGACCCAGAACCCGAGTTCGTCGGCGAGGTCGAGCAGCCGTGGATGCGGTGGGTAGTGGCTGGTGCGGATGGCGTTCACGTTGAACCGCTTCATCCGGGCCAGGTCCGCTCGGGCGTGCTCCTCGTCGAAGACGCGCCCGCGCTCGGGGTGTGCCTCATGGCGGTTCATCCCGTGGAACACGACGCGGCGGCCGTTGACCAGGAACCGGTCGCCCCTGATCTCGACCGTGCGGAACCCCACGCGCAGGGAGATGCTCTCGGCGGCCGTCGACACGATGGCGTCGTAGAGGCGGGGCCGTTCGGCCGACCAGGGCTCCACGTCGGCGACGCCGAAAGGGGCCACGTCGGCGGGCGTCGTCCAGACCTGCTCGACACCGAGTTCGGGGATGCGCAGGGTGACCGGGAACGCCGCCGCCTCGGCCGTGACCTCGGGGTCGATGCGTCCGCGCCCGTCGTCGATTCCCGTGCGCAACCAGACGTCCTCGATGCCTCCGACAGGCCGGGCGATCACGGTGACGTCCCGGAAGATGCCCGGCAGCCACCACTGGTCCTGGTCCTCCAGGTAACTGGCTGCCGACCACTGGTGCACCCGTACGGCGACGACGTTGTCGCCCGGGCGCACCGCTGAGGTGACGTCGAACTCGTGGGCGAGCCGGCTGCCGCCGGCGCTGCCGATCTCCACGCCGTTCACCCACACCCTGAAGAACGACTCGACCCCGTCGAACCGCAGCACGACGCGCTCGGCGTCCGACCAGTCGGTGGGCAGGCCGAAGTGCCGCCGGTAGTCGCCGGTGGGGTTCTCGTCCGGCACGTGGGGCGGGTCGAGCGGGAACGGGAACCGGATGTTGGTGTAGAGAGGCCGGCCGTAGGCTCCGTCGCCCTGGAGCACCCAGTGGGAGGGAACGGGGATGCTGTCCCAGCCGTCGTCGTCGAACTCCTCCGCCGCGAAGTCCTCGGCCGCCGACGCCGTGGGCGACAGACGGAACCGCCACGGACCGTTCAGCGACTGGGAGGGAGCGTCGGAGTGCAGCCACGACCGCGCGGGACGCAATGCCCCGCGTCCGGGTGCGAGGTCCTGGACATGGGCGGAAGGTCTGGAGGACAAGAGGTCACAACTCTCTCTCGACTGCGAGTGTGCGAGTGTGCGGGCGCTGGGTAGCGGGCTCTGGGTGTGTGGGCGCGTCGAGCGCCGGCGGCGACCGGTCAGCGCACCCTGACGGTGCGGATCTCCCAGGGGGCGAGGTCGAGTCCGAGCCCGTCGCGCACCGGCGTCCCGGACAGGGGCCTGCCCAGCAGGTCAACCGTGGTGGCTTCCGTGAACGGGCCGGTGACGCGGACGTACGACCCCGTGTCGCTCATCGCTGTCAGCCGGATCTCGGTACCGGCTCCGCGATCGGCGTCGGTGACCCGGCGAACGGCCGAGACGAGGACGTTCGTGCCGTCGACCCGGATGCCGGTGGCGTCCGGGGGCAGGTCACCCCCGGCGGGGGCGGTCCCACGGGTGACGAGGACGTCGTTGCGGAACTCCTCGGCGCGCGCGACCGCCTCCGCACCCTCCCAGCCGGCCGCAGAGGGCAGCACCGCGAGACGGTTCTCGATGCGCATGCCCAGGTCCTGTGCACCCGGTGCGGGGATCTCGCTCGCCGCGGGCTCGTCACGGAGAGGATGGATGTTGACGCTGATCGAGCCGATGGCGCGCAGCAGGGTCAGGGCGAGTTCGGAGCCGCCGTCGACGAGTTCGTACTCACTGGAGTGGGCGAGCAGGACGTGTGCGGCGCCGGCCGACACGAAGGTGCTCGCGGGGAAGGTCGGGATCGGGAACTCGCCCCAGCCGCCTTCGGCACTGAGTCCGCGTTCGGTGACGGCGAACTGCCCGGCGGAGGCCGACGTGTCCACGGGTTCGGGCAGCGGCACGTGGAAGCGCAGCCGGTGGTCGGCGGACTGGTTGAGGAACGCGGTGGAGACACGGACGAACGGCTCTCCGGCACGCACTTCGACCAGCGTCTCGACCGGAGTCGGCACGGTCCGGCCGCTGCGCAGGTCGCGGTCGCAGGAGAGCTCCGCGGGCCACTCGTAGACACGGGTGACGCGCGCTCTCGAACGCAGCGGGCCGCTCTCCAGGAGCTCGACGCCGATCTCCGCGGGCTCCGACACGAGCACGTCCCGGGCCGGAGGAGCGTAGTTGTAGCTGTCGCCGCGGTCACCGCCGTCGACGAGCCGGCCGACCCCGCTCAGCACGGTGCCGTCGGCTCCGGTCACCTTCAGCGTGCCGTCTTCGGCGACTTCGACCTCGACCAGCCCGTTCGACAGTGTGCGGGCCGTCGCCGTCGCCGGTGCGGGTGTCGCCGCGGGGGCGGCAGGCCGCTCGCTGGGCGCGACCCGGAAGCTCGCCAGCCCGCAGGCGGGGACACGCACGGGCACCAGCGCGGTGGCGCGCGCCTCCTCCAGCGTCAGCACCCGCCACTCACCCGGATGCGCGGCAGCGGCGGCGGCGACATCGCGGCGCAGGATCAGCAGGTCGAACGGTCCGCTGGTCGGCACCTCGGCGAGGTGGAAGACGAGTGAACCCGGGGTGAGTTCGTAGCGGTCGATCAGCCGGCCGAAGAGTTCCCGGCGATGGATCCGGCGCAGCACGCGTTCGAGCTGCGAGGCGTCCACGCGTTCGTCGCTGAGTACGGTCGGGGCCTCGGAGATCAGTTGCACGGGGCGTTCGCAGCCGTCCGCGGTGGTGGCGACCAGGGTGGTTCCCCGGGGCGGGGCCGCGACCTCCACCTCGACCAACGCCTCGCGGGGGAACGGCAGCGGATTGGCGGCCAGGTGGCCGTCGCTCGGCACCAGGGCGGCGGGCTCGGCGAGGGCCGCGTCCCGGACGGCGCGCGCGATCTGCGCGGCTTCGGCGAGCCGGGCCTCGACCTGGGCGCAGGTCTCGTCGGTGCCGGAACCGACCACCGAGTCGTGGGCCGTCGACTCGATGATCTTGTGCCAGGCGAGCGAGAGGAACGGCGAGTCGTCCCGCCCGGACCACAGCGCGTTCACCCGCTCGGCATGGTCGATGGTGCGCTCGGCCACGGCCATCCGCTGCTTCAGCCCGAGCCGGACGGACAGCACGCCCGGCAGGATGTTGCCGCGCACATGACTGCGCAGTTCACCGGTGACGACGGTGGTCACCTCGTCGCGGATGTGCACGCGGACGTACTCGTCGAGTGTGGCGAGGGTGATGGCGCGGTCCGGGCCGGCCGCTCGCCGCAGCCAGGCCGCGAGCCGCGGGTCGGGCGCCGAGTGGTCGGTGCCGGCCATCGCCAGCACCGGGTCGTCGCCCCATCGCCGGGCCGTCATCTCCGTGTACTCGCCGAGCGCGCGGCCGATCCGGTCCGGTACCAGCAGGAGGTCGAGGCCGTTGTCGTAGCCGTCGAAGAGGAACTCGGTGCGCACTTCGGAGCCGTCGGGAGCACGCCAGCGGAACGCGTGGCCTTCGACGGCACCGGGCACCCCGCGCCACAACGCCGCGTGCTCGATGCCGGCACGGGCCAGGATCTGCGGCATCTGCGCGATGTGGCCGAACATGTCCGGCAGATAGCCGATGGGCGTCGCCCCGCCCAAGCGCTCGGCGGCCGCCCACCCGAGCTGGAGGTTGCGGACGATGGTCTCGCCGGAGCAGAGGAACTCGTCGAGCAGGATCAGCCACGGCCCGATGGCGAGCCGGCCCTCCCCGACCAGGGCCGCGACACGATCGCGGTTCTCAGGACGCATCTCCAGGTAGTCCTCGACCGCGGCCATCTGACCGTCGACGGTGAACCGGAAGTCCGGGTCCGCCTCGGCCGTCTCCAGCACGGTGTCGAGGGCGGTGACGAGCCGGTGCCGGAACACCTGGAAGGGCTCGTACCACTCACGGTCCCAGTGGAAGTGGGGCACGAACACGGCCGGTTTGGGCATGGCGGCAGACACCTTCTGTGCGTGGGGGACGGACGTCACTTGAGGGATCCGGCGGCGAGCCCGGTGCGCCAGAACCGCTGGAGGAGCACGAACACGATGATCACGGGCACGATCGACACCAGCGAGCCGGTGATCACGGACTGCTGGAGCAGCGGAGCGCGCGCGGTCTGGCCGTTCCACTCGTACAGGCCCAGCGTGATCGGGAACAGGGACTCCTTCTGCAGCATCACCATCGGCAGGAAGAAGTTGTTCCAGATGGCCACGAACTGGAACAGGAAAATGGTCACGAGGGCCGGTGTCATCAGTCGGAACGCCACCGAGAAGAACGTGCGGAACTCACCCGCGCCGTCCAGCCGCGCCGACTCGATCAGCTCCTGCGGGACGGCCGCGTTCGCGAAGACGCGCGCGAGGTAGACGCCGAACGGGCTGACGATGCTGGGCAGGAACACCGCGAGACAGGTGTTGACGAGCCCGGTCGCCGAGAACAGCAGGAACAGCGGCAGGGCGAGCGCGGTGGTGGGTACGAGGACGCCGCCGAGGACGACGGAGAACAGCACCTCCCGGCCGCGGAACCGGAACTTGGCGAGGGCGTAGCCGCACAGAGCGGAGATCAGGGTGCCCACGGCCGCGCCCAGCACCGCGTAGACGACGGTGTTGAGGGCCCAGCGGCCGAAGACGCCGTCGCTGCGGGTGAACAGGACGCGGAGGTTGTCCAGCAGGTGGAAGTG
Source organism: Streptomyces sp. NPDC017676 (assembly GCF_044329325.1). Classification (NCBI taxonomy): domain Bacteria; kingdom Bacillati; phylum Actinomycetota; class Actinomycetes; order Kitasatosporales; family Streptomycetaceae; genus Streptomyces; species Streptomyces sp. NPDC017676. The sequence goes on along the minus strand of NZ_JBIRJA010000012.1, from coordinate 240,529 downwards.
CGAGAACACCAGCCCGTTGGTGGAGGCCAGGTCGCCCTGCGGCTTCGTCGCCGCGACGACGAGGAAGTACACGGGCAGCAGGAAATAGACGGCCAGGAGGAGCATCAGGGCCATGGCGGCCGTACGGCTGACGCGGCTCTCCCGGATCACGGAGGGGTTGCTCACAGTCCGGCCCTCTTCGCGGTCAGTCGCATGAACCCGAAGCTCAACACGAAGGTGATGACGGCGATGACCACGGAAACGGCCGCGGCCTGCTGGTAGTTGTTCCCGGAGGCCACCGTGTACGCGAGCATGTTCGGCGTGAAGGTGCTGGAGATGTTCGAGGAGATCTGGCGCAGCACGGCCGGCTCGGCGTACAGCTGGAGCGTGCCGATGATCGAGAACACCGAGGTCAGGACGATCGACGGAGCGATGATCGGCACCTTGACCCGCCACGCGATCGTCCAGTTGCTCGCGCCGTCGATCTTCGCGGCCTCGTAGAGCTCCTGCGGGATCGACTGCAGCGCCGAGAACATGATCAGCATGTTGTAGCCGGTCCACAGCCAGGTGGAGACGTTGGCGGTCGACCACAGCACGGCGCCCGGACCGAGGAAGTCCGGCTTGAGGCCGACGCCGTTCAGCAGGTCGACGACAGGGCTGAGCTGGGGCGAGTACAGGTACGACCACATGATGGCGGCGATGACTCCGGGCACGGCGTACGGCATGAACGCGGTGATGCGGAAGAACGCCTTCAGCTTCAGCAGCGGAGTGTCCAGCAGCAGCGCGATGATGAGAGCGACGCCCAGCATGACCGGCACCTGCACGACGCCGAACAGCCCGATGCGGCCGATGCTGGACCAGAACTCGGTGTTCCGCAGCACCTGCGCGTACTGCTCGAAACCGCCGAAGGTGGTGTACGAGGTCCCGTACTGCCCGCCGGTGCGGCGCACCACCCGGAGGCTCTGCCAGAGCGCGTAGCCGACGGGCACCAGGTAGAACAGCAGGAACGGCAGGAAGAAGGGGGTCAGGAACGCGGCCACGGTGCCCGCCCGGGGCCCGCCGCCGTGGAGGCGGCGGCGGACGCGGGTCGGCGCCGCCACGGATGCCGCGGGGGCTGCGGTGTCGGTCATGCCGCGGTCACTTGCCCGCCGTGACCGGGATCGCCTGGTCCTTCATCGACTTCAGCGCGGCGTCCTGGGCGGCCGAGAGCGCGTCGGTGAGCGTGCCGTCGCCGGCCGCCGCCTTGGCCATCGCGTCCTGCAACGCCAGGTTCACCGTCTTCTGCGTGGGACCCCAGGCGAAGCTGGTGTCGATCTTCTTGGACGAGTCGGCGAAGACATCGAAGATCTTCTCGTCGCCGTAGTACGGAACGCCCTTCGTCAGCGAGGGGAGTCGGAGCCCGGCCGTGGCGGCGGGGTACAGGCCGCCCAGCTTGTTCTCCATGGCGAGCGCCTCCGGATCGGTGTTCAGCCAGGTGTTGAACTCCACCGATTCGTACAGGTGCTTGCCGCCCTTCATGAACGCGACGGTCGACCCGCCCCAGTCACCGGACGCGCTGTTCGTCCCCCAGGTCGGCATCGGGACGACCGACCACTTGCCGGCCTGCTTGGGCAGGTTGTCGCGGAACATGCTGTAGCCCCAGGCGGCACCGACGTAGCTGGCGATCCGGTCCTTCTGGTACGCGGCGTACATCTGCGTCGAACCGTTGGCGAGGTCGGTGCGCACGAGCTTGCCGGAGATCAGCTTCTGCCAGTACGCCGCCACCTGCCTGCTCCGGTCCGAGTCGACGGTGACCTGCCACTTGTCGTCGGAGTAGCCGTACATCTTCGCGTCGTTCTGCCAGAGGAGCCCGTTGAACCACTCGGCGTTGTTCGGATCGAAGAACGTGATGGCGAGGTCGGGGTCCGCCTTGTGCAGCCGCTGTGCCGCGGACGCGTACTCGTCCCAGGTCGTGGGGATCGCGATGTGGTACTTCTCGAAGAGGTCGCGGCGCACGAAGAGGGCCATCGGGCCGGTGTCCTGCGGTAGGGCGAACACACCGGTGCCGCCGAAGCTGGTCTGGGACCAGGTCCACGGGACGAACTTCGACTTGGCGGCGGTGGCTGCCTTGCAGGCCGAGGCGTCCACGAAGGCGTTCTGGGTGCGCAGGTTGGGGAGTTCGTCGTAGCCGACCTGCGCCAGATCGGGCGCCTTCCCCGCCTTCAGAGCGTTTCCTATGGTGCCGTACTGGTCGTTGGAGATGTTCTTCGTCTCGACCTGGATGTCCGGATGCCGCTGGTTCCACAGGTCCACGACCTTGTCCATGCCCGGAACCGTGTTCCAGTACTGGAGGGTGACCTTCCCCTCGGCGGGCGTGCAGGCCGCTGCCGATGCCTCGCCCGACGGAGCGGGCGAGGAGCATGCGGCGAGTACGGCGACACCGGCTGCCGCGGCGACGGTGGCGAGGCGGGTGCGCATGACTGTGCTGCTCATGTTTTCCGTTCCCGAGAACGACCGGCGACTGGGGCCGGCCGGGTCGACGTTGACTCACTCAGGCGGGATGCCGCGGTGGACATGGACGGGCGCGACGGTGACGGTTCTGGTCCCGAACACCGTGGCGAGAAGGGGGCGAGCTGCTGTAACTTCCGTCCGTGAGCGTTCACGGGAACGTTCACGGGCGCTGTGAAACGTTCGGAAGTGTGCGCTCGGGTGCGGTTGAGTGTCAAGACTCTCGGATCACGATGGGGAGGTGAGCGACAGTGCCGTCCGGGACCGAGTCCCGCAGGGTGACGATCCATGACGTCGCCCGCGCAGCCGGGGTGTCCCGGCAGACCGTGTCACGCGCGCTGAACGACAAGGGGGAGATCGACGGCTCCACCAAGCAGCGTGTGCTCGAAGCCGCGCGGACGCTGGGATACCGGCCGAGCCGGTTCGCCAGGGGGCTGGTGCGCCAGGACACCATCAGCGTCGGTCTCGTGATCCCCGACCTGCTCAACCCGTTCTTCACCGAGGTCGCCGCGGCGGCGCTGGAGGCGGCGCGGGCCCGCGGCTGGCACGTCCTGGTCTACGACACCGCGGACAGCGCACAGGAGGAGCTCGGCACACTCCAGGTGATCGCCTCCCAAGTGGACGCGGTCGTCGGCTACTTCAGCCGGTCCGAGAGCGAGATCGAGCAGTGGACCCGGGGGCTGCCGGTGGTACTCATCGACCGGGGCGAGGACGCCGAACGCTTCAGCTCCATCCGGATCGACGGAAGGGACGGGGTCAGGGCGGCCGTCTCCCACCTCGTCCAGGCCGGGCACCGGCGCATCGGCATGCTCGACCACGCGGCTCGGGCCGAACCGAGCGTCCGGCACGCGTGGTTCGCCGACGCGCTGACCGCCTGCGGACTCGGTGAAGCGCCGGTGTGCCGCGCGGAGCAGAGCGTGGAGGGCGGTGAGAGGGCGCTGGAGAACCTGCTCACCCGGCATCCCGACGTGACCGCCGTCTTCGCCTTCAACGACGTCATCGCCATCGGCGCGCTCCGTGCCGCGCGCCGGACGGGACGCCAGGTGCCCCGCGACCTGGCCGTGATCGGCTTCGACGGAGTGAAGCTCGGCACCCTGGTCGAGCCCCCGCTGTCCAGCGTGGCTCTGGACATCCGCCGGCTCGGAGCACTCGCCGTCGACCAAGCGGCCCGCCTCCTGACCGGCGACAGCCCCCTCGCGCCGGACGACCTCGTGGCGCGCGCGGAACTCCGGCTGCGCGAGTCCACGTAGGGCCGCCAGGAGGCCGGTCAGCGAACGTCGGGGCGGAGCGCACCTCCGCCCTCGTCACGGTGATCATCCTCTCCCGCGGCCACTCCGTCCGAACGCGCGGTCGTGTTCCAGCTGGTGTTCGTCGGCGCTGATGTCCAGGCCCACTCGGCCGGGAACGCGGAGCACCCGTCCTGCCGCTGCCCCCTCAGCCACTGCTCTGCCATGCCGTGCATCCCCCCGGCAGCGGTTCCCTCAGGCGCGGTCGGAGCGCAGGCCGACCGCTCGGAGGAGGGCCTTCCGGCACGCCAGCACGGCAGGGTGCTGGCCGCGGCCGCGGCGTACCACGGTGAAGACGCGGCGCGTGCGCTGGCCGCGGGGGAGCGGACGCAGCGTGACGGTCGGGGACTGCCCGGTCCAGACGAGGCCGGGCAGGAAGGCCGCGGCGTGCTTCTGCTCGACCAGGCGGAGGTGGAGCAGGAGGTCGGTGGTCTCGAACCGTACGTCCGGTTCGAAACCGGCGTCGCGGCACAGGGTCACGGCCCATTGCCGGGCGGCGGTGCCCTCGGGTTCCATCACCCAGGGGTGGTCGGCCAGGGAACGCAGCGCCGCGGTCGGGCCGTCGGCTTCCCCTGTCCCGGCCGGCGTCGGCAGGGCGAGGTGCAGGGGGTCGTCGAGCAGGTCTTCCTGTTCGAGTTCGGCGAGCCGCGGGTTGGGGTTGCCGGGGTACTCCTCAGCGAGGACCAGGTCGAAGTCGCGGGCCTGCAGCGCCGGCAGGGCCCTTTCCGGTTCCATGTGCGTGACGTGGACGCGCAGGTGCGGGTGCTGGTCACGCAGCAGGCCGAGCGCGGTCGGGACGAGGACGAGGGCGGCTGTCTGGAACGAGGCGACGCGCAGCGTGCCGGTCAGGTCGGACAGCGAGGCGGCGATGTCCGCCTCCGCGCGCTCCAGACGTTCCAGGACCGCTTCGGTGTGGGCGACGAGGATCTCGGCCTGCTCGGTCAGCCGTACCCGCCGTCCGACCGGTTCCAGCAGCGGGACGCCGACCTCGGTCTCCAACTGGGAGAGCTGCTGGGAGACGGAGGAGGGGGCGTAGGACAGGGCGGCGGCGACGGCCGCCAGGGTGCCGCGGTGCTTGAGCTCCCGGAGCAGGCGCAGTCGGTGCAGATCGAACATGGCACGCCCGCCTCCCCTCGTCCTCGCGGACCGGCAGCCGATCGGGGCCATGCACCCATCGGTCGGTTCTCCCGACGAGCATAGGTCGAAAACATTCGCTGGACCGATCATACGAGCGCACCGCACTCTGAACCTGTGCCTGACAACACTCGCTCCTCCCGTACGCTGCCGTGGTTCGCGCGCTCCGAAGCCCGTGCCTGGCGGTGTGAACCCGCGCCGGCCGAGGTGCGGGCCTTCCATTTCTCCCTGCCCGACTACGCGCCCACCCCGCTGAGCGAACTCCCGTCACTCGCGCACGCGTGGGGAGTCGGCCGGGTCTTCGTCAAGGACGAGTCGTGCCGTCTGGGGCTGCCCGCGTTCAAGGCCCTGGGTGCGTCCTGGGCGGTCCACCACATCCTTGCCGAGCGGGCGGCGAACGGCGGAGAACCGGCCCCGGTCACCCTCGTGACGGCCACCGACGGCAACCACGGTCGCGCAGTGGCCCGGATGGCACGCCGCCTCGGCCAGGAAGCCCACGTCTTCGTCCCGCAGGGCGTGCATCCCCAGGCCGTGGCGGCCATCGTCGCCGAACAGGCGAAGGTCACCGAGGTCTCAGGGCCGTACGACGAGGCCGTACGCCTGGCGGCCGAGGCGGCTGCCGCACCGGACACGGTCCTGGTCCAGGACACCGCCTGGCCGGGTTACGAGCGGATCCCAGGGTGGATCGTCGAGGGTTATTCCACCCTGTGCGCGGAGATCGACGAGCAGTTGACGGTCGCGGGGGTCACCGAAGGCCCCGACCTCGTGTCCATACCGGTGGGCGTGGGATCCTTGGCACAGGCCGTGGTCACCCACTACCGCAGCCGCCCCTCCGGGCACGCCCCGGCGCTGCTGTCGGTGGAACCGGAGAGCGCGCCGTGCGTCCTGGAGAGCCTCACCCGCGGCGCACCCGTCAGTGTCCCCACGGGCGGGACCACCATGGCCGGGCTGAACTGCGGCACCCCGTCCAGCATCGCGTGGCCCCCTCTGCGTGACGGTCTGGACGCCGCGGTCGCCGTCGCGGACGCCGAGAGCGCCCGCGCGGCCGGTGTGCTGGCCGCTGCCGGTGTCTCCTCGGGCCCCTGCGGGGCCGCGTCGCTCGCCGGTCTGCGCGCGGCGCTCACCGGCGTGGGGGCCGAGGAACGCCGTACGGCGCTGGGACTGGGGCCGTCCTCGGTCGTCGTGCTGCTGAGCACCGAGGGCACCGCCGCCAACCCGCACGCGGGCGCGAACAGTTCAGCCGGCCCGACGGGCTCTACCAGTCCAACCGGTTCGACCGGTTCAACCGGCTCGCCCAGGGGGCGGTCGGCAGCGTGCTGACCCACCTCATGGCGGCGATCGGCGTCCTGGGGCTGCTGACCATCGTGCCCGGCCCGGACATGGCGGTGGTGACCCGGCGCGCGCTCGTGGCCGGCCCCGGGGACGGGCTGCGTACCGTGGGCGGGATCGTGACCGGGCTGCTCCTCTGGGGGGCGTTGACCGTGGCGGGGCTCGCGGCCGTGCTCGCCGCTTCGCCCACGGCCTATCTGACCGTCAAGCTCCTGGGCGCCGGCTACCTGGTGTTCCTGGGCGCGCAGACGCTCTGGCAGCACCGCCGCTCGGCACCGGCCGGTCCGACGGATGCCGGTCCTGGCGCCGTGGGGAGCCCCTGGCGGACCGGCCTGGTCAGCAACGCCCTGAACCCGAAGATCGCCGTCTTCTACACCGGGCTGCTGCCCACGCTTGCCCCGCCTCGGCTGCCCGCCCCCTGGGCCATGACGCTCCTCGTGCTCCTCCACGCCACGCTCACCGTCGCCTGGCTGAGCAGTTACGTGCTCCTGCTGTCCAAGGCCGGGCGGGTCCTCCACAAGCCACGGATCCGCCGTGCGCTCGGGCTGACCACGGGCGTCGCACTGATCGGCCTCGGCCTCGCCGTCGCCGCCCCTACCGGCTGACCAGCGCCGGGAGGGTACGCGGGTACGCGGGTGTCGCCGGGTCGCAGGCCGGGGCTCGACGCCGCTCGGTGGCCTCCTACGGCCGGACGTAAGGACGCGTCATGATCTCCATGTTGTGGCCGTCCGGATCCGCGAAGTAGGCGCCACGGCCACCGAACAGACGGTTGATCTGGTGGGGCTCGGTGTGACGGGGGTCGGCGTAGTAGGTGACGCCGACCGTCTCCAGGCGGGTGATCACGGTGCTGAACTGGTCGTCGGGCACGAGGAACGCGTAATGCTGCGACTGGATCGGCTCGTCGCGCTTCTCGTAGTAATCGAGGGTGACGCCGTTGCCCAGGTCGACGGGAAGGAACGGCCCGAACGGTGCGCCGACCCTCAGACCGAGGATCGCGGCGATGAATTCGGCCGACAGTTGACGATCCGTGGCGTAAACGGCGGTGTGGTTCAGCTGGACGGTGGCCGGCGAGGCGACTTCGTGCCGACGCTGCTGATCATGTGGCATGTGTGGATGTGTCTCCGTGTCTTGGATCCGCTGTGGGGCGCCTCGTGCGGGCGCTGGAGGGAAGACACGGAGAAGTGGCGGGGCTCGCGCCCGCCTCGGGCTCACGCCGAGGCCGGGTGCCTCACTCGTGTATGGCCCATGGCCGACCCGGCAGTCACATGATCGACTCTAGTGCCTCACCGTCCGTCACGGCAAGGCGAATCCGTGGTCCGCGGACAGCCGGAGTACCGCCTGGTGGGCCGGAGTTCCGGCAGGCGGCACCTGCGAGCGTGTGCCGTCGGCCGGTCGCCGCCCGGAGGAAGGGGGAAGGCGGACGGCGACCGGCCGGCAGGTCGAGGCAGTATTGCCCCGGCTCCTCCCGTGGTGGCGGGGGAACGGCCTACGGCCTCGACAGAGCCGTACACTCCGCCTTCTCCAGCCAGTCGGTGTACCAGCGGGCGAACCTCACCGGCGTGCCGTCGTCGTCGAGGAGCGGGGCGAGGTCGACGTCGTCCACCCGGCAGTCGGACCAGATCGTGCCGCGGTGGCTGCCGCTGATGATCAGCCACTCCCTCTGGGCGCAGCCGAGGTGGGAGATCACGATCGCCCCGGCGGTGCGCTCCGGGGCGAACATGACGGCCTCCCACCGCTCGTCCCACGCCTCGATGGCGTCGTCGAAGTCCTCGATGGCGTCGAAGTCCTCCTCCTCGGGACGCTGGGCGAGAACACCGTTGAGCAACTCCGGGTCCGGACCCTGGTCAGGAAACGGCTCGGCGAGCGTCGACAGGTCGGCAAGGTCCGCGCCGTCACCCTCCCAACGCCAACGGCCCTGTACGCGACGGACCGGGAACAGGCCGTGGGCGGGGCCGGCCCCACCCGCGCCGACGTGGAGCAGGAACGCCCGGTACTCCTCCGGCAGCCGCACGCCCGCCTGAGCTTCCAGTTCGGCCAACTCGCCCGGGGTGAGCGGGTCTTCCAGGACCCACTTGTGCGTCAGTGCCCCGAACACCGCGCTGCCTCCGGGCCCCGCACCCGCCGCCTCGACCCGCCGTCGTACGTCCACCCACCACTCATCAGTCATGCGCTGACCGTACGTGCCGCCACCGACACCCAGGTCACGAGGCCCATGGTCACCGCGGGAACGGTCCGGTTCACGTGACGGCCCACCCGGTCGGCCGGCGAGGTGTCCCGGTACGAGGCGGCGACGCGGCCGGTCGCCCACCTGGCGGCCCCACGCGCACGCTCCTGCTCGTGTGGCGTCCGGCAGGAGTCCGGCTGGTGACGGCTCACGCACAGTGGCGGGCGGCCGGGATCAGCCCGGACGGGCGGAGCAGGGCAGTCAGGGGCTTTCCCAGCGGTCGCCGTGTGCGTGAGCGGCCACCGGACCAGGGTCGCGGAACCACCGACGCCGGCCGGACCCGGTCAGTGCACGCGTTCACCGCACACCGCCGGGAACAGGACGGCGCCGGGCGGTAGTTCGCCTGGAGGCCGTTCCCTCACCCGCAGACACGCTTCAGAGGAGCCGTCCGCAGGGGGGTATTCGAGGGTCACCTCGTCCAGTACGGCGATCTCGCCGCCGAGGTGCAGTTCCACCGCGTGCACACCGGCCGGGAAACGGCCGGCCAGGGTCCCGAAGGCTGCCGTGTCGTCGCCTTCGGCGACGCACTCCCGGACCTCGAAGCGCCAGTGCTCGGCCGCATCGGCGAGCAGTGCCCTGGTTCGCTTGCCCAGTCCGGTGAGGAGAGCCGCGCGGGCCCGCAGATGGTCGGCGATGGCGCAGCAGATCGGGACCGCTGTGCCGTGGGGCGTCGTCACTCGCGAGTACCCGGCGTGCGGATAGGACGACAAGGCCTCGTCGATCAGCCCCAACGCGGTGCTCCGCGCTGCCGGGTGCCCCTGCTCAGCCATCTCCAGCAGGAGAGGGGCCGCGACCGCAGCCGCCGGAAACACCGCCGCACTGTGGCCATGGACGATCCCGCCGCCACCGAGCAGTGAGCCGGCCTCCGCCGCCTCCACCAGGTTCGCCGCACCGGCCAGGGCCCGCAGACCCCGGGCGGCACGGGTCGGTTCGTACCAGTCGGGAGGGCCCGGTACGGCAGACCAGTCCACCGCATCGATCGCATCCAGCACGACAGCATCCTCGCAGGCGGCCAGGCCGTCGTACACCGAGGCGAGTGCGGTGACATCCACGGGGTGGTCCGTTCTCTGCGAGGGGAGCAGTCAGCGGGGTGGGGTGGGCCTGGACCGCACCCCCCCCCCCCCCCCCGCAACATTAGAGGCGGAAGTTTAATAGGGGGGCGCGGGGGCGGGTGCCCACCCGGTGGGGCAC
>NZ_JBIRJA010000012.1:0-230889 GCF_044329325.1 Streptomyces sp. NPDC017676 | reverse complement strand
GGGCCGGCCTTTCTTACCGGGGGGGTGGGGGGTTCACGCCGGGGGGGGGGGCTTTTCTGGGGGGGGGGGGCGGGGGGGGGGGGGGCGCCGCCCCCCCCCCCCCCCCCCCACCCCGCGTCTCATCCTTCGAGGCTCATGTACAGACGGGTGCCTCGGGGCCGGTAGCCGACGCGTTCGTACACCCGGCGGGACCCTTCTCCCGAGTACTCCAGCCAGACCGATCGTGCTCCTCGAAAGAACATGGCCTGGGTCAGCGCCGAGGTGACCGAGGCGGCCACTCCGCGGCCACGAAAGCCCGGACGGGTCCCCACACCCGCCAGCTCCGACGTGCCCACGGCCGGCGCGGAGCAGGAGGCCGCGCCGGCGCATCCGCCGTCGGGGGCCCGGACGAAGCGGACGGCACCGCCGTTCTCCTGAGTGCGGCGTAGTCGGGCGGCGCCTTCGACGGATGGTGTGAAGTCACCGGCGAACGCCTCGGACAGGGCGGCGTCGATCGCCGCGTAGTCCTCATCGGTGCGCGGGATCTCCACGCTGGGCCCGGCGGCTGTCCGGTGGCCGTCCGGCCGCAGGATCGACGTGGCGGGAGTGCAGACCATGTACACGTGCACTGCCTCTGTGGTGAACCCCGCCCGGCGCAGTGCCGGATCCACGGCGGGCGCGGCCTCGGGAGCGAACTCCAGCCGGGGCCTGAGTCCGCGCTCACGGAACGCTTCGACCAGTGCGGCCACGTCTCGGTCGGTTGGACGGATGCCGGGTACGGGAGTCGCGTAGTTGATGAAGGGACTGGTCGTCGCCGGATCGAATCCCGCGACGAAGCCGCCGATCTCGACGGCCACGGGGCGGCGGCGCAGGTTGGCGACGGCGAAGTTCTGGACGGCGATGTCCACGATGATGTCCTCACTGGAGATACCGGCGGAGCGCGCTGCCGCCGCACGGGCGGAACGGGATCAACGCGCGAGTCGTACCGGCCGCAGCCGGGGACCACCTCCGAGCAGGGAGGTGGGGCGGTGGTTCGGCCACCGCATCGTCGGGCCGCCGTGAGGAGACGGACGCGGCACCGGTGACCGCCGCCCCTGAGGGGAGACGGCTCAGTGCCGACGGCGGCCGCTGCGGGACGCCGTGATCAATTGGCTTCAGTCCTTCGCCGTGAGTGAGTACGTGCCGGAAGCTGGATGGAGGCTCCCACACCGGTGAGGAGCAGAGCAAGCGGAAATGCCCGTCGGCCTGGGGGGCGACCGGCACAGCGGGGCCGCTGGGTGGTCGAGGCTCGGCAGGACGGGGCGAGCCTGTCGTCGTCCGTGTCTCGTCTCGGGTGACACGCCTGAGAGCAGGGCAGAACCGATCGCGCCCGTCGTCGATCCAGGCGTGTGTCGAAGGCGTCGACGGGCCGGACGAGGTGACGACCAGGTCCGGCCCGTCCGTTCGCCGCTAAGTGTCGAGCTGGTACTGATGTGTGGTGTGCGTGGGTGTGTAGCCGAGACCGTCGTTGATGTGTCTCATGTGTGTGTTGCTGTCGGCGGTGTCGGTCAGGAGGCCGCCGAGGCCCGGATAGAGCCCATGGACCTGTCGGATCGACTGGGCCTTCATCCATCGGCCGAGACCGTGTCCACGGTGCTCGGGCAGCACGCCGGTGCCGTAGTGCTGACCATCGCCTGTGCCGTTGCCGGGAACCACGAGTTCGGTGAACCCGGCGACCGAGCCGTTGGAGGCGTCGATGGCGGCGACGGTGTGCAACAGGTCGCCGCGCTGTTCGACGGCCTTCGCCACGGCCCGGACGCGGTCCACGTCCCAGGTCACGGAGCCGTGGTCGGTGTGCTCCATGGGCATGTCGTCCATGGCGCGACGGGAGACGGCGAACGTGTGGGCGAGGCTGTGCGGGACGACTCCCTGCCATGACACCAGCCGGTAGCCGGGATGCGGACGCTCGATGACCCCGGTGAGGGCGGCGGTGTCCACATCGGCCAGTGACAAGCGGGACCACCTCAGAGTGAGGACCCTGCGAAAGCCGCGCGCCTCCAGGAAGCGGTCGCCGGGCGATCGGGCCTCAGCCTGTGCTGTGACGCAGCGTCGGGCATTCTTCCGGGCGGCGGCCACGGCGGCGTCGAGGAGCCGGGAACCGACGCGCTCGCGTCGCTCCGCGGGATGGACATGGAGGGTCAGCTCGGCCAGGTGCCCCTGTCCGGGATCGGTGAACAGCCGCAGGAAGGCTGCCCCGACAGGGAGGGAATCGGCGTCGGACGCCAGCCATGCAAGACGCCGGCTGCGCGGCCCGTGAGCGGGGTCGGTCAGTGGGGTGATGCGAAGCGACAAGGTGTCTCCGTCGTGAGGATGTGGCGAAGGGCAGTACGCGGGCTCAACTGCTGGGCACTCCTGCGCATGTGCTCCACACCTCCTCGTCGACAGCGCCGGTCCGGAACGACGCGGACGGCTGGGGCAGAATCTAGCTGGCCCATCGGTTCCTCGGCAAAGAGTTGACGCGTGCCGCCGAGCAGCAGCGCGCCGTGAAACCCGCTCGACCCGCGCACCTACGCGAGGAGATTCTTGGGCATGGAGTTCCTCTCTTACCACCGCGACCGGCCCGGCTCCCTGCCCCTGCGCGGCGAACTACGGGAAGAGCACTGGTCCTACATGGACCAGTACGCGAAGGAGATGATCGCCCGGGGTCCGACCCTGGCCGCCGACGGCGACACGCCCACCGGCAGCGTGCACTTCGTCGACCTGCCCGATAGCGCCGCTGCCCGCGCGTTCGCCTTCGACGAGCCGGACTACCAGGCGGCGTCTACCGGGACGTGCTGCTGCGACGGTGGCGCAACACGCTGGGCCGCACCATGTGGGACTTCGCCGGCGGCCGGACCGGCGGCAACCGGTACCTGGTACTCGCACTCGGCACGGGCCAAGCCGCCGATCTCGCGGTTCCCCGTGACCGGGACGGGTTGATCGCCTACGGGCCGCTGCTGTCCGACGACGGCGCCACCTGGCTGGGGACGGCGGCGCTGGTGCGGGCTCCGGACCCGGACACGGCACGCGCCATCCTGACCCCGGACCGGTACGACGACATCGAGGTGCGCAACTGGCAGTTCGGCGGGCGCCCTTCATAGCCCGCCGAAGCCCTCACCGGCTGTGTCGAGCAGATCCTCGGTGCGCTGAAGGACTCGGGGGTCCGGCCATTCGGAGGTGTTGTGGTGGCGCCTGCCGGTGGTGGCCCACAGGCTTGGTCTGGATGTGGGCGCGCCGCCGTGCAGGGGTGGCGGCACGAGATCTGGGAGGACCGTATGACCGCTTCGTCGCCGTCCACCGAGACACCGCCGGCCCGGTACGACGACCTGCGGGCCCTGGTGATCAACTGCACCCTGAAACGCTCACCGGAGACGAGCAACACCCAGGGGCTGATCGACCGGAGCACTGGCATCATGGGCGCCCAGGGCGTACGGGTCGATGTCGTCCGGGCGGTGGATCTCGACATCGCCACCGGCGTGTGGCCCGACATGAGGGAGCACGGCTGGGAGACGGACGCCTGGCCGGAGCTGTACCGGCAGGTCATGGGGGCCGACATCCTCGTGCTGGCCGGACCGATCTGGCTGGGCGACAACAGCTCGGTGATGAAGCAGGTGATCGAACGCCTCTACGCCTGCTCCAGCCTGCTGAACGAAGCCGGTCAGTACGCGTACTACGGCCGTGTCGGCGGCTGCCTGATCACCGGCAACGAGGACGGCGTCAAGCACTGCGCCATGAACGTCCTCTACAGTCTCCAGCACCTGGGGTACACCATCCCTCCCCAGGCGGACGCGGGATGGATCGGCGAGGCGGGGCCCGGACCCTCCTACCTCGACCCCGGCTCGGGCGGACCGCAGAACGACTTCACCAACCGCAACACCACGTTCATGACCTGGAACCTGCTGCACCTGGCGCGGGCGCTGAAGGACCTGGGAGGCATCCCGGCCTACGGCAACCAGCGCACCGCCTGGGACGCGGGCTGCCGCCACGACTACGAGAACCCCGAGCACCGGTAGCCGTGACCGGTCGCTGAGCCCCCACCACCGCCGAGCCCGGCGCTCGGCGGCCACGCGTCATGTCGCCACCGTCGCGGAGCCGTGTCCGGTGAGCAGCAGGGCGATGTCGTCGGCCCGGCAGGTGGCAGCCGCCCCGGGTTCCCACTCCACGGGCTCACCGGTACGGGCACGGAGTTCCGCCAGAGCGTCACCGAGCCGGCCGGCGATGCTCCGAAGGTGGCGACGCTGGGCCTTGGACAGCCCCTCGCTGCCCGGTGCGGCCGGCCACACGATCGCCAACGATCCGAAAGGCTCACCGTCGCCCGTGCGCACCGGTACGGAGCAGGAACCGAAGGCGTACGGCAGGGCCACCGCCAGTTGCGGGTAGCGCCGCATCGTCTCCTCGGCGCTCGCGAGATGGACCGTGCGCCCGGACGCGTACGCCACAGCGACCGGGATCGGACTGCTCGCCGCGATGAGGCGCCAGCCACCCAGCAGGGACGGCGGCACCCCGCACGTCGCGGCCGGCACGATCGACCGGCGGTCGGGGGAGCGCAGGAAGACACTCGCCGCGTACGCGCTCGTTCCCTCTACGGCCTCCACCGCGGCGGCCGCGAGCAGGTCCTCACGCTCAGCCGCCCCGCCGACCGTCAGCCCGTGCCTGCATCCAGTGTGCGCAGGTCAGAGCGCGGGCGCGTCCGCAACCCCGGCGCCCCTGCCGGCCCCACCCGCCACCGCCGGCATTCCCCCGCCCGAGGGAGAGTCTCGCCGTCCCGGCCGAGGCGGAGCCCCGCCGTCTCGACCGCCGGCCACCCCAGCGGCCCCGCCGTCCCGGCCGCCGGCCACCCCAGTCCAGCGCCCGGTCGGGACGCAGGGGTGCCGGTGTCGGCGCAGCGTGCGCGGTTTGACCTTGACACAGTGACAAGGTCTTCACTGCTTGCCCAGGAGGTGGTCTCGATGACGATCCCGAGACAGGACACGCATGCGGTACGGGAGCTCCAGGGGTTGGAGGACAGCCGGCCGTCCGTGCGGCTGCGGGCTGCCCTGGCGGTCGGCACGACACCCGACCCGCGCTTCGTCGACAAGCTCATCGAGCGATCCGCGATCGAGCCCGAGTTCTTCGTCCGTGACATGCTGACCTGGGCGCTCACCCGCCACCCGGTGTCGATGACGCTTCCCCGACTGCTCCGCGAGGTCCGCTCGGAGCGGGCGCAGGCACGGAGCCAGGCGCTGCACACACTGTCCAAGATCGGGGACCGCCGGGCATGGCCGGCGATCACACGGACACTCCTGTCCGACGCCGACGACGAGGTGGCGCGAAGCGCCTGGCGCGCCGCGGTCGTGCTCGTGCCGGAAGGCGAGGAGCCCGCGTTGGCCACGGTGTTGGCGACGCAGCTCGGGCGCGGCGAGCGGGAGACGCGGCTGAGTCTCAGCCGGGCACTGGTCGCGCTGGGCGAAGTGATCGTGCCGGCTCTCCGTTCCGCGGCGACGGCCCCCGACCCGCGCGTACGAGCTCACGCGCTCGCCACACAACGGCTGCTGCGCGACCCGGACAGCGGATTCGAATGCGCGATCGAGGAGGCGAAGCGTGTCGTAGCCCTCGGCGGGCCCGACCAGGAGGAACGATAAGGCGTGTTGATCGGTGAGGTGGCGCGACGGTCGGGGGT
Organism: Streptomyces sp. NPDC017676; assembly: GCF_044329325.1. Taxonomy (NCBI): domain Bacteria; kingdom Bacillati; phylum Actinomycetota; class Actinomycetes; order Kitasatosporales; family Streptomycetaceae; genus Streptomyces; species Streptomyces sp. NPDC017676. Next base: position 225,233 of record NZ_JBIRJA010000012.1, on the reverse strand, counting down.
CAGTGCCCGCATGCTCCGGCACTACGAGTCGCTCGGTCTGGTGCGTCCTTCGGGCCGTACCGGCTCCGGATACCGGGAGTACTCCCGCGAGGACGTGCGGAGGGTCTTCCACATCGAGAGCCTGCGGTCGCTGGGACTGTCGCTGCGCGAGATCGGACGCGCGCTCGACGATCCCGGCTTCACACCCTCCGCACTCGTCGACGACCTCGTCCGTCAGACGCGCGACCGCATCGCGGCCGAGACCGAGCTGCTCACGCGGCTCCGCCGGATCCGGGCCGCGGACCCGGCCGGCTGGGAGGACGTCCTCCAGGTCGTCGCGCTGCTCCAGGCACTGGGATCGAAGAGCGCCGACGCGCGCCAGCGCGCGGCCCTCTCCTCGGCCGACGAGGTTCCGGTACCGGTGGAGGCCCTGGTGGAGGCGGTACTCAGCGAGACGGAACCGAACGTCGCCGGGGCCCTGCGCTGGGCGCTGGCGCGGTCCGGCGGCGAAGGCCCGGCACTGCTGGCGGAGGGCCTCGGCTCACCGGTGGCCAGGGTGCGGGAACGTGCCGTTCGGTGTCTCGCCGAGATGCCCGGTGCCGAAGCCACCGAGCAGCTGCGGGACGCTCTCGCGAACCCCGACGCCGTGGTGCGCGGGTACGCGGCTCTGGCGCTCGGCACACGGGGCCTGGGGGACGCGGTACCGACGCTCGTCGACATGGTCGTGGAGGGAAGGAACGACACCGACGCGGCCGATGCACTGAGCGTGCTGGCCGGCGACACCACGACGGCGGATCGGATCGCGACCATGCTCGTCGACCGCCTCGCCAACGACAGGACGCGAGCACCCGCACGCGGGCGGCTGACCCAGGCGCTGGCGGGCATCCCGGGAACCAGGGCGACAACCGCCCTCGTGGAACTGTCGCACGACGCGGACCGTGCCGTCGCGCTGACCGCCACATACCTTCTCCGGCTACGCGAACCGGGTGCGGGCGGCCCGCAACCTGTCCGCGCCGGGTCAGCGCGGGTACCTGTCCGCCCTGTCGCGCCGGCCTCGGCGCGTGCGGGCGTTGTCAGTGCTGCCCGCTACGTTGATCGCATGACATACGGCGAAGGCAAGACCGAGCGGGTGCGGCCGCAGCAGTTCCACGAGACCGCGGGCCTGGACGACTGGCGTGTCCTTGGCGAAGGAGCCTGTGCGTACTTCCGCACGGGGTCGTTGGCCGCCGGTGCGAGGCTCGTGCAGGCGATCGGCGAACTGCCCGGCGTCGAGGCCGGACACCCCGACGTCGACGTGCGATACGACGGCGTGACCGTGCGCCTGATCACGCTCACCGACGACTTCTACGGGCTGAGCGAGCGGGACGTCGCACTCGCCCGGCGCATCTCGGACTTGGCGCGTGGGCTCGGAATACCGGCGGACCCGTCCGCCGTCCAGACCGTCCAGGTCACCGTCGACGCGCTCGCAGGGCCGGAGGTGGCCAGGTTCTGGCGTGCGCTGCTCGGCTATGCCGACCGGGCGAACAGTACTGAGGACTTGATCGATCCGCAGCGCCGCGGTGCGCCCTTCTACTTCCAGCAGATGGACGCACCCCGCCCACAGCGCAACCGGGTGCACGTCGACGTCTGGGTGCCCTACGACCAGGCCGAGGCGCGCATAGCGGCAGCCGTTGCCGCCGGCGGCCGGCTGGTGAGCGATGCCCATGCTCCGTCGCACTGGGTGCTGGCCGACCCGGAAGGCAACGAGGCCTGCGTCGGAACCGCCGGCTGGATCGGCCCGGAACCCACTCGGCGGTGACCGCGTCGACCGGACGGACCGTCAGCCGGCGGCTACCGGCCGTCCGCTGGAGCGGTCCGGACCGTGCCGTCCGTCTGGACCGTGCCGTCCGTCCGGACTTTGGCGTCCGTCTGGTCCGTGACGTTCGTCTCCTGCGTGGCGGCCCAGGATGCGAGGAGTCGCAGGGCCTCGTGCTCCGGCGTACCGGGAGCGGCGCTGTAGGCGGTGAGGGTCAGGCCGGGCAGGGCCGGTAGCTCCATGGCGTCGAAGTCCAGGGTGAGAGCACCGACGGCCGGGTGGCGGAAGGACTTGCGGCCGGTGTGGTGCAGGCGCACGTTGTGCTTGGCCCAGGCCGTGCGGAATTCCTCGCTGCGGGTGACGAGTTCGCCGACGAGCCCGGTCAGGCCGCTGTCGTGCGGGGCGCGTCCGGCCTCCGTGCGCAACAGGGACACCGTGGTGTTCACGGACTCCTCCCAGTCCGGGAAGAAGTCCCGGCCCTGTGGGTGGAGGAACTGGAAACGGGCGATGTTGACCGACTTGGTGGTGCGGTCGGGGAAGAGAGGGGAGTACAGGGCGCGGCCGAGGCGATTGGTGGCCAGGATGTCCAGGCGGCCGTTGCGCAGGAAGGCGGGGGAGTCGGTCATGGACTCCAGGACGCGCAGGACGCTGTCCGGGAGCGGGCCACTGCGCCTGGTACGGCGGGCGGGACGTCTGGCGGCGGCGCGGGCCAGGTCGTGGAGGTGGGCGCGTTCGGCTTCGTCGAGCTGGAGGGCGTTCGCGACGGCCCCGAGGACTTCTTCCGAGGCGCCGGCGAGGTGGCCGCGTTCCAGGCGGACGTAGTAGTCGACGCTGACACCGGCGAGCAGGGCGACTTCCTCCCGGCGCAGCCCCGGCACGCGCCGGTTGCCGCCGTACGCGGGCAGGCCCGCCTGCTGCGGGGTGATCCTGGCGCGGCGGGAGGCCAGGAACTCGCGGATGTCGCTCTCGGGACTCACGATGGTCAGGCTATGCCGGATGCCGTACGTGTGGGGGGTCCTGTCAGTACCTGGAACAGCAGACCCTTCTCCACCTCGCCGGCCTGCGGTTTCCTCGATGGCGGCGCCGTACCCGAGAAGATCGCCGACGAGCCCTCCCCCGCCGGACGCGGGCCGGGCGCGACATCGCTCGCCGCGTCGACGCCGCCCGACCCATTCCCGAGACCCGCATCTCCGAGAGGGACACACCATGGAGTTCGTCAAGCAGCAGGGCACGGTCAAGGCGCCCGCGAACTGGTTCACCGGTGACGTCTGGTTCGATGTGCTCTACGCGGGCCGGGAGCCGTCCCGGATGCGCGCCAACATGGTCCGCTTCTCCCCGGGCGCCCGCACCCACTGGCACTCCCACGTACTGGGCCAGACCCTGCACGTCGTCTCCGGCATCGCCCTGATCGGCACCCGCGACGGCACCGTCTTCGAGGCGCACCCCGGCGAGACCGTCACCTGTCCCCCGAACGAGGAACACTGGCACGGCGCCACCGCCGACCGCTTCATGGAACACATCGCGATGTGGGAGGGCAAGGGCGACGGCAGTGAGGAGACCACCTGGAACGAGCCCGTCACCGACGAGCAGTACAACCGCCCCCGCAGCCGCTGACCCCGCACCCGACCGATAAGGATCTTCGATGGCCGACCAACCCAAGCAGATCGGCGGCGGACGCCGTACCGTCGGCGACTTCGCCCCGAAGCTCGCCGAGCTCACCGACGACGTCCTGTTCGAGGACGTGTGGAACCGCCCCGAGCTGGCCGCCCGCGACCGCAGCCTGATCACCGTCGCCGCGCTCGTCGCCGGCGGTGACGCCGACCAGCTCCGCTTCCACCTCGGACGCGCGAAGGAGAACGGCGTCACCGAGACCGAGCTGATCGAGGCGATCACCCACCTCGCCTTCTACGCCGGCTGGCCCAAGGCCATGACGGGGATCTCGACGGCGAAGCAGGTCTTCGCAGCCTGAACACGGGGGAGGAGCCACCGGGCTCCTCCCCGGCAGCGTATCCGCACCCGGACCCGGCACCCGGACGAGCCCACGGGACCGGCCCAGACGGAAGGAGGCATTCCTGTGCGAGGGTCTTCCCGGATTCCTGTCCGAGGGTCTTCCCGGACACCGCGCGTACGAGAGGGGGCGCGACCTTGAGTCGGATCCTGGTGACCGGCTCCGCGGACGGCCTGGGACGTGCCGCGGCCGACGCGCTGTTGTCCACCGGACACGAGGTCGTGGTGCACGCCCGCAGTGAGGAGCGCGCGGTGGCCCTCGACCCGCTGGTCGGCCGCGGAGCGCACCTCGTTATCGGCGACTTCGCGGACCGCGACGCCGTACGGCGCATCGCCGCGGAACTGAACGACGCCGAGCCGCTCGACGCCGTCATCCACAACGCCGGCGTCTGGAGCGGGCCGGCCGTCATGCCGGTCAACATCATCGCCCCGTACCTGCTCACGGCCCTGCTCCGCGGCCCCCGGCGCCTGGTGTACCTCAGCAGCGGCTCACACTTCGGCGGGCGGCCCGTGCTCGACGGTGTCGACTGGCGGGGGCGGAGCGCGGGATCGTACGCCGACAGCAAGCTGTTCGTCACGACGCTCGCGGCCGCGGTGGCCCGCCTCCGCCCCGGTGTGCTCAGCAATGCCGTGGACCCCGGCTGGGTGCCGACGAAGATGGGTGGACCGAACGCCCCGGACGACCTCGAACTCGGCCATCGGACGCAGGAGTGGCTGGCCTCCGGGGACGACCCCGAGGCGCTCACCACCGGAGGGTACTGGTACCACCGCCAACGGCAGGAGCCGCACCGCGCGGTCCACGACGAGGCGTTCCAGGACCGTCTGCTGCTGGCATTGGCACAGGAGACCGGTACCGCGCTGTGAGCGAGCGGCGAAGCCTCCCCGCCGCCGGCCGGGGAGGCTTCGTGCCGGCGTGGTTCCCGCCGGCCCGGCCCGGCGCGGGACTGACGCCAACCTGAGAATGAACGCCATGGACCATCTGCTGCACCTCGACCGCACACTCGACGAGCTGGACCCACCCCGTTGGGCGCCTCCCGCCGCTGACGCGACCCACCTGGTGCGCGCAGTGCACGAGTTGCGGCGGGTGCCCCTGGGCGAACTCGGTCCGGCGGATCTGCGCCTCCTCCTCTCACAGCGGGTGGCACTGCCCTACGTCCTTCCACTCGCCGTGCGCCTGCTGGTGGAGGAGCCGCTGCTCGACGCCCGTTTCCACGAGGGCGATCTGCTGCTCGCAACCGTCAACGCGCCTGCTTGGGCTTGGGAGTTGCTGCCGGAGTCGGGCGCGCGGCTGCGAGCCGTGATCGCGACGCTGCCACAGGAGGCGGTCGCCGACCTGCCCCGCGGTGCCACCGAGGCGCTCACCCGCTTCGCCGCGCAGCCGGAATCGCGTCGTTGACCCGCCGGGGCCGCGCGGTGCCCATCCGGGCTTGAAGCCGGTGCGTCACTGCTGGCAGCTTCCGAAGGTGACGACGTACGTTCCGGCTCCGCTCGCGTCCGTTCCGGCCGGGTCGGCGGCACCGGCCTGAGCCCAGCGCCCGATCTCACGCAGTCCGGGATCGAGGATGTTCGCCCGGTGGGGCGGAGAGTTCATCCACCAGTTGACGGCGGCGTTCGGCGTCCCCGCACCGCCCCAACCGGTGTAGGCGATCTCGGCGAACCGCCAGGACACGGGATTCGGGCAGTAGCCCGCTCCCTGGATACGGCTCTGCGGTGACGAACCCGTCTGCGGGTTGGTGTGCGGGTCCTTGCCCGGTCCCCACCACTTCTGCGCCACGGACGCCGAGGCGTGCTCCTGAGCCGCTGTCGTCAGGTTCTGGTTGTAGGTCAGGGCTGGAAGACCCCGTTGCGTGCGCTGGGCGTTGATGAGGCACACGACCGCTTCCCTCACCTGGAAGTTGCGGTGACTGACGAGGCGGCTGTGGCCGTTCATCGGAGCGCGAGCGGCGGCTGCGCACTCCTGGGCCCAGGCCGGCGACGCCGTGAACGGTACGAGTGTCGTCGACAGGGCTCCGGCCACCGCGAGGCCCACTGCGGTTCCGGTAATCGAGGCCCGGTTTCTCATGGAAGGTCCACCTCCCGCGATCACGAACAGTGATGTCGATCGGTGCGCGGGGCTCCCCGAAACTTGGATCCACCTCTCAGACTGCCATCCAGCCACCCTGATCGCTATCCGGTGCTGGGCGGACCGGAGGAGTCCGCTCGGCCCTGCCCTGCCCGCACCTTCGGTCCACCAGCGCAGGAGGAACGGCGGCGCGCGGCTGCCGCGTCGGACGGGCACCGGCACCTGTCCGTGCAGCCGGCGACGACCAGGTCCCGCGCCGACGTGCGGGAGCCGTAACTCGCCTCGGTCGTCCGGAAGACGGGTCTCCTCTGCTCTCCGGTCAACGGCACGACATCGCCCTATCAGGAGCTGTCCGGCCGGCTGCGCGCGGCCCGGATCATTCTCGCGCGCCGGACGTACCGCGCGCGCTGTCAGGTGAAGGCGAGGAGTTTCAGGAGGGATTGGAGTTCTCGCCGCGCAGTGCCGCCGCAACTCTCAGGCCGCTAGGCCCTGTCGTCAAACTCCCGTCTGCCGCGCGACGCCATGCACGCACTCTCGCCGCACCGGCCCCAGACCCGAGTACGCCCAGTACGAGGGCCTGTGGCCGGCACGGCGAGAGCACGCACCTGACGCCGCGCGGCCCGCCCTCCGGGCGGACGACGGGAGTTTGACGACAGGACCTAGGGCACTTTCGAAGTCTTCAGGACGGTGGAAGGGCGTGCGCGGTGTGGGTGAGGGAGCGGCTGACGGCCGGCCCTCGCGGAGCCCTGCCGCGGCGCGGGTGACGCGCTTCCCGGTCAGCGGGGCGTGTGCCCCGCCCGTACGCCCGCGGCCATCTGAGGGCGGCCACCTCACCTGGTCAGCAGGCCGTGCGCCCCGGCCGTACGCCTGCGGCCACCCCACCTGGGTACCGCGCGCGGCGCATCAGCCACCCCGCATCCGGCACCACGGTCCTCGACCCCGCGCATGGGCCTGGCCGCGGTCCACCTCCACGGCCCGTAGGAGATCGTCACGCGCTCCCAGGACCCGCCGGCCGAAGGGGCGGGGGCGCTCGGCAGCAACCGAGCTCTGCCGAGCTGTGCCGAGCTCTGCGGCGGCGGTGGGGTGCGAGCCGGCCGCGGCACCCCCTCACTGTCCGCGTTCCGTCCGCGATTCGCCGGTGTGGGCGAAGAGACCCCCGCTGTTATTCAATGAGGTGTGCGGTCAGGGATCTCGGGGACCCCGTCGCACGGGTCCGACTACGGCCCCGGCGCTGCGCCGGGGATTGCTGAGAGAGCTGCATGGACTCCACACCCTCCCCATCGTCCTCCTCGGCGTTCGACCTGGTCAGCAGGGCCTTGGGGCGCTACATCCCGCGCGGCGGAGCGGCAGCGGAGGCCGGTCCCGCCGATGCGCGGGGCGACCGCACCGGGCGCCCGCGCGGACCGGAGGACCCGGCAGCCGGCCGTCAGGAGCAGATACTCGGCGCGGTCAACCTGGACAGGGATCTGATCATCACCCGCTGCAATCTGGACGCCCCGGTGTTCGCTGGTCTCGACGCCGTGGCCGGGAGGCCGTTCGTCGGTCTCCTGCCCCCCGGGGACGTACCGACGGTCACACGGCGGTTGCGGCAGGTCCTGCAGACCGGTGAGGCGCACGTGGCCCGGATCCAGCGCCTGCGGCGCGGCGACGGCTCGGAGCTGGTCGTCTCGATGAGCATCCTGCCCGCCGCGGCGCCCGATGAGGGCCTGACCGTCTCCCTGATCGCGATGGCCAGGAGGCTGCACCTCTACGCCGCCGAGACCGCGATCGGCACCTCCCTGGACATCGGCGAGACCGCTCAGTCGCTGGCGGAGTCCCTGTTGGCCTGGGGAGACGTGGCCGCCGTCGACCTCGACTTCGCCGTGTGGACCGGCGAGGGGGTCACCGGCCAGAAGAAGGGGCGCATCCGGCTGCGGCGGGCGGCCCTGGTACCGGACCGGGCGTGGCCCGAGGGCTACGTGACCCCGGGCGAGGATCTTCCCAGCGACGCGAGCCGCCTGCTGGCGCAGGCGGTACTGCGGGACGATGCCCCGCAGACCATCGTCATACCCGACCGGGAGGCGGTCGAGCGGGTGCTCGGCAGTCCACGAGTCGTGCGGGCCCTCGTGCCCGGTGACCGGTCGGCGGGCGTGGCGTGCATCCCGCTCGTCCTGGACGGCGCGCCTCCCGTCGTGCTGGGCGTGGCCGAGGTCTGGCGGCGGGCGGACTTCCCCTTCCGCGACAACGAGCTGCTCGACCTGCAGGAACTGGTGGCCAGGACCGCCCATCACGTCGACCTGGCTCGTCAGCACCAGCGCGAGCACACGCAGGTGCTGGCTCTGCAGCGTCGGCTCCTGCCCCGGACCGGCGGCGACACGATCGAGATAGCCAGCGTCTACCAGCCCGCCACCCCCGACAGCGCGGGCGTCGGCGGTGACTGGGTGAACAGCTTCCCGCTGCCGGACGGCCGCACCGCGCTGGTGGTCGGTGACGTCGTCGGACACGGTCTGGGAGCCGCGGCGACCATGGGCCAGCTGAGCATGGAGGCTCGCGCGCTGCTGTCCGCCGGGCTCGCGCCGGACGAGGTACTGGAGCACCTGGACGAGACCGTCTCGCTGCTGGACGACGCCGACACCGGGCTGACGGCCGGCTACAGCGCCCTCGGCTCGACCTGCTGCATCGCGCTCTACGACCCGGTCAGCCACCATGTGACGCTGTCCAGCGCGGGCCACCTCCCCCCGGTCCTGGTCTCCCCGGACGGGCAGACGGGCCCGCTGGAGGTCCGCCCCCACCCCGGCCTGGGCGCCGAGTTCGCGCTGCGGGAACCGTTCGACGTGCACACGTTCGCCGCACCCCCGGGCTCCCTGCTCGCCCTCTACACCGACGGCCTGGTGGAGGATCCGGCCGTGTCGATCGACGAAGGCATCGGCAGGCTGGCGGACGCGGTGTCCACAGTGCACCCCTGGGACACCCTGCGGCAGGCCGCACGGCACGTCGTCTCCGCGCTGGCACCCGCGCGCCAGCGCGACGATGTGACCCTGCTGCTCGCACGCATGCTCGGCTACCGCAAGGGGGACACGGCGACCTGGCGGCTGCCCGCCCGCGACGACGCCCCCGCCCGTGCCCGCGCGCAGGTCTCCGTGCTGCTGCGGCAGTGGCGGACAAAGGACGACACCCGGGACAACGTGGTGCTGCTGGTCAGCGAGCTGGTCACGAACGCCGTGCGCTTCGCCACCGGCCCCGTCACGGTACGGCTGATCAGGTCCGGCCACGAGCTGCTGTGCGAGGTGGGCGACACCGGCAGCGGCAGGCCGCGTCTGAGGCGGGGAGGCCTGCTCGACGACGGCGGTCGCGGCCTGCACATCACGCACAAGCTCACCGCCCGGTGGGGGGTCCGGTGGACGGACACCGGCAAGGTCGTCTGGGCGAGAATCGCGAGATGACGCGGCTGTGCCTCTGAGAGACGCCTGGTACCAGCTACGGGTGCGGTGGTGCGCCCTGGCACCAGTACGGGGTGTGCGGCCGGGTACGAGTGCAGGTGGTGCGTCCTGGTACCAGTACGGTGGCCCGCGTCCTGGTACCAGTACGGGCGGTGCCGCCTCGTGCTACAGCCACTCCCCTTCCAAAGCGGTGGCGGTGAGGCCCGGTGCCGCCGCGTACAGCACGGCGCGACTGCCCGGCTTCTGCCCGGCGTCATGCGCCCGCCGCAGGATGTCGAACACGGCGGCGCCTCCGCGGTTGCCGGTGGTGTAGCTGTCCCGGCTGTGGTCCAGCAGCCCCGACGGCCAGGCGTCGGGCATCGTCTGCTCCATGTACTCCAGCACCCGGGTCCCGCCGGGGTGCGCGAGCAGCACGTCGGGGTGCCAGGCGTCGGGGTGGTCCTGGTAACGGAGGCGCAGCCACTCCCACATCGCGGTCACCGTCTCCTGTACGGCGCGCGGCCCGCGCCGGTCCATCACGAAGTGGGTGCCGTCCGCCCGCGTCTCCAGGCGGTGCAGGTCCTGGGTGCCGGGCAGGGTGTGGTGCCAGGCGGCGTCCAGCCGCAGTACCGACTCGCGCCGGGGGCGGCCCGTGACCACCGCGGCGACCGCGGTGTCCGCGAACAGCAACCGGACGATCAGCGACTCAAGGGTGTCGTCCGCGGGCTGGTACGTGGTGCTCAGCGCCTCCGAGATGACGACCAGGACCACTCGGTCCGGGTCCGCGGCCACCAGGTCCGCGGCCAGCGCCAGGGAACGTGTCCCGGCGACACAGGCCCACTGGGTGGCCGGCAGCAGCATCACATCGCTGCGCAGCGAAAGCTTGTTGGCCAGGGCTATGTCCAGACCCGGCAGCGCCGGGGTGGTGGAGTGACTGGTGATCAGGCAGTCGATGTCCGCGACGTCCAACCCGGCGATCTGAAGGGCCCCGCGCGCCGCGCGCTCCCCGTAGGACTGCACGGCCTCCCAGGCCGGCCCGGTGCGTTCCTGGACGGTCTGCGGCGTGGGTATCGACTCAAGTGCGGCGATCACGCGGTCCACGTCCTGCTGGGTGAACCCGTCGCGGGCCAGTGCCTCTTGGGCCGGCTCGACGCCGACAGCCCGCAGGCCGCCGCCATCGCCGGGCGCGACGGCGGTCTCCAGTGGCAGCATCCACCCGCGCGTCTCGATGCCTGTACTGGCCGCGATGCCGTCGATCCGCGGCGCCCACGCCGCGTGCGGGTGCCGGTCGCGCACTTCGGCCACGATCTGGCTGGTCTTCACGGGGTGCTCGCCGTGTATCACGGCGGGAGGACAGAGGTAAGCGGCCATGGGGCACCTTCCCAGCGGAACAGGGGGAACAGGGGGAACGGGAGAACAGGGAGAAGGGTGGAATGTCACTTGTGTTGTGGCATGAGTCACTCTGTGACGTCACGTCCAAGGGGACGCCGATAAGCACCACTTCGGGGTTCGGTGTCCGCTTCGAGCATGGACGCCAAATGGACATTTCCGCTGTGATGCAGACAACTCAGATGGCATGTGAAGCGCGTGACACGGCGCACATCGCTGAATCAGGGGGCCTTGGGAGCGGTTCCCCGGCCGTCGACTGACTTACCGTCAGTCGGAGGCCACCTGGTCAGGCCGGAAAATGGGGCCCTCAGTCGAACCGGATGTGCTTGATCCCGGTCCAGGCCCGCCGCGCACGTCCTCGCAGTGCTCCGTCTGCGTTCGGCGCGAGCGCCAGGCCGACGGCAGCGGCAATGTGCTCGGCGACCTCAGGCACAGTGAGGCGGTCGGTCCACACATGGTCCCCGAACTCCTCCGCACGCAGGCGCTCCAGGCAAAGGTCGAGCCTGGACACGGCGAAGCTCTCCCGACGCAAGGGGGCGTCCTTGCCCGCGATGAACTGGACAGCGCGTCCGAAGCCGCGCTCGCGCAGCCGGCGCAGCACGGTCCCACGCTCGGCCAGCAGTGCGAAATGCCGCACATCGTGGCCGCGCTCGCGCAGCCGACCGACGGTCTCGCGGAAGTACGCCGGCTCCACGACCGTCATGGGCACGATCACCGTCCCCTCGTGCTTGCTCAGGACGTGATCCAGTACTTCGACCACCCCCTGCCGCCAGGCGGCAAGGTCCTGGAAGTCCCCGCGCAGGGACGGGGGCATCATCCGGTGCAGACCGAAGCCGACGTGTTCGGGATCGCAGACGACACTGCCAGCAAGCCGACGCCGGAGTTCGTGAGCGGTCTGCGTCTTCCCGCCGCCGTGGGGACCATTGATCCAGAGGAGCACGTGCCCGATTTTATGGGGCCGTGGTGGTTGTCAGTGGTGTGTGTCACCCTTCGCCCGTGAGTCATGACGTGGCCGGACCGCACGCAGGACGAGCACGGCATCTCGCCCTGGTCGACCGGCCCACTGATCGGCGAGGCCCCCGGGCCGGCCGACTCGTACCGTCGTGGCGCGCCTCAAGGTCCACCGTCACCAGGGCCGTGCCCGGGCGGAGGGGCACCCGCGCCCGGGTCACCGGCCCCGTCGGTGCACCGGCTGGCGCAGGATGGTGCGCAGCTGGGACGGGGGAGCGGTGTGGGACGGCACGAGGTAGATCTCGTGGTGCCTCCCCGCGGGGACGAGGCCCTGCTCGTCGAGGTGGCGGTGGAGGGCGCCGATCGTCGCGGGCTCGTTCTCGATCGGGCCCTCGTGCAGCACCTGGACACACAGGCCCTCTCGCAGGGTGCGCGCCCGCAGGGCGGACACCGCGGCGGCGGATTCGGGAGTGTGGCAGGCCCTGTCGAGTTCCGCCCGGGCCGCCGCCAGTGTGGCGGCGTCCACCGCGTGACGCTGTCGGAGCAGCAGGGTCCAGCGCCAGCTCGTACGGTCGTGCCAGCAGGCCGGGTCGCCGCTTTCGAGGTTCAGGTCCGGATCGGTGCTCCACCACAGGCCTTCCAGCGGGCTCGGCCCGTGGCCCGCGTCGCCGGGCCGGGGCGCGCCGGACGCCACCGCCACCGCTGCCGCCGCCGCGTAGAGCGTGTCGACCGCGGCGGCGAACAGCTTGGAGTCCTGGGGATCGCCCTCCCCGTCGACGGCGAGGTACTCCAAGGGGGGCACGTCGACCAGTGCCGGTACGGAAGTTGCTTCGTAGAGTCCGTGATAAGGATGGTGATGCGTGGTGTTGCTCAGGGGCATGCGCGCGGTTCCTCGTGCTCGGCTGGTGCCAGGAGTCATGGAGCCGGCCCCGCGTCATCGAGGCGCCGCGGAGCCCGTCTCCTGTGAGAACGCGTCAGTGCCACACAGGGCACGGGTGAGCGAATCAGTCATATAGGTCAAGCAGTCGAGGCCCGTACGAGTGTCCTTTGACTCGAACGGTCAACGTCCCGGGCCGCCCCTCCCCCTGCCGCCGTCCAGCGATGAGGCTTCTCGTCGTGTCCCGGACGAGCAGAGAGGGGATGTGGATGCACGCCACTGAGGAGCCGTTCCACCCGCCGCGGATGCGGAGCGGGGCATGAGCGGCGGACCGCGGCCCGTGCCGGGCGCCAGGACCCTGGGCCCCGACTGGAACCCGACCCCGGTCGTGCCGGGCGGTGCACCGGACCAAGTGCCCGAAGCCTGGTTCAACCTCGTACCCAATCTGCCGGTCCCGCTGCCGCCGGCCAGGGACGGCGACGACGGCCAGCCCTCCCGGCTCGCGCTCCAGCGCCGTATCCGCCTCGCCGCGGTGCAGGAACAGGACGCGTCCACGGAGTCCTTCCTGCCCATCCCGCAGCGGGTCCGCGAGGAACTCGCGGCCATCGGCCGTCCCACCCCTCTGCTGCGGGCGCGGGCCCTTGAGGCTCACCTGCGGACCCCTGCCCGGATCTACCTCAAGCGCGAGGACGTGCTGCCCACCGGCAGCTTCAAGCTCAACTCCGCCGTCGCACAGGCCTACTTCGCCGCTCAGCAGGGCGTACGGACCCTGGTGACCGAGACCGGAGCGGGGCAGTGGGGCCACGCGGTGGCCTGGGCGGCGCGACTCTTCGGTCTGCACGCGGTGATCTTCTGGGCCGGCGTGTCGGCGCGGCAGAAGCCCGGCAGGCACACGGTGATCAAGCTGCTCGGCGGCGAGGTGTACCCGTCGCCCAGCGAGCGGACGCAGGTCGGCAAGGCGCTGCTGCGCGACGGCCGCCATCTGCTCGGCTCCCTCGGCACCGCCATCGGCGAAGCCATCAGCTATGCCCAGGACCACCCCGAGACACGGTACATCTCGGGCAGCAACCTGCCCCACGTGCTGGCGCACCAGTCCGTCATCGGACAGGAGGTCAAGGCACAGCTCGCGGCGCTCGGCGAGACCCCCGACACGCTGATCGCCTGTGTCGGCGGCGGCAGCAACCTGGGTGGCCTGATGGGCCCGTACCTGGCGGACAAGGCCGAGCGCGGCGACGGACTTACGCTGATCGGCGCCGAGTCGGCCAGCGCCCCCCGGCTGACCCGCGGCGAGTGGCGCTACGACCACGCCGACCCGGAAGGCATCACGCCGCTGACCAAGTCCTACACCCTCGGCCGTGACTACGAGCTGCCCGAGACCCATGTCGGCGGCCTGCGCCAGCACAGCGGCTCGGCGGTGGTCGGTGTGCTGCGCAGCCAGGGCCTGATCGACGCGGTCGCCTACGAGGAGGCGGAGGCGTTCGAGACGGGCTCGCTGATGCTCCGCCACGAGGGCGTCCTCATCGCCCCCGAGTCCTGCCACGCGGTGCGCGCCGCCGTCGACCGGGCGGTCGAAGCCCGTCGTACGGGCCGCGCCGAGACCATCGTCGCCTGTGTGAGCGGCAACGGTGCCCTCGACCTGGAGGGCTACACCGCGCACCTCGGTGACGGTGCCTGATCCGTCCCCGCGCGCGGACGTGATCGTCCGCCATTCCATGAAGGAGCGAAGTGGCCAGGGGAAGCATCATCGAGCTGTCGAACGGAGCGAGCCCCAGCTGTCCGTACTACCTGGGGGACGGCATCGCCGACCAGCTGCCGGCGTACCTGCACCGGCATGCCTTCGACGAGGTCTACCTCGTCACCAGCGACCGGCTGCACGCCCGGTTCGGCAAGGAACTGGCCCGGACGCTGAGTGACGCGGGCATCGCCGTCAACGTGCTGACCGTGCGCGAAGGGGAGTCCGCCAAGGGCTGGCAACAGCTCACCGACCTGTGCGAGCGCCTGGTCGCGGCCGGCGTCACCAAGGACTCCCTGGTCATGGCGCTCGGCGGCGGCATGATCGGCAACATCGTCGGCCTCGCCGCGGGCCTCACCTACCGGGGCATCAGGTACGTCGAGGTCCCGACGACGATGCTGAACCTCACCGACGGCTCGCTCAGCAACAAGCAGGCCGTCAACGGTTCCCTCGGCAAGAACCAGTTCGGGATGTACCACGCGCCGCTGTTCATCTGGGCGGACGTCGCCTACACCCGGCAGGAGCCGGTGCGCCAGCACCGCAGCGCCATCACCGAGGCGATCAAGAACGGTCTGGTCAACGACGCGGCCTGGTTCGAGCGGCTGGAGGAGCTGCTCACGCCGGACCTGGCCGCCGTCCGTGACGACCTGCTGGGCTTCTGCCACGACGTGGTGCGCAGCAAGCTGTCGATCCTCGCCCTCGACCCGGGTGAGCGGCACGCGGGCATCATGCTGGAGTACGGCCACACCGTCGGACACGCCGTGGAGTTCCTCAGCAACGGCAAGCTGCTGCACGGGGAAGCGGTCGGCATCGGCATGTGCGCCGCGGCCAAGGTGGGCGTACGCCTCGGTCTGTGCGAGCCCGAGGTGCTGCACCGGCAGGAACACATCCTCAAGCACCGCCTGGGCAGCGTCGTGGCACTCCCCGAGGAACTGACGGCCGAGCAGATCGTCGAGGTCATCCTCAGCGACAACAAACGCCGCGCCGGAGCCGCGATCCGCTTCGTGCTCGTGCCCCGGGTCGGCACCGTGCGCTGCGTCGACGGCGACTACGAGACGCCCGTCGCCGAGCCACTGCTCAAGAGCGTCCTGACCGAGGCCTGATCCACCGACACCGCAGGGATGGGCTCATGAACACCACAGTGCACCACACACCCGAGGTGGAGGAGACGATCTACCGTCTCGACGGGCCGCTGCGCTGGGCCCTCGGCGAGGTCCAGGGCCTGTTGCGCTCGGCGCAGGCCGCGCCGGGGCAGCGGGTCCTGGACATCGGCGCCGGCACCGGGTACGCCACGGTTCCCGCGGCCCGCGCGGTCGGCCCCGACGGCAGCGTCCACTGCGTCGACGGCAGCGCCCCGCTCCTGAAGGTGCTCGAACGCCGCGCCGCGACGGAAGGGCTCGCCGCGCGCGTGACCACGCAGGTCGGCGCCCTCGCCCCCCTGGACGTGCCCAGCTCCAGCGTCGACCTCGTGCTGTGCACCTACGTCCTGCACGAACTGGCCGAGGACGCGGCCCTGGCGATCGCCGAGATGCACCGGGTCCTCAAACCCGGTGGCCGCGTCGCCATCGCGGACTACCGCAAGACCCCGGACCTCGCGCGCAACCGGGAGATCGAGGCCTGGTACGCGCGGCAGCCCGACGGAGCCGGACCCGACGAGCGCCATCTGCGCTTCTCCCTCGAAGAGCTGGAGCAGATGCTGCGCGGCGCCGGTTTCCAGCAGATCGAGCTGCGCACCTGGCACGACTTCCACACCCACGCCATCGCCGCCCGGTGACGGCCCCACCCTGCGAAGGAGCCCCTGTGCACCGCTTGAGCTACAACGCCAACGGTCTGCGTAACCTCACCGTGGAGCGGGCCGTCGAGGAGGTCGCCGAGGCCGGATACGACGGCATCGAACTCTCCCTCCACCCCGCGCACATCGACCCGTTCTCCTTCTCCGACAACGAGGCGTCGGTCATCCGCAAGGCGCTGGAGCGGACCGGCATCGAGGCATGCTGCCTGGCCGCGGGCGCGGACAACCTGCTCAGCGAGGAGAGGTTCGAACCCTCGCTGGTGCACCCCGACGCCGCCGGCCGCGCTCGCCGCGTCGACCTGGTCAAACGGTCCGTACGCATCGCGGACATGCTCGGCATCCCGCTGATCAACTTCGCCACCGGCAAGCGCAAGCCCGAGGTGGACCCGGCCGACGCGCGGCGCTGGCTCGTGGAGGGCATCACCGAGATCCTCGACGGCACGGACAGCGACGTCGTCCTCGCCATGGAACCCGAACCGGAGTTCTTCCTGGAGACCAACGCCGCGGTGGCCCAGCTCGCCCGGGAACTGGACAGCCCGCGCTTCGCCCTCGCCCAGGACCTCGGGCACTGCCGCGTCGTGGAGGAGGACTACCTCGCCTCCGTCGAACGCCACCTGCCGATCACCCCCGTGTTCCAGATCGAGGACATCAAGGGCCGCACCCACTACCACGAGATCCCCGGCGACGGGGACATCGACTTCGTGGAGTTCTTCCGCATCCTGCGCCGCGGCGGCTACGCGGGGCACGTCAGCGTGGAGCTGTACAACCACAGCGACGTCTACCGGCACGCCCTGCGCCGCAGCCACGAGGTGCTCACCGCGGCCGCCGCCTCCGCCGAGTCCTCCCCGGAAGACTGACCACCGTGCGGCCGGCCACCGCCGCCGGCCGTGCGACCCCCGCGCCACACCTCCTGGCGCCCCGGGGCGCGCACGGACCCGGCCTCGTCCCGCTCTTCGACCACCACATCCACAGCGATCTGCGCAACGCCGACGACTACGAACTCATGGCGGTCAGCGGTGTGACGAGTGCGCTCGCCCCCTGCTCCAGCTCGCATGAGCGCCGCTCGTCGGGCGACGCGTTCGCCGCGCGGTTCGAGCGGCTCATCGAGGTCGAGACCGCCCGCGCGGCCGTGTACGGCATCGATCTGTACGTCGGGCTGGCCGTGCACGCCGCCGACATGCGCGATCTGCGCAGCGCTCTGGAAGGCGTCGACGAACTCCACAAGCGGCTCGGCCACCCCCGGGTGAAGGCCCTGGGCGAGGTGTCGCTCCGCCATCGCACCAGCGACGAAGTGACGGTGCTGGAACGGCAGTTGCGCCTTGCCGCCGACACGGGGACACCGGTGATGGTGGAGACCCCGCCGCCGCTGGAGGAGTTCACGGCGATGCTGCCGCTGCTCGCCGGCGCCATCGAGCGCTCGGGCATCGATCCGGGGCGTGTCGCCGTGATGGACCTCGACGAGCACAAGCTGCGCCTGGTCCACGGGCACGGCGGCCTCGACGGGCTCGGCGGCTACGGTCTGCCGGTCTCACCGCGCACGGACGCGCTGTTCGCCGTGCGCCAGAAGGTCACCCACCGTGAGGTGATGCGCATCCTCGACAGCCGGGGGCCGGACCGCCTGATGCTCAACACCGGCTTCCACTTCGGCTCCGCCGACCCGCTCGGCCTCGGCAAGACCGTCCATCGCCTCCGCCTCGGAGGCGTTCCGGAACAGACCGTGAGGGCTCTCGTCCATGGAAACGCTGCTGGGTTCTTCGACATCCCGCACCGGATCGGCTGACCGGGCGGCACCCGCCCGGTCCACGGGCCTGCCCGAGCACGGCCGGGACACGGCGGCCGTCCTGGCCGGCCTCGACGCACTGCGCCGCGACGACCACGACTACGCCGACGGCACCGTGTTCAACTCCATCTGCTCCGCACCGCTCCCGGTGGCCCGGCAGGTCTTCGCGCAGGCACTTGAGACCAACATGGGCGACAACCGGATCTTCCCGTCGCTGCGGCGCGCCGAGACGGAGGTGACGGCGCTCCTCGGCGACCTCCTCGGTCTGCCCGACGCCGGAGGAGTGGCGACCTCCGGCGGGACCGAGGCCAACCTCCTCGCGGTGCTGGCCGCGCTGCGCCGGGAGGGGCAGCGCTCCCGCACGGGCGGCCCCGCGCGGATCGTGCTGCCGGAGAGCGCCCACTTCTCCTTCGACAAGATCCTCACCATGCTGGGCGTGGAACCCGTGTACGCCCCGCTCACCCCGGACCTGCACGTCTGCGTCGAGACGCTGCGGTCCCTCGTCACCGAGGACACCGCGCTCGTCGTCGCGACCGCCGGCACCTCCGAGACCGGCGCCGTCGACGACGTCCCCGCCATCGCGGAGCACACCCGGGCCCTGGGCGTCCCCCTGCACGTCGACGCGGCGACCGGCGGCTTCCTCGTCCCCTTCGCCCGCGAGCTCGGCCACCCGCTGCCGCCGGTCGGCCTCGACGTGCCGGGAGTCACCTCCGTCACGCTCGATCCGCACAAGTACGGCGGCGCGCCCATCCCGGCCGGCCAGCTCCTCGTACGCGACGCGGCGGACCTGGACCGGCTGCGCGTCGCCTCCCACTACCGCGGCACCCACGACCACCACGGTCTGCTCGGCACCCGCCCCGGCGCCGCGGTGCTCGCCACCTGGGCCGCGCTGCACACCATGGGCCGCGCCGGCTACCGCACGCTCGTCGCCGCGGTGTTCGAGCGGCGGGAGCTCCTGCTCGGCCTGCTCCGCGGGTCCGGGTTCACCGTCGCGCCCGCGCCGGACCTCACCGTCGTCACCGTGCGCCACCCGGCGCCCGGACAGCTCGTCGACGTACTGGAACGGCGGGGGTTCATCGCCTCCGTCGCCCGCCGCTACGGACTCCTGCGCCTGGTCGTGCACTGGCACCAGAGCGAGGAGCACCTGCGGGCACTGGTCGCCGCCCTGAAGGACGCCGACCGTGAGATCGGGGGCGGCGCCGGATGAGGGTCATGTTCGTCTCCGTCAACAAGCTCAAGTCGTTCCGCCCGGTACTGCCCATCGGCATGGTCACCGTGGCGACCCAGGTGCGGGCCGCGGGGCACGACGTGCACGTCCTGGACCTGATGTGGGAGGAGGAGGACGAGAAGGCGGTACGCGAGGCGGTCGCCGCCTTCCGGCCCGACGTCGTGGGGATCTCCATCCGCAACGTCGACTCGCAGAACATGCTGGAGCCGGTCATCTACACTCCCCTCGCCCGTGAGGTCGCCGACTGGGCGCGTGCGGAGCGGCCCGGCGTCACCGTCGTCCTCGGCGGCCCCGGCTTCTCCACGGTGCCGGACGACCTGATGGACTTCGTGGGCGCCGAGTACGGCATCACCGGCTTCGCCGAGGAGTCCATGGTGCCGTTCCTCGCCCACCTGCGCGACGGCACCGAACCGGCGGACGTGCCCGGTGTGATCTTCCGCGCGCCGGACGGCTCCTACCACCGCAGGGACCCGGTCTTCGAGATCGACTACCGCAAGGCCGCCCGTCCCGACCCCGAACTGTACGACCCGCGCTACTTCACCTACTCCTACGAGACGCACGACCGCAGCGAGAAGGTGCCGGCCACCATCCAGACCAAGAAGGGCTGCGTGCTGGAGTGCGTGTTCTGCAGCAACTTCCTGGTCGACGGCACCGGCGTGAAGTTCGACGACGTCAAAAGGGTGGCCGACGAGGTGGAGCGGCTGCGCGACGAGGGACTGGAGGTCCTGGAGATCGTCGACGGCGTCTTCAACCTGCCCCTGAACTACGCCGTCGAGGTGTTGCGGGAGTTCGTCCGGCGCGGCATCGAGATGCCCTGGTCCTGCATGATCAACCCGGGGAACGTCACTCCCGAACTCGTCGACCTCATGGTCCGCACCGGCTGCTACTACGTCGAGTTCGGCACCGACTCCTGCAACGACCGGGTGCTGCGCCGGCTGAAGAAGAACTTCCGCCAGCGGCAGGTCATCAGCGCCCACCGGCGGTTCGAGCAGGCCGGGATCCGCGTCGAGCACTGCCTGTTCATCGGCAGTCCCGGAGACGACCGGGACTCGGTGCGGGAGACCTTCGACGTCATGTCCGGCCTGGTGCCCCCGAGGCCCACGCCTACTGGACCCTCGGCCTGCGCGTGTGCCGCGGGACCGCCCTGCACACCACCGCCGTCGAGGAGGGCCTGCTCACCGGCGACGAGCGGTTCATCGTGCCCAAGTACTACGTGTCCCGGGACGTCATCGAGGACAGCGCCCTCCTCGACGAGATCCAGGAGCGGGTGCTGGCCAACGACAACTGGTACCTGTGGTGGGGCCTGCGCACCATCGGCCTGCGCGAGCGCATCCGCATGGCGCGCCAGGAGAGCGAGCGGATCGAGGCCGAGCTCCTCGCCCATCTGCCCGAGCGCCGCCCCGCGCACGTGCCCGTCACCCTGACCACCCGTGGGGAGGAAGGCCGATGAGCCGCGTCCAGGACCTCCTGCTGACCGCACCCGGCGAACTCCGCGCCGCGCACCGGGTGCCGCCGCTGCCCGCGCTCGGCGCCGACGACGTCCTCGTCGAGGTGGACCGCATCACCCTGTGCGGCAGCGACCACCGCCTCTACGACGGCACCTACGGAGGCCCGCGCGCCTACCCGATCCGCTTCGGCCACGAGTGGTCGGGCCGCGTGGTGGACACCGGCCGCGACGGCGCCGCGCTGCTCGGACAGTGGGTCACCGGCGACTGCTCCCGCTGGTGCGGCGACTGCGCCGGCTGCTCCAGCGACCGGAACCTGTGCCGGCACATCGAGAAGTTCGGGATCACCGTGGACGGATTCTCCAGCCGCCGCAAAGTCGTCGACCGGCGCTACCTCTACCCCGACACCTGCGCGCTCGGCGCCGGGCTGCTCGCCCTCACCGAGTTCTTCGCCGTCGCCGACCACGGCCTGCGCCGCCTCGCCCCCGGTGCCGACGACGACGTCCTCGTCATCGGCGCGGGCGCACTGGGCCTGGCCTCCTATCTGATCCTGACCGGCCACTACGGGGTCCGCTCCGTGCGGCTGCTGGAATCGGACCCCGCCAAGGCCGAGCGGGTGAGGGAAGTCTTCCCCGCCGCCCTGGTCGAGTCCCCGCCCCGGCCCGACGACCGGGCCACGGGCTACGCCGGCCTCGCCGAAGGCGCCGACCACCCCGTCGTCGTCGAGTGCTCCGGCAGCCAGGCCGGCCTGAACACCGCGCTGGCGCTCGCCCGGCCACGGGGCCGCGTCCTCTGCTTCGGCCTGCGCCGCAGCACCGAGATACGTACGGACCTGCTCGTCGTCAAGGGACTGACGCTCATCGGGTCGATCGGGGGCACGGGCAGCTTCCCGGCCGTCCACGCGTTCCTCGACGCCCACCGGGACCAGGCCGCCCGGCTGGTCACCCACCGATTTCCGGCCGACGCCGCCGAGCAGGCCTTCGCCGCCCCCGTGACGGGCGGACGGGCCGCGGCCCGGATCAAGACCCAGATCGTCTTCGGGGAGGAAGACCAGTGACCGAGACCACCGTCCCACCCCATCTGCGCTACGACGAGATCCGCCGCGCGGCCTGCGCCGACCTGGAAGCGTTCGACAAGCTCACCCCCGACCGGGCGGCGGAGCTCCAGCTCGGCAGGCTGCGGGAGTCGGTGGCGCACGCCCTCACGGCCTCCCCCCACTACCGCCGGAACTGGGCCGCCCACAGCGGCACGCGGTTCGACACCCTCGACGACATCCGGAAGCTGCCGTTCACCACCAAGGGCGACCTGCGCGACGCCTATCCGTTCGGCCTGGTCGCCGCCGACCGGCGGGAGATCATCCGCTACGGCGAGTCGACCGGCACCACGGGCCGCCCCACCTCCGCCGTCATCACCTACGAGGACTGGATACGCGGCAACGTCGCCGTCGAGCGCTCCGTCAGCCACGTCTTCGGCCCCGGCGACCTCGTCTTCATCGCCATCCCCTACGAACTGGCCTTCGCCTCCTACGACCTCGACCGGGCCCTGGAACAGGCGGGCGCCGGCGTGGTCGCGGTCGGCACGCTCAGCCGGGTCTGCCCCTTCGAGCGCATGGTCGAGATGATGTGGACGGTCAGACCGACCGGCCTGGTGTGCACCCCCAGCCGGGCGTTGCGCCTCTACGACCTGCTCAAGGACAGCGGACGCGACCCCCTTGAGGTGGGCCTGCGCACCTTCATGTACGTGGGGGAGACCTGCTCGCCGGCCAAGCTCTCCAAGATCGCGGACCTGTGGGGGGTGCGCCTGTCCAACGCCTACGGCTCCACCGAGACCAACTCGCTCGGGCTCACCTGCGCCGAAGGCAGCCTCCACCTCACCGAGGACCGGCACCTGTTCGAGGTGATCGACCCCGAGACCACCGAGCCCGTCGCCGAGGGACACCCGGGCGAACTCGTACTGACCAGCCTGGTCAGCCGGGCCATGCCGCTGCTGCGCTACCGCACCGGCGACTTCGTCACCGTACGGTCCGCGCCGTGCGCCTGCGGCAGTCCCCGCCGCACCCTCGACCACCACGGGCGGGTCAGCGAACAACTCCTGGTCGACGGCAGCCGGATCAACAAGCTGGCGCTGGAGGACATCGTGCTGTCCACCCCGGGTTCCGGCCTGTACTGGGCGGCCGGGGTGACCGGCGCCGGACTGGAGATCCGGGTCGAGGCGGACGGCGGCGACCCCGCGCGGCTGTGCTCCGACGTGGCGGAGCGGGTCGCGGCGGCCATCGGCATCACGCCCGTCGTCGAACCGATCGACCGCACCCTGGTACGGCGCGCCATGGACCGGATGCTCAAGCCGGGCAGCCTCACCCTCGAAGACCTCGCGGCGGCCGTCTCATGACGGGCGCGACGGCACCGCGGACCGTGGGCATCGCCGGGACGGGCCGCCTGGGCACGGTGCTCGCCGCCCGTCTGAAGGAGCGATTCACCGTGCTCCTGTACGACACGGACCGCGCCTGCGCCCGGCGCGCCGCCGCGACGACCTCCCTGCCCCTGACGGACGCCGAGACCCTGGTCACCGCCGACGCGGTGCTGCTGTGCGTGCCGCCGGAGGAGACGGACGACGCGCTGCTGGACCTGGCCCGCCGCGCCGCGCGCGCAGGCCGCCGGCCGCTGTTCGTCAGCCTGGCGACGAGCGTGCCCACCGCGCGCCTGCGTTCCCTCCTGGCGCACTCCCCGGACCTGCCCGGCATCGACGTCGTCGGTCTCAAACCGGTGTGCCAGTTCGCCGCCCTCGCCCACGGTGTGCCCACCGTCCTGGTCACCGGGGGCACCGGCCACCTCGACGAGCTGCGTCACCTCGCCTCCGGCCTGGGCACCGTCGTCGTCGGAGACGAGAGCGTCGTCGGCCCCGTCAACCGGGCCGCCACCAAAGCGGCGCTGCGCGCCTGCGACCGGCTCACCGAAGAACTCTCGGCCCGGGGCGTGGACCTCCTCCTGGTCCGCGCCGCCGTGCGCAACGTCCTCGCGGGCACGGCCCTCGACCATCCGCCGGCGCCCGACAACTCCTACACCCGCTCGGTGCTCGCGGAACTCGCGGCCGAGCAGGCCCACCCGCGGCCCGTCCCCGCGACCGCCGCCGACACGAAGGGAACGCGCGCATGACCGCCCACGCAGTCGGCCGCGAGAGCCCGATCGCCCCGACCCTTGACCGCTTCGGCGGCGCCCACTGCGAGACCGCCGCCCTGCACAAGGTGCTCGCCCACCACGGCACGGAGGTGAGCGAACCGCTGCTGTTCGGTGTGGCGGGTGGCATCAGCTTCATGCACATGCCCATGGGACCGGAGGGCCGTGCCTTCGTCGGAGGCCGCAACGGCCCCTTCCCCGACTTCACCCGCCGCATGGCCGCCGGCGTCGGCCTGAGCCTGGAGGTGGTGCTCCCCGCCGACCCGCGCACGGCGTGGGAGCAGGTACGCGGCCAACTGGCCCTCGGCAGCCCGGTGATCGTCTACGGCGATCTGTTCCACCTGCCGTACTACCAGGCCACCCGGCACTTCGGCGCGCACGCCTTCGTCGTCCTGGACCACGACCCGGACGCCGGGACCGTCACCGTCTCCGACCGGTGCGTCGCCCCGCGCACCCTCTCCCTGGACGACCTGGCCGCCGCCCGTGGCTCCGAGCACCCGCCGTTCCCGCCCCGGCACGCCTGGCTGCGCGCCGACTGGGCGGCGGCCCGCGAACCGTCCGCGGACGACATCCGGCGCGGGGTCCGCGCGTCCTGCACCGCCATGCGGAACCCGGTGGTGCCCACCTTCGGACTGCGCGGACTGGCGGCCTACGGCGCGGGTCTGGACCACCTCGTGCGGCGCAGCCCGGCCGAGGACGTCCTCACCGCCCTGTGCGGCGCCTACGTCGACTTCGAGCTGGCCGGCACCGGCGGCTGCGGCTTCCGGGCGATGTTCGCCGACTTCCTCACCGAAGCCGCCGCCCGCACGGCGGACCCGGCGCTCGAACGGGCGGTGCCGCTCGCGCGCGGTGCCGTGGACGCCTGGCACGACTTCCTCGCCCTGCTCCTGCCGTCGTGGACCCCCGCGTTCACCGAACTGCGCGACACCCTGAACGAACGCGACCAGCGCCTGCTGCGCGGAGGCGCGGCGGACCAGGAAGCGGCCGCCGCCCTCGGCGCCCGGCTGCCCGCGCTGCGCACCGCCGCCGCCGAAGGACTTGACCCGCTGCGCGAGCAGCTCTCCGGGCAGCTCCGCGCGGCCGCGCAGCGGATCGTCAAGGCCGAGGAGACCCTGTTCGACGTACTGAAGGAGGTGTGACCCGGCGATGGCCACGGCCCCCTCGCTCGCCGTACGCGTCCCCGCGCGCCATCCGCGCTCCAGCGACAAGGAGCGTCAGGACTACGACCGCTACCTGGCCGAACGCGGCCGGTACAAGGGCGAGTTCCTGCGCGAGGTCCTGGACGCGGCCGGCGCCGGCCCGGTTCTCGAAGCCGGATCCGGCTACGGCGGGCTCGGCGTGGAACTGCTGCGCCTGGGCGGCACCGAACTGCACGCGGTCTGCGAGTCGGAGCACGCCGCCGCCCTGTACGAGCGCCGCCTCGCCGAGGCCGGCCTGCGGGCCACGGTGCACAGCGTGCCCGGGGGAGTGCCGGACCCCGCCCGCGCACCCTGGGACACCCGGCGGTTCGCCGCCGTCTACAGCGCCAACGCCTTCGCCGCCTGGCCGGACCCGGCCGCCGTACTGCGCCGTCTGGCCCGGCTGCTCCTGCCGGGCGGCCAGGTCCTCGTCAGCGATCTGAGGCGCGACCCCGACCCGTTCATCCTCGAACACTCACTCAGGGAGATGGCCGACGACACCTCGGAGGCGGGCCGCTACCGGCTGCGGACCTTCCTCACCTCGTTGCGCGGCGCATACACCCTCACCGAGGCCAGGGCCCTGCTCACCGCCGCGGGCCTGAACGACTGGCGGGCCGAAGCGGACGGTCCCATGACGTTCGCCATCCGATACGGGAGGAACCCGTGACCGACACCACCATCACCAGGAACTTCCTCGACACACCCAGCTTCTGGCGCGAATACCCGGAACGCGACATCGAGTTCGTGCGCTGGTACCCCTGCGACGTCAGGCCCCTCACCGCCGACACGATGTACGCGCAGCAGGAGAAGTTCCCCAGGACCACCTCGTTCTACGTGCACATCCCCTTCTGCAACCAGGTGTGCACCTCGTGCCCGTACAACAAGTTCAACACCCGCAACACCCTGGTCAGGCGGTACATCGAGGCCCTGAAGGCCGAGATCGACATGTACTCCCGGCTGCCGTACCTCAAGGACGTGGTCTTCACCTCCGGCTACTTCGGCGGCGGCACCCCCACGACCCTGCGCGCCGAGGAACTCGACGACCTGCTCGGCTTCATGAAGCAGCGCCTCAACTTCAGCGACGACTGCTCCGTCACCATCGAGTCCACCCCCGTCGACGTGGACCAGCACAAGCTCGACGTCCTGCTCAAGCACGGGGTCAACCGCATGAGCCTGGGCGTGCAGACCTTCCACGACCCGCTGTTGCGCTACCTCGGCCGCGCCCGGGCGCACACCGGCGAGTCCGCCACCAGGACGATCGAGCTGATCGACCGCAGTGGCATGGAGAACCTCTGCATCGACTACATGATCGGCATCCCGGGCCAGACCCACGAGCTGTGGGCGCAGGACATCAGGACCCTGATGGACCTGCCCGTGACGTCGTTCTCGGTGTACAACTACGCGGTCCTGCCCGGCTCCGAGGTGTTCTTCGCGCTGCAGTCCGGGGCCACCCCGCCCTGCCCCAGCACGCACGAGGCCGACGAGATGTACCAGTACCTGCACACCACGCTGATGGACGCCGGGTACCTGGCCCTGACCTACAACGACTTCATCGAACCGATGCGGCCCGAGTGGGAGGCCAAGGGCGTCAGGACCTACCCGGTGCTCACCGACGGCTCCAAGCCCTACCGGGGCCTGGAGACCGACACCTTCTACCTCACCGACCACCTCTCCCAGGTGTGGGGCCGGTGCGGCGACATGGTGGCCATGGGCTCCGGGGCCTACGGCTACCTCAACAACCGGATGTACCTCACCGAGCCCGACATCAACGCCTACATCGAGACCTGCAACGCGGGCCGGCTGCCCGTCGTGATGGGCGCCTACACCGACGAGCACGAACAGCGCTGCCGCAGCCTCGTCCTCGGGCTCAAGCTGCTGCGGATGAAGCGGTCCGTCTACCGCGAGCGCCACGGGGTCGACCCCTACGAGTACTTCAAGGACAAGTGCGACGACCTGGCCGCCAAGGGCCTGATCGAGATCACCGACGAGGCCATCCAGGTCACGTACCCCAAGGGCTGGTACTACATCGACAACATCTGCAAGACGTTCTACTCCGACGCCAACTACCGCCTGCCGCAGCCCACGTCGGCAAGCACCGAGATCCTCAACTGGCAGATCGACCGTGCCGACGGACGGAAGGGGCTCCCCGTTGTCCAGCTCTGAGACCACTCCCGCGAAACCGCGGCGCCGGCCCCGTGGCCGCATCTTCGACCTGGCCGAACGGGTCCCGCAGAAGGACACGTTCGACGACGTGGACCAGTGCCGGGCCTACGACCGGAACATCCGCACCTCGATGATCATCCCGATGCAGCACATGATGAAGCTCATCGGCCCCCACTGCGGCGACGGCAAGGAGGTCCTCGAAGTCGGCTGCGCCAGCGGCCTGATCTCGCTGCGGCTCGCCGCCCAGCACCCCGGCGCCCTCTTCACAGGCGTCGACAGCAACGACGCCTTCCTCGAAGTGGCCCGCGAGAACACGATCTTCTCGAACCTGGTCGGCTACGGCGGCGACTTCTCCTGCGAATGGGCCCGCCTGACCCGGCTGCCCTACGAGGACGACTCCTTCGACGTCGTCTTCAGCTTCTGCGCCGTGGCCCGCTGGGACAAGCCCGACCGGATCGTCAGCGAGTGCGCCCGGGTGTGCCGGCCCGACGGCATCGTGGTCCTCTACGACCTGGCACGGGACGCCGACGAGGGCATGGTCTCCTTCGTGCTGCAGTACGCGGACGGCGACGCCGAGTCGTTCATGACGTCGCTGCGCGCCTCCTACAGCGAACCCGAGATGCGCGAACTGCTCGACCAGCGCGGTCTGGGCTCGTGGACGGTGGCCAAGGAGAACATCAACCTGATCACCTCCTCGCGCCCCCTGCACGTCGGCTACAGCGTCGGCGAACCAGGCATCTACGACGCGGTGTTCACCGGCTGAACCACAGCCGGCCGCCCGCCCCCGCCACCGGACGTACGCCACCCAGGAGCGCCTCCCATGACCCCTCGCAGACGGCTGCGCGTCGGCCTCGTCCAGCTCTCCGTGGCCACCAACCGCCGCACCGACAACCTCCGGCGCGCCGACGCCCTGATACAGGAGGCCGTGGACGACGGCTGTGAACTGGTCGTCCTGCCGGAGGCGTTCGCCACCGCGCTCAACCTGCCCAAGAGCCACGAGGTGGCCGAGCCCGTACCGGGCCCGGTCACCGAATGGCTCGCCGAACGGGCCGGCCGGCACGGCGTCTGGATCGCCGCGGGGCTCCTCGAACGCGACGGCGGGCAGGTGCACAGCTCGGCCGTCCTCATCGCCGACGACGGCAGCCTCGTCGACGTCTACCGGCGCACCGTCGTCTACGACCTGGAGGCCCACTTCCTCACCGGAGAGGTGGGCACCCGGGTCGTGGACACACCGCTGGGCCGCATCGGCCTCGTGGTCGGCTACGACATCCAGTTCCCCGAAGTGCTGCGCGGTCTGTTCGCCGACGGCGTCGAGATCGTCGTGTGCCCGTCGATCCTGCTGCGGCCCTTCGCCGAGCCGGTACGGCAGATGCTGCTCGCCCGCGCGGCCGAGAACTGCGCCTACGTCCTGTTCGCCGGAGCCACCGGGGAGAACACCCTGGCCGGCCTCACCTACATGGGCCGCACCGCCGTCATCCGCAGTCCGATGGCGATCGGCGCGTACTCCCGTGACTTCCGCCGCCAGGAACCGGTCCTGGCCGAGGCCGACCGCGAGGAGTGCGTGGTCAGCGCCGACCTGGACCTGCACGAACTGCGCCGCATGCAGGCGGCGGCGCCCTTTCCCGCCGACTTCCGCCGCTCGCCGCTCGGCCAGGCGCTGATCGCCGCGTCCGCGCGGCCCGGCGCCCTACCCCTTGGAGACCCCCGGTGAAGCCCACCACCCGGCCCCGCGTCGCCCTCCTCCAGACGCTGTGGGACCCCGACCCCGACGTCAACCTCGACCGGACGATGGCCCTGCTCGACACCGTCGAGGCGGCCGAACTCGTCGTCCTGCCCGAGTTCTTCCTCGGCCCGCCCTTCTACTTCCCGGGCCGCGCCCACCTCAAGGGAGTCATCGACCAGACCGTGCCCGGCCCCGTCTTCGAACAGCTCGCCGCGCAGGCCCGCAGGATCGGCGCGTACATCCTGTGCGGCACCGTGGTCGAACGCGACGGGGACCGCTACTACAACACCGCCGTCCTCCTCGACGACCACGGCGAGATCGTCGTCAAGGCCCGCAAGACGCACCGCTTCGCCGCCGAAATGGTCTCGGTGAGCCCGAGCGACGAGTTCGCCGTCGTCGACACCCCCTTCGGGCGGCTCGGCGTCTGCGTCTGCTCCGACTTCTGGATCCCCGAGGTGCCCCGCATGCTCGCGCTGCGCGGCGCCGAGATCATCGCCGTACCCGGGGCCGCGCTGCGCGGCAACATCCAGATCACCCGGCCCTGCCTTCAGGCCAACTCCTCCTTCAACGTCTGCTACACCCTCCTCGCCAGCGCCGTCGGCGGCGTCACGGGCGAACGGGCCGGCCGCCAGGTCTCCATCGAGGTCGCCGGGCACAGCACGGTCGCCGCTCCCGAGGAGCTCCTGGCGAGCCTCGACGAGGAGGAGGCCGTCCTGACCGCCCGGCTCGACCTGGAGTACCTGCGCACCATGCGCGAGGTCGACCTGTCGTTCAGGCGCAGCCTCTACTTCTGCCTGCACGGCCGCCGCCCCGAGCTCTACGGCGGCCTCCAGCAGCCGTACGCCGGGCACGAGGACCTCGAAACCCTGCTCAGCGACTACCTCACCCGGAGGTGAGCCACACCGTGCTGTTTCCTGTCAGCGAGGCCATTCCCACCGGGGCCGACCGGGAGCCCGTCCTGGAGAAGTTCCTGGACTGGGCCGACGGGGCCCACGACACCCCCGTGCCCGAGGTGCTGAGCGGCTTCTTCGGCCAGCCCCTCGACGCACGTACCCTGCGCGTCACCGGACTGCACCACGTGGCGCTCTACATCGGCGACTACCGCCACGAGACGGACTTCGAGGACTGGCTGGAAACGGTCCGCGCCTGCCCGCGCGTCGGCCACGTGACCACCGGCCCCTCCCACATCGCACCCCGCGCGTACGGCACACCCGGCCACTGGATCAACCTCCGCACCGACCTCGGCAACGAGGTGGAACTCTTCACCTGCCGCCGCCGCGACATCTGGGCCGAACGGCCGGCCGAGCAGAAGACCAGCCTGATGTCGCACTTCGGTCTCTGCATCGACACCCCCGGACACGTACGGCCCCTGCTCGACTTCCTGGCCAGCTTCGACGGCATCCGCCTGCTCGCCTACGCGCCCGCCGACGAACTCGGCCACACCTACGGGCACCTGCTGCGCGAGGACACCGACCGCGTCCTGGAACTCGTGCACGCCGGCACCGAGCCGGGAGGACCCGCATGACCGTCCAGGACCCCGCCCGCGTACCGGACAACGCCACCGGCCGGTTCTACGTCAACGTGGAGTGCACCGACTGCGACACCTGCCGCTGCGTCGCCCCCGACTTCTTCGCCCGCAACGACGAGGCCGGCTACTCCTACGTGCTGCGCCAGCCCGAGACCGAGGACGACGAGGACGCCGTGTACGAGGCGATGGACTGCTGCCCCGCCGACGCCATCTGCGAGGACGAATGACCCCCACCGCCCCGGCCGCCGTCCTGGGCATCGGCGGCAGCATGCGCCCCGGATCCACCAGCCAGGCACTGCTGCGCCGCGCGCTGCGCACCCTCGCCGCGGACGGCCACCCGGTACGGCTGCTCGACCTGCGCGAGCTGCAACTGCCCTTCTGCAACGGCGACAAGCGCGAACCCTGGCCGCACTTCCCCGACGTGGCCGTCCTGCGGGAAGCGGTCCGCGCCGCCGACGGCATCATCCTCAGCGGCGCCGAGTACCACGGCGGCGTCAACGGCGCGCTCAAGAACGCCATCGACCTGCTCGACTTCGAACACGCCGAGGGGAAGGTGTTCGGCGCCATCGTGGCCCTCGGCGGCCGCAGCAACAGCAACGCCCTGAACGACCTCAGGATCACGGCCCGCTGGCTGCGGGCCTGGATGGTGCCCGGCCAGGTCGCCGTACCCCAGGGGCGCACCGCACTGAGCGGCGGCGTCCCCGTCGACCCGGAGCTGTACGACCGGATCGACGATCTCGCCCGGAGCGTCGCACGCGCCGCCGGCGCCCTGCGGACCACCGCGGGCGGCGTCCCGCTCGCCCGAGGCTGAAGGAACCGCGCATGCAGGCCCCGCCCCCCGCCGCCCTGGCCGCCGAACTGCGGGCACGCCTGGAGGACAACGCCGTCCCCGGCCGGGCGGCAGGAGAGAAGAAGTACCTCCGCAGCGACCTGCACCACATCGGCGTACCCCTGCCGGCGATGCGGGGCGTGGTCCGCTCCTTCACCAAGCGGAGCGGGCAGGGGCTCGGGCACGCCGAACTCGTCGACCTGGTCACCGACCTGTGGGCACAGCCGGTCCACGAACACCGCTCGACGGCCCTGCTGCTCCTGGACGCCTACGCCCCCCTGCTGCGCCCCGACGACACCGCGCTCCTGGAGGACCTGCTGCGCACCTGCGCCACCTGGGCGCACACCGACCTGCTCGCCCCCTTCGCGGCAGGCCGGCTCCTGCTGCACCACCCCCGGGGGACCACCCCCGCGGTGCTCCGGTGGACCGCCGACGACGCACAGTGGGTACGGCGCGGCGGCATCCTCTGCTTCGTCCCCGCCCTGCGCGGCGAGGACACCTTCACCCGCTGGTTTCCCGTGTTCTCCGCCGCCGTCGATCCCCTCCTCGACGACGACCGGTTCTTCGTCCGCA
Organism: Streptomyces sp. NPDC017676; assembly: GCF_044329325.1. NCBI lineage: Bacteria > Bacillati > Actinomycetota > Actinomycetes > Kitasatosporales > Streptomycetaceae > Streptomyces > Streptomyces sp. NPDC017676. The sequence continues at coordinate 193,631 of NZ_JBIRJA010000012.1, read as the reverse complement.
AGGCGATCGGCTGGACCCTGCGCGAAGGCACCAAACACCACCCCGCGGCGGTCACCGACTGGCTCACCCCGCGGCTGTCCCGGGCCGCCCCGCTCACGGTGCGCGAGGCCCTCAAGCGGCTGCCCGACGACGCACGCGCCCCCCTGCTCGCCGCCCACGCCGCCGCGCGGCCACGCCGCGGCCGGCCCCACGCGCCCACCCGACGCCCGGAGGCACCCCAGTGACCGACCCAGAAGTGACGACCCTGGTCGAGGACGGCGTCCACCGCACCGTCTGCCGGATGTGCCACGGCGGCTGCGGCGCCCTGGTGGACGTACGGGACGGACGCCTCACCCGCGTCGAGGGCGACCCGGACAACCCCAACAACCGCGGATTCCTGTGTGCCAAGGGCCGCGCGTCCCTCGACCAGCTGTACGGCACCGACCGGCTGACCCGGCCGCTGCTGCGCACCGGTCCGCGCGGCAGCGGCGGCTTCCGGCCCATCGGCTGGGCGGAGGCCCTCGACCGCGTCGCCGACGCCCTCGACCGCACCCGGACCCGGCACGGCCCCGAGTCCCTGGTCGTCGCCCAGGGCACGGACCGCAACTACCAGGAGTGGCTGTTCCGGTTCGCCAACAGCTACGGAACGCCCAATGTGCTGGGGCCGGCCCACGTCTGCTTCTATCCACGGGTGATGGCGGGCATCCTCACCATGGGCGCCTTCACCTTCTGCGACTACGAGGGCTCGCCCGACGTCGTCCTGCTGTGGGGCTGCAACAAGTCCATGACACACGGCGACGGCGTGATCGGCACCCGGCTCCTGGACGCCGTACGCCGCGGCACCCGTACGATCGTCGTCGACCCGCGGCGCACCGCCCTCGCCAACCGCGCCCTGCACCATCTCCCGGTACGTCCGGGAGGCGACGCCGCGCTCGCCCTCGCCATGATCCACACGGTCATCGAGGCGGACGCCTACGACCACGCCTTCGTCCGGGACCACACCGTCGGGTTCGAGGACCTGGCCGAACACGTCGCCGCCTACACCCCCGAGAAGACCGAGCACGTCACCGGAGTCCCCGCCGCCGCTGTGCGCGAGGCCGCCCTCGCCTACGCCTCCGCACCCGCCGCCGCCATCGAACTGGGCACCGGCGCCCAGCAGAACCGCAACTCCTTCCACGTCTGCCGGGCCCTCGCCATCCTCTCCGCGATCTGCGGGAACATCGACCGGCGGGGCGGCGACGTCATCTTCGAACCCCCCGGCATCATCGGCCGCCGGACCCTGCCGCTCACCGAGGCACTGCCGACGGCACAGCACCCCAAACGGCTCGGTGCCGACCGCCACCGCATCCTGTCGATGGCCGGCTGGGCACATCCCCGCGCCGTCTGGGACGCGATCCTGGACCACCGCCCCTACCCGGTCACGACCATGCTCGTGCACGGCAGCAACCTGCTGGTCAACTACGCGGACTCCGACCGCGTCCACGCCGCGCTCGACAGCCTCGGCTTCCTCGCCGTGGCCGACCTGTACCTGACGCCCACGGCGGCCATGGCCGACATCGTGCTGCCGGTCGGCGGCTGGCTGGAGCGGGACCAGATCGTCGAACACGCCCACTACGTCGCGGCGCGCCGCAGGTTCGCACAGGTCGGCGAGTGCCGCTCCGACGAGGAGATCCTGACCGGGCTCGCGACACGGCTCGGGCTCGGCGACAACTTCTGGGACACCGCCGCGGACTCCCTCGACGCCCGGCTGGCCCCCATCGGCATGGACTTCAAAGCCCTGACCGACCAGCACTACCGCGCCACACCGCTGACGTACGAGAAGTACCGCACCCAGGGCTTCGCCACCCGCAGTGGCCGCTTCAACATCCGCTGCGACGCGCTCCGCGCCTTCGGCTACGCACCGCTGCCCGTGCACCACCCCGTAGCCGAACGCCCCGAAGACGGCCCGTACTTGCTCACCTCCGCCCACTCGCCGTTCTTCTTCAACTCCGAGTTCCGCAGTCTCGGGCCGCTGCGCGCCAAGGAACCCGACCCCGTCGTCGAACTCCACCCCGAGGCCGCGGCCCGCGAGGGAGTCCGGGACGGCGCCTGGGTGCTCGTCTCCGCCCGTGGCCGCACGATCCGGATGCGCGCACGCCTCACCGACACCATCGCCCCCGACGTCGTCGTGGCCGCGGCCACCTGGTGGTACCCCGAGCGCGGCGCGGACGGCGGCTGGCGCGAGAGCAACCTCAACCGGCTCACCGGCGACGACGACGAGAACGAGGAGATGGGCTCGTCCAACTTCCGCGGGATCCGGTGCGCGGTCCGCCCGGAGCCCGACGCCTGAGGCGACCGAGCACGCCTCTCCCGGCCCACCCTGCGGAGTCTTCCGCTCCGCCCCGCGTCCGTGACGATTCGCCATCCCGGTCAACTCCCGCGGGACCCCCGGAGAAGTAAGTGACCTTCGCGGACGCCTTGGTGCCGGGCGCGGGCCGGCGCCCCCGGCCGCTGGAAGACTCCGCCGCACGGACGGCCGCGGCGCCGTCACCGTCACGCGGACGAGAGGGGACACCGTGGAGGCAACCTCGCGCGACGACAACGGTCCACTGGCGCTCGATCCGGCCTGGGAACAGGAGAGCCTGCGACTGGAGATGCTGGCGGCCATGACCGACCCGGCGACCATCGAGATCCTGGACGCCTGCGCGCCCGCCCGCCCCCGCGAGATCGTGGAGATCGGCGCCGGCTCGGGCACCGTGGCCCGCCACCTGGCCCGTCGCCACCCCGGCGCCCGCGTCTGGGCGACCGACATCGACCTGCGCCACCTGGACTGCGGCGGTCTGCCCAACCTGGTTCCGCTGCGGCACGACGCCGCCGTCGACCCGGCCCCCGTGCAGGGCGTCGACCTCATCCACTGCCGCTCCGTGCTGATCTTCCTCGACGATCCCCAGGCGGTCCTGGGACGCCTCGCCGGCTGGCTCGCGCCCGGCGGCTGCATCGTCGTCGAGGAACTCGCCGGGTTCCCCCCGTACGACCCCACCACGGTCGTCGGCGGCGCCCTGGACGCCGTGTCCCAGGTGCTCAGCCGGGATGCCGGCGCGGACCCGCAGTGGGTGCGCGACCTGATGGTCGACCCGCCCCAGCCGCTGGTCCGTCATGGACTGACGGACTGCGGCGCCCAGATGCGGGTCTACCCCTTCCGCCCGGGCAGCGCGGCGTCGGAGTTCTCACGGCTGACACTGGAGCAACTCAGGCCCCGGCTGCTCGGCCGCGGACACCTCACCGCCGCCCAGTTCGAAGCCGCCGTGTCCCGGCTGCGCGACGACGACCTCGCCGAGCCGTCCAGCTCCGTGCTCAGCGTCTGGGGACACCGCCCCCGCTGAGGCCGCCGCCCGGGCGGCCGCCCGGCATCCGATCACCGAGGAACGAAGCGAAGGGTGGACGATCATGCCTGCTCACCACCGCGCCCCCGGTCCCCAGGACCGGTCCCACGAGCAGAAGATGCTCACCACATACCTTCTCAAGCCCGGACGGTACGAGGCGGCCCGTGAGGTCCTGTCCCGCCACTGGCCGCTCCTGCGCCGCCAGGGCCTGGTCACCGGAGAACCCTCCTGGATCGCCCACGGACAGGGCAGCGACGGCCCCTTCATCGTCGAACTCGTCACCTGGGGCGTGCCGGGCGCCGTCGACCGCGCCTACCTCGATCCGGAGATCAACTCCCTGTGGCAGGAGATGTTCGCCCTCACCGAGTCCCGCGGCGCCCGCCCGCCCGTGGACTGGCCGGCCGTCACCCGGCTCACCGGGGGCGCCGCCCACGACACCCCCGCCGGCACGCCCCTGCAGACGCTGACGACCTACCAGGTGCGTGAGGGCGGTACCGAGCGGCTCGCCGAGCTGCTGCCGGGCTACTGGGACGCGCTCACCCGGGCCGGACTGCTCGCCCCCGGCGCGCCCGCGCTGTACGTCGGCGAGAACCCGCACGGCCCGTTCCTGGTCGAACACCTCGCGTGGAGCGACCCGCACGGACCGGCGAAGGCATCCGGCGAGCCGGCGGCGGGCGCCCTGTACGCCCGGGCCGCGGAGCTGGCCGAGGAACGGGGGGACCGGCCGGGCATCGAGCGGTGCCCGGTGAAGCCGCTGCACTTCGGCTTCATGACAGAAACAGTGACTGGAGAAGACACGTGACCTCACCATCGGAGACCAGGCCCGCGGGAACCAGTCCGTGGGCGGCGCTGGGGATGCTCTGCCTCGGCGTCTTCATGACCCTGCTCGACGTCACGATCGTCAGCTCGGCCACGCCCAGCCTCATCGAGACCTTCGACGCCTCGATCGACCAGGCGGTCTGGGTCTTCAGCGCGTACATCATGGCCTTCGCCACCACCCTGATCCTCGCCGGGCGGCTCGGCGACCTCCACGGCCCGCGGCGGATGTACCTGATCGGTCTCACCGTCTTCGTCACCGCGTCGGTCCTGTGCGGCGCCGCCCAGGCCCCCTGGCAGCTGATCCCGTTGCGCGTGCTTCAGGGCGTCGGCGGAGCGCTCCTCGTACCCCAGCTCATGCCCATGATCACCACGCTGTTCCCGCCGCAGAAGTGGGGAGCCGCCTTCGGGTTCACCGGAGCGCTGTCGGGACTGGCCGTGCTGGCCGGACCGCTCGTCGGCGGATTCCTGGTCACCGGCGCCTCCTGGCGCTGGATCTTCTACGTCAACCTGCCCATCGGCCTGCTCACCTTCTTCCTGGTGCTGCGCTTCCTGCCCGACCCGCGGCCGGGGCTGCGCCAACCGCTGGGCATCGGCTCCGTCCTGCTGCTCCTGTCCGGCGTCGGCGCCGTGGTCTTCGGCCTCGTCGAGGGTGAGCGGCTGCACTGGGCGGCGACGGTCTGGGCGGTCATCGTGGCGGGGCTGGCGCTGCTCGCCGCCTTCTTCGCCGACCAGCGCAGGCGGCAGTCCGGTGTGCCGCTGGTGCCGTTCGCGCTGTTCCGCGCCCGCAGCTTCACCCTCATGAACCTGATCGCCGTCACCGTCGGCTTCGGTGTCGTCGGCGCGTTCCTGCCCCTGACGCTGTACCTGCAGAGCGTGCAGGGCCTGTCCGCGGCCAGGGCCGGACTGGTGATCGCCGTGATGCCGCTGGCGTCGGTCGCCACCGCCGTCATCAGCGGCCGGGTCATCGAGACGGCCGGTCCCAAACGCGTCCTGCTCGGCGGCCTGGTGTGCTTCTCCGCTGGCCTCGGACTCATCGCCCTGCAGGCCACCGCCCACGCCTCGCTCTGGCAGCTCGTGGGGCCGCTGGTGCTCGCCGGCGTCGGCACCGGCTTCACGTTCGCACCGATGTTCAGCGTCGGCATGCGCGACGTGCCGCCCCAGCTCAGCGGAGTGGCCTCCGGAACCGTCAACACGGTCCAGGAGCTCGGGGGCCTGCTCGCCAGCGCCGCCATCGGCGTGGTGCTCCAGGTCCGGCTCGGCGAGGGGCGGAACATCGCCACCGGCCGGCCGGTGGAAGCCGCGGGCCGGCCGACGCAGGCGGCCCTGGACGCCTTCCACGAGACCCTGGCCGGCGCCATCCGCGTCAGCATGCTCATCCAGATGGCCGTCCTCGCGGTGGGCGCCCTGTGCGCGCTGGCCATCAAGCCCGCCCCGCCCGCTGCGGCGCCGACGGGGCAGCCGTCCGCCGGCGAGCCACGGACGGCCGACGTCGACTGACCCGACGCCGCCCGATACGGCGCCGCCGGTACGGCGCGGCCCGATGCGGCGCGGCTGATGCGGCGCGGCCCGATGCGGCGCGGCCCGATACGGCGCGGCTGATGCGGCGCGGCTGATGCGGCGCGGCCCGATACGGCGCGGCCCGATGCGACGCGGCCCGATACGGCGCCGCCCGAAACGGCGCCGCCCGAAACGGCGCCGCCCGAAACGGGGCGCTCCCCGCGTCGGCCGTCCCGAGGGCCGGCGCAGGGGTGCGTTCCGGGCCGCGCCGGGGTCCGGTCCCGGCCCCGTCGCCCGTTCCCGCCCCTATCGCCCCTTCACGAACCGTGCCCGCTCGGCCGGCGCCAGCCGCTCCGTCGCATAGCGGACGGTGATGCGCGGCAGCTCGTCGAGGTGCCGGTCGAGGAAGGCCACCATGAGCGGTTCGTCCCGGCGGCCGATCTCCCGCAGCATCCAGCCGAGCGCCTTGTGGATCAGAGGTTCCGGATCCCGGCGCAACGTCAGCACCAGGCGGAACGTCGGCTCGAAGCGTCCCTCGCGGATCAGCGCCAGCGTGGCGAGCACCGCGATCCGCCGGTCCCACAGCAACGACGACGCGGCCAGTTCGTCCAGGACCCGCAGGTCCCCCTCCAGCAGCCACGGCCCGAGTACGACATGCGCGGAACCGTCGACCAGGTCCCAGTTGTCCACGCACTCGGTACGCGCCAGATAGAAGTCGACCAGCGCCTTGCGGTCCGCGCCGCGCGCCGTGCGCACCTGCTCGGCCAGGACCAGCAGCCCGGCGAAGCGCTCCTCGTGGACACGGCTGCGCAGCAGTGCGTCCACGTCGTCGAGGGACAGGCCGCGGTAGGCGCGCGCCAGCTTGCGCAGCACCGGCACGCGTACGCCGAGCAGTTCGTCGTCCTCCGTACGGCTCAGCACCCGCTCCTGCTGTGCCCGCACCGCCGGCTCCGCCAGATCCCGCAACTCGGCCCGTAATTCCTTGAGCGAAACGATCGTCATGACGGCGGACGCTAGCGCAGGGCGCCCGCGCGTGCCGCCGAGCCCCCCGCGAAGGGGCGGCTGGTCAACTTCGTCGCGGCCGACACCTCCGTAGTTGACCGTCGCGCAGATCCTCGCCGCCCCGGCTTCCGCCCACGCGCCCCACGGCCACATCTTGTACAAGACCGTACTAACCGTCCTGCCGACGGGACCGGCCCTGCCGGGAGCCCACGAGCCGAAGGAGAACCCGATGCCGCGGAAGGCGTTCAAGGTGCTGGTGATCGGCGCGGGTCTCGGCGGACTGACCCTCGCGCAAGGGCTGCGCCGACAGGGCATCGACGTGGAGGTGTTCGAACGCGACGTCACCCCCGTCGACCGCTCGCAGGGCTTCCGCATCCACGTGAACCCGTTCGGGACCCGTGCGCTGCGCGCCTGCCTGAGCGACGAGTTGTTCGAGTTGTTCCTGGAGACGAGCGGCAGCGGCGGCAGGGGCCTGTGCTTCACCGACCACCGCCTGAGCCCCTTGCTCAGCCTCGAAGGGCCCAGCAACCAGGACCCGCTGCGCAACCACCGGTCCGTGTGCCGGGTGACGCTCCGTCATCTCCTGCTGCGTGGCCTGGAGGACGCGGTGGGCTTCGGCCGCCGCTATGAGCGGTACGAGGAGCGCGACGACGGCCGAGTCGTCGCGCACTTCGCGGACGGGTCCACGGCGGAGGGCGACATCCTGGTCGGCGCGGACGGCTGCCGGTCCCGGGTGCGTACCCAGCGGCTGCCCCAGGTGCGCGTGTCCGACACCGGAGCGATGGGCGTGGCCGGGAAGCTGCCCCTCGACGACCGGCTCCGCGGCTGGATCCACCCGCCACTGCTGGCGTCCGCGCACATCGTGATGGGCCCCCACGGCTCCCGGATGTTCGCCGCCACGCACGAGTACCGCACCAGGCCGAGCAAGGCACTCGGGCTGCCCGCCGCCGGCGGCGACCTGCTCTTCGACACCGACACCGACTACCTGATGTGGGCGATCACGGCCACTCCCGGGCGCCTGGGCCTGCCGGCGCAGACCTCGCTCGGTCCCGAGCGACTGGCCCCGGCGGTACGGCGCCTGGTCGACGACTGGCACCCCTTGCTGCGGCGCGCGGTCGCCGACGCCGACCCGGACACCCTCACCGCGCTGTCGGTGCGCACCGCCGAGTCCGTGCCCGCCTGGCAGCCGTCCCGGATCACCCTCCTCGGCGACGCCGCGCACTGCGCGACCCCGCTCGGCGGGATGGGCGGCAACATGGCCCTGCGCGACGCCGAACTGCTCACCCGGCACCTGGCCGCCGCCGCCCGCGACGACGAGCGGCTCGAACAGGCGGTGGGGGAGTACGAGTCGGCGATGCGCGCCTACGCGGCGGACGCGGTCCTGAAGTCGAAGAAGAACCTTGAGCGTTCCCTCGCCGAGAACGCCGTCAGCCGGGCGCTGACCCGCGCGACGTTCCGCGTGATCGACCGCATGCCCCCCGTGAAGCGCCGTATGGCCGCCGAAGTGGGCGGCTGACCGGGCCGTGCGCCGTCCCTCAGACCCGCGTCGGCGCCGTCGGCGCGGGTCCCAGCGGCAGGCTCACCCACGCCAGCGTCCTGACCTCCGGCCGGCACCACGGAATCCGCTCGTACTCCACCAGATAGGGCATGGGCGGCCGGTCGCCGTCGTACAGGCCGAGCATCACGGCGCTGACCGCGAGGTGCATGAAGGTGTAGGGGATCAGCTGCACGGGACCCGTGTGCGTGATCTGCAGCCGCCGTTGCGCGGGAACCACCTGGAGGCCGATGCCGTCCGACGGCACGAACGCCAGCGGCACCACCGTGCCCACGTCGAAACGGATCGACGCGTCCTGATAGAGCTCCGGGTCGTCGTGGGTGATCTCCACCGGCTGCTGCGCGTCCGGCTCGTACCCGTGGACCTCCAGCCAGTCCCGCATCTGCCGCCAGCGGCCGGACAGCGACGCATGACTGCCGAAGTGCCGTAGGAAGGCCACCACGCGACTGCCGCTGTCCACCTCGACCAGGCCGGAGCAGCCCGGCCCGGACGTCGGCCACGGCGCGCTCGGCTCCCGGCGCCGCAGTTCGGCCGGCGTGCTCCCGAACGCCTCGCGGACCGCCCGCGTGAACGGCGCGTGCGCCGAGTAGCCGCACCGGGCGGCCACCTCGTGCACCGGCCAGCTCGTGAACACCAGCCGGTACGCCGCCAGTTCCAGACGGTACCGGCGCACATAGCGCTGCACCGACTCTCCGGTGGTGTCCCGGAAGATCTTCCGGAAGTAGTGCGGAGCCGTGTGCACCTGTTTCGCGATGACGTCGATGTCCACGTTGGACGAGGCGTCGCGCAGTCTGGCGACGATGTGCGGAATGGCGGACAGCACCCTGCTGTCGTGAAGCGCCACCGTCGTCACACGCATGCCGCCACGACCCGTGGCCACGCCAGGCAGATATTCCGGCACTCGGAGCCCCCGTATCCGGAATGAGCGGCACCACCCCGAAGAGAGGCGGCCCGCGCAGTCACTTGAGGGCGGATCCTGCCACATCACGGAATAGGGTCAAAGTCGTTCCAAGGCCAAGTGCGGGAATACAGTCGGGAGGTGCACGGATACCGCTCCGGTATCCCGGACGACCTCGCGAAGGCAGGGGACATGGCCGGAAGACACGTCACCGGGACAGGCACGACACCGGCACGGGACACCGTGCTGGCGTCCGAAGAGCGCATCTTCACATTCGTCGAGTTCGGCCCGCTGCCGGTCATTTCCCTCCGTCACTCGGGCACCTTCCGTACACTCGCGCGGACTTGGCGCAATCTCATCGACTACACGGATTCCTGCGGCCTGACCCAGGGCGTACAACTCGTCGGAGTCGTCTACGACGACCCGGCGTACGTCCCGGCCGATTCCCTCCGTTACGACGCCTGCGTCGCCGTTCCCGAAGCCGGACTGCGCCGGCTCCCGCTGCCGGCCGACAGCGGACTTCCCGTCCGTTACGAAACCCTCGGCCCTGTATGGTGCTGGCGCACCACCCACCGCGGTCGCTTCGGCACCCTGTCCGAGACCTATCGGCGTGCCCTGGACACCACCGCCTTCCAGCAGCAGGGCGTCGTCGCCCCCTGCCCGAACCCCCCGTTCTACGAGATCTACCGCTCCGGCCTCGGTGCCGCGCCGGACGACGACGCCCGCATCGACATCCACCTCCCCGTGGCCTGACAGAAACCGGCAACTCCCGTACCCGTGGCGGCATCCGCAGCCGGCGGTATGAGCAAGCGGGTCAACTCCCGGACCGGTCATCGCCGTTCGAGGTGACCGTCACGCAGAACCGGACCGCCCGTCCCTGGGCGACCGCCGGCACCGCTGGAAAACTCTCGGATCCGTGACGCAGCCCACCAGCGGCCGCACCGATCAGGGGAGAGGAGCCGGCATGGCGACGGCCCCGGCCACCGGCGGCAAAGAACGACAGGCCCTGCCGGGCAGGAAACCCAGGCCGCCGCTGTTCGGCGGCGCCCACTGCGAGACCTCCGCCTTCCGCAAGGCCCTGCACGCCCACGGCCTCGACATCGGCGAGGAGATGCTGCTCGGCCTCGGCGGCGGCATCGGATTCATGTACGTCCCCAAAGCCCCCGGCACGCCACCGTTCCTCGCCACCCGCAACGACCCCTTCCCGCTCTTCACCCGCCGCATGGCCACCGGCGTCGGCCTGGAACTCGACATCGCCACCACCACCGACCCGCGCGCGGCCAGTGACCAACTCGCTGCGGAACTCGCCGTACACGGCCTCGCGATCGTCTACGCCGACATGCACTACCTGTCGTACCTCAGCGCCGAACACCATTTCGGCGGCCACTGCCTCGTGGTCCTCGGCGCCGACGAGGAGAGCGGCTGGCTCCGGGTCTCCGACCGCCCCGCCCGGCCCCGCACACTCGCCCCGGAGGAACTGGCCGCCGCCCGCGCCTCCCGGCACCAGCCCTTCCCGCCCCGGCACGCCCTGCTGCGCGCCCCGTGGGACCAGGCCGTCCCGCCCACCGAGGACCGGATCCGCTCGGCCCTGGCCGCCGCAGCCCGCGCCGGCCTGGAGCCGGCCAACGCCGCCCTCGGCATCCAGGGCCTCCACATGTTCGCCGAACGCCTCGTCGCCACCGTCCGTGACTCGGCCACGCCCGAGGCCGTCGTCGACACACTCGTCCAGGCGTTCATCGACCTCCACCTCGCCGGAACGGGAGGCGACGGGTTCCGGAGCATGTTCCACACGTTCCTCGACGAGGCGGCCACGCTGCTCGACGACCCGCGGATCACCGACGCGATCCCCCTCGCAGCGGCCGACGCCGCCGCCTGGCAGCACCTGATCGCGACACTGCTGCCCGCGGGCACGGCCCTCGGCAATCTCGCCGACGCGCACCGCGCACGCGAGGAACACATCCTCTCCGGTACCCCCGAAGGCCAGGTGGAGGCATCAGCCGTCGCCGCGCGCCTGCCCGTCCTGCGCGAGGAGGCCGTCGCCGCCGTCCCGGAACTGCGCCAGGGTCTGGCCACCGCCCTGCACGACGCCGTGCACGACATCATCGACCACGAGACACGGCTGCTGCGCCTGCTGGCACCCGCGGGCGGCGGGCAGTGAACCGCGGCGCGTCGACCACGTACGACGACATCACCGTGAGCGAAGGAGCACACGTGAGCGCGAGTTCCACCACCACGACGACGGACGTCGCACACCAACTCGGCCTCCTCACCGACCTGGTGACACCCTGGGCCATGCGCGTGGCGGCCACCCTCCGGCTCGCCGACCACATCGGCGACGACACCGTGTCCGTCGAGGACCTCGCCCGGCACACCGACGCCGCCCCCGACACCGTGGGCCGCCTCCTCGAACACCTCGCGGTCCGCGGCGTGTTCCAGCAGGACGGCCCCGGCCGGTACCGCAACACCGAACTCTCCCGACGGCTGCGCCGCGACCACCCCATGACCGTCCACCCCTGGCTCGACATCGAGGGCGGGATGGGCCAGTACGACGTCGGTCTCAGTGCGCTCCTGACCGCGGTCCGCACCGGGGAGGACGCCTACACACCCACGTTCGGCCGGTCCTTCTTCGAAGACCTCAACAGCGACGCCCGCCGCGGCGCCGCCTACGACGAACTGATGGCGACACTCACCGCCTGGACCCTGCCGGAGGTCGTCCAGGCCTACGACTGGACGACGGTCGTCCACGTCGCCGACATCGCCGGCGGCAGCGGTGCCCTCCTGACCGGCCTCCTGCAAGCCCACCCGCACCTGAGGGGAACCCTTGTCGACGACGCGCGCGCCGTGGGCACGGCCATCGAGAGGTTCACCAAGGCCGGTGTCGCCGACCGGGCCACGGCCGTCGCCGGATCCATGTTCGAACCGCTGCCGCCCGGTGCCGATGTGTACCTCGTCAAGTCGACCGTCATGGGCTGGGGGGACGGAGGGGCCGCGGACATCCTGCGCCGCTGCGCCGACGCCGCCCGCCCGGGCGGCCGCGTCGTCGTCGCCGAATTCCTGCGCGGAGCACCCCGGCTGGTGCCCTCCCTCGACCTGTACATGGCCCTGCTGGGAGGAAAGGAGCGCACGGAGGACGAATTCCGGGCGCTGGGCCGCACGGCAGGGCTCACCCTGAGGACCGTCCACCCCACGCCGTCCGGATACTGCCTGCTGGAGTTCACCGCCGACGCATAGGGTCGTGCACACAACTGCCGGCAGCAACACCGACGGGACCTCCAGTGCAGAACGCGACACTCCTTCGTTCCCACGACCGGCCCATGGAGCAAGGTGCCTCCGGCACCCCCCACTGGACGGTGGTACGCGCCCAGCCCCTGCTCGTCCTCAGCCTCAGAAACCCGGGGGGAGCGGACACCTGGAGGGACACGTGGCGCAGCCTCACCGCCCTGGTCTTCTCCTGCGGCCTCGCGACCAGGGAGACCAGAGCGCTCGAAGTCCACTACGACGCGGGCACGTCGCGCCGCTTCGACGCCTGCCTGTCCATCCCGTCCTCCAGGCTCGCGGCAGAGGTGACCGCCGACGACCTCGCCCAGGTGCCCGGGGCGAGGATGGAAACCGTCATGGGCCACGGACCGTTCCTCCACCACAGGCCCACCGCCGGGCACAACGGGCGGCCCGCCCCGGCAGCACCCCTGCCCCCGGCCGCCGCCCCGCACCCGGCCTCGCTCGTCCCCGCCTGGCCCCGCTACCACGTCTACGCATGCAGCCCGGCCCTGGCCGGGGAAACACCCGTGATCACCGACACCTACATCACCCTGACCGCGTCCGCACCCGCCCGGCCCTGAGGCGCACGGTCCGGGTGCGGTGGCACGGGGCTGACGAGCTGTCCCCACCCGACCCCGGACGGAGCGCCACCATGACGACGCCCACCACCGCGCTCGACTGGAACCGCAGCTACCGCAACGGCGACCACCACACCTACTGGGAACTCAGCCACCCCTCCGCCGAACTCGTCGGATTCCTGGCAGCCCACGGGCCGGGCGCCGGACGCACCGCCCTCGACATCGGCTGCGGAACCGGCTGGGACGCCATCGCCCTGGCCGGCGCCGGATACCGGGCCACCGGCATCGACCTCAGCGCGGAAGCCCTCACCCTGGCCAGGGCCCGCGCCGCGGAGGAAGCCCCCGAGGACGCCCCGCCCGCCTTCCAGCAGGCAGACGTGCGCGACCTGCCGTTTCCCGACGGGACCTTCGACGTCGTCGTCGACCGCGGCTGCTTCCACCATCTCGGCGGGGAGGACCGCGCGATGTACGCCGGCGAAACCGCACGCGTCCTGCGTCCGGGCGGCTGCCTCTACCTCAGGGGCAGCCGCGTGGACAGCTTCCCGTTCAAGCCGCTCACCGCGCAGGGTCTGGCCGACGTCTTCGTCCGCTTCGGCTTCGCGGTCGGCCCCCTGCTGCCGTTCCACCTCCAGACGGACGCGATGAGCCTGCCCGCGTACGCCTGCGTACTGACCCGGACCACCACCAGCGACGGAGCGAACGCATGAGCACGACGACCTCGGCGCGCACCACGCGGACGCCGGTTCCTCCCGCCACCCCGGGCGACCCCGCGGTCGCCCGCCTCGCGGCACTCACCGACCTGGTCACGCCGTACGCGATCCGCGCCGCGGCCACCCTCGGGCTGGCCGACCTCGTCGCGGAGGGCGTCACCACGGCCGACGCCCTGGCCGAACGCACCCGGAGCGACGCCGACGCCCTGCGCCGGCTCCTGGACCATCTGGCGGCCAGCGGCCTCCTCGACGAGCCGGAGCCGGGCCGCTACGCCCTCACCGACCTCGGGTCCGTCCTGAGGGACGACCATCCCGCGCACACCCGTGCCTGGCTGGACCTCGACGGCGGCATGGGCCGCTCCGATCTGGCGCTCAGTGGCCTGCTCACGACGGTCCGCACCGGCGAACCGGCCTACCCGGACCGGTTCGGCGCGTCCTTCTGGGAAGACCTCGCCGCCGATCCCGCACGAGCCGCGTCCTTCGACGCCCTCATGGAGACACACCTGGCGAACGTGGAGGCGGCGGCGGACGCCTACGACTGGAGCGGTGTCAGCCACGTGGTCGACGTGGGCGGAGGGACGGGGAAGCTGCTCACCCGCATCCTCGACGCACACCGCGAACTGCGCGGCACCCTGGTCGAACTCCCCGGCACAGCCGAGAACGCCCGCCGACGGCTGGCCGACGCCGGCCTCACCGACCGCTGCACGGTGGTCCCCGGCACGTTCTTCGACCCCCTGCCCTCCGGCGCCGACGCCTACGTCCTCTCCTTCGTCCTGCACGACTGGAACGACCGGCAGGCCGCGCGGATCCTCGACCGCTGTGCCACGGCCGCCGCGCCGCACGGCCATGTCGTGGTGATCGAACGGCTGAAGGAGGAAGGCGTCAAACAGCCGTGGGCGACCGCGATGGATCTGCGCATGCTGCTGACCGCGGGCGGCCGGGAACGCACCCTCGACGACTACCGCGCCCTCGCGGCCACGGCGGACATCACCCTGCGCACCGCCGTACAGACCTCCACGGGCGCCTCGGTACTCACCTTCACGACGGATCACCGAGGGGGCTGACGGCGGTGCGTGCTGAGGACCGATGTGGTCGGAGGGACACGAGGGGCAGGCTCCAGGACTGGGCGCGCCTGGTGATGCGCGGTCTCGCCGCCACGGGATCCATCTGGGTGTCCGTGCCTCTGGGCACAGCCGACGGAGGACCGGCGCCCGGTCACCCCGAACGGCTCGTCCCCGGCACGCCGTCGACCCCCGCCGAACGGGCACTGCGACGGCAATTCAAGGGCGTGGAGCGTGCGGCCTGGTGGTGGCACTGGTGGCCCGCGACGGACGTCCGCCGGCGGCAGTCGAGCACGGCCGCGGCCCCCAGACGGTGACGTGCCCGCCGCCCCGGCCCGGTCCGTCGGGGGACGCCGGTGCGGTGACCGTCCCCGCCGGGGGCGACCGAGCTCGGCTCACCCGTCCGGGCGGGTCCCGCCGTCCCTTGTCATATGTGATCAACAGCCGAGAGCATGCGGTCCATGACGCTCGCCTTCGGTCTCCTCGCCCTGGCCACGGTCTGCCTCGCCTGGCGGAGTGGGGTTCGCCTCCGCCGAGCGGGAGGTGCGCTCTGGGTTCGTGCCCGCTTCGACCCGGCCGCCCACGGGCTCCCCTCCCGGCGACAACTCGACGCGAGCCGTGCCGGTCCACCCATGCCCGCTCACCGCACCCGTGCCGTCGACGCCGTCGCGCGTGCGGCGTGGAACGGTGACTGGCGGCCCGCGGCCGCCTATGCGGAGGAGGCCGGCCAGGACTGGGACGAACGCTGGTCCCGGCTGGCCCTCTTGCGGCAGGTGGCCCAGCAGGACGACGTCTGGCTGAACGACTGGCGTGCCGCCCGGCCGCAGGACTGCAGCGCGGCCACGGTCCATGCCGAGTTGCTCCTCCAGCGCGCCTGGGCGGTGCGGGGCAGCGGATACGCGCACACCGTCCCCGCCGACCGCATGGCCCGCTTCAAGGTCCTGCTGAAGGAGGCGGTGGACGCGGCCGGGAAGGCGGCCCCGCTCGCACCCGACGACCCAGGGCCGTGGGTCGTGATGATCACCGGCGCCCGTGGCCTGCGCGTCGAGAGGGACTCGTTCCAGCAGCTCTGGCTTGAACTGTACAAACGTGCTCCCCACCACTACATGGGGCACGTGCAGGCACTGCAGTACTGGTGTGCCAAATGGGCCGGGTCCGACAATCTGATGATGGACTTCGCCGAACGCGCCGTGCACCGGGCGCCGGCCGGCAGCCCTCTTGCCGGTCTCCACCTGCTCGCCCTGGAAGAGCTCGGCCAACGGTCCGGCCGTGCCGCGCTCCCGCCTCCTCGTGCGGTCAAGGACGTGCTGGAGAGCGTCGCCCGGTCACTCGACCAGGTCCCCGACCACGACGAGCACCTGTCGCGGCTGCGCCATCTGCTGGCCCACCACCTGGTCGAAGCGCGATGCTACGGGGCCGCGCTGGAACAGTTCCGGCGGATCGGCCCGTGGTGCGGTGCGGAGCCCTGGACGAAGCACCGCGATCCGGTCGCGGCGTTCGACCGGGCCCGGGCCGTCGCGGCGACACGATCCCGACGGAGCTGACGCGGCGCGGGCCTCGCGGGCGCGTGGCTGACAGCGCCGGCAGACGACCGCTCGTCGCCGCTCAGCCGGGGAAGCGTCCCGAGGAGCGGAGCCGCCAGCGCCGTTCGGCGTAGGCGAGGTCGTCGCGCCACAGGCGCGCCGAGGCCGCGCGCACGAGCGGTCGCAGCAGCGGCGCCGCACGGCGGACGACGGCGAAGCCCAGCCGGTCGGAGGCGGCCACCACCGCCTCGGTCACCGTGGTCCGCGGCCGGCCCGACCGGTCGGGACCGAGTGGCGTGGCGTGGGTCTCGACGACGGAACCCGTGCCCTCCCCCTCGGTGATGCGCATGACGACCGTGCGCGGCTCCGGGGCGGTGAACACGGCGCGCACGGGTACCACCAGGCGCCCCGCCACCTTGAAGGAGACGTCGACGGTGAAGGCGTCCTCGGTGCCGTTCCCCGAGCCGTCGGGCGACCCGACCACCGTGAGGTCGGCGAACGAGTACGGGTGCAACCACGCGCCGTGCCACGGGTCCAGACGGTTGGCCACGACGTCCTCGGCCTCGCAGACCCCCGTGCCGGTGTAGACGGCTGCCAGCGCGCGTGCCCGCTCCGGCCGCCGCACGACGACCGGTGCGTCCGACGGGGGCTCACCGCCCACCGCGTCCAGCCGGACCCACAGCAGCAGGCCGTCGTCGTGCACCGGCAGCGGGGCCCAGCCGGCGTACGGGGTGCCGTCCAGGGCCAGCCCGTGCCAGTGGCACACCAGGGTGCCGCAGCGAACGGGACTGTCCCGCAACGGTGCCCCGAGATGGGGACAGACACCGGGGCCGGCCACCGGCCGGCCACCCGGACCGCGCCACACGACCACCTCCTGACCCGCCACGGTCCCCGCGAGCGGACGGTCGTCGCGCAGACCGCCCGACGCGCCGACGACGTACCAGTTGCCGGACGGCCGGGCCCGCGCCCGTTCCAACGCCTCCGCGATCACACCCGGCCTGGCGTCGCGCCAGGTCGGCCGCTGACGCTCCCACGGCACCGGCCGCCGGCGCAGCGACAGCGGAAGACGACCGCCCCGGCCGCGCGGGACGGGGTTCACCCGACCTCCGCCGCGGCCGGTGGGCACGGTCCGCCGAGCACCGGGGCGGGCAGCGGACGCGGTGCCCCGGGCCGACGGGAGGAACGCCCGGCGCGCCGCCGCGCGGTGACCGCCCGCACGAGGCCGTCGGCGGCGACCGCCGCGCGCCGCCGGCGCGGCACCACCGCACGGCGGTGCAGCACCGAGTAACCGTCCTGGGCGACCGCGTCCAGGATGCCGCCGTACAGGACCAACGCGGTGCGGATACAGGGACGGGAGACCGGGTCCAGCATGCCGAGGCCGGGGAGCGCCTCCCGGTAGACACCGCGCGTCAGCGTCTCGAACTCGCGCAGCGCGGCCGTGATGCGAGGCTCGTGCCGGCCGGTGTCCCGGCTCCACCGCAGCAGTTCCCGGTCCACTCCGTGACCCGCGAGGAGGTCGGCGGGCAGGTAGACGCGGCCCCGGTCCAGGTCCTCGCCCACGTCCCGGAGGAAGTTGCTGAGCTGGAAGGCGACACCGAGCGCCGCCGCGTACGGCGCGGCCTCCTGGCGCGGCACCACGGTGCCCAGCACCGGCAGCATCTGCAGTCCGATCACCGCGGCCGAGCCGTGCATGTAGCCCCGCAGGTCGGCGTAGGTGGCGTAGTCGGTCACCGTGAGATCGGCGCTCATCGCGGACATGAAGTCGTGGAACAACGCGTGCTCAATGCCGTACCGGTGCGCGGTGTCGGCGAGCGCCAGGACCACCGGCTCGTCACCGCGCCCGTACCGCAGTCCGTCCTCCAGGCTCCGCCGCAGTTCCGCCAGGGCCGCCGCCCGCCGCCCGGTGTCCGCGCCGGTGCCGAAGGAGTCGACGATGTCGTCGGCCCAGCGGGCGAAGCCGTACAGAGCGTGCACGGCGGGCCGGCGCTCGACGGGCAGCAGCCGGGTGGCGAGGAAGTACGTCCTGCCGTGCCGTGCGTTCAGGGCACGGCAGTGCCGGTACGCCGCACGCAGCGCCGGATCACCGATGCCCGCCGCGCGCAGTTCGCGGTCCGTCATGTGGTGGTCTCCTTCACGCGCAGGGGAGGGACGGAGGGCCGGGAGGGTGCGGGACGCGGCAGACCGGTGATCCGCGCGGCGGCGAGCTTCCCGGACAGCAGCACGGTCGGCACGCCGACGCCCGGCGTGGTGCCGCAGCCGGCGAGGACGGCGTTCTCGGTGCCCCGCACCAGGTTCCGCGGCCGGAACGGCCCCGTCTGGGCGAAGGTGTGGGCGGCCGAGAAGGGCGTGCCCGCGGCGTGACCCGCGGCCTGCCAGTCGGCAGGGGTGACGAGACACTCCTGCTCGACGCCGGCCTCGATGCCGTGCAGGCCCCGCCGCTCCAGTTCCCGCAGCAGCGTCCGTCGGTAGCGGGGGCCGAGTTCGCGCCAGGCGGTGGCATCCGGCCCGATGTCGGTGTTGGGGCAGGGCGCGAGGATGTAGTGCAGATGGCGGCCCGGCGGTGCGAGCCGCGGATCGGTGGCGGTGGGCCGGGTGACGAGCAGGGAGGGGTCGCTCATCAGGCTGCCGGTGCGCGTGAGTTCGGTGAACGTGGTGTGCCAGGCCGCGCCGAAGAACAGCGTGTGGTGCGCCAGTTGGGGCCAGGTGCGGTCCGTTCCGGCGTGCAGCACCACGGCGGACGGTGAGTGCCGCAGGCGCAGCGGACGCCGGGGGGAACGGCCGAGGAGCCGGTAGGCGACCGGCAGGTCCGGGGTGAGCACGACGGCGTCGCAGGGGATGCGGTCCTGGTCCGTGACGACGGCGGTGACGCGCCCGCCCGAGCGTTCCAGACGGGTCACCCGCTGCCCGTACCGCAGGTCGGCGCCGGCCTCGGCGGCGGCGTCCGCCATGGCCCGCGGGAGGGCGTGCACGCCGCCCCGCGGGAAGTACACGCCCGCGACGGTGTCCATGTAGGCGATGACCGCGTACGCGGCCAGCGCGCGGGCGGGCGGCACACCCGCGTACAGCGCCTGGAAGGAGAACACCCGGCGCAGCCGCTCGTCCTTCAGGAAACGCCCGATCCGGGCGTCCAGCCGGCCGAAGCCGCCGAGCGCGGCCAGCCGGGCCAGGTCGGTGTTCAGCAGGTTGAGCGGGGAGTCGAAGTTGGCGTCGATGAAACGGCGCATCTGCGCCCGGTGCAGCTTGCCCAGCCAGTCGCGCAGCCGCCGGTACCCCGCCGCCTCACCGGGGCCGGCGAAGCGCTCCACCTCCGCCGCCATCGCGTCGGCGCCGGTGTGGACGTCGAGCGTGCTGCCGTCCGCGAAGCGCGCCCGGTAGGCCGGGTGCAGGGGGATCAGCTCCACTCTGCGGTGCAGGCTGTCGCCGACGGCCGCGAAGGCCTCGTCGGCGAGTTCGGGCATGGTCAGCACGGTGGGACCGGTGTCGACCCGGTAGCCCCCGAGGTCCAGGCGTCCGGCCCGGCCACCGGGCAGGGTGTCCCGCTCGACGACGGTGACGCGTCGACCGGCGCCCAGCAGGTGCAGGGCGGCCGACAGCCCGGCGAGGCCGGCCCCCACGACGACGACGTGGTCGGTGCGTCCGGGCAGCGTGCGCGTCACCGGCCGGCCTCCTGCGCACCGGAACCCGCCGGCGACGGGGTCCCTGCGGAAGCCTGGTCCTGTCCTCGGCCCCGATCCGGCCCTGGACAAGGGTGCCTGCCGACATCGGCGGTCGCGTGACCGGCCGCGGATGCGGGCGGCGTGCTCCCTGCGGAAGCCTGGTCCTGTCCTCGGCCCCGATCCGGCCCTGGACAAGGGTGCCTGCCGACATCGGCGGTCGCGTGACCGGCCGCGGATGCGGGCGGCGTGCTCCCTGCGGATGCCTGGTCCTGTCCTCGGCCCCGATCCGGCCCTGGACAAGGGTGCCTGCCGACATCGGCGGTCGCGTGACCGGCCGCGGATGCGGGCGGCATGCGCCGCCGTCCTCCCGCTCCGTCCTCCGGGACGACGGTGTCGACACGGATCTCGCCGGTTCCGTCGTCCCGGCGCACCCGGACGGGGGATCCCGACGGGAGCGCCGGGCGCGGGGCGGGCGGTGGCCCGACCGCATGGTGTTCCTTCGCCTGTGTGAGGCGCATCCTGTTCCTCTCGTCGTGGTCACCAGCGGTCCGTCACCACGTCTCCGCCGCGTGCACCGGGCGGGCCCGCGACACCGGCCGCGGCGCGGCCGGCCGTCTGCGGCGATGCCTTCCACGTCGCCGACCCGTCGTGACCCCCGCGTGCCGCATCCGGGTGACGGCGCGTCCGTTCGGGCACGTCGGCGGGAAGAGACGCAGGGCACGTGCACGCACAGCACGGAAGGAGCCGTCGTGTTCGAGGCGGAGGTGGCCGTTCTGGGTGGCGGAGCCGCCGGCCTGTCCCTGGCCCACCGTCTGGCCGGGCACGTGCGGGGGCTGCGGACGCCGTCCGTCGTCCTGGTGGACGCGCCGCCGGGCCCCCTGCGCGCACCGCGCCGCACCTGGTGCTTCTGGGAGCCGGGCCACGGGCGCTTCGACGGCGCCCTGACGGCCTCCTGGGGGCGCCTGCGCGTACGGCCCCGCACGGGCGAGCCGATCGAAGGGGACCTGGCGCCGCTGCGCTACAAGATGATCCGGTCCGACGACTTCGAGGGCCTGGTCGGGCGGGACCTGGCGCGCAGCCCGAACGTGCGGCGGCTGGAGGCCACCGTCGAGACGGTGGAGGACGTCGAGGGCGGAGCCCGCGTCCTGGCGCGGGGCACCGACGGAGAGGCCCTGGTGCTCACCGCCCGCTGGGTGTTCGACTCCCGGCCGCTCGGCAGCCTGCCCGCCGCCCGCACCACACTGCTCCAGCACTTCCACGGCTGGTTCGTCCGCACCGCACGACCGCTCTTCGACCCCGGCACCGTCGACCTCATGGACTTCCGCACCCCACAGCCCGCCGACGGCCTCTCGTTCGGCTACGTCCTGCCCGTCGGACCGAACCAGGCCCTCGTCGAGTACACCGAGTTCTCACCCCGGGCGCTCACCACCGCCGGTTACGAGGCGGCGGTGCGGCACTACGTCGACGACGTGCTGCGCCTCGGCGACACACAGGTCCTCGACACCGAGACGGGCGTCATCCCGATGACGGACGCGCCGATGCCCCGGCAGGTGGGAACCTCCGTCTTCCGCATCGGTGCCGCGGGCGGCGCCACCCGCCCGTCCACCGGCTACACCTTCGCCGGTCTGCAACGCCAGACGCGGTCGGTCGCCGCCGCCGTGCGCCGGGGACACCGGCCGGTACCGCCTCCCGCCCACTCCGCCCGGTCCCGCGCCATGGACGCCGTACTGCTGCGGGCCCTGGCCACCGGCCGGGTCGACGGTCCCGCGCTGTTCTGCGGCCTGTTCGCCCACGTACCCGCCCCCCGGCTGCTGCGCTTCCTCGACGGACGCACCCGCCTGCGCGAGGACCTGGCCATCGGCCTGCGCACCCCGGTCGGCCCGATGCTCCGGTCGGCCCTCGAACTGCCGCTCCTGCCCCGCCGCCCCTTCGACTGACCCACCGCTTCCCCGCCCCCGCGACTGATCACCCCCCGACCGCACCGACCTGGAGACCGCATGACGCTGCTGCGCGACGAGGACCTCACCGCCGCGTTCGACCACGCCGCCCGCGGCTACGACGCGCTGGTGGCCGCCAACCCCGGTTACCACGCCCACCTCCGGCGCTCCGTACGCCGTCTCGGCCTGCCCGGGTCCGGAGCGGGCCTGCGCCTGCTGGATCTCGGTTGCGGCACAGGCGCCTCGACGGCCGCGCTCCGCGCCGTCCTGCCGGCCGCGCACATCACCGCCGTCGACGCCTCCGCCGGCATGCTGCGGCGGGCCGCCGCCAAGCCCTGGGCGGACGAGGTGACCTTCGTGCGGGCACCGGCGGAACGCCTGGCCGAGGCAGGGGTGACCGGTCCGTTCGACGCGGTCTTCGCCGCCTACCTGCTGCGCAACGTCTCCGATCCCGACGCCGTCCTCACCGCCGTACGGGACCTGCTCGTCCCCGGTGGCCGGCTCGGCGTGCACGAGTACACCCTCAGCGGCCGACGCGTCGACCGAGCGGTGTGGAGCCTGGTGTGCCGCGGCCTCGTACAGCCCGTGGCGTCCGCTCTCGGGGACGGCGGGCTGTACCGCCATCTGTGGTGCAGCGTCGTCGAGTTCGACACCGTCGAACGCTTCGCCGCGCGCGTCCGCGCGGCCGGCTTCGAACGCGTCCGGGCCCTGCCCCTGCCGGGCTGGCAGACCGGCATCACCCACACCTTCGTCGCACGGCGCGCGGAGAGCGGGCGATGACCGCCGCCGCGGCGCCGGACGGCTACCGGCGGGGCCGGGACCGGCGGGCCCGGATGCTGCCGGCGCCCCCCGGCGGGCCGCGCCCCGACGGGGCCCGACCCAGCACCGCCGTCGTCGGTGGCGGCATCGCGGGTCTCGCCGCCGCCACGGCGCTCGCCGAACGCGGGGTGGCCGTGACGGTGTACGAACGGCAGCCGTACCTCGGCGGGCGCGCCGGAGGCTGGCCGACCACCCTGCGCGACGGTACCCCGGTGACCATGAGCCGGGGCTTCCACGCCTTCTTCCGCCAGTACTACAACCTGCGCGGCCTGCTCCGCCGTACCGACCCCGGCCTGCGGCGGCTGACCGCTCTGCCCGACTATCCGCTGCTCCACGCCGGTGGAACACGCGACAGCTTCCGCCACGTCCCGCGCACCCCGCCGTGGAGCGCGCTCGGCTTCGCCGCGCTCAGCCCCGCCTTCACCGTGCGGGACCTGCGCCGCATGGACCCGAGCGCGGCCCTGCCCTTGCTCGACGTCCGCGTCCCCGGCATCTACGACCGGCTCGACCACGTCAGCGCCCATGCGTTCCTCGACGCAGTCCGCTTCCCCGAGCAGGCCCGGCACCTCGCGTTCGAGGTGTTCTCGCGCAGCTTCTTCGCCGACCCCCGGCAGCTCTCGGCGGCCGAGATGGCGCTGATGTTCCACATCTACTTCCTCGGCTCGGCCGAGGGCCTGCTGTTCGACGTGCCCCGCGCGCCCTTCCCGGCCGCCCTGTGGGAGCCCCTGGCCGGCTACCTGCGGCGGCACGGCGCCGAGGTGCGCACCGCCACGGCCGTCGAACACATCACGCCGGGGCGCACCGGCGGTTACCAGGTCGCCTCCGCCCGGGACGAGCGGTACCACGACAGCGTGGTCCTCGCCCTGGACACCGCGGGCCTGCGCCGCCTCGTCGGCCGCTCGGACCTGCTGGGGGACGCCCCGTGGCGAGAGCGGATCGCACGGTTGCGCAACGCCCCGCCGTTCCTGGTGTCCAGGCTCTGGCTGGACCGCCCCGTGGCGCCCGGCCGGCCGGGATTCCTGGGCACCGGTGGATTCGGGACCCTGGACAACGTCAGTGTCCTGGAGCGCTGGGAGGACGAGGCCGCCCACTGGGCCGCACGCACCGGGGGATCCGTGGTGGAACTGCACGCCTACGCGGTGCCGGCCGACGCCGCCCGGGACGTCGAGGAGAAGCGCCTGATCGAGCAGATGCACCGTGTCTACCCCGAGACGCGCGACGCCACGATCGTCGACGCCCGCCACGAATGGCGCGACGACTGCCCCCTGTTCCCGGTGGGCGGTTACGGAGACCGGCCGACCGTCCGCAGCCCGGACCCGGGTCTCGTGGTGGCCGGTGACCTGGTCCGCACCGGCCTGCCCGTGGCGCTGATGGAACGGGCCGCGACGGCCGGCTTCCTGGCGGCCAACGCCCTGCTGGAGCGCTGGGGGGTGCGGGGAGTGACCCTGTGGACGGTTCCACCGCATGGCCGGAACGCCGTACTGCGGGGACTGGCCCGAGTTGCCACCCGGGCCTGGGGCACTCGGTGAACGGCCGGCGGCCGGCGATCCCGGGGGAGCGCAGGGCCCCACCGCACGCGACGGCCCGTCACACGTCCGGCCCACGCCGCACACGGTCACCCGGCGCGACGGGAAGGGATGCGGGGAACGAAGGCGCCACAGGACCCAGGGAGTGCCATGAACGAGTACCAGGGCCGGCCCGACCACCGGTACCGCCGCCCGGAAGGCGTCGACGACCTGACCGTCGAAGCCCTCGGATCGCTGTCGAAGGCCCTGGAGACCACGGAGCGCGCCCGCGGTCACCTGTACAGCTTCCACCAGTTGACCGGCGGGGCCGACCTCGAACTGGAACGGGCGGTACGGCTGTTGCGCGAGGCCGGGCACACCGAGTGGGCGGCGAAGGCCGAGGCCGAGATCCTGGGGCGCGACGTCATCCCCGGTCATTGGACGTTCCAGATCGTCGAGGCCTACAACGACACCTACTACCGGCCGTTCCAGGAACTGGAACGCAGTGTGGTGAACGCACTCGCCCAGGGCCGGGACCACCTGTACGAGGCGGAGATGAGGGAGGCGCGTCGCGCCCTCGGGCGCCCCGGCCACCCGGCGGGTCCCCCGGCCGCGGACGGCTGACCGCGGCCCGCACGGACCGAGACCACCGGGCTCGGTGGACCACCGAACTCCCGTACCCGCTCAAGGACTTCCAGGACGGCGCCCATGCAGACGTTCCTGCCCGATGCCGACTTCCGGCGCTCCGCCCTGATCCTGGACCGTCGCCGCCTGGGCAAGCAGCGGGTCGAGGCACTCCAGGTCCTGCGCGGCCTGACCGTCCCCGGATACGGCTGGCGCAGGCACCCGGCCGTGCGCATGTGGAGCGGATACGAGGAGGCCCTGGTCCGCTACGGACTCGAAGTGTGCCGGGTCTGGCGCGAGCACGGGCACCAGGACAGCTGTGCCGCGTCACTGATCGCCGGATACGCCGCAGGCCGTCCGGGCGCACACGTGCGCGATCAGCCCGCTCTCGCCGCGGCGGGCGAACTCCCGCCGTGGCTCGGTGACGAGGCCTTCCACCGCAGCCACCAGTCCGCGCTCGTCCGCAAGGACCCGGACACGTACGCACCCGTGTTCCCCGGCGTCCCGGACGACCTGCCCTACGTGTGGCCGTCCTCCGACCGGGAGGCGCGGAGGTAGACGAATCAGTTCGGTGCTCGGAGGTGCCGGACACCTCCCAGGTGTCCAGGGCCCCTGTGGGTCCTCCACGCCGGTGGACCGGGTTGTCCGCGCGCCGGGCACCGATCGCTACACTTCTGGCATGTCATCGTCAATACCGTCCGCTTACAGTGCCCCGGCGGGCAACCCCGTCCCCACCACCCCGGCCCGCCGGTTGCACCCCTCCTGGGCCGCCGCGCTCGTCGTGGGGCTCGTGCTGGGCGCGGGCGGGGTCGGCACCGCCTGGGCGCTCAGCGGGGGGAACGGCTCCGCCGGCAGCGGCGCGGCCGGCGACGCCCGCCAGGCCTGCGACGCCCTGCGGGGCTTCGACGAGTCGGACCTCGCGGCCGACGGGGCCAAGAGGGAAATCGCCTACGACCGCCTCGGCGCCGCCGCCGTGCTGTCCACCGCGGCGGCCGCCGGCGATCACGAGTTCAAGCCGTTGGCCGAGGCCGTGCGCCGGGTGCAGAACCGACTGCTCCGCTTCGCCGACCTCTCCGAGCCCGAGGCGCAGAAGGAATTGAGGTCCGCCCGGTCCGTGTGCGCCGGGCTCTGACCGATGTCCGGGCCGCGGTGCTGCCCGTGACCGACCCGGGCCGCGACTCGCGGACGGCGCGCAGCGGCGGGCCGTTCACCGGCGTGGGTCACATTCCGGACCCCGGCCGGCGGGCGCGCAGCTTGCCGAAGAGCCGCTGGGCCTGGGCCCGACGGCGCGGATCGGCCGCGGTACGCCGTACTTGTTCGATCGTGCGCCGGCCCTGCGGACTGTTCGCGAACTGCTTGAGTCGCTGGAGAACTCCGGACATGACACTCCTTTCGGCAGGGGTGCCCTGCTCTTGTCGGGGCCCCACGAAGCTCGGCTACCCGGAAACCCATGGGTCCAGCCTCGCGCGGTACGCCGATGCCGACGTGGCCGTCATCGCGCCGGGTGGGCGCTGCCGGCGCGGACATCTCCTCCCCGTGCCCTGAGGGGCGCGCCGGCTTCGGTGAGCACGCGGTGCACGAAGCCGTACGACCGGCCGTGCGCCTCGGCTATGGCGCGGATCGACTGCCCCTCGCGGTACTCCTTGGTGAAGGCTTCGGCCAACTCCTTGCGCGCGCTGCCTGTTATCCACTTGCCCTTGTGCACGAAGAATCTCCTCCCGCATCACCGAAACGTGATCACCGGTTTCCCGCGTCCACACGACTCATGCGGGCGAGCCTCGCCGAGTGCGGGAGCCGCGGCGCGCAATGCCGTGCCTGACCGACCGTCGGTCCTCAGCCGGCCCGAAGACCGTCGACGAGCCCGCGCACGGGAGGTGCTGCCGAAATCCCGGTTCGGCAGCGCCGAATCCAGGAGCGCGAGGAAGCCGGCGTACCCGCTTCACGACCCGTTCCCGCAGTCGCCGCCACTGGAGGCCGACCACGTGAGCAGGGCAGCGTTCCCGGACGCACCATCCCCCATCGGCTCGGTCACGGCTCCTCCGCCGGCCGCGTCACTGGCCACCGACGCGGGGCCTGGTCGTCGGGGACGTGCGGGGAGGGGAAGTGGAACGGTACGCCGAGGTGGTCGGCCAGCGCCCGGCCGGCCTCGGCGGCGGCCGTTCGCGGAGTGGAGCCGTCACGACGGTGGTGGACGGTCGCCAAGTGGCCGTCCCCGTCCGGGTCCTCCAGGACCGCGATCAGCACCACGAACCAGTCGTGCACCGTGTTCACCGTCCCACACGGCCTCGATCGCGGCCACACGGCCCGGGAGAGCCGCGGTACGGGCGGCGAGTGAGGGCACGTCGAGCGGATCGGGCGGTGTGCGCCGCACCCCGAGAGCCTCGTACCGCGCGTGCACCACCCGCTCCGCCTCGGCCAAGCCCAGCCCCAGCGGGCGCAGGGCGTTCCATACGGACCTGACCGCCGGCAGGCGGCGGTCCCGCAGCACTTCGGCGTCGACCTCTCGGCGGGTCCGTTCCTCCAGAAGGGGCCACCAGCCGCTCACCGGCTCACCGGCCGGAATCTCCGGATGCGTGTCATGGGCTCGAACGTACGCCAGCCCGCCGCCCGTGACGCACCGGGTTCCGTGATCAGTGGCCCTGCCCCGTCCCGGAGTTCGGCCAGCTCGCACCTCTCGGCGACCGCTCGGCCGAGTGCTCGGCGGCGAGCGGCCGGAAGTCGGCGGCGAAAGCGGGAAGGGCTTCGTGACCGTGCGGGGCGCTGGACCCCTCGGCCTGGCCGTGACCTACGGAGACGTGGTCCAACGCGGTGCAGTCCGGGCCCAGGCGGTGTCCCACGCGGCGAGGTTGCGGCGCAGGATGACGCGGCACGTGACGCCGTAGGCGGCGGCCGCGGTGGCGGGGACGCCGAGGGCGGCGATGATGGCCGATCCCAAGGCGCTGCTGCGGATCTCGCCGGGGCTCGGCGGTGGGTCCGTGATCTTCCCGTCGGTGCCGACCCAGACGCGGACGGCACTCCCCTTGGGCAGCGCGGGTTGGACATCGGCGGTGGCGGTGCGGGTGCGCCCATGGGGGTCGGTGAAGCGGACCTCGGCCGGGTAGCGG
The DNA here is from genome assembly GCF_044329325.1 of Streptomyces sp. NPDC017676. NCBI lineage: Bacteria > Bacillati > Actinomycetota > Actinomycetes > Kitasatosporales > Streptomycetaceae > Streptomyces > Streptomyces sp. NPDC017676. Next base: position 165,744 of record NZ_JBIRJA010000012.1, on the reverse strand, counting down.
GTCTTCCTGGCTTCGGCGGAGCCGGGTTCGGGGTGGCGCCGGGCGTCCTGGAGGAGGACGGCGGTGGTGTGGTGACGGGTGGCGGCCTGGTGCTGGGCGGCGCGGGCGTAGTGGCGGTGGGCGGCGTCGCCGACGAGAACCATGACGGCAGGGGTGGCCGCCGGCGCGGCCAGCAGCAGGACGAGACCGATCCACGCCCGGACCAGGTCGCTGCGGCGGCACAGGGGATTGCGTCTCAGGCGCCGGAGCATGACCACGGACAACTCCTCGTGAGGTGGCGGACGCGGCCGGGCACGCGTCCTCCTTCCGGCGGCGGACGCGGCGGATGCGGAGCCCGAGGAAGCGGGGGGCGAACGCGACGCGGCGGACGTACGCGCCCCATCCCGCGGCCCCGGGACGATCCGCACGACTCAGCCTCAGGCTCACACCGAGCCCCGCTCACACCGTCCAGTGGGGGCGGGCAGCCGGCGGGTGAGTGCCGGAGGCGGAGGGGTGGGTGTGGGCGGCTTGCAGAAGCCTGGCGGCGCCGCGAACCGACGCGGTGTGCGGGGCCGGCACCACGCGCACCGGCATGTGCCGCTGCTCGGTGAGGTGGCGGGTGACCTCGGGACGCAGGGCACCTCCACCGGCCAGCAGGATGCCGCGGTGCACCGCGTCGGCGGTGAGCGAGGTACGGTCCTGCCGCAGCATCGCGGTCACCATCGAGGTCACCACCCCGGCGATCTCCCCGGGTGTGGTCGTGTCGTCCAGATCGCTGGTGCCCAGGGCGGTGCGGCGCGCGTCGGTGATGTCGCCGTCGCCCAGCAGCACCACCTCCGTGAGGTGGGCGCCGATGTCCACCACCATCAGCGGACGGGACATGTCCGCGCCGGCCGCCACGGCGATGGCACGGGCGCCGGGCACGGTCAGGACGGTGTGCGGCCGGAGCACGTCGACCGCGGTGCGGGCCTGGGTGCGGTAGGCGAGGCCGTCCAGGACGGGCGCGGTCACGATGACCATGGGGCGGGCGAAGCGGGGCAGACGGTGGGCGAGGAGGCGTTGCAGCATGCGGGCGCACTCCGGGGTGTCGATGATGGTGCCGCGCTGGACGGGGTGGACCGCGCCGGCACCCGGGAAGGCCACGGTGGGTACGTCGACGACCACACCCTTCCCTGCGATCCAGGCACGGGTGCGGGCGCTTCCCATGTCCAGGGCGATGCCGCAGCAGCGCCGGCACAGCGGCCAGGGCCGGTGCCGGGCAGCGGTCGTGCGGGAGCGGTCGACGCCGGTCATGGGATCGCCTCCCTGACCTGCTGGCAGCGGGCGCAGTAGCGGCACTGCGGCACGATCATCAGCCGTCCCCGGTCGATGGCGCGCCGGCACAGGTGGCAGGTGCCGTACGAGCCGTCGTCCATGCGTCGGAGGGCCGCCTCGACGTCGGCGAGGACCATGCGGGCGGACGCGGCGAGCTTGACGCGGACCTCGATCTGCGCGGCGGCCTGCCGCTGCAGCCGGTCCTCGGCACGTGAGATGACCGGTCCGGCGAGCTGCAGCAGTTGCTCCTGGCGGAACCGGCACTGCTCGTGAAGGTCCCGGCGCAGTGCGGCGAGGTCCTCGGCCGACAGGTGGGTCGTGCTCTGGCCGATGGTCTGGTGGTTCACCACTTCACCCCTTCGAGGGCAGAGGGCGGGAGGTCGGCGCGGGCGGTGGTCAGGTGGCTCGGCGCTGGCAGGCGACGCAGCACCGGGTGTAGGGGAGGATCTCCAGCCGTTCCGCGGGGATGGGCTTGGCGCAGTCCTGGCAGGTGCCGTAGGTGCCGTCGTCGATGCGGGTGAAGGCTTCTTCGATCTCCTTCAGGACCCGTTTCATGGCGGCCCTCTGCTCGGACAGCAGGTACGCGTCCGTGGTCTGCCGGGTCTCGTCGAGGGCTCGCAGCTGGGCCAGCCGGGAGACGCGGGCGTGTTCCAGGTGCCTTCGGGCCTCGTCCGGATGGGGTTCGGTCCGGGTGACGTCGAGTGACATGGTCAGTCCTTTTCGCGGCGGCGCACAGCGCGGCGGCGTTGCCGAGCCGGCGCTTCTCGTGGGCGGTGATCGTGTGCCTCCCACCATGGCCGGTCCGGCGGCGGACACCTATCGGGCGCGGGCCCCATCTACGCCGGGGCACGGGTCCCATACGGACCGACCATGGGTGGTGCGCGCCCCGGGAAATGGGGTCCCGGCCCCATCGACGCGGCACGTGGGACGGGGGACGCTGGCCGCAGGCGCACCCGAGCGCCCCGGTACCGTGGACGCGGTGGGGCTGCGCGATGGCCGACAGTGGAGGTGGAGCGAGGTTGTAGAAGGGGAGGCGTTGGGCCGGTGTCCTTGTTCTGGCGGATCTTCGCCCTGAACGCCGTCGTGCTGGGCACGGCGACCGCGCTGCTCCTGTGGGCTCCGGTGACCGTCTCGGTGCCGGTCCTGCTCACCGAGGCCGTCATCCTCGTCGGCGGCCTGGCCGTGATGCTGGTCGCCAACGCCGTGCTGCTGCGGCTCGGCCTGGCCCCGCTCGACCGGCTCACGAAGCTGATGACCACCGTGGACCTGCTGCGCCCCGGCCAGCGTCTGCCCGCTTCCGGAGGCGGCGAGGTCGCCGAGGTGATCCGCACGTTCAACGCCATGCTGGAGCGGCTGGAGCACGAAAGGGCCACCAGCAGCGCCCGGGCCCTGCTGGCCCAGGAGGCCGAACGCCGCCGTATCGCCCAGGAGTTGCACGACGAGGTCGGCCAGAGCATGACCGCGATCCTGCTGGGACTCAAGCGGGCCGCGGACGACGCTCCGCCGGCACTGCGTGAGGAGCTGCACGAGGTGCAGGAGATCACCCGGGAGAGCCTCGACGAGGTCCGTCACCTGGTGCGCCGGCTGAGGCCCGGCGTGCTGGACGACCTGGGTCTGGTCAGCGCGCTGACCTCGCTCACCGAGGACTTCGCCACGCACACCGGGCTGCGGGTCAGCCGCCGCTTCGACGCCGACCTGCCCGCCCTCCCGCCGGAGACCGAACTGGTCCTCTACCGCGTCGCCCAGGAGTCCCTGACCAACGTAGCCCGCCACGCGGACGCCCAGCGGGTCACGGTCGCCCTGCGCCACGCCGACGACAGCGTGGTGCTGACGGTCACCGACGACGGCTCCGGCATCGAGGCCCCCCGCGAAGGCGCCGGCATCCGCGGGATGCGCGAGCGGGCCCTGCTCATCGGGGGCAGCCTTGAGATCACCTCGGCACCCGGTACCGGCACCCGGGTCCGGCTCACCGCGTCCGCACCGAGGAAGCAGCCCTGACCATGCCCGACGACGCCATCACTACCCCGACCGGAACTCCGCCCTGGAGGGACTCCCGGAGCACGATCCGCATCCTGCTCGCCGACGACCACGCGCTGGTCCGCCGGGGTGTGCGGCTCATCCTCGACCAGGAACCGGACCTGGAGGTGGTCGCCGAGGCCGGTGACGGTGCCGAGGCTGTCGGACTGGCCCGCACCCACGATGTCGACCTGGCCGTCCTGGACATCGCCATGCCCCGCATGACCGGCTTGCAGGCCGCCCGGGAACTGGCCGTCCTCAAGCCGGGTCTGCGGATCCTGATGCTCACCATGCACGACAACGAGCAGTACTTCTTCCAGGCGCTGAAGGCCGGTGCCAGCGGGTACGTGCTGAAGTCGGTCGCCGACCGGGACCTGGTCGCCGCGTGCCGGGCCGCGATGCGGGACGAACCGTTCCTGTATCCCGGCGCGGTCACCGCCCTGATCCGCAACTACCTGGACCGGGCCCGGCGCGGAGAGGAAGCCCCCGATCAGGTCCTCACCCCCCGCGAGGAGGAGGTCCTGAAGCTGGTGGCCGAGGGGCATTCGTCCAAGGAGATCGCGGAGCTGCTGTTCATCAGCGTCAAGACGGTCCAGCGGCACCGCGCCAATCTGCTGCAGAAGCTCGGTCTGCGGGACCGCCTGGAACTCACCCGCTACGCCATCCGTGTCGGCCTGATCGAACCCTGATCTTCCACCCGGTCCCCGTCGGCAGCCGCCCGCCCCCAGACCGAACACCTGCGCCCGCACACCACGAGGAGAGGGGACGGGGCATGCACCACCCTGCGCGCACCACCCCTTGCCCCGGCAGCGCCCGCCGCTCTGCCGTCGCCGCACTGGCGACCGTCGTCCTGACGCTGCTGGCCACGGTGGGCCTCGCCGGCCCCGCGACCACGAGTGGCCCGGCGGTGACGAGTGGTCTGGCGGCGGCGAGTGGTCCGACGGCGGCGATGAGTGGTCCGGCAACCACGACTGGCCCGGCGGCGACAAGCGGTCTATCGGCCACGATCGGCTCGGCGGCCACGACCGACTCGGCGGCCACGAGCGGCTCGGCGGCGGCAAGTGGTCTGGTGGCGGCGAGTGGTCTGGCGGCGACAAGCGGTCTTTCGGCCACGACCGGCTCGGCGGCCACGACCGGCTCGGCGGCGGCGAGTGGTCTGGTGGCGGCGAGTGGTCTGGCGGCGACAAGCGGTCTTTCGGCCACGATCGGCTCGGCGGCCACGACCGACTCGGCGGCCACGAGCGGCTCGGCGGCGGCGAGTGGTCTGGTGGCGGCGAGTGGTCTGGCGGCGACAAGCGGTCTGGCGGCCGCGACCGGCCCGGAAGCGACAAGCGGTCCCGCGGCCGTAGCGGCGGCGGCAGCCGTTCACCACCAGGACGCCGGGCCGCACGCCCACAACGGCTGCGACCCCGTCTGCGACGACGCCTGTGACCCCGTCTGCGCCGTGCGGGCGGCACCACGCCAGGAGCAGCACCGCGAGCATCCGGCTCCGCGCTGCCACCTCGCCGCCCACCCCCGGAGCACGACAGTCGTCCCGCCCGGCCCCGCGCGGGCCACGGAATCGACCGGGCACGTCCCCTCCTCGAACTCTCACGCACCCCGTGACCGCGGACGGGCACCGCCTGAGGCCCGAGGCACCTGACACCCCCTCTTTTCCGTTCACCGCTCACCCCGCCCCCGGTCCGCGGTCACTCTCCGGCCGCCGCCGTGGCCGTGGTGTGCCTGCCGGAGGCCCCCGTTGACCCGTTCCCTGCGGGTGAGAGCGTCGCTCGCCCTCGCCGTCATCGCCGTATCGCTGTACATCGCCGTCACCGTGCCGGTCCGCCTCGGACTCGACCTGCGCGGCGGCACCCAGATCGTGCTCCAGACCCGGCCCACCGCCACCACCGACACCGACCGCGCGGTCACCGACCGCACCCTGGAGGTGCTGCGCGGCCGCGTCGACGCGCTCGGCGTCGCCGAACCCACCCTCGTCCGCTCCGGCGACGACCGCATCCTCGTCGAACTGCCCGGCGTGCAGGACCCGAAGAAGGCCGCCGCCGTCCTGGGCCGCACCGCGCAGCTCACCTTCCACCCGGTGCTCGGCACCGCTGAGCGCGCGGACGACGGCTCCCGGACCCTGCCGAAGCGGCCCGGGGAAAACGTCCTGCCCGATGAGTCCGGCACGCCCCTGCGCCTCGGTGCCGCGACCCTGACCGGCGCGCACGTCAAGGATGCCGCTGCCCGCTTCGACCAGCAGGGCGGCGCCGGATGGCACGTCACCGTCGGCTTCGCGGGTGCCGGCCGTGACGGCTGGGCCCGACTGACGGGCGAGGCCGCCTGCCATCCGCCGGGCGACCCGGAGCGGCGGATCGCCATCGTCCTCGACGGCAAGGTCATCTCCTCACCGCAGGTCGACCCGTCCGTGGCGTGCCGGACCGGCATCCGCGACGGCGCCGCACAGATCACGGGCTCCTTCGGCCCCGAGGAAGCCCGCGAGCTGTCCCTGCTCATCAACGGCGGAGCCCTGCCCGTGCCGGTCGAGACCGTCGAACAGCGCACCGTCGGCCCCACCCTGGGCGCGCAGGCCATCACGGCAAGTGCCTGGGCGGCGGCCATCGGCACGGCGCTGACCTCGCTGTTCATCATCGTCGTCTACCGGCTGATGGGGGTGTTGGCCGCCGCGGCCCTGGTCTGCTACGGCCTGGTCTCCTACGCCGCTCTGGCCGTCCTCGGCGCCACCCTGACCCTGCCCGGCCTGGCCGGCTTCGTCCTGGCGATCGGCATGGCCGTGGACGCCAATGTGCTGGTCTTCGAACGGGCCCGCGAGGAGTACGCCGCCCGCCGCCGCCCCAGTGCCCGCTCGGCGCTGACGGCCGGGTTCCGCAACGCCTTCAGCGCGATCGCCGACTCCAACATCACCACCCTGATCGCCGCCGCCCTGCTGTTCTTCCTCGCCTCCGGGCCCGTGCGGGGCTTCGGTGTCACCCTCGGCATCGGCGTGCTCGCCTCCATGTTCAGCGCCCTGGTGATCACCCGGGTGCTCGCCGAGTACGGCGCCGGCCGCCCCGGACTGCGCCGCCGCCCCCGTCTCACCGGCATCGCGACCACGGGCGCCGTCCGCGACCGGCTCACCCGGCGCGCCCCCCACCTCATGCGCCACCCGCGCCGCTGGCTGGCCACGTCCGCCGCTGTGCTCGTCCTGGCCGCGTCGGGCATCGCTGTGCGCGGCCTCGACCTCGGTGTGGAGTTCACCGGTGGCCGCCTCATCGAGTACCACACGAGCGCCCCCGTCGATGCCGACCGGGCCCGCACCGCGCTCGCGGAGGCCGGCTTCCCCCGGGCCGTCGTGCAGTCCTCCGGTGACAGCGGCCTGACCGTACGCACCGATCCCCTGACCGACGCCGAGGAGACCGAGATCACCGGCACGGTAGGCGACCTCGCGGGCGGGGCGGACAAGGTCCGCGACGAACTGATCGGCCCCAGCCTCGGGGAGGAGCTGCGCCGCGGTGCCCTGATCGCACTCGCAGTCGCCCTCGGCGCACAGCTCGTCTACCTGACGGCGCGCTTCCGCCTGCTCCTCGGCACCGCCGCGGTGGCGGCCCTCGCCCACGACGTGGTGATCCTCGTCGGGGTCTTCGCCTGGCTCGGGAAGCCCGTCGACGGGGTGTTCCTGGCAGCCCTGCTCACCGTCATCGGTTACTCGGTGAACGACTCCGTGGTCCTCTTCGACCGCGTCAGGGAACTCGCCCGCAAAGCCACCGGAACACCGCTGCCCGACATCGCGAACCAGGCGATCCTGCAGACCCTGCCCCGCACGGTGAACACCGGCATGGGTGCCGCCTTCATCCTCACCGCTCTCGCCGTGCTCGGCGGATCCTCGCTCACCGACTTCGCCCTGGCCCTGCTCATCGGCCTCGCGGTGGGCACGTACTCCTCCGTCTTCACCGCCGCTCCGGTGGCCGTGGAACTTTACCGGCAGGGCGGCGCCCTCGCCCATCCGGTCGCCCCTGAACCCGTCCAGAGAATTTCCAGCCGTTGACGCGGTGGTGACGACTGCGGGCGCGATCGGCCGAAGCCCGCTGGTGCGTCACCACCCTGACGGACGTATCGTGACAAAGGGGACGCCAAGTGGGACGTCAAGTGCCGGGCTCATCAAGCCGGTCCACTCCTTTCAGTCCCCCCTTCAACAGTCCGTCCCTGGACGTTCGGTCGGCGTTCGCCGGTGGATCGCGACGCCGGTCTCTGCAGGAAGGCCTTCGGAACATGACACGCGATCAGCACACCTCTGTCTCCAACCAGCCCGAGGAACAGTTCGCCCTGACGGCGGAGCAGGCCCTCTTCCAGCCCCCGTCGGAGGGCGTGGAGGGCACCGCGGCGCAGGCAGGCTCCAACGGACTGGAACAGGTCGAAGGGTATGCGCGTCCCGAGTACGACAGGATGCCGGCCGAGGCTTGGACCCCGCCGACCGCGGACCTGCCCGACATCGGCGTGGCGTCGTTCGGGCCGCCTCGGCCGGTGGCCGAGACTGTCCACCTGCCGGACGACAGAGTCCAGATCACGAACACGGCGGACTATCCTTGGCGAGTGCACGCGTCGCTGCTCATCACCGCGGCGAACGGCGACCGGTACATCGCGACCGCCTGGTTCGTCGGGCCGCACACGCTCGCGACCGCCGGACACGTGGTGTTCATCAACCACCCCGGTCATCCCGACCACGGCTGGGTCCAGAGCATCCAGGTCATGCCGGGCCGCAACGGCTCGACCCTGCCTTATGGCTCCGTCACCAGCACCAACTTCCGCTCCGTGAGGGGATGGACCGAGTCGGGCGACGAGAACTACGACTACGGCGCGATCATCATTCCCACAGAACTGGGCTCCACCACCGGATGGTTCGGGTTCGGAGCATGGCCGGACGCCGATCTGCTGAAGACCACCGGCAACATCTCCGGCTACCCGGGCGACAAGCCCCCGGGCACCCAGTGGTACGACGCGCGAGGCATCAGTTCGGTGAACCCGTTGAAGGTGTACTACGACATCGACACCGCCGGCGGGCAGAGCGGCAGCGCCGTGTACCGCGTCATCAACGGCAGCCGCTACGGCATCGCCGTGCACGCCTACGGCGGTGCGACCGTCAACTCCGGGACCAGGATCACGCAGCCCGTCTACGACAACCTGGTCGCCTGGAAGGCCTGAGGTGGCGCACGGCGATCACTCCGTCCACCTGATCACCGGGGTAGTGGAGGACACGACGACGGGCAGGCCCGTCCCGGAGGCCAGCGTGTATCTGACCGCCGGTCCCGGGCCCTACCCCGACATCGCCGCGTTCTCGGGGGCCGACGGCGGCTTCACCCTCTCCGTACGGGGGGAGGGCGTCTACACCCTCCAGTGCCGCACCCCGGACGACAGAATCGGCGAGGCCACCGTCACCGCGCAGGGCGACAGCCCGACGCGAGTCCGTCTGCGCGTATGAGACAGGGGAGGGCCCCGGCGTTCACCGGGGCCCTCCCCTGCACCGTGGCCTGAGCCGACGCACCGCCCCGCCGACGCCACGCCGCGAGCCTGGCGCCGGCGGCTTCGGCTCCGTGGAGTACCCCGGCGCGTGCGGCGACAGCCCCGGCTTCGTCACTGTCGACGGCGATGGACACGTGAGGACACGGCAGTTGGACGGGGTGGCTGTGGACGGTGTCACCCCAGAAGGGCACTGGTCGGTCGTCTTCACCGAACAGGTAGCCGCTGTGTCGTGGGGTGTGCCGGTGCTGGTCGAGGGAGCGCGCGCCGGGCAGCGCGTCCGCAGGGCAAGGCCGGACGGGCCTGCTCGCCGGTCAGAGTCGCACGACGATCAGCGCGATGTCGTCGCGGCCGCCGCTTGAGACGCCGAGGCGTGCCAGGACGGAGTCGGCGAGTTGTTCGGTGCCGAGGCGGCCGCATGCGCTGAGCACATCGGTCAGGCGTTCAAGGCCGGCGTCGATGTCCTCGCCGCGGCGCTCGATCAGCCCGTCGGTGTACAGCACGAGGGTGTCACCGGGTCTGTAGGGCAGGCTGGCCTGTGGGCGCGGGACGTGCTGGGGGCGGGCGCCGAGCGGTGGGTCGGTGGCCTGGTCGAGCTGTTCCCAGCCGCCGTCGGGGTGAAGGAGTATCGGCGGTGGGTGACCGGCGTTGCTGTAGGTGATCAGGCGGCTGCGGGTGTCGGTGAGCACCTGGACGGCGGTGGTGCCCAGAGCGTCCTCGATGGACCGGGCGTACAGGCCGAGGACTTCCAGCGCCTGGGCGGGACGTTCCAGGGCGCGGGTGGCAGCGGACAGGGCGCTGCGGAGCATCCCCATGACGGCTGCGGCCTGAAGGCCGTGGCCGATGACATCGCCGACGGCGAGGGCGAGCCGGTCGGGAGGGATGTCGACGACGTCGTACCAGTCACCGCACACGTTGAGCGAGCCGGTGGCGGGCAGGTAGCGCACGGTGACATCGTGGGGGTGCTGCGCCAGGTCGGGGGCATGGAGCATGGCTTCCTGCAGGGCGAGGGCGACCTCGCGTTCCCGCGTGTGGGCCTGGCGCAGTTCCTCGTTCAGCCGCTGCAGCTCCCGCGCCCGCGCGTACAGCTCGGCCTCCAGCGCCTGGGTCTCCTCCAAGTACTGGCCGACCCGGACACCGGCGGGCTCCGCGGCCTGGTGGGCTTTGACGAAGGCGGTGACGTCCTCGACCCGGTGGATGATGTAGGCCACCCGCCCGTCCGGGCCCAGGACGGGCGTGTTCACCGGGGACCACCAACGTTCCTCGAAGACTCCCGGCCGGCCCGTGACGGGGATGTCGTACTTCTGCAGGCCCATCGTGTCGGGCCGGCTGGTGGCGAGGACCCGGTGCAGGGAAGCGTCGAGGTTGCGGACCCCGTCGGCCTCCGGGTCGGCGGGGTTGTCCGGGAACGCGGTGAAGATGTGCAGGCCGAGCAGGTCCTCGCGGGTGCGTTCGGTGGCCTCCAGATAGGCCTGGTTCACATCGACGATGATCAGGTCCGGGCCGAGTACCAGGTACGGGCTCGGTGTGGCGGCGAACAGTGCCGCGTGATCAACCCGCGATGCCATCGGTGGCACTCCCTTCCGGCCCCAACAGCCCTCACCCTCAAGTTACGGTCCGCCATCCGTCCGCGCCCGCCATCTCCTCCCGCACTCCCGGACCAGCGGCGCCGCGCGCCGAGGCTCCGCGGTGAGGCGGGCGCCCCGGGCCCGGCGCCTGATGCCGACGCCCGAGCCGTCGGCATCACCCGACCCGGCGACGTTCGAGGGCCCGGGCGGTGCGACGACGGGGGCCGGGTTCTAAGCTGCGGTCATGACCGAGATCCAGAACCCGACGCCCCGAGACGCCTTCGAGCTGCTGCTGTCCGGCAACCAGCGCTTCGTCGCCGGCGCCCCGGAGCACCCGAACCAGGACGCCACCCGCCGCGCCGAGATCGCACCGTCCCAGCAGCCCTTCGCCGTGCTGTTCGGGTGCTCGGACTCCCGGCTGGCCGCCGAGATCATCTTCGACCGTGGCCTGGGCGACCTGTTCGTGGTGCGCACCGCGGGTCACGTGGTGGGCGCGGAGGTGCTGGGCAGCATCGAGTACGGCGTGGACGTGCTGGGCTGCCCGCTGGTCGTGGTACTGGGTCACGACTCGTGCGGGGCGGTCGGCGCGGCGTGCGCCGCGCTGGAGGACGGCATGGCACCGGCCGGGTACGTCCGGGACGTCGTCGAACGGGTGACCCCCAGCGTGCTGGCGGCGCGGGCCGCCGGACGGGTCGAGCCGGACGAGATCCTCGCCGAGCACATAAGGCACACCGTCGACCTGCTGCTGGACCGCTCCCGGGTGCTCGCCGAGAAGGTCGCCGCCGGCGAGGCCGCCGTGGTGGGCCTGTGCTACCGCCTGGCCGACGGCAGTGCACAGCTCGTCGCCTCTCACGGCATCGATGCGGTGGCCCCGGCCGCGTCCTGACCGCTGACCGCCCCGGCCGCGGCTGTTCAGCATGATGTGCCGTGGTCGGAGATCTCCGCTTGATCATCCATGGAACGGCACCGCCCGATGGCTCGCGGAGCCGACCACGTGCCCGGCACCGCCCCCGCGCCGACCTGGCGCGGGGGCGTGGGCTGCGAGGTGCGAGATGCCGGGGGAGGGGCGACGGTCCTCACCGGCGACAGCAGGCATGAGCGCACCCGTCCATAGGCGCACCCGTCCCGCGACTGCCCGGTGGCCACGGGACGGTGCGCCGGGACGAGCGGTATCAGCCGACGGTGAGCTGGAAGTAGGCAGTCTCCCGGTAGCCGGTGTCGGGTACGGCCACCTCGACGGTGACCGGGACACCTGCCCGGGTCGGCTTCACCTGGACGGGTACTGTGCGCTTCTCGCCCTCGGCGAGCGGCGGCACCAGGTCGGAGGCGGCTGCCTGGCGATTCAGCCAGTCCAGGTCGTAGTCGGTGACGTAGTCGTCGAAGCTTTCGCCGGGACGTACGACCAGCGGTGCCGGGCCGATCTCGGAGACGCTGTCGTCGAGCGACGGGCCACCTGGGAGTAGTTCGGCGTCGGTACCGTTCTCATAGGTCACGGAGAAGGCGTGGGTGCCGTCGCCCTTGGCGATCGGCGGACTCACGGTGACCTTCAGACCGTCTTCGAACTGGGCCGTCTCGCCGGGACCGAGGGGATCGGCCTCTGTTCCTGAGCGGCCTGTCTGTTCCATCTGTCCGTACCCGTCCAGGCCCTTCTCCAGGTCTTCCAACGCGTAGGCCCCGTACGCCACCAAGGCGACGATGATGATCGCTGCGAGCGCGCAGCCGCTGAACCACCGTGTACTGCCCGCAGCCCGGTGTCGGTGGAGGGCGGATCCATGTCCATGACGGGCACGATAGAAACCGGCCGGCAGACGATCACGAGTCGGCGTACTCAGGACAGCTAGGTATGTGTCCCCACGTCCCTGGTTCCGCGCCGTGGGACTGAGCGTGTCGCGCGCCGAAACGGCCGTACAAACCGCCCGCTTCCTTGACGACTGAACCGCGCCCCGCCAAGGGAGTACCGGCAGTCCTGCCCCTCCCGGAAGCCCAGCGGGCCTGGGCGCGCTTGCCACCGGTATCCGGCCAGGGAGCCGGGGCAAGCAGCTCCCCGGTGCGCCGGCCCCCGGAACACACGCGCGTTTCGTGCAGCCCGGCGCGCGCATCGTGCAGGACGACGTGCCGCCCTCCTCCGCACACTCGGTGATCCAAGCCATCGACGCACACCGGATGACAGGCGGAGGCAGAACTCGATGCGGACGTTCGTCTACACATCCCGTCCCTCGCGGGTCGTCTTCGGAGCCGGCACGGTGGGCCGGCTCCGCGAGGAGGTCGAGCGGCTCGGCCGCTCCCGTGTCCTGCTGCTGTCCAGCCGGCCCCTGGCCGGGACCGCCGCACGGGTCCGCGAGGTGCTGGGAGACCTCGTCGTGGCGGAGTTCGACGGTGCCGCCATGCACACCCCGGTCGAGGTGACCGAGCAGGCGCTCGACGTGCTCACGCAGGCTTCGGCCGACGTCGTCGTGGCCGTCGGCGGCGGCTCGACGACCGGCCTGTCGAAGGCGCTGGCCCTGCGTACGGACCTCCCGCAGGTGATCCTGCCGACCACCTACGCCGGGTCCGAGGTGACCCCGGTGCTCGGCGAGACCAGGGACGGGCGCAAGGTCACCCAGTCCTCCCCGGCGATCCTGCCCGAGACCGTCGTCTACGACGTCGACTTCACCCTCACCCTGCCGCTGCCCATGACGGTGACGAGCGGCGTCAACGCCCTCGCGCACGCGGTCGAGGCCCTGTACTCGGCCGACGCCAACCCGGTGACGGACCGGCAGGCCCTCGACGCGATCTCGGGCATCGCATCGGCACTGCCGCGGCTGGCCGCCGACCCGGCCGACCCGGACGCCCGGGCGGACCTGTTGCACGCCGCCTGGCTCGCCGGTACCTGCCTCGCCACGGTCGGCATGGGACTGCACCACAAGCTGTGCCACACCCTCGGCGGCAGCTTCGGCCTGCCGCACGCCGAGACCCACACCGTCGTGCTGGCGCACGCCATGGCCTACAACGCACTCGCCGTCCCCGACGTCATGCGCCGCGTCGCCGACGCCCTGGGCGTGCCCGACGCGCCGAGCGGCGTGTACGACCTGATCGTCTCCCTGGGCGGCCCCACCTCGCTGCGCGAGCTCGGCATGGCCGAGTCCGACCTCCCACGCGCGGCCGAACTGGCCGTCGCGACGCCGTACCCCAACCCGCGCGAACTGACCACCGAGGGCATCGGCGAACTGCTGGCCGGCGCCTGGCAGGGACGCCGCCCGCAGGGCCCGCCCTCGACGGAGGCGAAGCTGGCCCGGCTCACCGAGGAGGTGGTGGCCAGCTTCGCGCACGCCCCCGACCCCCGGGTCCGTACGCTGATGACCGACCTCGTCCGGCACCTGCACACCTTCGTCGCGGACAACGACGTCACCGACGCCGAATGGCAGTACGCCATCGACTTCCTCACCCGTACCGGACAGATCTGCACTCCGACCCGCCAGGAGTACGTGCTGCTGTCCGACACCCTCGGCGTCTCCAGCGCCGTGGACCTGCTCACCAACTCCCGCACCCCCGACACCACTCCGTCCGCCGTGCTCGGCCCCTTCTACGTGGACGGTCCGCCCGAGACCGCGCTCGGCAGCGACATCTCCGGCGGCCTGCACGGCACCCCGCTGTGGGTGGACGTACGGGTCACGGACAGCGACGGCGAGCCGGTCAAGGACGCCGTGGTGGACGTGTGGCAGTCCAACGAGGACGGCTTCTACGACGTCCAACTCCCCGATCTGGACGGGCCGGTGCTGCGCGGTCGGCTGCGCAGCGACAGCCAGGGACGGGTCACCTTCTGGTCCATCCTGCCCTCGCACTACCCGATTCCCGCCGACGGACCGGTCGGGCAGATGCTCGACGCGGTCGGCCGCCACCCCTACCGGGCGCCCCACCTGCACTTCATGTTCGACGCGCCCGGCCACCGCCGGCTCGTCACGCAGCTGTTCGTGGCCGGCGGAGCGTACCTGGACAGCGACACCGTCTTCGGCGTCAAGGACGAACTCGTCGTGGACTTCACACCGGGGTCCGGCCCCACCCCCGACGGCCGTCCGGTCGACGGCCCGTGGTGCCGGCTCGACTACACCTTCCGTCTCGCCCCCCAGGCCGGATGACCGAGGAGCGCACACCCATGACGACCACCGACCCGCTCGACGCGTACGACACCGACGTCCTCGTCGTCGGCAGCGGCCCCGCAGGCGGCTCGGCCGCCCTGCTGCTGGCCATCTACGGCATCCGCACCCTGCTGGTGACGAAGTACGGGTGGCTCGCCAACACCCCGCGAGCGCACATCACCAACCAGCGCACCATGGAGGTCCTGCGCGACCTCGGCGTCGAGTCGGAGGCGCTGGCCCTCGGCAGCCCCTCGCACCTGATGGGCGACACCGTGCTGTGCACGGCGCTGACGGGCGAGGAGATCGGCCGTATCCGCAGCTGGGGCACCGGCCCCGCGACGGCCACCGAGTACTCCGCGAAGAGCCCCTGCGAGATGATCGACCTGCCGCAGACCTACCTGGAGCCGATCCTGGTCGACAACGCGGCGGCCCGCGGCGCCAAGGTCCGCTTCGACACCGAGTTCGTCAGCTTCGAACAGGACGAGGACGGGGTCACCGCCCTGCTGCGCGACCGGGTCCGCGGGGACGAGTTCACGGTGCGGGCCCGCTACCTGATCGGCGCCGACGGCGGGCGCAGCACGGTCGCCGAGCAGCTCGGCCTGCCCTTCGCCGGCCGCATGGCCAAGGCCGGCAGCATGAACATCGTCTTCAAGGCCGACCTCGCCCGGTACTGCGCCCACCGTCCGAGCGTCCTGTACTGGGTGCTGCAGCCCGGCGCGGACACCGGGGGCATCGGCATGGGCCTGGTCCGGATGGTCCGCCCGTGGAACGAGTGGCTGCTGGTGTGGGGTTACGACATAGAGCAGCCGCCGCCGAGTGTCGACGAGGAGGCCGCCCGGAAGATCGTGCGCGACCTCGTCGGCGATCCCGACCTGCCGGTGGAGATCACGTCGACCTCGCTGTGGACCGTCAACCACGCCTACGCCGAGGAGTACTCGACCGGCAGGGTCTTCTGCGCCGGCGACGCCGTGCACCGCCATCCGCCGTCCAACGGACTGGGCTCCAACACCTCCGTCCAGGACGCGTACAACCTCGCCTGGAAACTCGCGATGGTGATCCGCGGCGAGGCGGGACCCGCGCTGCTCGACAGCTACACGGCCGAACGCGCCCCCGTGGGGCGGCAGATCGTCGAGCGGGCCAACCTCAGCCGCGACCAGTTCGGGCCGATCTTCGACGTGCTCGGCGTCGGCGGCGGCAGCGACGCGGAGGCCATCGCCGAGGGGATCGCGGCGCTACGGGAGCGGACACCCGAGGGCGCCAAGAAGAGACGGCAGCTCGAAGAGGCGATCCAGCTGAAGAACTACGAGTTCAACGCGCACGGCGTGGAGATGAACCAGCGGTACGTCTCCACCGCGGTGCTCCCCGACGACAGTCCGGCCGAAGTGTGGCCGGCCGACCGCGAGTTGGTGCACCAGCCGACGACCCGGCCGGGCGCCAAACTGCCGCACGCCTGGCTGGTCGACGCCCAGGGCGAGCGCGTCTCCACGCTGGACGTCGTCGGCCACGGTCTCTTCACCGTGCTGACCGGCCTGTCCGGCGGAGTCTGGGAGACCGCCGCACGCGCCTGCGGCGACGCCCTCGGCGTACCGCTGCGCGTGGTCCGTGTCGGTGACGACAACCACCGTGACGCCTACGGCGAATGGAGCCGCGTCAGCGAGATCGCCGAGGACGGCGTGCTGCTGGTACGCCCGGACGGACACGTCGCCTGGCGCCGAACCACCGCCGCCGAGACCGACGAGGCGGCACGGGAGGACCTCCTCGGCGCACTCCGCCACGTCCTGGCGCGCTAGGGGAGCCATGCGCTCGCAGAACCCGTGCCGACGCCGGGCAAGGCCCTGGCAGACGTGACGGACGGACGGTCGTACATCGGGCGAGGCTGTCCCGGCCGAGGACGTCAGCCTGCCACGCGAGGGCAACAGGGCGCGACGCCGCCTCCCCGGCGATCCCTCGCCACGCCGGAACCGGCGTCCCGCGCTGAGGGCACCATCACCGCCGCCTACGCCGCGCCGCCCAGCGGCGGGGCCGGCGGTGACCGGGGGTGAGCCGCCGGCGCGGGTGCGGCCGGCGGCGCTGAGGGGTCCCTCGTCCCGCAGTACCTCGGGCTCGGGCCGGCCGACGCGATCCGCAGGGTACTCGCCAAGGCGGACCTGGGAGTGGTGGCGCACCAGCCGGCCGCGGCGGGCACGGCACGGGTACATGCCCGGCGGGCACTGTGCACCGGGGTGGGTCAGAGAGGGGTGCTGGTGCCGGAACGCTGGAAGGGGACCGCCCCGGTCAGCCCGAGCGGCGCAGCGCGGCCGGGGTGGTGCCGAGCCGGGCGCGCATCACCCGGGTGAGGTGCTCCTGGTGGGAGAACCCGCAGGCGACGGCCACCTCGGCGATCGGGTCGGTACCGGTGCGCAGCAGCCGGCACGCCCGCTCCAGACGCAGCGCGAGCAGGAACTGGTGCGGCGACTGTCCCGTGCTCGCCCGGAACTGCCGGGTGAACTGGCTGCGGCTCAACGAGGCCGCGTCGGCGAGGTCCGCGATCGGCAGCGGTTCGGCCAGCCGCTCCTCCATGAGCGCGCGGACGGCGGCGAGCCGGCGTGCGGACAGTCCGGACCGGTTGTCCGCGGGTACCGCCTCCCGGACACCGTGCCGGCGGGCGAGCTGCGCGGCGAGCATCCCGGTCAGGTGGTCGGTGTAGGTACGGGCCGACGGCTCCCACGAGCGCACCGCGCCGGCCAGCGCGAGCAGAAGCTGCTCGGCCAGGGGATCGGTGGTGCCGAGTTCCTCGGACAGCTCCACGGGCCGTCCGTCGTTCGCCTCGCACAGCGCGTCGTCGGTGAGGTAGGCGTGGACCGTGTCGAGCGTGCCGCCGAGTTCGACGGCGAGGGTACGGCCGGCCGGCTGCAGGAAGAGCCCACCGGCCGGGATCGTCCGCGACCGGGAGTCCGCGCCGTGTCCCCGCCGCACGGTGACGGGGCCGCTCAGGTGCAGGATCAGCAGATGCGTGGGCGCCGGATCGAAGGCGGCACGGTAGGGCTGTTCCTCCTGGGTGGAGAGGTACAGCCGCTCCCAGCCGAGCCCGGCACTGCTGTGCCGCGTCCGCACACCGGGTTGCCGCAGGATGCCGACGGTGTCGGCCAGACCCAGCTCCGCCATGGTGCGACCTCCTCGTGGCACCGGATGTAGTTGAATCATAAACGGTAGCTGCGGGCGCGGAAGGTGGCGCACGCCGATTTCCGGCCACGTCCCGCAATGCCCCGCCACGAGCAGCCGCGTGACAGGGCGATCACCGCCGGTGCCGACCTGTCCTCGCGACGCCCTAGGTCCATGTGCCGAGGCGAAATGGGGCTGCGGGCGGGTTTCCACGCCGGGCCGCGTCGCTAGCGTGGGTGATCAGCCGTGATCACGCGCGTGACGCTCCCGGCCCGCCCACGCACCTCGCACCTCGGTGGGTCGGACGACCGCCACGTGGACGCACCCGAGGAGTTCGATGCCCGCCGGCGGCCACACATACCTCTGCACGTCCGACGCACTCGAAGAGGGCGTCCCCCGGCGGTTCGAGGTGGAGGGTGTGCCTGTCTGCCTGGTCCTGACCGAGGACGAGGTGTTCGCGATCCACGACGTGTGCTCGCACAGCGCCGTCTCGCTCTCCGAGGGAGAGGTCGACGGGTGCACGGTCGAGTGCTGGCTGCACGGCTCCCGGTTCGACCTGCGCACCGGAAAACCGCTCGACCCGCCGGCCAGACGGCCCGTCCCGGTGTATCCGGTGCGGATCGAGGAGGGACGCGTCTACGTCGACGTCGCACCGCGGAGCCATGGATGACCGAGCCCCCGGACGATCTCACCGGGGAGCGTGCCGATGCCGTCCGCAACCGTGCCCGGCTGTTGGAGGCGGCTGCCTGGCTGGTGGCCGAGCGGGGCGCCGCACACCTGACGATGCACGAGGTCGCGCAGGCGGCAGGGGTGGGCAAGGGCACGCTCTTCCGCAGGTTCGGCGACCGCAACGGCCTCCTGCTGGCACTGCTGGACGACGTCGAGGCCGACTTCCACGAGGCGTACACCTTCGGTCCCCCTCCGCTGGGACCAGGGGCACCGGCGAAAGACCGGCTCACGGCCTTCGGCTGCGCACTGATCGAGCGCGCCGCCGACGAGACGGACCTCGGCCCGGCACTGGGACGCCACATCCGCTGCGAACGGCGTCAGACCACCCACTACGGCCGGGCCTTCCGCCACCACGTCCAGGCGCTCCTGCGGGAAGCCGGCGTCGTCGGCGACCACACCATGCTCGCCCACGCCCTGCTCGCTTTCGTGGACCTGGAGACCCTGGACCACCTGCGCAACGAGGAGCAGGTCACCACCGCGCGGCTGCGGCTCGCGTGGGCGGATCTGGTACGGCGGGTGACCGGTGCCGACGAACGGTGAACGGAGCCCCTTCCGGGCGCCCTTCTCCCGCAAGGAAGACGCGCACGGCGTCCGTCCCGCCCATGGCCTTCGCCTCCCGGGTGTGGGCAGTGCGGTGGACGACGACGTTGCCCAGATCCCGGGACAGGTGGGCGGTGAGGGTGGCGAGGCCATGGTGCCAGTCGGTCCCGGCGGTCGGCGGAGGCACGACGATCACTTCCAGTACGTCCGCCGGATGTGTGGCCGTTCCCCCGACGACGGCGCCGTCGAGGGCCAGATAGTCCGGTGCCGGTCGGAGGTATGCCCGCGCCTCCTCAGGGACCAGGTCGATCACGGCGTCGCGCAGATCCGCCAGCTGACGCAGGGCGGCCCAGGCGATGTGTCCGGGGACGAGACGTACGGCTCCCCCTTTGCGCCTGGGAGCGAGGAGTCCAAGCAGGCCGAGCCGGAAGAGCTGCTTCCAGTTGGGTCGGCGTCACCGCGGCGGCCCTGGACAACTCGTCGAGAGGCAGCGGCCGGAGGGCATCGGCGGTGTGATGGGTGGCGAGGGCGGTGAGGAGCCGACCGGAGGTTCCGGGGAACAGGGCGGACAACGGGGTCGCGAAGTTCATGGTGCGTCCTGGGTGGGGTTCTCGCCGGCTTCGCAGGCAGGTGGGCACCGACGACGAAGCCGACGAGAGGATGGGGGCTCGGAGCGCCGGGTTCCGAGCGGTCAGGCGCCGCAGGACCGATCTTCCGCGAGCGCGGTGGCTGCGGCGTGGAACTCCGCGAGAACGTCGAGGAACCCGGCCCTGCCCCACAGCGCCGACCCCAGAACGGCGACACCTACAGCAGTGATGTGCACGGCCCCGGTGAGGTCCCGGCACGACACCGCGCGCATCGCCGACTGGTCTCCGCGGGCCCACGCCCGCGTCGCCTCGGCCACGGCGAACTCGTAGTGGGGCGGGGCGACCGTGGCGACCCCGTCGGCCCGCCGCACCAGGTCGTCCACCCTCCACGGCCTGCCGGTGAGCTCCATGATGCTGATGGTGGAACGCACCAGGCCGTTCAGGATGGAGTACACCTCCAACGAGCCGCCCGCGTCCATACCGTCCAGCGCCTCCCGGACCGCGATGCCGTCGTGGTCCACGTAGCCCCGGACCACGTCCATCGCTCGGTCGAGGGGCGTCTTGCGCGCCGTGTCGCTCATGTTGATCACCCTAGGGAGGCCCGGCCGGGAGCGGATCGGTCTCCCGGGGCACCATCCCTGGCAAGAAAGCACTAGGACCGAGGACCACCGTCCTGCCGGCCCTCGACAGCTCCGGTGAGCACGCGCGCTGGCCGGCCGAGGCCGGCAGACCGATGGCCCGCTGACGGCGATGGGCGGCGGGCGATGGGCGGTTGGTGATAGGCGGTAGGCGGTAGTGCACGGTGGTGGACGGCGACACGGGCTGCTGTCATCCGCCCCATCCGCCCCACCGCCCCAGCAGCGCCACCCGCCCCACCAGCGCCACCGGCGCCCCCCGTGACGCCCGGCGGCCGTGAGAGGGCGCGCCGCCCGCAGGGCTGTGCCACCTTGGCCCGGAGAGACGGGTGAAAGGCGAGCCGCAACCACGGGAGGCGCCATGGGGATGGATCCTGCCAGGCAAGGGGGTCCGGACGACGGGACGGCCCACGCAGGGCGGCCCGGACGCAGGCGCTTTCTCGGAGCGTGCACCGGCCTCGGACTCGCCTCGGTGACGGCCGCGGCCTGCGACGCGTCCACTCCCACGCACGGGCACCACCGGGCGGCCCTCTCCCACCGGCCCGAAGCGGAACGGGACCGGTCCGGGACACCCGATTGGCGTATCACGTCCCGGGGTCCTGCCCCGGCCGTCGCCGGCTACGTGGACCGGGTGAGCGTGACGCCGGGCGAGGCGTGCGGCCTGTACGTCTCGACGACGGCGTCGTCCTTCCGGGTCTCGGCCTTCCGAGTCGGCTGGTACGGCGGCAGCCAGGCCCGGCTCGTATGGTCGTCCGAGCGTGTACGCGGCCGTGTCCAGCCGGAACCCCGCTTCCTGCCGGACACCCGCACCGTGTGCGCGGACTGGCCGCGCACGCTCACCTTCGGCACGGCCGGCTGGCCGGAGGGCGCGTATCTGCTGCGGCTGGAGGCGGACAGCGGTCACCAGCGCTACATCCCGCTGATCGTGCGTTCCACGCAGGGTACGGGCCGAACGGTCCTGATCCACGCCCCGGCCACCTGGCAGGCATACAACCGGTGGGGCGGCTACAGCCTCTACGCCGGTGCCTCCGGCGCGTACGCCACCCGCTCCCTGGCCGTCAGCTTCGACCGCCCCTACGACGCCGACGGCGCGGAGAAGTTCATGGTGTACGAACGGGCGGCGGTGGTGCTGGCGGAACGGCTCGGCATACCCCTCGCCTACACCACCGGTACGGACGTGCACCGCGACCCGGAGGTCCTGCGCGGCGCGGCCACGGTGGTCTGTCTCGGGCACGACGAGTACTGGACCCCGGAGCAGCGCCGACATGTCACCCAGGCGCGCGACGCCGGCACCAACGTGCTGTTCCTCGGCGCCAACACCTGTTTCCGCCGGGTCCGCCTGGAGCAGGGGCAGACGCAGCCGGACCGTACGGTGGTCTGCTACAAGTCCTCCGCCGGGTCCGACCCCCTCTACACCACCCACCCCGCCCTCGTGACCACCGACTTCCGCCGGACCCCGGCGCCGGACCCCGAGTCCTCCCTCACGGGAGTGCTCTACGAGGGCTACCCGACGGACGCGCCGTACGTCGTCCGCGCGGCGGACCACTGGCTGTACGAAGGAACGGGTGTACGGTCCGGCAACGGCTTCGACCGCCTGGTCGGCGTCGAGTACGACCGGGTCACACCCGCGGCCCCCGTCCCCGAGCCGCTGGAGATCACGGCTCACTCTCCTCTGGTGTGCGGTGGCCGCCGCAGCCACAGCGACTCGGCCTACTACACGGCTCCCAGTGGCGCCGGTGTGTTCGCCACCGGCACCATGCGCTGGGTGGAGGCCCTCATGGCCGGCACCCCCGACGGGGGCCGCGACCACGGAATGGATGCCCGGACCCGCACCTTCGTGACCCGCACCACGGAGAACGCCCTGCGAGCCTTCGCGCGGGGCCCCGCCGCCCATCACCGCCCGGCGGCCCGCCCGAACGTCAGCGAGCTGTACAGGACCCGGACCTGAGTCGGCCTCAGCAGAACCCGGCCCCTGCGACAGCGCGAGGAGCGGCGACGGTCTACACCACGGCGATGTTCACCCGGAGGCGGGGAACCCACAGCACCCGCACTCCCTCCCCTCAGTCGCGACTGAAGGCGTAGGCACGCTCCACCCGCGCGACTTCCACGCTGTACGAGGAGTACCAGCGTTCACGTCCGAGCCGCTGAGCCTCAAGATGTTCGGGGTGGGCCTTCCATGCCGCTATCGATGCCTCGTCCGCGTAGTAGATGACGACGAGGTCCCGGCCGTCCTCGTCCGTCAGCGACTCGCGGCCGAGATAACCGGGCTGCGCTTCACCGAGTTCGGCCATGCGCTTGCTCATCGCTGCGTAGCCCTCAAGATCTGCGGCGGGCCGGGTGGTGATGATCACTGCGTAATACGGCGGCTCGGGACGGACGAACGAGGTGGTCATGCGAGAAGCCCTCCGTCAGTAAGGAGCGTGAGACGCCAAGGCTACTGACGTGCTTCTTCGGTGGCTACCGCCTCGGTCGGCGAACATCGCAAGGGCTGAGCGCCGGCCGATCAACCGAAGGTGACGCATGCCGGGTGTGCCTTCTTTGCCGGGGAAGGTGTCGGTTGGCACTCACCTGGACAGCAGCGCCCGGATCGACGAGCCCAAGGATGACTGCCATGGCACCGAACGTCTCACGATTCATGAGTCATGCGTCGTCGGGCCTGACACGTCCCCCTTCGGCCGCCGCACGTGGTGTGCGCGATGCCGTCCGGTCCCACCAGGCAGGAACGAGGGCAGTCAGCATCAGCAGGGCGGTCAGGACGAATCCCCAGGGGTAGCCGGTCGATGCGGCCACCAGGCCGGAACCGACCGCGCCGACGCCCATGCCGGCGTCGTAGGCGACGTTCCACAGGGCGCTCACCGTCCCGTACCCGGAGGCGGGCACCCGGGAGTACATCAGGGTGATGGTCGCGCTCTGGGAGATGCCGAAGCCGGCCCCGAAGACGGCCGCACCCACGACGGCCGCGACAGGAACGCCCGTGAGGGCAACGACGAGGATGCCGGCGGCCGACGTGATCAGTCCCGGCACGACCAGCCCGGCGGCTCCACGCCGGTCGGCGCGCCGACCGGCGAACCAACGGGACGCGGTCGCGGCAGCCGGTTGCACGAACAGCGCTGCGGCGACCACGCCGGAATGCCCTGGCGCCACGGCCGGCGGCAGAAAGGTGACGACGATCCCCGCGCCCACAGCGATTGCCGCGAACACGACCGTCGGCCGGCCGAGCGCCCCGGAACGAGCCCCGGCGAAGAGCCCCAGGGGCGGCCCCGACACCGCTTCCCGGCCGGGCAGCCCCGGGACGGCGGCGATGGAGACCAGGGCGATCAGTGCCGCAGCCACGTAGACGGGCCCGTACCCCGCGTGCGAGGCCAGCCAGGTTCCGAGCGGCAGGCCCACCAGTGAGGGCACACCGGCCATGACGCCGATCAGGGCCAGCCCCTCGCCACGGCGTTCGGACGGGATCAGCGACGCCGTCAGCGCCCCACCCGCCACCAAGGTGAACGCGAAACCGAGCCCCCGGACGAAACACACCGCCACGATGCCCGCCATACTCCGCGACACGGTCAGGGCCAGGGCAGGAGCACCCAGCAACAACAACCCCGTCCCCAGCAGCACCCGGTAGCCACAGCGTGCGGCCAGCCATGGGGACATCAGCTCGCCGGCCACCGTGGCCAGCATCAGCACACCCGTGACCAGACCCGCCTTGTCGCTGCCCCCGCCCGGCAGGCCCTGCACGTACGCCGGGACGACTGACAGCAGCAGATAGAAGCTCGCCGAGGAGCCGACGACCGTCACAAAGCGCAGTAGCAGCGGTCGGGTCACCAGACGCGGCCGCGCCTCAGCAACATCCTCTCGGTCTCGGTCACGGTGTTCAGGATCGACGGAGGAGGCCATGAGCCGAAAGCCAGGGGACGAAACCGCCGTAGGCTCCCCGTTTTCAACGTGCTCCTACGCGGGAACACGGTCCCGGCGCTGCATCCACAACGGCGTTCCTGGCTTGCCCATTCACCTCTTCGTACGCCTGGACCAGGGCTGCCTCCCCCTCGACACGCGCGTGGCAGGGCAGGGGAGCCGTCGGCACCGGCCCCCTTCAACCACTCCCCACTGGAGCTCGTCCGACCGCCGAGCCGCGCGATGCTGGATGCCGTACGACCGACCCCGGCACCCGGAGCCACGCCCGGGGTGGAGCGGGTCGACCTCGCGGCAAGCTGTCTCAACCGGCTGGGCGGCAAGGAGCCCGACACCGCGCTTGAACGGGGACCTGCTCGCGGACAGACTGCTCTCCATGGGATCAGCAGGCATGGCCACCAGGGCGCAGATCGGGAACCGCTGATGAGTGCCGGCCTGCCCTTCTTCCGCTATCACCCCGACCCAGTCGCAAGTGGGTCCATCCGGGCGACTACCGAGACGTGCGCCTGCTGCAAGCGCAACACGGGCTGGATCTACACAGCCACCTTCTACACCGCCCAGGACGTCAGTGGCCGCTTCTGCCCGTGGTGCATCGCAGACGGGAGCGCTGCTGAACGCTTCGCGGGTGAATTCACCGACTCCTACGGGCTCGCCGGTGTCAGCGAGGACGTCTTGCACGAGGTCACCCGCCGCACCCCCGGTTTTCATGCCTGGCAGGATCCGCACTGGCTCGTCCACTGCCAGGACGCGGCCGCCTTCGTGGGCGAAGTCGGGTACACCGGGCTCGCGGCACATCCCGAAGCCCTCGACCGACTACGGGCCGACATGCGCCTCGACGGCTGGCACGACGAAAGCCACCTTGAACACTTCCTCGCCAACCTTGGCGAAGGGGCGACCGCCATGCTCTTCCGCTGCACCGTCTGCGGCACCCATCTCGCCTACGCCGACGCGGCCTAGCGACGATCACGCGCGCGGTCGATCACCAAGACAGTGGAGCGCGTCGACCAGGTCATGCGCTGCATGGGCAGTCAGTCCTGAGTGATCCCTGAGATCGATTAGGTTTGCTCCATGTTTGAGGGAACGCTGGTAAGAATGCGCGCGCTGCGCTCCGAAGACGCTGAGCACCACGTGCGGTGGCGCAATGACCCAGAGGTGGTGCGCTGGGCGGCCGGCGGTGACCCGTTGTTCGGCCCGGTCACAGCGGAAGCGATCCGGCTCGGTTTCGACACCATGCTGCGACTGAACCCCAGGGAGTCGGCCGTGTTCACGGTCGAGGACCTGGCAGACGGGAAGGTGATAGGCATGGCCGACTACCGGGACCTGGACCCCTACGTCGGAGTGGCCACCCTGGGAGTCACCATCGGCGAGCGGGAGTTCTGGGGCCGCGGCCACGGCAGTGACGCGTTGCGGCTGCTCGTGGGCCACCTGTTCGGGGCGTACTGCCTGCGCCGGCTGGAGCTGGACACCTGGAGCGGCAACGAGCGTGCCGTGCGCGCCTTCACCAGGCTGGGCTTCCGAGAGGAAGGACGCCGCCGGTCGGCTGTACTGGTGGAGGGGGAGCGCTACGACCGCGTCCTCTTTGGAATGCTCCGCGAGGAGTGGGCGAACCCCGCGTGACGCCGTATAGTCCGACAACCGCGGTGAGAGGCATCTACACGCCTGCGGGCCGTCCCACTTCACCTCTGCCGCCCAGACCACCGACAGAGCCGGTCCGGCACCGGGGAATGCGCCCCAAGGGGACGGAGCACGATCACAGATGCCCGCGTACGTCAGGTTGCAGGACATGCTGTTCGCAACCGGAACGGCGCTGGCAAACCGTACCCTGGGCGGACAACGCCGCCGCGACAGCCGGCGGTTTCGCCCTGGCTGCTGCACAGGCCCCCTCTTCGCCGCGCTGCTGACCGGGCGTTACCGATACGCGCCCCCAACCACCCGCACCCAGGTGTTCACCCTGGGAGCAAGCATCAAGAGCGCCTTCGCCGCGGGCGGTGCCGCACTCGCGGGCGGCTGGCAGTCCGCCGAACCGGCAAGCCTCGTCTCGGCGGTGGCCGGCTGCCAGATCGCTGCGGCCGTCCTCGGCGCGCTCTTGCTGAAGGAGCGCCGGACCAAGGTGGATTGCCCGCTCCAGGAGACGAGCACGAGTCACTGAACTCCCCTCCCTCCGGGCTGATGACAGCCGCGCCGACGTCTCCCACTGCGCCTCCCCCGGCCGACCCGGCGGCACGTCTGGCCAGGGCACGGGAGCGCCGAGCCCCGGCTCCGGCAGTGTCCATGCCCTCCACGCAGAACATGGACCAGCGAGTGCCCTGACCCGACCACACGTCGACGAAGCCTCAACCTCGGAAGGCCGGACGCGGACAGAAGCAGCCCCACCACCGACACGTGCACTTACAGGCCATCTCATTCGGCGATCCGGTGACAGTAGCTGAGCTGAGCTAAGTGCAGGCAGGAACCGTGTAGATCACCCCAGTTCGATACGGACGGGGTACAGGTAGCCCCCGTGCGCGTCAACAGGCCTGCCGGATGGTGGTGGCTGAGAAGATCCGCAAAGGTAAGGGGGCTCTGCACACGTACAGATAGGCTCTGCACACGTACAGTCGAGGGGGCTTGCCATGCAGACTCGCCGCGCCGTCATGCTGTCGGCTGTTGCCGTCGTCACCCTGTCCGCCGTCTCCGCACGAACAGCTTCCGCAGCGCCGCGCGAGGCCGGGCTTGTGCGGCTGAGATTGCCCGCACCCAGTGGGCCGTTCCCCGTGGGTACGATCTCACTGCGCCTCGTCGATACCTCACGTCCCGACCCCTGGATGACCTCGCAGCCGTACCGCGAGCTCATGATCGGCATCCGCTACCCGGCTCGCGCCGTCGCCGCGTACCCGACCGCACCACAGATGCTCCCGGGGGAAGCCGCCGGATTCGCCGCTTTGAACAACTTCTCCGGTGTGCCCGGCGATGAGGTCGACTGGTCGGCCACGCGCACGCACGCTCACGAAGGCGCCCCAGCCGACCGGGACGGAGGCCCGTACCCGGTGGTCTGCTACTCACCCGGTGCGGGAGACCCGCGTTCCCTGGGCACCACGCTCTGCGACGACCTTGCCTCCCGGGGCTACGTCGTGGTGACACTCGATCACACCTACGACGCCACGGCTGTTCAGTTCCCCGGCGGTCGCGTCGAAAGCACCGTTCTTCCCGCGGAGTTCGCCAAGGCGTACCCGGACCTTGACCGTATCACCGCGCTCTTGCAAAAGGCGCTCGCCGTACGGGTGGCCGACACCCGCTTCGTCCTCGACGCGCTGCCCAGTGCGCTGCCCCGGTATCTGCGCGGCACGGTGGACCTGGACCGCGTCGGCATGTTCGGCCAGTCCGCAGGAGGCTTCACCGCCCTGCAGGCGATGCACGACGATCCACGCATCGCAGCAGCAGCCGACCTCGACGGCGTTCTCGCATACGTCCAGGAGGACAGCACCCCCGGCAACCTCTCCACCGTCGCCGCCAACGGCCTCGACCGCCCGTTCCTGCTGATCGGCAAGGAAGGCAACGACCTCGGCACTGTGCCGTCCTGGGACTCCTTGTGGCGGCACAGTCACGGCTGGCACCGGGGCCTGACCCTGCAGGGCGCAGGGCACGCTACCTACACCGACGCGGAGGCAGTCATCCCGCAGATCGCCCATCGGCTCGGCCTCCCTCGGAAGACTGTTGTCGAGAACATCGGCACCATCGCACCGAGGCGCGCGATCAGCGCCCAACGGACCTACCTCGCCGCCTTCTTCGACCGCTGGCTGCGCGGCCGGGACGACCAAGGTCTGTTCGACGGGCTGTCCGACCGCTACCCGGAGGTGCGCCTCTTCTCCCGATGACCAGTGGTCGAGGACCAGGAGTGAGCGAAGTTCACCACATGGCCCCACTGCATGCTCCTGGACACCGGTCACCGCCACACGGGCACGGCCACCTCACGTGACCGCCGCGACGCAGCCGGGACAGCGCGGCGCGGGGCCGAACGGTCAGTCACACGTGTGCCGGACACGGCCGGTCCCGGCCAACGGCACATCAGTGGGCCAACAGGAACGCGGCGGCCAGCATGACGAGCACGGAGACGCCACAGAACGCCAGGTGTGAACGCGGATAGTCGTACCGCTCGCGCGTCACCCCTTCGTTGATCTCGTGCGCCCACACCGCGAACAGCTTGCGAGTCGGATACATGCCGATCGTCAGCCCGATGAGCGCGAAGGAGCACAGGACGAGCATGTCTGCCAGATCGAAGCCGCGCCAGGATCCGAAGCTCACCGCTCCTGCACCGCACACCACCCAGATGAAGGGATAGACCCTCCAGAACCTCTGGATGGGTATCCATTTGGCCATGGCGGAGCAGTGGATCACCAGTGCGGTGACGGCCAACAGCCACGGCCAATCCGTGGTAACCGACGTGAACACGGACTCCCCCTGAGTCATTTTGAACCCGCAAAGAGTAGCAGCGAGGTGAGAGGAGGCTTGTCGGCCGGCGCCGGCGGTGCCGTCGGCCGGCCCCCGCCGCTTCGCTGCCGGGCCTACGGTGGTCGCCGTGGCCGGTCCGGGGCGGCCAGGCCGCCGGGGCGTCGAGAAGGGGACCGGATATGACTCGTCACATCCCCTGGACGACCACTACCCTCGCCAACCATGAAGCAGCGTCGGCAAAAGAAACTCTCCCGCGATCTCCTGGAAGCAACTCTGGCAGCCGACGCCGTACGCGTGAAGGCGATTCTGAAGGCCGGAGCGCACCCGGAGCGAGGGGACAGTGACGGCACCACTCCTCTGTATGTTGCCTCGGTGCAGGGAGCAGCCGAGGTCGCACGCTTGCTCCTGGAGGCGGGTGCCTCCCCTGACACTGAGAGCAGGGGAGCGGGCTCGGAGGGGACACCGTTGTGCGCAGCCGCGTGCTGGGGACACACCGAGACAGTGCGTGAACTGTTGAGTCACGGGGCCGACCCGAACCTACGGGAAGACTACGGAACGGGATGGTCGCCCTTGGACTGGGCGACCAACGGTCCTCACCCCGGGAGCGCCGAACTCCTCACCGCAGCCGGAGCAAACCCCACGAAGGAACCGTCCAACGGCTCATAGCTCGATCAGCCGATCTCCTCACTCGCTCTCGCATGAAGCCCTGGACGAGTAGGCCCGATGTGTCTCAGTCACGCGCATCGAAAGGCCGTTGGTCAAGGTGTGAGGCTTGGCCCGGGAAGAAGTCGGCGCTTTGAACGTACTCCATCGCTGCGCTGAACTCCGGCTCGCCGAGACGGCGTTCCATCTGCTGCGGGCTCAGGTCCTCCACTCGGGTCTGGGTCCAGTACAGGTTCCCCAGAGGGGCGCGCACCCGCCCGGCCCTGTCACCGAAGAACAGGTGGGTGACCTCGGTGACAGAAGTGCCACCGGCCGCGAAGCCTGTCGGTGCACCTCGTCGGCGTCCTCGCCGTAGAGACGGAGGAAGCCGGGAGTAGGCGGCCACTCCGGCCGCGCGTCGAACATCATCACCACCGAGTCACCGATCCGTACCTCTGCCTGCTCGATGCTTCCGTCCTTGCCGGCGAGACACGCGAGCCCCACCACGTCGAACGCCCTTTTCATGAAGTCGATGAGCTGCACGGCATCCCGAGAGGTGATCCAAGGCGTCACGGCGTGGTAGCCGTGGGGAACAGGCTTCACGGACATGTGGCTGCCTTCTGGGATGCGGGTGCGTCAAGGTGGTGAGGACGCTAGCTCCGCTCCAGGCCAGGTCCTGTCCTAGAAGACGCCCAGACGGATGACCAGCACGAACCCCACCGCAGTCCTCAACTCCAGGAGAGGAAAACCTCCTTACGGCAGATCAGCGCGGCCCAGCCACTTCGGCTTGACTGGCACGCCGTCGGGGTATCGCTCCTCGGACGGCGAGGCGGACGGCATGATGTCCGCAGGCGCAGGCGCAGGCGCAGGCGCAGGCGCAGGCGCAGGCGCAGGCTCGGTGGCCTCGCGTGTATCGGTCGATTCCTTCGCGGGCTCGCATGCATTCGTTGGCTTCGCCGGTGTGGCGGTGTCCTCCAGTAACTCCGCGACCGTGAACCGGGTGCCCGAGGACCGCCAGGCGGCGTCATCAACGACCATCAGGAAGTCGTCGCCGTTGCGGAACAGCCGACGGCGCTTTCGCCTCTTGGGGTGATGAGCCAAAGCGTGCCGAGCATGCCGTTCCAGCTCCGCCAGAGCTTCTTCGTACGTACCTTCCACATATGCCAACACGTGCGTCTCCGCGATGTAGTTGTCCCAGTGCTTCACGTTCGTCTCGCGGATCAGCCCCCAGGTCGCCATGGGTACCTCTTTCCGTTGGGATCAGTACGAAGCGCGGCGCGTACGTCGGCAGGGGCTGCCGACATCGCCAAGCCTGTGATGCCCAGGCACGTGGCTGCGAGAACCAGAGTGGACCGATGTGATCCCGACAGCCGAAACCTGCCCCGGCCGGCCCGCGCGGCGGCTCTCCCGAACCCAGCTCTCCCTGCCTCCCGCTCCCTGACACCCCGCGGCAGAAGACGACCCCCGAGGGTGAGCAGCGACGTTCGCCAACCCGGCACGGCGCGTCCGAGTCCGCCGGGAGGCGTGAGCGGGCGGTGGAGTGGGGGAGGGCCGGTCAGCGTTGCGCCGTACCAGGCCAACGCCTCTCGCAACTCACCCACAGCCCACGGTGTACATTCCACGTCCACGCCACCCCCTGCTCTCCGTTCAACCCGGCCGGTCAACCAGGCGACAGGAGCCCTCTGAGGCTGCCGACGGGTGCTGGGGTGTGTTGCCGGATGTGAGCGCCTGTGCGCCCCACCTGCACTCTGCCCGAGTCCCGCAGGTTCGGCGCACGGTCGAGCGCATGGGGGCTATCAGTGAGCTGGAGTGTGTGGGGCGCGGTGATGGCAGCGGCTGCCCGCACGGAGCCGTACTGACGATCGACGCGGGGATCCCCGTGTACCGGTGCGATGACTGCCGGTACTACTGGGAGCTGGATGAGACGGAGCCGGGGCGCCGGGCGGAAGCGGATGATGCGCTGACCCGGCCGCTGGGGGATCCGGGAGAGGCCGGCCAGGGATCGGCGGCGTAGTCCGACGGGGTGCTCACCCTCAGCCTTACACCCTACGGCGCGCCCGGCGGGCCAGCTGTCTGGTGGCCATCGCGGTACGTCCGATGACGGCCGGGCCGGCGTACGGCGTGGCGAGCGGGGGGAGCCGGCTGACGCGCACGCTCGCACCAGGTCATGTTCGCTCGGCCCGTCCCCGGACGAGCCCACGGGGTCGTTCAGGGCCTACGGCCGTGGAAGGTGCGGCGCAGATCGCTCACCCAGGCGTCGGGGTTCTCCCAGGGAATGAAGTGGCCGCCGTGGTCGTGGGCGTTGACGTTGACGTGGTTGAACCAATCGGCCTGCGGGCCGTTCTTGAACGCCCGGACGCGCTCGTCGGCGGTGTGGATGCCGGGCGGGTTCTCGTACGTGACGAAGGTGAGTCCGACCGGAGCCTGTACCACCGGGGTACGGTCGTGGGCGGGGGACCAGGGACAGCGGTTGGCGTTGGCGTAGTAACGCATCGACGTCGCGATGGAGTTGTTCACCCAGTAGATCGTGGTGTGGGTGAGCAGGTCGTCCTTGGTGAAGACGGCTTCGACATCGCCACCGTTGTCGCTCCAGGCGTTCCAGCGCTCCAGCAGCCAGGCGAGCAGTCCGGCGGGTGAGTCGCTCAGCCCGTGGGCCAGGGTGGCACCGTCGAGCATGTGCACGACGAGGTGGGACGCGAAGCGGTGGTCCAGCTCGATGATGCGGGCGCGGACGTCGGCGGGCTGGCCGTCGGTGAGGGGTTGATTCCGGGCGAAGTCCCAGGCGCGGGGACCGGTGAAGTAGTCGAGCGGCAGCCCGGAGCCGATGTGGATGCCGTAGAGCTCGTCGGCGTACTTGTGGCCGAGCTGACTGGAGACGACTCCGCCGATGTCGCAACCCCCGGCGGCGTACTTCTCGTAGCCCAGGGTCTCGGTCATCAGGGTGTGCCAGAGATCGGACACCTTCCAGAAGTTGATGTCAGGGAAGCCGGTGAGCGGGCCGGGGAAACCGAAGCCGGGAAGAGACGGCACGATGACGTCGAACGCGTCGGCGGGATCGCCGCCGAACGCGGCCGGGTCGGCGAGCGGGTCGATCACCTTCGACCAGTGCCAGAACGTCCACGGCCAGCCATGGGTGAGGATCAAGGGGATCGGGCGGGGGCCCCGACCGGGCTTGCGCATGAAGTGCACCGGAACACCGGCGACGCTCACCTCGTAGTGCTCGTACACGTTGATGGCGGCCTCGGCCTTGCGCCAGTCGTAGCCGTCCCGCCAGTAGGCCACCAGCTCACGCAGATAGCTGTCCGGGACGCCGTACGACCAGTCCTCATTACCCTCCTCCAGCGGCGGACGAGTCAGCGTGAGACGGGCGCGCAGGTCATTGAGCACCTCATCCGACACACGGATCGAGGTGGGCTCCAGAGGGAAGGCGCGCGGGATGGTCATGCCGTGATTCCTTACTGGATTGGATGAGGGGTAGCGGTGCTGTCGGCCTGTCGGGTTGGTGGGCAGCGAGCCTGGCCAATTCAAGGAGTGCGGGCAGTGATGCGGCGAGTGCCTGGCTGCGGCGCGGGTCGAGCTCGCTCGTCGACCAGACCACGGATGCGCTCCCTTCGCCGCGACAGGACCATCCTGGCACCGGCGGGCATCACGTGTGCCAGCACCGCCCGCAGTCCGAAAGGCCCGGCTCATCGGGAGGGGCAAGCGTGCGGTCTCTCTGCAGAAGTGGGCGCAGTACGCCAGGTCCTGGCACGTCCAAGGAGTACAGGGGGGCGACGGAGGCGACCCATGCGCTGGCACCAGGACCTCAACCGGGGGAGTCGACCGGTGCCTGGGAGGCGCAGGGGGTGAGTCCGCCGAAGGGGGCGGGGACCGCAGGGGGGCCAGGCCGTGGCCGCTGAGGGGGTACACCCGCTCCCACGCGTCGAGGTCCGACCCGGAGACGAGGGCGACGGTGAGGGCGGCGACCCGGCGTGCTGGGGAATCCGAGGCGAGCTGGAGTACCACCCCGACGCCCGGACCTCGTGGCGGAAGCCCAGCCCGACATCGCGGTCGAAGGCCGCTACGTCACCTGGTCCGCTTCCTCCGCAGGCGCGAGCCATCACCGATCAGCAGGTACCTCTGAGGGCGGGTAGCTCGCCGGGGTTGTCGGCACGCTGGTCGAACGGGAGGTGCGGTCGGGCTCGGGTCGAGACACCGGGAGTCGGGCTGCGTCGCAGGGAGGCGGGGGCGGGCATCGGTCGTGCCCGTTCCGCAGAGCGGCCTGCCGGCACTGAAGCCGTGCCCATGACCGCGTCGACGAGAGCCACGTCGCCTTCCTCGGAACCGATGAAGAGTTCGACGCGATCTTGGTGCGCCTGAAGAAGAAGTCCCGTACTGGCCGAATCCTGGTAGGTCCATCGAGGGCGGGGTCAACCACAGTTACGGCGGGCGCTTCGCAGTTGTGACGCCGTGGACCTGGCAGCATGCGCCCGTGCCGGCCGGCCTGCCTGTCTGCCTGCACCGGAGTCGCAGGCAGGCTGCTCGGCGACCGGGTGATCATGTGGTGGTCATCTCGTCAGCACTGTTCGCCCGCGGGCGGAGAGAGCGGCACGTGTCCGGATGTGGCCGTGCGTACCGGCCGTTGCCCGGGCCGGCGGCGTCCATCGGACCAGACTCGTCCGACTGGTGGACGGATGATCGAATGACACGGCCCTGGTCGGGGTAGAACGGACGATGGCGTCTTCCCGCAAGGGCAGATGCCGCTACTCACCCCGGCCGGCACCCCCGGCAAGATCGAAGGACGCAGTATGGCCAGCGGCACCGTGAAGTGGTTCAACTCCGAGAAGGGCTTCGGTTTCATCGCCCAGGACGGCGGCGGACCGGACGTCTTCGCCCACTACTCCAACATCACCGGCAACGGCTACCGCGAGCTGGTCGAGGGCGAGACGGTCACGTTCGACGTCACCCAGGGTCAGAAGGGGCCCCAGGCGGAGAACATCGTCCGCGGCTGACGTCCCGCGCCGGCCTGCGGAGCCGGTGTAGAGCGGCACCACCGACGATGGGTGGAGCAGCTCAGTATCTCGCTGGGCTCATAACCCAGGGGTCGCAGGTCCCCGCCACGAATCTCAGGGGGCCCGGAATCAGCCGGGCCCCCTGACGCGTTCCTCCGACCCCCAGGTCGAACATCGCGAGAAGCTGCTCAGCCGAGGCAGGCGGCCCACTCGACGTAGGGCGGATCCGTCGCGTACCCGATCGGACGAAGCCGTTGAGTCGTGGCGAACCCGGGCACAGGGCCGCCACGCCGGCAGGCGGCCGCTGCCGTCGCTCGTCAGGTAGATCGCGCACAGCGTGTACCCGGGATCGTTGCACGGTACCTCGGTGTCGGACAGTCGCGAGCCACAGCATCCACGGCGGCGGGCCCAGTCCTTTCAAGGCATCGAAGCCGAGCCCTGCGGCAGCCGGTGAGGTGCCGTGACTCCTCCAGCACACCGTGAGACATGGCTTTCGGCGGGTAACCGCTGCTGTGATCGACACAAGGCGCTGACGGCGTCCGCTTCGCGGGAAAGGAGAGAGCGCCTATGGCTACCGGCGCGGACTCGGCGAGGATCACGGCGAAGGTCCACGGCAGGGACATCACATTGGACGGCCCCCTGTCGAAGGACGAGATCCGGAACAGGATCTGGTGGTGGCAGAGCGCCGACGTCGACCCCCTGACTTCCAAGGAACGGGAAGACGGTCAGCAGGAGCACGACGGCTCCCACAAGGACGTGATCACGACCCTGGGCGGGTACTACGAAATCTCCCCCGACCCTCGTACGCCCGAGGCCGAGAGACTGGTGGAGATGGTGTACGACGAGCTCAACCCTGACGAGTGACTCAGCACGGCACAGGCAGAGCCGGGACACAGGTCTCCGCCATGAAGAACTACCCTCAGCCGAGTGCGGCAGCAAAGTGCATACGGTGATCAGGTCCGGGCACACGACTCCCTGGAGCACGCATCCACTGCTTCCAGCCGTGCAGCCATCAGGCGGATGCGCGCTCACGGACGTCGCGGGCCCCGTCAAACGGCCCGCCTTTCGAGAAGGTTGTCGCTGTGTTGCTGCCTGCGGAGAAGGAACTACGCGCGGTACTGGCCCGCTTCGCCGACGCCCGCTTCCGTCATGACCTGCACCCCACCGGTTACTCCAGCCGAGAGCTGGAGGACGCCTCCTACACGCTGTGCGTCATGACCGGCACCCAGTCGGTGGACCAAGCCCTCATCGCCGCCGACGCCCTCCTGGAACGACTGCGAGCGGACCGCACGACGACGACCAAGGCGACGCAGACGCTGGCCGCCTGACGCCGAGCCACCGCGCGGTCTCCGCATCCCGCCGACACGCAAGCTAGCCGTAGCCTTCGGCACGGCACGGCGTCCACGGGTCAGGGGTTTCTCCGGGATCGGCTCGCCCTAGCAGCAGGACCTGTTCCAGCCCGACCCGTGCGGACGGCGCGGCGATATGGGTGGCGTCGGTGCGCAGGGACGTTGGACCTGTTACTCGACGCCCTCCGCGAGGGTGAGGTCGTCCCGCGACGGGGACGGAAAGGTCCGCCACATCTTGCCCCTCTGGATCGAGGGCTCGGCGGGCAGAGATCCAGACCATCCACTCGGTGATCGACCGGGACAAGCTCAGCTGCCTCGGACCGGTCGCCACTGTGTGGGCTCTGCCGCGACGTGAAGCGGGTCCGGTGCTGGCACAAGCACCGCGGGCGCCGTCGTCCGCATCGCCACGCGCACCAGCCGGGGGGCCGGGAGGCGCGTGGCCTGCAGCACGCCGGTGGGCTTGCACCAGCACGCGCGTTGTCAAGGTCAGCCTGGCAATCGTGGCCTTACGCAGGGTGAGCAATCGGTCGTAGTGGCCCATGGGATGCGGGCAGAATCCCGATGCCTGAAATGTCCCGTCCGCGGTGTGTGTGGGGCATGGGGAACGGGTATGGGCGCTGCCGGGCCCCGCCGCACCACTGCGGACGCGGCCCGGCAAGAGGGAGGAGATCATGCAGATGACTGGACGGATCGCGATAGTCGGCGCTTCCACGCTGCTCGCCGTCGGCGCCATGGCGATCGGCAGCGGTCCCGCGACGGCGGTCACAGCCCAAGCGCCCGAGCACCATCCGGCCGTCGGCGTATCCGGTGGCACTCAGCACTCCTCCGACCGCCACAATGCCGCCAGGCAGCCCACGGACCGTTGGATCGAGGACCAGCTGGCGACCTTCTGCCCGTCGTCCAAGCAGCGGCTCGCGGTATTCGACCCCTGGGTCAAGGACCAGCTCGCGCTGTTCCAAGAAGACCGGCCGGTGAGCGGGGCGGCGCTCACTGTTGAAGCTCTTCGGCCGCAGCTGCCGGTCGGCTAGGGATTCCTTTCCCTTCCGCGCCGTGGTGCGTTGCTTCAGGCCAGGTGAACCGTACGGCTGGTCAACCGCGTGCTGCAAGCGCCGAACGTGCGGTGATGGCCAGCCCCATCTGGGACAGGTCTGACGACGGCGGTGCTGGACACGGCGATCCTTCCGTCACTGCAGGTAGGGGAGGGGAGTGAGTGAAAGCTCCACGCCGCCGGTTCAGGCCCCGGGGCAACGAGACCCTCATGCGATTCGAATAGGTCGCCCACTCCCTGATCGGATGGGCTTATCTACTTACAGCCCGTGGCCACCGCAACGGTGTCGCCATGCTCATCCAGCCCTGCGAGGCACCGGCCCGTGGGCCCCTGCCTCCTTCGCCCGAGCATGACGCCCTCTACAGGGCCATGCTCCCCACCAGCCCGGCCGGCCCCACAGCACCGACACCGGGCGGGGGCGCGTGACGAGGCGGCGGCCACCCGCGTGACGTCGTCGCCCGAGTGCGGCACCGGTCTTTCAGGCTTTCGTCTGCACGGAAGTGTTCGCGGTCCACCGCGATGTCCTGACAGGCAGGCGGCTGGACGCCCGGCAGATGGCGTGGGTCGATCAGCGGTCCGACTGGTCGACGAAGCCTCCGTCGCGCCCCGGCCCGGGTCCTGGGGACACCTTGACCGCGACGGGGATGTGCTCCGGCAGAGCACTCGGCCAGGGCCCAAGGGTGGGCAGTCGGTGAGGTCTTCGCTCATCCCGAGACCTCGCATACCGGGATCAAATGGGCGAATCTTTCACAGGTGCTGGGTTTCGGCTCCGGCATGTGAAGATGCTGCGGTCGGTCAGGCATCAGGACTGGTCGCGGTGGTGATCGAGTCGTGCCGCTGCGGACGGCCCGTCGGCACCCAAAGGGTAGATGTTCACCTCCTCGCGAGGCGGGCCGCTGCCGTGAGACGCCGCTTATTCTGGGAGGACGGGCCGCTAACGGGAACCTGGGAGGTGTGCCCGTGTCCCGCTCTCCCCGCTTCCATCTCGACTTGGCAGGGCACTCCGTCACGGTGCAGACACGCTTGGCCACACATGAGACCGAGCTGCTGGTGGACGGCAAGGTGGTCGGTTACCAGTGCACGTCGGCGGGACACCGCGGGCTCACCACGCTCACCGCCGAACTTCCCGGTGACCCACCCCAACCCTTCGACGTCACGCTCCGCGCCGGCGATGCCACCGGGCATACGGCCACCTGTGTGCTGAAGATCGCCGGGTGCAGACACACCATGCCCGAGGTGCCCCTGGGACGAGGCGATGTCACACGGCCTGGTGTGTACCGGCCCTCACTGCGCCGGATACGCAGACTTCTGCGTCACAGTCTCCCGCGACACGCCCGCCGCCGCTGACGGGGGCATCCATGGGGCGGTGTGCGCCACCTGCGATAGTCCGTGCCCGGCGATCCATGTCGACCGCCGATGGACCCGACCCGCCGCCGACGGCTTCTCGGGCTGGTGCCGTCCGGAGTCGATGCAGCGCTATGCGGGGGTGGAGGTGCTCGGCAGGGCCACCGACCTGGATTGCATACCTGAGCCGACGCGAGGAGCCGCCGCGGTCGCGAACGGTGCCGACATGCCGTCTTCACCGTCTGTGTGACGCAGCTGCTGGGTGGTGTGCAGCGCGGCGTGAAGCAGGAGACGCGCGGGCAGCCCCAGGCCGCTGGCGTCGATGGCCATGCCAAGGAGAGGCGTGGCCAGGGGAGTGAGGGTGCGGACAAGCGACTGCACCGATGGAACAAATGAGGTGCGGGGTAGCGTGATGACGAGAGTGAGAGGCACTGCGGTGTCCTGGAGCCGATCAAGCCGATCAAGCCAAGTCGAAGCTGGCTTGTTTTGCCGGTTTTCTCAGGAGAATCCGCTTCTGAGGCGCGTAAATGGCCCCAATCTCTCAACTGAGCCAACAAAAGGTGAACGCGGGTGGTGGTCAACTCGGACGTTGATCGCCGATGTCTGTGCGGTCGGCCGTTGATCATAAACGAACAGACCCTGAATATGCATGTATCGGACATAATGAAAGAAGGGGTCGGCAAGAGTGATGGAGTGATCACATGACCCAGACGACAGCTCAGCCCCCCGCAGCAGCCCCCGCAGACGCGACCGCCGATCGCACCCAGCATGATCACGACCGGCACACGATCACCATTCCGCTCGACAACGTCGCCCACGCCGCGCAGAAGGCGGTCACCCTTCCCATCACCGCCGCCCAGCGCATCCTGCCGGCCAAAGGCGGACTTCCCCTCTACGCCGGGCTCGGCGCCCTCGCTCTGGCAGGCGCCCTGGAGTGGCCCGTTGCCGCCGGAATCGGCATCGGCTACGCCGTCCTACGCCGCGGAGGAGCATTCCCGCCCTCACCACCGGCACCCCAGACACCCGCAGAGGCGGTCACGATCGACAAGCCCACAACCTCACCCGGAGCCGACTGAGAGTCCCTGACGTACACACCGGCACGCGGGAATGATGAGGTGCCGAGGAAGCCGGATATGAGGCCGGCCCAAACGGTACCGCCAGACCCTTCCGACAGACGTACGGGCTGCCCGCGACCTCACGGACAGCCGGTGGTCGACTCGAAGGCCGCCGACGGCGGTGACATCCTCGGGCCGTCCAGCGCAAGCGTCGTCCAGGCCGGCCATGCCGGCAGCGCACAACGTCGACACACCGGCCCTCGGCGTGTTCCTCGTCTTCCTCGGCGACGGCCCGAGCCTGTTCGAGGACGGTGTGCCCAATGGGCAGGGGAGGCTGGTCAGCCAGACTGCCGACGAGCATGGAACGCCGGCTCTCGTCTACGACCGCCCAGGTTCTGCCACAGACTTCACTGCCCGGAGGCGTGGCGTCACCAACGGCGCCGGGCGGCCGGACGGCTCGCTCCCGCACGGCCCGCAATCCCCAAGGTCAGGCCGTGGCCTCGGCCAGCCGTTTCATGCCGGGCTGGTCGGTCACGCAGCCCACCAGACCCAGCGCCCGGGCCAGCGCCAGGTCGCGTTCATCGTTGACGGTCCAGGCCATCACGTCGATACCGGCAGCGCCGCACCTGTCCACAATGACCCGGTTCAGCTGGCGCAACTCCACGCTGACCAGCGTGGAACCGACCTGCTGAGCGCGGCCGACGAAGGTCTCGCGGTGCGCGCTGGCGCCTGCCACCAGCACCGTGCGGGCCTGCGGCAGCAGGCTGCGGACCTCGATCAGCGCCGCGTCGTGGAACGACAGCACCGAGACCCGGTCCAACAGGTCGCGCTCGGCCAGCACTTTGGCAAGTGACCGAGCCGCGGCCACGTCCTTGATCTCCGCCTGGATCGGCAATGTCGGCCCGACGGCGTCCAGCACCTCCCCGAAGGTGGGAATCCGCTCACCGAGACCGGCATCGAGCTGCTTGAGCCTTTCCAATTCCTGGTCGGCGATCGGACCGGAACCGTCCGTCGTGCGCTCCAAGGTCTCGTCGTGCATGACGACCAGCTCGCCGTCCTTGCTCAGATGCAAGTCCAGTTCGATACCGTCCAGACCCTCACGTTCAGCCCGCAGGAAAGAACGCACGGTGTTCTCCGGCTCGGCGGCCATGACACCACGATGGCCAATGATGAAGAAAGACACTCGGTCGCCGTCCTTCGCAGTGATGATCCCGGGTAGCCGCACGAGCGCCCTACCCCCGCCAGACAGCGGGCGACCACCCGTCAGCACGCCCCACCCTAACGGGCCCCATCCGCCCGCACCTCCCGCCCCCGCCCAACCGCGCCACAGCGCACCTCAAAGCAGCGCGTCTCCTCGGGCCTCACTCATCAGCTCATCAGCAGCAAGACCACTACTGCAACACGAGGGGCCACCCGTTCATGAACACAGACGTGGACGGACCGACGGCCAACAAGGACACGGCCCACCCGCAGGACTGGCCGTACGAGCTGAAGGTGATGGGCTGGGCCGCCTGGCCCATCGGCACCTGGGACTCCTACGCCACCCCGGGCTGCCGGGCCTGGTCAGGCGAGTCCGGCTTCTCGTCCGCGACGGACTCGGTGCGGCGGCCCCGGCCTTACCCCGGAGCGCCGTCGTTGACCTCGTCGCGGGCCGCGGGCGCCGCGCTCTTCCGCTGGCAGGTGGTCCTGGCGCTGCGCAGGCCGAAGGCCGAGATCGCCGCTCCCAGCAGCACCATGGCCACCGGCACGACGAGCGCGGTGCGGTAGGCGTCCAGCACCGCGCCCGGTGAGGCATCGGCACCGGCCGCGGTGGTCCCGTACACCGCGGTCACCGTGGAGATCCCGACCGCCGCGCCGAACTGGGTGAAGGTGTACAGCAGCCCGCCGGCCAAGCCCTGCTCCTCCTTGGCCACGCTCTCGGTCGCCGCGATGGTGAGCGGACCGTAGGCGAAGGCGAAGGCGGTACCCGCGATGATCAGGCTCGGGAACATCGCCGCGTAGGACCAGTCCATGCCGACCGGCAGGAAGAGCCCGTAGGCCAAGACCGCCAGCAGGAAGCCGCCGAAGATCACCCGGCTGTTGCCGTAGCGGTTCACCAGGCGCGGGGTGAGGGTGGGTGCCAGCACGGCGTCGCAGCCCATGGCGATCAGCGCGATCGCGGCCTGCAAGGAGGACCAGCCCCGCAGCTCTTGCAGGTAGAGGGTGACGATGAACTGGAAGCCGAAGAACGCGCCCAGGAAGAGCAGCGCGGCGAGGCCGGCCCGCACCATCGTGGCCTTGCGAAAGATCCCCAGCCGGACGAGCGGCGCTCTGGCGCGTCGTTCGATCAGGATGAACGCCGCCACCAGCGCCAGCCCGGCGGCGAGGGCGCCAAGGGTCAGCTCGATCCCTTCGCCGCGGTGCTCAAGCCGAATGATGCCGTAGGCGAACAGCAGCATCGCGGCGGCGGCGCTGGCCGCGCCCGGCAGGTCGTAACCGTGCCGTGCGGGCTCGGGGCGGGACTCGGTCGGCAGCAGCCTGAGCGCCGCAAGCAGGATGGCGCCGGTCAGAAACACTGGGGTGAAGAACACCCAGCGCCAGCCGACTTCGGTCAGCAGGCCGCCGATGACGAGTCCCAGCGAGAAGCCGCCGGCGCCGACGCCGGCGAAGACCAGCATGGCCTTGTCGCGCTGCGGCCCCTGCGGGTACGAGGTGGTGATGATCGACATGGCGGCGGGGGTCATGAAGGCCGCCGCCACGCCGGTGGCGAACCGCGCCGCGACCAGCATCCAGCCGGCGGTGGCCAAGCCGCCCAGCAGGGAGAAGACCAGGAAGACACCCAGCCAGGTGAGGAACATCCGCCGCCTGCCCAGCAGATCGGCGGCGCGGCCGCCGAGCAGGGTGAAACCGGCGTAGCCGAGCACGTAGCCACTCATCACCCAGGCCGCGGTGCCGGTGGTCAGGTTCAGATCCGCGCGGATGGTGGGGATGGCAACGGCCAGCATGGCGACGTCGCTGCCCTCAAGGAAGATCGCGCCGCACAGGACGAGCAACAGGGCCCAGGAGCGTCTGCTCGTGCGGACCGCGGGGATGGTGGACACGGCTGCGCTCCTCACCCGTTGAGCCGCATGGTCACGTCCGGTTCTTCAGCGACGGACGCTGTCCGTCGCTGAAGCTGCACAAGTACAGCCGCCTCGTCCGCGCCCGCACGTCAAACCCCCGTCCCGGAGCCTCCACCATCGCCGTGGCCGCGACCGTACCGAGTAACAAGCGATGGGGGCCACACCTTTTGTCTGTGCCGCACGTTCGGGTGGGTGGTCAGTGAACCTCTGACCGGTGGTGAGCTCGTCGGCGCGAGTCACGGTGGGGCTGGTAATGATCACGGGGGCGCGTCCGTAGTTGTCCAGGCCGCGGAAGCCGAGGTCCGCGGGGGCCCCGAGGCCGGCGGCGCGCCGGTGAGTCGGGACGTTTTCGTGGCGGGCGGCGGTGATGTCGTGGGTGCGGCCGGGTCGGGCGGCGGTGGAGGCAATGTGCTGCACCGGGATCGCGTGCCCGGGCGGGGCGGCGGTGAGCGACCGATGGGTCGTGGGCTGGTTCTTCTTGCTCACGGCGATGTAGAGGTCCTTCTTGGCCGTCAAGAGCCAGGCGCTGGTGGCCTTGACCGAGTGCAGGGCGTCGAAGACCTCCCCCCTGAGTGGTCGTCGCGATGGGGGGCGCGGGTGACGGCTGACAGCAGATGCCGGCCGCTCGGCGACCCCCTCGATGCGTCTGGCGCCGGAGACCGCCGCGCAGGCGCACATCAGCAAAATCGCCGTCGGCGGGTACCACCGCCCGCGCCCTGATCGCGGATCCGGAAGCACCCCGAGGTGGACACGCAGGTCAGCGAACCGGCCCTCGTCCGGCGGACGCAGGTTCTCCAGCACGACAGGAGAAGGCAAGCTGCAACAACAGGCATGGGACACTCTCGTGATCATCAGGCTTGGACGCCGGCCCAATGTCCTGCGCGAAGTATGGACTGGACGTTCCGGTCGGCGGCGGAGGCCCAACACTCATATCACCAGAGTCACCAGGGGGAGCCCGCAGCATGACCGGCACCACGGAGGCCCGTAGCGGGCCGGCTGCAGTCGAGGGTGCGGCACGAAGTGTCACGCGCCCGTTCTACGTATACGCCGTGCTCGCCAACACGCTGTTCCAGCGCGGCGTGTTCGTCCTCTTCCTTCAGCAGCGAGGCTTCTCCGCCGGGCAAGTGGCCCTACTGCAGACACTGCTCTACCTGGTCAGCGGACTTGCGGAATTGCCGACGGGAGTCATCGCCGACCGAATCGGCAGGCGTGCCAGCATCGTGATCGGGCAGGTGCTGATAGCTGCATGTCTGCTCGGTCAGGTGACGTTCTCCAACTACTGGGTGTTCCTGACGCTGTTCATCGGGCAGGGCGTGGGCATGGCATGTGTGTCCGGTTCGGACACCGCCCTGCTGTACGACCTGCTCGT
Source organism: Streptomyces sp. NPDC017676 (assembly GCF_044329325.1). Classification (NCBI taxonomy): domain Bacteria; kingdom Bacillati; phylum Actinomycetota; class Actinomycetes; order Kitasatosporales; family Streptomycetaceae; genus Streptomyces; species Streptomyces sp. NPDC017676. Next base: position 122,400 of record NZ_JBIRJA010000012.1, on the reverse strand, counting down.
GCGTCGTGGTGCAACGGCCGGCTACGTCAAGGTCAAGTCCCGCTTCACCATGCTCGGGACGGTCACCTCGGGAGTCGCCATCGTCCTCGGCGGCCAACTGCAGCGGATCTCCTGGGGAATCGTCTACGTCGGTTCGGCGTCGTGCCTCGTCCTGGCCGTGGTGGTGCTGATGTCACGGGTGCCCGAGATCCGCGGCGCGGACGCGGTGGACGAGCAGGACGGAGCCGAGGAGCACGGCGACGCCACAGCATGGCGGGCCGTGCTTCGGGTCGCCACGCCGGCGCTCGCGACGCTTGTCGTGGTCTCCGGATTGATGCATGCGACTTTGACGCCGTACATCATTTTTACGCAGAAGACCCTCTCCGATCAGGGAGCGGGCACCGCATTGGTCAGCGTGGTCATATCGGCGGGATTCTTCGTCGGCGGGCTCACTCCGCTGCTGTCGGACCACGCGGACCGGCGCATCGGGCACCGGGTCATCGTCCCGGTGTCTCTCCTGACGCTCGCCGCGGCACTTGGCCTGAGCGGCCTGGGCCTTGTCTGGGTCACCATCGCCGCCTTCCTGGCCCTGGTCGGGATTCCCGAGATCACCGCCGTGCTCGTGGACAATGTGTTCAACGAGGCCGTGCCGTCGCGCCACCGGGCGAGCCTGCTGTCGATGATCGCATTCGTGGAGTCGGCGCTCATCGGCACCGGCTATCTCGTCCTCGGCGCGCTCATGGACGGGCTGGGCTCCAGTATGGGCATGGCCACCTACGCCGTGGTCCCCCTGCTGGCATGTCTCCTGTGGCTCCCGGTGCTCTGCCGAGGGGCACGGGTGACCACCGAGATCTCCAAGCCCGCCGACCAGAAGGCGACCTGAAACAGACCATCAAGAGCGGCGAAATGAGAAACGGTATCCGCCGACCTGCGAGAACGGGGGTTCCTACGCTTCCTTCGACCATGTTGCGGCGGACGGAGGCCGCGATTTGCTCCGCGAGGCTTTGGGGCGAGGAGCGGTCAACCGGCATGTCAGCCACCTTTGCGCCCGTGTGCGAGGGGTTGGTTGGTGAGCTGGGCAGCGGTGTCGGCGTCGTCGGAGGTGATCACGAACTGGTTGCCGCTGGCAAGAGTGAAGCACTCTGTATGGGGTCAGGAGGAAAACGGCGTCGCAGGAACGGGATGAGCGCCGATCCGGCGGTGACCCCGCGGGGGAGATGGTGACTAGATGGCACCGGTGACGAGGAAAGCCACGCAAAAAATCAGGAGCCACAGGGTGACGGTCGTGCCTATGGCGAGCATCCAGCCGCTGGCCAGAGACCGGTGCCAGCCGTCACCTGGTGTGGAGTCGCGTCCTGGTTCACGCGCGCCTTCTGGAGATGAGCCAGGCGGCACCGCCTATGACGGCGCCGACGACGACGGCCACGGGCAGATGGAAGAGGGACAGTCGCGCGGTGCGTCCGTCGGAGCCACTGGTGGTCCACACAACGACCTGGTGCTCTTGAGCGCGGACCTGGTGGAGAAGCCCGCGGCAATGGTGCCGACTGCTTCGATCGCGAACACCAGCATGTATTTGCCAAGTGCTGCGGCGGGGGAGCTGTAGCCGTCGGCGGTGCCGTCAAGTGTGAAGTGCGTGGCCACCTTGTCGGGGAACGAGTCCCGGATCGGCAAGAACGCGATCACGCTGGCTAACGCCGTCAAGGACGGCACACGAGGCTACCGCGACATCGAGTCCCGGACGACCAGCGGCAAGCTCTGCTTCCCGTGACAAGCGCCGACGAGCTTGACCGGGCCGTCCTCGCGCGGCTTCCTGCAGAACGGGAAAGGGTCAGCCCGGAAGGCAGGGTCGCAGTACGGCAGGACCACCGGCTGCTGACTCATCTCGCCTCCCGGAGCGACCCTGGCCCATGTCGGTTCCGCGCCCGGCGACCATGCCGCACACCGGTGCACATCTGTGCACCGGCGCGAAGACGACGGCGGACCGGCTCGGCTCGGGCGCGGCTCGGTCGCTCCCCGGCGCGGCTATCGGTCGCCCTTCGCCGCGCGGCTCGGTCGCTCCCCGGCGCCGCCACCCGTCGCCCTTCACCGCGCGGCGTTCGGCGCTCTGCAGGGCAGCCGGGTGCCGGTCAGTGCGACCCGTGGTCGAGCAGGGTGGCCCGCAGCTCGTGCTCGGTGATCTGCTCGGCGGGGTGGTGAAGCACCCAGCGGTGGGGTTCGCCGTCCATGGGCAGCACCGCTACGACGGTCTCCAGCTGTGGGCGGCCGGCCTCGCCCCGGCTGAGCTGACGGATGATGACGGCGGTGTCGTCGTCCAGGTCGAGCAGGGCGCGTACGGCGTTGTTCAGTTCACGCAGGCGCGGGCTCGGCCAGGCGATCCCTGGGCGTGGTTGCAGGTACATGGGCGCGTCCCTCGGGTGGTTCAGCCGGATGGTGCGCGGGTGGTGGCGCAGGCGGCCGCCCCGACGGGCGGCCGGGCAGCGCGGGGGCGTCCGGCCAGGGTCACCTGCCAGACGGCGAGGAGCAGCAGGGTGCCGGTTTCGGCGAGGAGACTGAGGACGGCCTGTGGCGCGGGTTGCAGACCGTGCTCGGTGAATCCGAACACTCCGACGGTCCGCGAGGCGGCGAAGCCGCCCAGAGCGCCGAGCGCGACGCCTGCCCCGGCGATTCTCAACAGCAGGGGCGGTGTTCCGATCAGCAGCAGGACGGCGAGGGCGATGGAAGCGCCGGCCTGGAGCAGGAACAGGGGGCCGATGACGGGGATGAAGCGGTACCCGTCGACGTAGAGCTGGGCGTGGAGGTATCCGGCGGTGGCTAGGGTCGCGGCGGTCGCCGCCCGCAGGGCGGGGGCGAGGAGTCGGCGGGTGTTCATGTGAGCCTCTGGTCCGTGATGGCCAGTTCGCGCTCGCCCCGGCGGTAGCCGACGCTGCGGATACCGAGTGCCTCTTTGAGCTGACGGGCGGGGACGACCTGAGGGGTGGGGGCGGGAGCGCGGCCCGGATGGGGCAGGGGGTAGGCGGTGGTGGTGGCGGAGTGGAAGGTGATGTTGCCCTCCGTCTTGGTGAAGAGCTGGTGGACGTGCCCGTTGAGGCAGGTGACGGAGGAGAAGCGGCGCAGGAGGGCGATGACCTTCAGGGCGTCGTCCGTGCTCCAGCCCCACCGCGGGTACATGGCGAACAGCGGGATGTGGCTGAAGACGACGACGGGGGTGTCCGACGGCACTCCGGCGAGGTCCTTGCGGACGAAGTCGATCTGGGCGTTGCCGAGGTGGCCGAGCTTCTCCAGGCTCAGGGTGTTGACCAGGGCGATGAAGTGCACGCCGTGGGTGTCGAAGCTGTACCAGCCGTCGCCGAGCGTGCCCGCGCCGAAGGTCCGCCGGTAGGCGCGGCCCGCGTCGCCGATGGAGTCGTGCTCACCCGGCACGGTGAAGACGCGGTCCGTGCGCATATCGCTCATCATCTGCTTGACCTGGTCGAACTGCCCGGCCGTGGACAGGTGGGTCAGGTCGCCGCTGTGCATCACGAAGTCGGGCCGGAAGCCCAGCGTGTTGACCTGGTGGATCGCCTCGGAGAACGAGCCGGCCACATCCGTGTTGGCCGGGCCCTGGAACCCGATGTGGCTGTCGGAGACCTGTACGAACCGCAGCGCCCCGCTCTCCGCGGCCGCGGCCCCGGCGATGCCCCGGGCGGTGCCTTCCTGGGAGTCGGCGATCTGGCTGATCACCTGTCCACTGGCTACGGTGAGCACCACGGCGCCACCGAACCAGGCGGTGTGCCGCATGAGTTGACGTCGGGTCATACCGTGCTCGGTTTCGGGCCGGCCGGTGTCATCGGCCGGTGCTTCCTCGTGGCTGTTCCAGTGGTCGGTCATCGGGTCACCTCCACGGTGGCGGTCATGAACGGATGGATGGTGCAGAGGTATGTGTAGGTGCCGGGCTTGGTGAACGTGCGGCGGTAGGTGGCGTGGGTGGCCAGGGCGGCCGAACGCAGCGGGCCGCCCGATCCGGTGCTGGTGACGGTGTGGGCGTCGGTGTCCTGATTGGTCCACGTCACCGTCGTGCCCACCTTGATCTTCAGCTTGGCCGGGGAGAACGCGAAGTTCTTGATCGCCACCGCGTTGCCGGTGACCGGCGCGGCCTGGGCGCCCTTGGTCGAGGGGCTCATGGGCATGCTCATGCTCGGCATCGGTGAGGCGCCGGAAGCGGAGCCCACGCCTTCCGGCCCCGTGGTGCCGGGCATCCCTGCCATCCGGTGCTGGTCCGGGCCGGGTGTGAGGGCACCGGCTCCGGTTGCCGGGGAATGCGACGACTGGCCGCATGCGCTCAGGAGCCCCAGAGCGCCGCCGGTGGTGACGATGACGACGGCCATCCCGGCCGCCGCGCGTGACCGGCGGCCTGGAGTGCGAAGGTTCAGGTACATGGTGTTCGTTCCTCGTTGATCAGGCGGAGGCGTGGAACGCGCCGGTTCGGCGCGCGCACCCGCGTGAATGTGTGGTGGATGCCGTGTTCGTGGGCGCGTGCCCGTCACCGGCCCGGCCGGCGGACGAACAGGGGCGCCGCCCCGTGCGCGCCGCTCGCCTCGACGTGCCCCGCGCCGCGCTTCCACCTCTGCGCGTCGCGAGGGTGCGGTCGGGGTGGGGCGGACGGCGCCGGGAGCGCTTCCGTCGCATGGCGTGTCCCGGCCACCTCCGCCTCCTCCTGTGCCACGCGGGGAACCGGTGGAGACATCGCATCGGAGTCGGCTCTTGTCGGGCTTCACGGACGGCGGGGGCCCCACGGTTCGACAGATGCGCATCTTTCCGGGACGAATAGGTATCGCCGCCGGTCAGCCAGGGTCCCCGACGTCGCACACGCGGGGTGCCGGCGGTGCCGCGCGGTCCGGCAGGGACACCTCGCCCACGAGACTCGCTGAACGTCACCCGCCCCTTACCGTGCATTACAGGACAAAGGCGTACATGTGCGCGACGATCGATTCATGCCCTGGAACCAAAAACGTGGCCCGCGGACCCGGCCGGATCGCTCCGCAGACCGTGTCTCTGGTAAAGGGACCCTTTCGACCGCGGACGAGGAACTGCTGCGCGCGCTGTACGCCGAGCACGCGGGACCTCTGTTCCACTACGTGCTGCGGCTGACCTCGGGAGACTGGCAATGGGCGGAGGACGTGGTGCAGGAGACACTGCTCCGGGCGTGGCAGCACCCCGCCGCGTTCGACCCCGCACGCGGCCCGGCCCGGGCGTGGCTGTGCACGGTCGCCCGGCACCTGGTCATCGACGCCCACCGGGCCCGGCAGGCGCGGCCCGCCGAGACCGGCGGCGAGGCGCTGGAGCGGGCCGCCGAGCAGAACCCGGGCGAGGACGAGATCGATCAGGCACTACAGAGCTGGGCGGTCGCCGACGCCGTCCGGTCGCTGTCCCCGGACCACCGCGCCGTCCTCCTGGAGACGTACTACCAGGGCCGGACCATGGCGGAGGCGGCACGGGTGCTGGGCATCCCGCTGGGCACGGTGAAGTCGCGGACGTACTACGCCCTGCACGCCCTGCGGCTGGCGCTGCAGGAACGCGGGATCGAGCCATGACAGAGGCGTGCGGGAGGTGGCGACCGTGAGTGCGGAGCACGACGATCTCCGGCTGGCGCTCGGAGCGTACGTCCTGGGCACCCTGCCACCGGAGGAAGCGGAGCTGGTGCGTGCCCACCTCACGCACTGCGCCGAGTGCCAGGCGGAGCACGCCCGGCTGGCGGGACTGCCCGCGCTGCTGGCGACCGTGACCCTGGCGGAGGCTTCGGGGAGTACGGTGCCGGCGGCCGACGGGAACCTGGCCGACCGGCTGGTGGCGCGGGCGGGCGAAACCGTGCGCGTTTCTTCCCCCGAAGGGCCCACAGCGCCCGCCGTACCCGTGACACCGCGGACGCCGGAGAGAGGCGTCCTGGAGAGACTGCTCCAGCAGGCCGCGACCCGGCGCCGCAGAACCCGGCGCCTGCAACTGGCCGGAGCGGCCGCCTCAGTGGTGCTCGTCGCCGCAGCGGCCGGCGGCACCTGGCTGGCCACCGTCGGCACCGTGGGCAGCGTGGCGACGCCACCCGGGCCGAGCGCGCCCACGTTCACGCGCACCTTCTCCGGAAGCGATCCCGCCACCGGCGTCTCCGCCTCGGTGAAGGTCTCGCCCTCCGCTTGGGGCAGTGTCCTACAGGTCTCGGCCAGGGGGGCGCCCGCCGGGACCACCTGCCGGCTGCAAGCGGTCGGGCCCGGCGGAGTCAGGGCGGACGGCGCCACCTGGTGGGCCGGCAAGTACCCTTCCGGCACCACGATCCCCGGGACGGTCGCCATGGCCCCCGAGACCATCCAGCACTTCGAGATCATCGCGGACAACGGCCAGAAGCTGGTCACGATCCGGGCGTGACCCGACGACGTCCGCCGATTGTGACCGCGGGGCACCGCGGGGCGGCACGAGAGGCCGGGAGGGGGTCGGGCAGCCGACGGCAGGTGGGCCAACGGCAGGGGAGCCGCCTACAACCGGTGCACCAGCCCGAGGGAGCGCGCACAGGGACGTCCGGCGCCTGGCCTCCTCCGGCACGCGCCTGGGCACCCGTATGGCCTGCTCCGGCACACGTCTGGCCACTCGTATGGCCTGCTCCGGCACACGTCTGGCCACTCGCATGGCCTCCTCCCGCACAGGCGTGGCCACCCGCATGGCTTCCTCCCGCACACGCGCGGCCCAGCACCCCGCCCGGCACCGACCACGGGCGGGGGAGCGAACTACTGGTGCCCGGTCCGCCCGCGTACGGCGGCGAGTTCCGGCACAGGGGCCGCGTGAGCCCGGCCGGGCCGCTGCCCTGAACTGAACGGTAAGAAACCGAACAAATGGGCCGACCACCCGAACCGTTCGGCATGCGGCACCCGTGAAACCACATGAGCGCGCCATGCAGGATCAGCCCGCCGACAACCCGAGAGGGTGCTGCTGGTGGTCCCCCTTCCCGGTCTCCGCACACTCACAGAAGAGCCAGAAGACCATGTTCGTGACCGACTCCCCCCGCACCAGTCCACAGCCCGGCCGGCCCTGCCGCCACGAGGCGCTGCTCACCCTGCCCGCGCAGGAGGCGCACGTCTACGCCGTCCGTCACTTCACGGCGGATCTGCTGGAAGCCTGGCAGGTGCCCGCGAGCGAGCGGGACTCCGCCATTCTCATCGTCGACGAACTCGCCGCCAACGCCGCCCAGTACGGCCGCGAGCGCATGACCCTGCGGCTAGTCCTCCACGACGGCACGCTGCACATCGTGGTCACCGACTCCGGCGGTGCAGTGGAGCGCCACCGCCCCGACATCGCCTCCGACGAACACGGCCGCGGCACCGGCATCGTCCAGTACCTGGCCCAGTCGACGGAGGCGCGCCAGACAGGCAGTGGCCGCGAGGTCCGCGCCTGCCTGAGTGCACGTCACGATCAGGAGGAGTGACCATGGACATCACCCCGGACAACGGTGAGGGCATCGACGTCCCGCCCCTGCACGAGGCGTACGCCAATGCACCGGGCCTGCGTCGCGAGATGCACCGAGTGCTCGCACTTGAGGCCGAGCGCGACGGCCGCCGGCCGGGGCCCGGCGCCGGTTCCCCGGCCGATGCGACGGCCGCCGAACGCGCCCGATTGCTGCGCCGGGCCGCCCTCATGGACCGACTGGCCTCCGTCGCCCCCGGTCCCGGCGCGGTCGCGGCCGCCGCGGAAACCGCCGAACAACTCGTCCTGCACGATCGCAGGCACCCCGACCTGGTGGCCGGTCCGCACCATCCGGACGCGATCACGCTCGCCCGCAGCCGCCGCCTCTACGTACGCCAGGAGTACGCAGCCTGGACGGCTGCCGGACACCCCGGAACCTGAACCGGCCCCAACCGGCCAGGAGCAGGCTCCAACCCGACCGGAAGAAGGAAACATGACCAGCAACGACTGCGACACCTGGCACGGCTCCGCGCCAGCCGGCCAACCCCACTCACCCCACCTTCCCCGCCCGACAGTCGTGCGGGAAGGAGCCGACCGGCAGCAGGAGCGGTCACGCGGTATCGGCGCCGACGCGTTCGAAAGGGCGGTGTGACGATGTTCCGCAACGCGCTGGAGCCCTGGCACCTGCTGGTCCTGGTCGCGGTGGTGATCATGATCTTCGGCTCCAAGAAGCTGCCCGACACCGCCCGGGCGCTGGGCAGGTCCATGCGGATCCTCAAGAGCGAGACCAAGGCGATGCAGGACGACGGCGCCTCGGACGAGGCACGCCCCGAGCCGGGGTCCGCACCGGAACCGCGGACGCCCCCGGACGCTCCCACGGACGCCGCCACCGCCCGCACCACGCCCACGGAGGGCACGACCGGCCACCATGCCTGAGCCCGGCCTTCCCCGCTCGCGGCCTTCCCCGGTCCCGGCCCACCCCACTCCCGGCCCACCCGGTCCCGGCATTCCCCGCTCCCGGCCCTCCCGGGCTGCCGGTCCGTCCGCGCGGGGGACTGCCCGAGACCGTTGGCGACCGGTCCGCCGCACGAGAAGAGGACATGGCATGCCCCAGTCGGTCCGCGACAAGGAGAAGGACCCCGAAGGGCGGATGCCGCTCGCGGAGCACCTTCGTGAGCTCCGCAACCGGCTCGCCAAGGCCGTCCTCGCCATCCTGGTCCTCACGGTCGCCGCGGCCTTCTCCTACAAGGGGATCATCAACTTCCTCACCAGGCCGGTACTGGCATCGGTCGGCTGCCCGACCTCCTTCGCCGCTCTGGCCAGACGGCCCACGCACACCACCTGCGCCCACATCACGATCAACGGCCTGCTCGCGCCCTTCACCCTGGCGCTGAAGGTCTCGCTGGTCGGCGGTGTCGTGCTGGCCTCTCCGGTATGGCTTTACCAACTGTGGGCGTTCGTCGCCCCCGGCCTGCACAAGCGTGAGCGGAGATACGCCTACGCGTTCGTCGGAACGGGCGTCCCGCTGTTCCTCGGCGGCGCCTTCTTCGCCTACCAGGTGCTGCCCAGGACCGCGAGGGTGTTGATCGGCCTCACACCGCACGGGGTGAACAACCTGCTGCCGCTGGACGATCTCCTCGACCTCGTCACCCGCATGGTGGTCGTCTTCGGTCTCGCCTTCGAGATGCCGCTGCTGCTGGTGATGCTGAACCTCACCGGAGCGCTGTCAGGCCGGCGGATGCTCGGCCGATGGCGCGCCATGGTCGTGGGCATCACGGTCTTCTCGGCCGTGGCGACGCCGAGCACGGACCCCCTGACCATGCTGGCGCTGGCCGCGCCGATCTGGGCGCTCTACTTCGCCGCCGTCGCCTTCTCACTCCTCGGGGACCGGCGCAAGGCGCTGAGAGAGCATCCGATCTAGATCAAGCACTCTCGTTCGGATCACCGGCGGACCATTCGGGTCAGCGGCGGACCAGAGGAAGATTCGTGTCCTCGGTGCGTTCGCCGGCGCCGTCGACAGATTCTCTCGCGGCACGGTGATCAACAAGGGCCGGAGGCGCCGCGGGCCTAGGCGCTGTTCAAGGAAAGCAGGACGGCTGCGGGCGCGGTGATGCGGCCGGGCGGCCGACCGTGGACCCCCACCGGCGCTCCTTGCACCAGTTTGCCGTCTGAGCAGGTGGGGACCCGGCTGACCATGAGTACTACGCCACGCCGCCGCCCGCGGACGCGGCAGAACCGCCTCCTGTGGCTGCTGGACCGCCTGGAGCGGGAGCCCAGGGCCGACGCGCTGATCGCTACGCTCCGCAAGGGGGTGCAGGCCCTGCCGCTCGGCGACGGGCGGGATCTCCTGCACGGCAGGTGGCTGGGCCACCCGGTACATCCGCTGATGGTGCAGGTGCCGATCGGCAGCTGGTTGTCGGCGGCGGTACTGGACCTGTACCCCGGCCGCTCCCGCGAGGCGGGCCTCCTGGTCGGCGTCGGACTGGCCTCGGCCGCACCAGCGGCTCTGGCGGGCTGGGTCGACTGGGCGGAACTGCACCGCCAACAGCAGCGTGTCGGACTGGTGCACGCCCTCGCGAACTCGGCGGCCGTCGGTCTGTACGCCGCCTCGCTCACCAGCCGCGTCCGAGGACGGCACGCAGCAGGCCGGGGCTATGGCTTCCTGGGACTGACGGCGGTTGCGCTCGGCGGCATGCTGGGCGGCCACCTGGCCTACCGCCAGGCATCCGGCGCCAACCACGCCGAAGAGGTCCCGCACGTCGTCACTCAGGGCTGGCACCGGATCGGATCCGTGACCGAGTTCCCGGTCGACCGGCCGGTACGGCGCAGCGTGGACGACGTTCCGGTCCTGGTCGTCCGGGAAACCGGAGGGCAGATCCACGCCCTGGCCGAGCGCTGCAGCCACCTTGCCGGACCGCTCTCCGAAGGCACGATCAGCGACGGATGCGTCCAGTGCCCCTGGCACGGCAGCGTCTTCCGGCTCTCGGACGGCTGGAACGTCCGCGGCCCGGCCACCGCACCCCAGCCGTCCTTCGACACCCGGATCACCGACGGCCACGTCGAGATACGACTGCGCCAACAGGACCGGGACGGGCAGGCGCCGGACGAGGTCGAAACGGGGCAGCGACGCACGGGCAGCTGACGGCTGCCTCACACCACGTCTGTACGGGCTGCCGCAGCGCACCAGGGTCAGTACGCGCCAGGTCGGGACCGGCCGCCGGGCGGCTACCTCGCAGCCATGGCAGGCTCGGCCACGTACACGACGGCCCGGCGGGCCTCCGCTGCAGGGCTCCGCGGCCGCCCGCAACGGTTCGCCGAGGTCCGTGACGCGTCACCAACGACACCGGCTGCGGCGATCGGGAGATGCTCCTCGCCGCCGCCGCGCGCGATGCGGCCGAGACCGGCACCCAGCTGACCATCGCGAGGCCCGCGTCCTCCACCCGACATACGCCCCTCGTCAGCGAGTTGCAGCCCTGCCTCCGCAGCACGGTCATCTTCGCCGACGAGGCGGCTCTGCAACCGGTGGGCAGCATCACCGGCGTCCCAGCCGTGTACGCCGTACGCCGTGTACGCCGTGGCGGTGGCCTCCCCTTGTACCCCCCGTGCGCGGCACCGGTCTCGGCCTCGCGGACACCATTGCGCCGCGCAGTACCGCCCTGGGTACGCCCAGTGGAGCCGACCTCGCGCAGACACCGACGCCGCAGCCTCTTGACGTCCAGCCCGACCGGCCGTTGGTGGCACCCACACGAGTCACAGTGATCCACACCACATCGCCCTCGGGGCCCGTGATGTTTGACGGCCGGGGTGCGCTGGACGGATGAGCCGCCCATGTGACGGGTGTGCTTCCTGTGTTCTTCTACGGCCCTTTGCGGGCCTTGTGTGGGGTGGATACGTCGTGAGCCGTCGTACGTCGCATGCGTACAGACCGCTGAACCTGAAACGCCGGGTGTGGCTGACGCTGGGCGCCGTGGTTCTGGGAGGAGGAGGGGTGGTGACCTACGCCGTCGCCAGCCCGTCGGCCGATCCCGGCGCCACTGGCCGGGCCAAGCGGCCGGTCAGGGTCTATGACCTCGCGCTGAAAGGCACCGCCGCCGACCGTCAGGACCTGGCGCGCACGGACACCTCGCAGTTCTCGATGCTCGGCGTCTCCTGGACGGGTGCCACCACGCGGTTGCACGGCACGGCACAGGTGCGCACCCGCAGCACGGCGACCGGGGAGTGGAGCGCCTGGCACGACCTGGAACTGGACGTGGATCCGCTGGAGAAGCCGGGGCGCCGCGTGCGCGGCGCGTCCGAGCCGTTGTGGGTCGGATCCTCCAACGGTGTTCAGGTACAGGTCGTCCGCAAGAACGGCACGACCGCCCCCCTGCCCAAGGGACTCCAGGTCAACCTGGTCGATCCGGGTGTGGTGACCGACGCCGAGGCCAAGGCGCCCGGCAGCGAGTCGGCCGCGTTCGTCGCAGAGGGAAGCCCCGACGCCACGAGCAGCAGCACACCCGCCGATCCTGCCTCTCCCGGCGACGGCACCGCCGTGACGCCGACGGATGGCCAGACCGCCACGTCCCCGGCCCCGACCGCTCCCACCGACCCGAGCTCCGCCTCCGCTTCCGCCACGGCGAGCGCCTCCGTCACCGGGAGCGCCTCCGCCGGCCCATCGCCCACCGGGCCGACCGCGCCGCCGTCCACGGTGCCCGAGCCGCCGATCGTCGACCGCGCCGGCTGGGGCGCGGACGAGTCGATCAGCCCGCAGGCGCCGGAGTACAACGCGGACGTGAAAGCCGTGTTCGTCCATCACACCGACGGCGCCAACGACTACTCCTGCACCGACTCCCCGTCGATCGTGCGGAGCATCTACGCCTACCACGTACAGGTCGAGGGCTGGAACGACATCGGCTACAACTTCCTCGTCGACAAGTGCGGCACCATCTTCGAGGGCCGCAAAGGCGGCGTAGGACTGCCCGTGCTGGGCGCCCACACCTACGGCTGGAACCGGGAGGCCGCGGGCATCGCAGTCCTCGGGGACTACACCACCACCAGCGCCTCCAACGCCGCGCTGGCCTCGATCGCCCGTCTGGCGGCCTGGAAGCTGGGCCAGTACGGCGCCGACCCGGCCGGGACCACCCAGCTCACCGCAGGCGCCACCCAGAAGAACTACTTCGGCACCGGTTTCACCGCAGGAAGCGCCTACACCTTCCAGCGGATCTCCGGCCACCGCGACGGCTACAACACCCAATGCCCCGGCAACTCCCTCTACCCCCAGCTGCCGACCATCCGGGCCTGGGCGGCCGGACCGGTACAGGGCCTGAAGATCACGTCACCGGGCGGCGCGACCGCGTCCGGATCGACCTACTACACCAAGGGCGCGATCACCGCGCACTGGACAGCCACCACACCTGCCGCGCTCATCAAGAACTTCCAACTGCTCGTCGACGGCAAGACCGTGGCCACCACCTCCGGCACCGCCACCTCCGTCGGTGCCACCCTGCCCCTGGGCAGCCACACCATCGCCGTGCGGGCCGTACACCAGTCCGGCAAGGCCGCGACCAGCTCCGCGCTGAACGTCGTGGCGGAGACGACCGCACCGACCTTCACCACCACCCCGAACCTCTCCCTGCGTTCCGGCACCGTCAACACCTCCGCCGTGCCGGTCACCCTCGGTTGGAAGGCCACCGACGACAAGGCGCTGCAGAGTGTGAGGCTGCTGTCCCCGACCACGGCGACGTTCGGCCCGACCACCACAAGCTCCAGCCGCACCGCCAACTCGGGGACCGCCACGACCTGGTCGATGCGCGCCTACGACTACGCCGGCAACTACCGCACGTCCTCCCCGGCCTACACCCCGGTGATCCTGCAGGAGAGCTCCGCCACGAAGACCGGCAGTTGGACCACCCGGTCCTCCACCAGCTACCTCGGCGGCAAGTCCTACTCCAGCGCCTCCAAGGGCGCCGGCCTCACCTGGACCTTCACCGGCCGCTCCGCGGCCTGGGTGGTGTCCCGGGCCTCCAGCTCGGGCCAGGCGTACGTCTACGTCGACGGCACCAAGGTGGCCACTGTCGACCTCAAGTCGGCAACGACCCTGTACCGGCAGGCGATCTGGACCAAGAGCTGGTCCAGCAGCGCCAAGCACACGATCAAGATCGTCGTCGTGGGCACCAGCGGCCGCCCCACCATCACCACTGACGGCCTCGTCTACATCAAGTAACCGTCTGAGCCGAGCTGAGCCGCCCCAAACTGCCCACTGCGACAGGAACGGCGAAGCCAGGGGAGATCCACAGCAGACAGTGACGGCTACGGGGACTCTCCCAAGGATCGAGGGCACCGGACACCTGTTGTGGTGTCATGCCGCCGGCCCGGCACCGGATCCGCTCCCAGGGCCCGCGCCCGGAGATGCGCTCAACTTGCTTCCGGGACGCGGGCCTCGTGCTGCCACCGCCCGCAGCCCGTGGCGCCGACCGCCGCGGCCGCGATGAGCCCCCGGCACCGGCCGCACGCTTGCCGCGACCGCCCGGGCCAGTGGGCGGCAGCGGCAGTACCCAGTGCGGCAGCCGCTGCGTGCCAGCCGCCGGCGCAGCCAACCACGAGCGCCATGGTCGTGCTGCGTGCGCTTCACGGCCGCTCCTCATCGGTGGCAGGGGCTGGGGAGAACGGGGTGCAGCCGGACGGGGGACCCAGGTGCCACGGTACGAGGGCGTCCGGGAGGTGGCTGATCATTGGTCCGACTGTCGGGATGTGCCCGTCAGGCCCTCGACCGGGTGCCGCTTCGACGGAGGATGGGGAAGAGAGCGGTCTGTGTGGTGAAGTGTGGGCCTATGACAACTCCGACAGCAGGGAGCGTTTCTTCGGATGACCACACAGCCCGCACGCCCTGAGCACAGCGGACCCGGGACCGCTTCGGTCATGGATGTCTCGCCGTTCAAGCCTTCTCTCGTCAAAGCGGTGTTCAGGGACGTGACTTCGATGCACGTCTCTCAGTCGGCCGCGTGGGCCGCCGCGTCGGTGACGCGGACAGTGCTCACGGAGATCATCGACGGCGCGCGGAGAGCGGCGGCGGAGGAGGCCCGGAAGAAGCTGATTCCCGCTGACCTTCTCTCGGCGATCGACCGGAACGTCGAACTGGAGGTGGGGAACAAGTGGTACGACCACAGTCCGACGTTCCAAGGCCTGACCGGTGTCCTGTACGACGCCGAGGGCATCGTCGTGTCTCCTCGTAGGCGCAGCAGGTCGCGCAAACCGAGTGCTGTGGTCGGCGCCCACAGGTTCGAGGCCGGGGTCAAGAAGCTGCTGCGGAACCAGGGAGCGACGGCCGTCCCACAGATGGTCCGCGACCTGGACGGGATCGCGAGCGTGTTCCTGACGGACCTCGCCCGGGACGCGGCCATGGTCGTCCGCGAGGGCGGGGTCAAACGCTTTGGTACGGTCGCCCCAGTGATGTCGGGCGAACCAGCCCCGCCCCCGTTCTTCAAGGGCCCCCTCCCTGCCCTCCCGGCCCTGTCCACCCGCAGAGGGGACGAGCGGACCATCGGCAGGGATGACATCCTGGCCGCGGCCACGATTCAGCTGTTCGGCGGCGACCTCAGGCAGCGAGCCCTCACCGAAGCACGCGCGGTGACACGGAACACGTCGTTCGGCTGAGCGGGTGCGACCAGCATTGCCGCCTGCCCGGTCATCTGTAACCGCAGGCTCGCCACATGAGATGGCCTCTCTGCGGCGGTGGCCCCGCTGAAGGGCGGGGCCATCGAGCGGGAGCCGGCGTCTTCGAGTGGCATCGACACCGTACGGTCCCGGTTGTCGCGGAGTGTCCGCGTGGTGTGCCTGGTGAGAACCACGCATATTGGATTGACCGATCCAGAAAAGGTTGTACAGTGTGGGTATGGGCCGCACCAGGGAGTTCGACGCAGATCAGGCCATCGACCGCGCGATGGACCTGTTCTGGCGCCGCGGCTACGCCGACACATCCCTGCAGGACCTCCTCAAGGAACTGGCGATAGGCAGTGGCAGCCTCTACGCGGCGTTCGGATCGAAGGAGCAGCTTTACGCCAGGGCCCTGGAACGCTACTGCGCGCTGCAGGCCGGGGCTCTCGTGGAAAGCCTGGAGAACGCGACCGAGATCCGGCCCGCGGTGCGCCAGGTCCTCATGGGCATGATCGAAGCGGACCTGACCGACCCGTCCCGAGGCTGCCTCGTGGTCAGTGCCGCCACCGAGCGCGGCGACGATCCTGCCACCGTGGAGCGCGTCGCTGCCGCCCTGCGGCACGTCGAGTCGGCCCTGGCGGGGGCCCTGGAGCGAGCGAAGGTGCGGGGTGAACTGTCGGCCGACAAGAATCCCGTGGAGTTGGCCCGCTTCCTGACCACCTTCGTCCAGGGACTCCGCGTCGTCGGCCAGGCGCGTCTCGGCCGGCCCTTCACGCAGGACGCCCTCGACACGGCCATGCGCGTCCTGGACTAGGTCCGCCGCTTCTGCACCATATCGTCACCCCGGTGGCGCTCAACGCGCCGCCGACGTCCACCCCTGCACTCATACTTTAACAATCAATCCAGAAAAGGATGTCGTCATGGAACTGCATCTGAAGGACAAGGTCGCCGTCGTCACCGGGGCGAGCAAGGGCATCGGCCTGGCCGTCGTCGAGGCACTGAGCCGCGAGGGCGTCCGCGTCGTCGCCGGAAGCCGCACCTCCACGCCCGAACTCGACGCGCTGCGCGACACCTACGACGTCACCGTCGTCCAGGTCGACCTCTCCACCGCCGAGGGAGCCGAAACCCTGGTCCGGCACGCCACGGAACGGCACCACCGGATCGACATCCTCGTCAACAACCTCGGCGCCGGCGAGCCGCGCAACGGATTCCTGGAGATCGACGACGCGGAGTGGCGACGGATCTTCGATCTGACCTTCTTCAGCGCCGTGCGCACCAGTCGCGCCGCGCTGCCCCACCTCATGAGGGCCGACGGCGCGGCGATCGTCAACATCAGCTCGATCAACGCACGGCTCCCCTTCCCGATGGTCGTGGACTACTCAGCCGCCAAGGCCGCGCTGACCAACCTCAACAAGTCCCTGTCCGAGGAGTTCGCACCACGCGGCGTCCGCGTCAACGCGATCTCCCCCGGACCGGTCCGCACGCCCTTCTGGACGGCGCCGGGCGGCTTCGCCGATGCCACGGCGGCGGCCGCCGGCACCACGGCCCAGGAGGCGCTCGACGTGGTGGTGCCACAGAGCATGGGCATCAGCACGGGCCGGATCACCGAACCGCAGGAAGTCGCCGACCTCGCCATCTTCCTGGCCTCACCACTGGCCGCCAACATCACCGGTACCGAGATCCTCATCGACGGAGGACAGACCAAGACGCTCTGAGGCGCCACTGGCGCAAGGCCGGCCGCGACGGGCAACACGGCACGGCCGTCACCAGCACCGTCTTGACCGTCAGCGGCGGCCGCCACGGATCTGACGGCCGTCGCGCTTCACCATCCTCAGCACCATGTCCCTGACGACCTGTCGCCCGAGCCGCTCCAGGCCCAACGCCGTAGCAGTACAGACGGAGCAGTGCTGAAAGGTCGTAACATCACCTCTTGGCCTCAGAGAGGGAGCACCGATGCTCACTTCTCGGAGTCGGGCCAAGTCGCCACAAGTGCTCGCTGATCTGGAAAGCGGGGACCGGAGAGCATCTCCTGGGTGGGTTCACCGTTGAGCCGACACACCTGCTCGGGGGCACCGTCGCCAGTGTCGAACAGGCAGCACACTCCTCCGCTGTCGGCGGTGAGGTCGGTGAACGCCTTGCGGATGTCGGCCGACCGCGCAAACAAGCGGCTCATCCCCGACGTCGCTGCCCAGCACTCCAACGACGTGCAGCCAGGGTGCAGAAGGGACTCGAACCGGATCGTCGCGTAGATGTACCCGATCTGGATGCGCCCGTCCGCCTCGGATTCAGGACCGTCCGTCTGCGCAAACTCACGCAGTGCGTCATCGACGTCGAACATGAGAGAGGTGTCGAGGTCCAGCGTACTGCTCGTGGAGCAGTCGACCGGCTCGCTCCTGAAACGGGACGTGAAGGGGAGGACGAGCCGCTCACCGCCGGGCAAGGTGACCTCAAGCGGCGGCACGGCACGGGCCGGTGGCGCCAGCTCGGCCAGATTGGCCAATGCCCTGGCGACATTCCGAGGACGCAGATAGATGTCGTAGCCGTAGACCAGCCCCACATCTCCTCCCGCCCTGGATCGCACCACACCCTCTCACGACACACCCCTTGGGCGCTTGCCGGTTCAGAGCTCGCAACACGTTCACGAGTGGTTCCTTTTGAGGCGCCGCCAGCAGATCAGGCCGCCGGCCAGCGGAAGGAAGGCGTCGGCACCCTGGGCCCCTGCTCCACCTCAACGCCCGCATCCCTAGGGGCGTTTCGCTCACCGGCTTCGACGAGGCGGAGAAGATCCCGGGGCGGCGCTCGGGCCGGGCCGGTGGGCCGGGCGGGGGATGGCGGTCGCCGGGCAGCTGGGTGTGCCCATCGGCAGCAGACCCCGTCGGGCGGGCGCGGCCCGCCGGACGCGTCGTTCACGAGACCGGTGACATTGCCGGTCCCGTCATGCCCCCCGACCGTCGACAGTGACACCGCCAGCCCCATGGCGGTGTCCTTCGGCCGTCGGACGCGTGTGCGTGCCGGCGGGGCCGAACGGGCAGCTCGCCGCGACAGAGAGGACGACTCGTCGTGCCGCAGCCCCACACCAGCACCACGTCACCGGTCCACCCTCCGCACCCGGCCCTTCGTGACCCGCGCACCAGCCGTCGTGGTCCCCGTACGGGACGGCTCGCGGCCCTCGCCGCCGCCGTCAGCGCCGTGTTCGCCCTGACCACACTCGGCGGACCGGCGGCCCACGGCGCGGACAACCCCTTCGAGCGCGGTCCCGCGCCGACCGAATCGAGCATCGAGGCGCTCCGCGGGCCGTACGCGGTGTCGGAGACCACCGTCTCCAGGCTCGCCGTCAGCGGATTCGGCGGAGGCACCATCTACTACCCGACCAGCACCGCCGACGGCACCTTCGGGGCCGTGGCCGTCTCACCCGGCTACACCGGCACCCAGTCCTCCATCTCCTGGCTGGGCCCGCGTCTGGCGTCGCAAGGGTTCGTGGTCTTCACGATCGACACGCTCACCACGCTGGACCAACCGGACTCCCGGGGGAACCAACTGCTCGCCGCGCTCGACTATCTGACGAAGAGCAGCTCGGTCCGCGGCCGCGTCGACTCCACCCGTCTCGGCGTGATGGGCCACTCGATGGGCGGTGGCGGCAGTCTGGAGGCCGCGAAGTCGCGTCCCTCGCTGCAGGCGGCGATCCCGCTGACCCCGTGGAACCTCGACAAGACCTGGCCCGAGATCAAGACACCCACCCTGATCTTCGGAGCCGACGGCGACACGATCGCTCCCGTCGCGACACACGCCGAACCCTTCTACACCACTCTCCCCAGCTCCCTCGACCGCGCGTACCTGGAGCTGAACGGCGCCACCCACTTCACGCCCAACACCTCGAACACGACGATCGCGAAGTACAGCATCTCCTGGCTGAAGCGGTTCATCGACAACGACACCCGCTACGAGCAGTTCCTGTGCCCGCTGCCGCGGCCGAGCCTCACCATCGAGGAGTACCGGGGCAACTGCCCGCACACCGGCTGACCGAGTGCTCGTACTGTGCATGGACCGCCCGTCCATGACCCGGCGGCGGTCGCCCGTGACGGCGACCGCCGCCGGCGTTGTGCCGGAGCACCGCCCGCAGCGGCGCGCGGTGTGCCACGGCACAAGCCGTTCCCCGGCGGCCTCCACGGAATGCGCAGGTGACGTCCCCGAAGCCTGGAGCGGGAAGCCCGGACGCACGCCTTCCACGCTTCCTTACGCGTCAGTAAGGTCGTGGGAATGACCGGACAGACGCCCCTGGGACTCGCCTCACCGCGGTACCGGCCGGGTCCGCAGCGGCACGTGATGGCCGCGTTGTCGGACCGGCTGCGTCGCGGCGGCTCCTGCGCCGTGACCGGCGAGCCGGGAAGCGGTCGCTCGGCCCTCCTCACCCACGTCGCCCGCACGTTCACCGCCGGGCCCGTCGTGACCGTGCGCGCCGGCGCCGGGGAGTTCCGGGAGCCGCTGGCCGGGATCCGCTCGTTGTGCCACGCGGCCGGGACGACCGTCGTGGCCGAGGCCGACCAGGTGCCGCAACTCGTCGGTGCGCTGCGGCCGTCCACGGCCGCGCACCGGACCGTTCTCCTGTGCGTCGACGACGCCCACCTGTGGGACGCACCCTCCCGGTCCGCACTCGGCCGACTCGCCGCTCAGCTACCCGACGGGGGCCGTGTCGCCCTGCTGTTCACCGTCGCCGGACACCGCCCCCCGGATCCGGAGTTCGCCGGCCTGCCGCTGCTGCGCCTGGCCCCCCTGCCACCGCCGGACTCCGCCGCCCTGCTGGACGACCTCGCACAGGGCGGGATCGATCCCGGGGTGCGCGACGAGATCTCAGCCGCGGCGGAAGGCAACCCGGGCCTCCTGCTGCGGGTCTTCCACCGCCTGACATCGGCCCAGCTGCGCGGGCTCGCACCCCTGCCGCGACCCGTGGTCGACGCCGAGACGCTGACCGCGCTGGCCGGCGGCCACCTCACCGGGACGCTTCCCGGGCAACGCGACCTCCTCCTGGTGACCGCCGCTGCCTTACAGGTGACGGGCGAGACCACCGTCGACGCCGACCTCGCGCGGCGCGCAGCCGCGCGGCTTTCCGAGGGAGTGTCCTCCGGCTTCGGGCCATCGCCGCGGCCACTCGCCGACGAGAACCGTTCCGCGCCCAACTCCGGCCCGCCGTCCCAGCGGTTCGACAGCTCCGGGGTACGGCGTGATGCGCGTCGGGTGTCGCCGTACGGGCCGCGCCCCGCTGTGCACGGCGGCGGTGACAGCGGGCACTGCGGTGACAGCGGGGACCGCGGTGCCTGTGGTGACCTCGGGGACCGCGGCGACCTCGGGGACAGCCGGTTCCCGGCGCAGGACGCCCCGCTGCCCGAGCTGCTCCGTGCTCGCGACGGCCGGATCGGTTTCCGCAGCGCATTGCTGTGCCGCACGGTGTACGCGGAAGCGCCGGCCGAGCGGCGCCGTGCCGCCCACGACGCGCTGGCCCGTGCGCTACCCGACGCACGCGGCGTCATGGCACTGCTGCACCGCTCGTGGGCCGCCACGGCTCCGGCTCCGTCGCCGGCGTCCGACCTCGCCGCCGCCACGGCCCGGGCGGATCCGGCGGTGTCGCCCATACTGCGCTGCACGGCCCTCACCCGCGCCGCCGACCTCACCCCGGACAGCGCTCAGCAGGTCCGGTGGTACACCGCCGCCGCCGAACAGGCGCTGCTGGCCGGGCAGTCCGACCGGGCTCTGCGGCTGCTCGACACGGCCCGCGGCCGCCCGGCGCCGTCGACCGTTCGCGCACGTGCCGAGCTGCTGCGAGGAACGGTGCTGCGGTGGGACGGCCCCGTCGACGACGCCCGCGAGACCTTGCTGCTCGCAGCGGAGCTGTTCGCTCCGCACGACCCCGAGCGGTCCGCCGAGGCCGCCCTGGCCGCCGCGGCCGCCGCCTGGTCGTCGGGCGACCTTTCGGCGTGCCTGCGCGCGCTGGCGGGGGAGAGCCCGGACCGGGACTCCTCCTGGTCCGGCGCTCACAGTGCGGGACACGCGGACGGTCCGGGTGGCGGGGGGCGGCCGTCCGGGGGCCTTCGCCCGTTCGCCGGCCGCCGCCTCACGGGGGAGCCGGTTGGCACCGCCGTACCGTCCCCGGCCCTGCGCGACCACATGGCGGGCATGCGGGCGGTCCTGCAAGGCCGCTTCGACCTGGCCACCGCACCCTTGCGGCGGGTGGTGGACCGCGCGTGGACGACGGCCGAACGTGACCGGTTCGCACAAGCGGCCGACTTCGACCCGGACCGGTTCGCGCACGCGGCCGACTTCGGCCCGGACCGGTGCGCGCAAGCATCCGACTTCGGCCTCGACCGGTGCGCGGACAAGGCGGAGGATCGCCTCGACCGTTCCGCGCACGCAGCCGATGCCGACCAGGACCGTTGCGCGCACAAGGCCGAGGACCACCTTCACCGGCTTCCGCGCACCCCCCACAACCACCACGAAGAGCCGCACACGGCCGGTGACGGCCCCAGGCAGGCGCCTACCGCAGTCCGCGCCCAACAGCCTCCGCCCCCCACGGCCGAACAGCCTCCCCCCTCCACGGCCGAACAGCATCCACCCCCCACGGCCGATCACCCTCGACAACCACGCAGCACACACGCCCCCGACCGGCGCCCCCGCACGGCCGACGCCTCCCGGTGGTTCCCGTCCCCGCCACACGACCCCGACACGCTCTTGCGAGCGGCCTCCGCGGCCCTGCTGCTCGGTGACACCACCGCCGCGCGGCGGACCGGTGCGCGGGCGCTCGCGGTGGCCCGCGCGGACGGGTCCGCCGTGCACGAGGCGCGGGCCCTGGAGTTCCTGGCCTACGGCGAACTCCGGGCGGGACGGCACGCGTCGGCGCGGGCCCATGCCGAGGAGGGCCTGGGCAGCGCGTACCGCACCGGACAGCGCAACACCGCCGCCCATCACCACGCCGTGCTGGCCCTGGCGGCGTCGATCGAGGGCGAGGCGCACACCGTCACCGAGCATGTGACCGCCGCGCTGGCCACCGCCCGACGGCACGGGCTGGCGCAGGCCGCCACGCTGGCTCAGTGGGCCACCGCCCGCGCCGATCTGGGCCACGGCCGTCCCCGCGAGGCCGCTGAGCGGCTCGGCCCGCTGGTGCGGCCCGGCCCTGGGCGCGGGCACTTCGCCGTGTGGATGCTCGCCGTGCCGTGTTACGTGGAGGCGTGCGCGCTGGCCGGGCAGCCGGACGAGGCCCGGGAGGCGGTCGAGGACTTCGCGCGATGGGCGGCGTGCGACGCCGACCGCCAGGCCCCGGCCCAACTGCTGCGCTGCCGCGCCCTGCTGGCTCCGCCCGAGCCGGCCGACGCGCTGTACCGGGAGGCCCTGCGGCGGCACGGGGAGGCAGCCGGGGACTTCGAGCGGGCCCGCACCGAGTTGCTGTACGGCAAGTGGTTGCGCAGACGCCGCCGACTGCGCGAGGCGCGCGGCCATCTGCGGGCCGCCCTGCTCGGTTTCGAACGCTGCGGTGCTCGCCCGTGGGCGCAGCAGGCGGCGGCCGAACTGCGGGCGAACGGCGTGGCCGGGACGGCGGGGACGGCCGGAGCGGACGCGGCGGTGGGCGGAGGCGGCGCGTGGGCCCCGGGCGGGGTCCTGCCGGAGGGGCTGGACCGGCTCACCCCGCAGCAGTTGCGCATCGCCCGCCGTGTCGCCCAGGGCCTCACCAACCGTGAGGTGGCCCTGAGCCTGTCGGTGAGCACCCGCACCGTCGACTATCACCTGCGCAACGTCTTCGCCGCCCTCGGCGTCCGCTCCCGGGTGGAGCTGGTCCGCCTGGTGGAGCAGGCGGAAAAGACTGGTGCACAACTCTAGGGACCGACCGGACGGTATGTCATTCTTCGGAGCACGACGCGTCAGCCGACCCTGGGGGAGACTCCTATGCGTCCTGCCGTACGGCCACGACCCGCGTTCCGCCCGGCGCCCCAGCCGGCGTCCCGGCCGCGCGCACCACACCCCCGGTCGCTGATCGACGCAGAGGCCCTGCGGGTGCTGCACCGCGCCGCCCGGGCGCTGCTGGACGACCTGCCCGGTCTCACCGACCGGCTGGTCTGCGCCCTCCGGGAACGGGAACCGGCCTACCGGGCCGCGCTGGAAGACGACCACCCCGGCGTCTGGCAGGAGGTGCACCGCTCGTTGCGGCACAGCGTCTCCTCGCTGCTCGACCCGCGCGGTACCCGCGACTCCGCACACCGCTGCTCCTGGCGCATCGGCGTCGGCCGTGCCGAACAGGGGCTGCCCCTGGACGCGTTGCTGCACGCCTTCCGGCTGGGCGGCTCGCTGGTGTGGCAGGAACTGGTCGACGTCACCTCCCGCACCGCCCCTGAGGACGTACGGCTGCTGGTGCATGTGGCCGGCGACGTCTGGGACTTCGTCGACGAACACTGCACGCTCGTCGCGGACGCCTACCGGCAGACCGAACGGCGGCTCGCGTGGCGGCGCGAGAACCGGGTGCGGCTGCTGGCCGCCGCGCTGCTGGACGGTACCGGCCGCATCGCCGACCTGCCGGAGACCGCGCAGGCCCTCGGTCTGCCCGAGCAGGGCCGTTACGTCGTCGTCGCGGTCGCGGGCGAGCGGTCCGCCGAGGCCGTACGGGCGCTGTTGCCCCCGAGCGTGCGGGCCCACTGGCACACCGGTCCGGAGACGGACCACGGCATCGTCCTGGCCGAGGACGGCGTCGTGCCGGTGCCGGACCAGCCGCCGCACGGGCTGCGCGTCGGGATCGGCCTGCCCTGCGACGGACTGGCCGGGGTCGGCGAGGCGCGCCGGCTGGCGGACACCGCCCTGCGGCTGTGCGATGACGCGGGCCGCACGGTACGGCTCGCCGACCATCTCCCCGAGGCGCTCGTCGTGTCCTGCCCGGAACTCGCGGGCCTCCTCGTCGAGCGCGCGTTCGGCCCGCTCGCACGGCTGGAACCGGCCGACGCGGACGTGCTGCTCGACACGCTGGCCGCCTGGCTGGCCTGCGACGGCTCCGCCCAGCGGGCGAGCAGAGGGCTGTACTGCCACCGCAACACGGTGCTGAACCGCCTGCGCCGCTACGAGCAGCTGACCGGCCGTTCCCTGTCCCGCCCCGCCGACCTGATCGAGATCGCCCTGGCCCTGACCGCCCGTCGACTCGTCCCTCAACAGCCGACCTCCTGACGACCGAGCGACTCCACCGTCGGCGGCTGCCCCCGGCTGCCGTGTGGCTCCGCCCAGCTAGGTCGCCCCGCGAACCCCGCTCGGACCATTGGTCAACCGGCCGCCCACCGGACCGTGCCGCCTGCAATGCGCCCGTGGCTCCGTCCACCGCCCCCGCGCGCGACACGCCGCCGGCACCGACGCCACGCTCCGCCGCCCTGCCCGGAAGGCCACTTCCCGCTTGGAAGCGAACCCCGACGGCAAGGCCACCCGTACCCGGAGAGCCACCCCATGCCCCGCTCGCCGGCCCGCCCCCCCCGCAGCCAACCTCCTGACCGCCCAGCGACTCCACCGTCAACAGAAGCCCTCCGGCTCCCGCGCAGTTCCGCCCGGCCACCGCCCCGCGTGCTCCACCCGGCCCGCCCTCCGGACCACCCACCAGCTCGGCACGGACCCGCCCCCACCCCGACCGCTGGGCACCCGCACAGCTCCCCGGTGTGCTCGTTGGGCCGCCGCACCGAACGCGCCCCCTTGCCTGTCCCCGCTTCGGCCACCCGTGGTCTCGTGAGCTTCCTCCCAGCCCCGAGCACCCAGCCCGGGCCGTACGCCGGCCCGGTTCAGAGGAGCCGCGATGCCCCAAGCACCACCGGACGACTTGCCCGCCCTGCGCGTCGAGCACATGGACGTGACGTACGGGCGTGCCGTCTCCGCTCTGCGCGACGTGTCCCTGACCGTGCCGCACGACAGTGTGGTCGCGTTGCTCGGTGCCAACGGCGCCGGGAAGACCACGCTGCTGCGCGCCCTGTCGGGCACGCTCCGCCTGCACCGGGGCGCGATCAGCGCCGGCCGCGTCCGCTACGGCGGCACCGTCCTCGACGGCCGCGACCCCGTGGCCGCCGTACGGGCCGGGGTGGTGCAGGTGCCCGAGGGGCGGCGGGTCTTCACCGGCCTCACCGTCGACGAGAACCTGCGCAGCGGCGGCCTCGGTCTCAGCCGGCGCGGCGCCGCGCAGGTGGCCGAGGCCCGCGACCGCGTCTTCACGCTGTTCCCGAGGCTGGCCGAACGCCGCCGGCAAGCCGCCGGGCTGCTGTCCGGCGGCGAGCAGCAGATGCTGGCCATCGGCCGCGCCCTCATGGCGGCCCCGCGTCTGCTCCTGCTGGACGAGCCGTCGCTCGGCCTCGCCCCGCTCATGGTGGACCGGATCGCCGAGGTGGTCCGCGAGATCCACGCCCAGGGCACCGCCGTACTCCTGGTGGAGCAGAACGCCGGCATGGCCCTGTCCCTCGCCGACCACGCCCACGTCCTGGAGACCGGCGAGGTGCGGCTGTCCGGCCCCGCCGCCGCACTCGCCGGCACGGACGCGGTGCGCCGTCTCTACCTGGGCGAGGAGGGGGCCGCATGACCGTCCCCGTTCTGAGCGTGCGGGACGTCACGGTCCGGTTCGCCGGTCTGACCGCCCTGGACGGCGTCTCCTTCACGGTCAGCCCCCGCACGGTGCACGCCCTCATCGGGCCCAACGGCGCCGGCAAGTCCACCTGCTTCAACGTGCTGTCCGGCCTCACCCGCCCCGCCGGCGGCACGGTCCGGCTCGGTGACACGGACCTGACCAGGCTCGCCCCGCACCGCATCGCCCGGCTCGGCATGGCCCGCACGTTCCAGAACATCGTCACCACCGCGGGCACGGTCGCCGACAACCTGATGCTCGGCCGGCACCTCCACGCGCGGGCCGGCTTCCTGACGAGCGCCCTGCGTCTGCCGTGGGCGGTGCGCGAGGAGCGCGCACACCTCTCCCACGCCCGGCGGATCGCCGAACTGACCGGCCTGGGCGCGCTCTTCGACAGTCCGGTGGGCCTGCTGCCGTACGGCGACCGCAAGCGCGTGGAGCTGGCCCGCGCCCTGTGCCTGGAGCCGCGCGTGCTTCTCCTGGACGAGCCGGTGGCCGGCATGAACGCCGCCGAACGCGCCCGCACCGCCGAGGTGATCGGGCGGATCCGCACCGAACTCGACCTGTCCGTCCTGCTGGTGGAACACGACATGGGCCTGGTGATGCGCCTCGCCGACGAGGTGACGGTCCTCGACTTCGGCCGTCGTATCGCCCACGGCACACCGGACGAGGTCCGCCGCGATCCCGAGGTGCTGCGCGCCTACCTCGGCACGCCACAGGAGGGAGCCGCGTGACCGGTCTTCTCGACGACCTGCTCGGCGGACTCGCCCTCGGCGCGGTCTACGCCCTGGTCGCACTCGGCTTCGTCGTCATCTTCAAGGCGTCGGGCGTCCTGAACTTCGCCCACGGCTCGCTGCTCCTGCTCGGCGGCTACCTCACCGCCGTGCTGCACGACGACATCGGCTTCGCCGGGGCCCTCGCGGTGGGTGTCCTCGCCACCGCCGTCCTCGCCGGACTGATCGACCGGCTGCTGCTGCGACGCGGAGATCCCGACCCGCACACCGCGCACGTCCAGACCATCGTCACGATCGGTGTCGACATCGTGCTGCTCACCGACCTGTCCCGGCGCATCGGGGGAGACCTGCTGTCGCTGGGCGATCCCTGGGGTGACGCGGTGACCAGGGTCGGGCCGGTGACGGTCGCCGACAGCAGACTCGCCGCGATCGCGGTGTCCGCAGTGGCCATCGCCGTCGTCTTCGGCCTGTTCCGCCACACCCGCTGGGGGTTGTCCCTGCGGGCCGCCGGGGAGGACCTGGAGGCGGCCGCGCTCATGGGCGTACGCCTGTCCCGGGTGCGCACGCTCGCCTGGTGCCTGGCGGGTGCGCTGGCCGCGCTGGCGGCGGTGTTCCTCGCCGCGTTCCCCGCGCCGGGCCTGGAGCGGACCACCGGTCAGATCGCGTTGAAGGCGTTCCCGGCCGCCATCCTCGGCGGCATGGCCTCACCGCCCGGCGCGCTCGCCGGCAGCCTGCTGATCGGGCTGACGGAGGCGCTGGTCGCCGGTCACCAGTCGGAACTGAGCCTGCTGGGCGACGGGTTCGGCGATGTCGCCCCCTACGCCGTGATGGTCCTGGTCCTGCTCGTCAGGCCCACCGGACTGTTCGGCACGAAGGGAGCGGCCCGTGTCTGACCGCCGTCTGCCGGGGCCGGCCCGGACGCTCCTGGTCGCCCTCGTCCTGTGCGTTCCTCCGTTCTACCTGGACGCCTTCTGGCTGCGCATCGGCCTGTTCTCGGTGGCCGCGGCCATCGGAGCCGTCGGGCTGTCACTGCTCAGCGGCACGGCCGGCCAGCTCTCCCTCGGCCACGCCTTCTTCCTCGCGGTCGGCGCCTACGGCTACACCTGGCTGGCCGGAGAGCCGGGGCCTGGGCTCCCGACGGCCGTCGCCGCCGTCCTCGCGGTCCTGCTGGCCGGGGTCGCGGGAGGTCTGTTCAGCCCCGTCGCCGGCCGGGTGCGCGGCATCTACCTGGGCGTCGCCACGCTCGCCCTGGTCTTCCTCGGCCACCATGTGCTGCTCACCGCGGACTCCGTCACCGGCGGCTTCAACGGCCGCTCCGTGCCACCGCTGCGTCTCGGCGGTTTCGGCTTCATGGCGGACGAGCCCGAACTCACCGTGCTGGGCGTGCCGTTCGGTGCCGAGGAGCGCCTGTGGTTCCTGGCCGTGGCACTGCTCGGGCTGACCTGGTTCACCGGCCGGGGCCTGGTGCGCTCCCGCCCCGGCCGGGCCCTCGCGGCGCTGCGGGACAGCGAGATCGCGGCCGCCGTGATGGGTGTGGACGTGGCCCGCCACCGTGCGACCGCCTTCGTCGTGTCGTCGATGTACGCGGGCACGGCCGGCGTCCTGCTGGCCCTGACCTTCCGGCGCATCGTCCCCGACTACTTCTCCCTCGCCCTCTCGGTCGACTACCTCGCCATGATCGTGCTCGGCGGCCTGGGCTCGGTCGCCGGGGCCACGGCGGGCGCCTTCTTCGTCACCGCGCTGCCCCTGCTGCTGACCCGGTACGCCGACCAGCTGCCCCTGGTCGCCGCCCCGGGCTCCGCCGACGGCACGGTCGGCCCGACGGAAGCGGCCCGCTACCTCTACGGGGCCGCCATCGTCGTCGTCCTGCTCCACGCCCCCGACGGCCTGCACGGCCTCACCCGCCGCCTGCGCGCCCGCCTCCGCCCCGGCCCGCACGCCCACCCCTCTGCTCATCCCTCCACGCGCCCGCCCGGACATCCGCCCGCCCACCCGCCCGCGCCCCCCATCGCCCCCGTACGACCCGAGGAGCAGACCCCGTGAACACCCCGCACCCCAGACACCGCGTCACCACGGCCGTCGCGGCCGGAGCCCTGGCCCTGCTGGTCGCCGCCACCGGATGCAGCGCCAAGGCGGGCGGCAAGAGCGGCACCGAAGGCGCCGACGGCGTCCGCACCGGCCCCGGGGTCTCCGCCGGGACCATCAGACTGGGCGCCCTCACCGACCTGACCGGCCCCTACGCCACCCTCGGCAAGAGCATCGTCCAGGCCCAGCAGATGTGGGCCGACGAGACCAACGCGGCCGGTGGCATCTGCGGCCGCAAGGTCGAGATCATCGTCAAGGACCACGGTTACGACGTCCAGAAGGCGGTCACCGCCTACGCCGACATCTCTCCCGACGTCGTCGCCCTGCCGCAGGTCATCGGCTCACCCGTGGTCGCCGCCCTGCTCGACGACGTCCAACGCGACCACCTGCTCACCTTCCCGCAGGCCTGGGCCGCCTCCCTGCTCGGGAAGGACTCCGTCCAGGTCCTCGGCACCACCTACGACCTCGACATGATCGCCGCCGTCGACTTCCTCACCCGCACGAAGAAGCTGCGCAAGGGCGACACCATCGGCCACGTCTACTTCGAAGGCGACTACGGCGCCAACGCCCTGGAGGGCTCCACCTGGGCGGCGAGGAAGGCGGGCGTGAAGGTCGTCGGACAGAAGATCAAGGCCACCGACACCGACCTGTCCGCACAGGTCTCGGCGCTGCGCAAGGAGGGGGTGAAGGCGATCCTGATCAGCGCCGGGCCCGCGCAGACCGCGTCCCTCGTCGGTGTCGCCGCCTCCCGCGGCCTGCGCGTCCCCGTCGTCAGCAGCGCGCCGGGCTACGCCCCCCAACTGATGAAGACCCCGGCCGCGCCGGCCCTGACCGCGATGCTCCACGTGGTCAGCTCCGCCCCTGCGGTCAGCTCCCAACTACCTGCTGTACGACGGATGGTGACGACCTACCAGGACAGGTACCCGGATTCCCCCGTCGACTCGGGCGTGCTGTCCGGCTACAACGCCGCCAAGCTGCTCGGCGCCGACCTCAAAAAGGCCTGTGCCGCGGGCAGTCTCGCCCGCGAGGACGTCGTGAAGGCCCACCGCTCGCAACGTCACGCGGACACCGGTCTCGGCGTCCCGCAGGACTTCTCCGACGTGCACCGTCCGGCGAGCGTCGCCGCCTACACGCTCAAGCCGGACGCGGACGCGCCGGGCGGCCTGGTGGGCGCCGAGGACGCGCATCGGATACCGGGCGCGGAAGAGTACCTGTCCGAGCACGGATCCGCTGGGTCGCGGCCGTAGGGCGTTGAGCAGGCCAGAGCGGAAGACGCCGGCAACGGCGTGCAGTTCCCGCCGCCGGACCCCACCGTAGGGGCGGGTCCGGCGGCACGGCCGGCGTCCGCCTGCCGTCGGCGCAGCCCGAAAGGCGTGCGCATGCGCGGGACCGCCGTGATGCGCTTCGTCGCGCCCATGCCGAGAGACCGCCGACGGCGCGCAGGAGGCTCCGGCCCGCATCGGTCACGCCGACCATGCCGTTGACAACGACGGTCCGCCGCACCCGAGTTGACGAGGAGCCGATGCCCGAGGAGGCCGGGCCCGGGCCCGAGGCAGACGTTTTCGGCGCGGAGCGTCACCCATCGCCGGCCCGGCGCCGAGAACTGGCGACAGTGCGCGGCGCGGTAGCGGACAGGAGTCATGGCGGACGGGTCGGGGTGCGCCTGTACCGCTGCTGATCGACCCGCACGAATCGTCCCGGAGCTCGGTAGCGTGGGGGCGAAGACAGAGGAACGGGGACGGCACGATGACGGATGTGCTGAAGACCGCATTCCCAGTCGAGGACCGCCTCGGCGCGTTCGCCGCGCTGGATGCCGCCATGCGCCAGGCCGGGGCGGTGTGCGCCCTCTTCCCCGGATGTGAGGACGCCGAGGACGAGGAAGAGGAGTTGGCGAGGCGCCTGTTCACGGCGGTGGGTGAGCATCTCGGACTGTCGCTGCCGCGCCGGGAGATCGAACAGGGGCTGCTGCCCGCGGTACACCTGCCCTCACCGGTGTAAGCCGGTAGTTGCGGGGCACCGCGTCCTCTCGGCGCGGCGCCCCTTGTGAGCGACGTGGATGGAGGGGCGGTGCCGTTGTCGATCAGGTGATGCCCTCATGACGAGGACGCGTCCGAGGGCTTCCAGGGCAAAGGCCTCGCTCGGCTCGCCGGTGTCTGCGCCGGGCAGCGCGGTGACGGGAACGCCCAGCGGGAGGCGCGGCAGCCGATGTGCTCATGCTCCGGGGCGAGGTTCACCGACCAGCACTGGGAGCAGGCAGCGGCAAAGCGTCCGGCCGCTCGACAAGGCCTCGGTGCGGCTGAGGTCCTGTTGGGCCCAGTAGCCCAATGGGTGCGTGCGCCTGCTGGTGTCATCGTCTGCTGCGAACAGGAGGAACCCCACGTGCGCTCCTCGTTGACCGAGCACTCGGGCAGCGTTTTCGTCGCCCGGCGGATACCGTCGCTCCTGCCTCGCGTGTGCCAGGACCGCGAGGTGGGGGCGGTCCTTCTTGCCCGTGGGCCCTCGTACGGGCCGCCCGTCGGCTTGCCTGTCGCCGGCCCACAATGCTGCACCAGCCGCGCCCGGCACGTCTTGATGAGCCCCTTGTGGGACAGCAGCCCCCGCTTGCCGGACCACGGTGCGCGCCGACCGGATACCGGCCGGGGTGGACGGCCCGGACGTCGGTGCCCGCGTACGCCTCAGGTCTCCGGCCTCGGTGGCCTCGCCGCCGTCCCCACAGTGACCGGGGTGGGGCCCGTGGCGCTGTCACGGTCGTGGACGGCCACGGGAACGTGGACGTGGACGAGATCGAGTTCGCGTCGATGGAGACAGCGGGCGAACGACTGCCCCTGCTCACGCCTCAGGAGGCACACGACTTGCCGAACCGGCTGCGCCGTACCGCGGCCGAGTCCGGCGCCCATGCGGCGGAGGCCGGCGGAGGCCGGGCGCTCCTGGCCGCCTCCGCCACAGACGCCACCGTCATCGCGTCGGCCACCCGACAACAGTTCCCCGGCAACGACTCCTCATCGCCCCGGCTGAGACAGCGAGGTCAGAGCGCTGGTGAGACGTCCGGCCGGCCGCGCCTACGGGTGCGTGTCCGTGATCGCGATGACCTCGTCGAGGCGGTCCAGGGCGGCCTGCAGGTCCTCGATCTTTGCCGCGATGCGCTCGCGCTCGGCGCGCAGCATGGCTCGTTGCTCGGCGTCGGTGTGCCCGGAGTCCCAGCACGGAAGGAGTTCGGCGATCCTTCGGCTGGTCAGGCCTACGGCGAACATCTGCTGGAAGAAGCGGACCAAGGGGATGGCGTCCTGCCGGTACAGGCGCTGGCCGGACGGGCTGCGCTCCGGGATGAGCAGCCCCTGCTGCTCGTAGTAGCGCACGGCGCGCACCGAGACACCGGCACCCCGTGCCACCTCGCCGATGCGGATCAACCGCTCGGCCGCGGCCACTGTGGCAGTCATGGTGATTCCTCTCACCCATGGCCCTGACGACCAGCACTTGCCTCTGACGTCAACGTCAGGTTTTAGCGTACCGGACATGGACATCAACAACTCCGTCGCCCTTGTCACCGGAGCCAACCGCGGCCTGGGCCGCGCCTTCGCCCAGCGCCTGCTCGAACGGGGCGCCCGCAAGGTCTACGCGACGGCCCGCCGACCGGAGACCGTGGACCTGCCCGGGGTCGAGGTGCTGCCCCTCGACATCGTCGATCCCGCATCCGTGAGGGCCGCCGCCGAGGCCGCCCCGGACATCTCGCTGCTCATCAACAACGCCGGAATCAGTACGGGGACCGACCTGGTCACCGGTTCGATGGACGCGGTGCGGCACGAGCTGGAGACCAACATGTTCGGCCACCTGGGCATGATCCGGGAGTTCGCGCCGGCGCTCGCCAGGAACGGCGGGGGCGCGATCGTCAACGTCCTCTCCGCCATGTCGTGGTTCGGGACCAAGGGTGCCAATGCCTACCACCTGACCAAGGCCGCCGCCTGGGCCATGACCAACGGCGTCCGCCTGGAGCTCGCCGAGCAGGGCACGCTCGTCACAGCGGTACACCTCGGCCTGGCCGACACCGACATGGCCGCGGGCTGGCCCGTGGACAAGATCGCGCCGTCGGACCTGGCCGACGCGGCACTCGACGGTGTCGAGGCGGGCTCTGCCGAGGTCCTCGCCGACCAGTGGAGTCGGGACGTCAAGTCCCGTCTGCCGCTGACGCCGGAAGAGTTCAACGCCGCGATGGACCGCGCCCTGGCGGCGTTGACAGCGGCCTGAGGGCCCCTCGGGCCGCACGGACTTCGGTCGGCTGCTCGTCCAGCTGCGGGCCGGGGTCGTCGTGGTCGCTGCCGCACACCCGGCGGCCCGCCCACCGGGCCGCGCTGCTCACAGACACTCGGGCGGCAGGAAACACCCTGCCGCCCGAGTTTGTCCGGCGGGCTCGGTGAGTGCAGGCAGGCCGCGCACGCCAGCTGGTCCACGCCGGCGTCGGGGACCAGGTGGGCGAGTTCGGCGAGCAACGCGCCATGCGCAAGGACCGGCGGCGGGAGAAGGCCGACGGTGGCCTCGCGGGCGGCCGAGTCGCGGTCGCGCCCGAGGCACGCGGACGCGGCGTGGGCGAGCCCGGCGTACACGTCGGCCTGGGCGTACCCGCCGGCTCACCGGGTACGGGCCGCTGTCTTCGGTATCCGCGCCGCGCCGACCAGGCGGCCGGTGGCTGCCGTGGCGGGCCGGGACGCCGAGTCGGTGTCCGGGCTCGTCTTCGCCCGGAAGGGCTCACGGTCTGCCGGGGCACACATCATCGGGCCGGTCAGGTCGGCCGCCAGGTCGACGCCCTCGCAGGGGGCGACGGCCTCCGGGGTGTCGGGTCCGGCGTCTCCGGCATCGGGCATGCGGCGGTCCACCGCGCTCGACGGCCCTGGTGGCCAGGATCCGACCGCCGACGACGGCAACGCCCCCTGTGTGGGGCCGTCGTCCGCCGACGTTGCCGTCAAGTACTGCCGTCAGACAGCCGAGAGGCCCCTTTGGGGTCATGTCACCGAGCCCGGCCTCCGCGGTGTCGGCTCGTAGGCGGCCTCGGCGGCGATGTCCCGGAGGCACCGCGCCGCGATGAGGAGTTCCCGGTGGGTGGTGTAGAGCGCGTTGACACCGAAGCGCAGCAGATCGGGGGCGCGCATGTCCGCGATCACGCCGTGGTCGGCGAGCGCTCGTGTCAGGGCGTGGGCGTCGGGGTGCCGCAGCGAGACCTGGCTGCCGCGGCGGTCGGGGTCGGAGGGGGTGACGGAGGTGAAGCCCAGGGGAATGAGCAGTTCGTCGGCGCAGCGGAGGAGGAACCCGGTCAGGGACAGGCTCTTGGCGCGGACCTCGGCGAGGTCCACGCCGTCGTAGGCGGTCAGGGCCGCCTCAAGGGCGAGCAGGGACAGGATCGGGGGAGTGCCGATACGGGCCCGGGCGATGCCGGGGGCGGGTGCGTAGTCCCGGCCCAGCCCGAAGGGGTCGGCGTGCCCGGTCCAGCCCGGCACCGGGGTGCGCAGGTCCCGGTGATGGCGACGTGCCACGTACAGGTAGGCCGGGGCACCCGGGCCTCCGCAGAGGAACTTGTAACCGCAGCCGACGGCGAGATCGACATCGAGGGCGTCGAGTTCGACCGGCAGGGCCCCGGCCGCGTGGCACAGGTCCCAGAGGACCAGCGCGCCGGCGCGGTGCGCGTCCTGAGTCACGTCCCGCATGTCGTACAGCTCCCCGGTGCGGAAGTCCACGGGCGAGTAGCTGACGACGGCCACCCGGTCCCCCTCCGTCGTGAGGAAGCGGGGCAGGTCGGCCGGCGACACCCGCCGCACCTCCAGGCCGCGGCGTTCGGCGACGGCGGCGGCCACATAGCGGTCCGTAGGAAAGTGGTCGGGGTCGGTGACCAGCAGGGAGCGGCCGGGTCGGAGCGAGGCGGCCGCGTCCAGGGCGGTATGGAGCTGCACGCTGGTGGAGTCACCCGCCACCGTCTGGCCCGGCGCGGCCCCGATGAGCGCGCCGATGGCGTCGCCCACCCGCAACGGCGCATCCCACCAGCCGTTGTCGTTCCAGGAGCCGATCAGGTCGGTGCCCCACTGCCGGGTCACGACGTCGGTGAGGACCGGCGGGACGGCGGCGGGCAGCGGGCCCAGGGAGTTGCCGTCGAGGTAGACGACGTCCGGGGGGAGCAGGAAGCGGTCGCGCAGGTGAGCCAGCGGATCGTCGGCGTCGAGGCGCGCGGCGACCTCGGTCAGGTCGGTCGTCGGCATGGTGGTCATCGGTGCGCGGGCTCCTCGTGTGCCGGCCCGGGGCGCTGGGCGGGGAAGGAGGCCGCCATCTCCCGGAGGGTGTCGGCGACGGCACGGGCGCCGGGCGCGCCCGGTTCGATGAGGGTGTAGTGGCCGGTGCCGGGCAGGACGACCGTGGTGAGGTCGCGGTGGACAGCCGCGTAGTCGGTGAACTGGGTGAGGGGGACCTCCTCGTCGGCGGCGCCGTGCAGCAGCACGGTGGGCACCCCGGTCGTGCCGGCGTCGCGCAGCAGGGTCAGGGGGTCGACCTCGGCCATGCGCTCCTCGAAGTGCTCAGCCCCGCCCAGGAGTTGCAGGGCGGCGCCGTTGCTCAGGCCGTCCCGGCGGGTGGCGGCGAGGTCGGTGAGGGGGGCCAGGGCGAGCACACCGGTCGGCAGGGTGCGCGTGTGCCAGCGCGAGCCGGCCGGCAGCAGGCCGCGGGCGGCGCACCACAGGGCCAGGTGTCCGCCCGAACAGTGGCCCGCCAGGACGTACGGCCGCCCCTGCGGAAGGGTGTCGACGATCCGGGCGACGTCGTCGAAGGTCTCCGGATAGCCGCCCGCGCCTCCGGAGCGACGGAAGCCGGGCAGCAGGACGTCGAAGCCCTGTTCGGCGAGGTAGGCGGCGAAGGGGGTCAGGTGCATGCGGTCGTAGCGCCAGTAGCCGCCGTGCAGCAGGATCACGAGCGGGGCGTCGGGGGTGTCCGAAGGCCAGGCGTCGTAGACCTGGTGGGGATGGTCGCCGTAGCGGCCGTGCACCGGTGCCAGGACCGGCTTCAGGCTCAGTACCCGCTGCTCCTCCTCGGCCGCGAAGGCGGAGATGGCCCTAGATGTCACCGCGCACCTCCCACAGCTCGGGGAAGACCGGGCGGGCGGCGCGCTGCTCCAGCCACGCCAGTCCCGCGGAGCCCGCGCTGCCGGGCTTCGCACCCATCGCGCGGCGCACCACCAGGACGTGCTCGAAACGCCACCGGGTGACGAGCTCCGCGATGTCGGTGAGCAGTTCGCCCAGCGCCAGGTGCGGGTGGTGCTGTGGTCCGGCGTAGATCTCCCGCCACATCTCCACCACCCCGCGGTCGCAAGTGTAGGGACCGGTCATGTCCCGCTCGCGGACGTGCAGCGGTACGTGCAGGCCCTGGCGGTGCAGGAAGGCCAGCACCTCGTCGTAGAGGGACGGTTCACGGTAGGTCTCGTCGAGTGCCTCGTGGACGGCCGGGTCGCCCCGGTGCGCGTGCAGCAGCCCGGCGGACTTGTCACCGAGGAGGAACTCCATGTGCCGGTACATCGCCGACTGGAATCCCGACGCCTTGCCGAACGCCGCCCGGAAACCGTTGAACTGGCACGGCGTCAGCGCGGCGATGGGCGCCCAGGCGCCGTTGAGCGCTGTCAGGGCCCGGCGGCTGCGGATGAGGGCGTCCATGGCCGCGCGCAGATCGTCCTTCGCGAAGGCCACCCGTGCGGTGCGCCACTCGTGCACGATCAGGGTGAACCACAGCTCCATCACCTGGGTCGTGACGAGGAAACCCATCTCGTCCGGCGCGTCGGTGAGCGGGTGCTGCATGGAGTTGAGGACGGAGGCGTGCACATAGCTGTCGTAGGGGCTCGCGCCGGTGAAGGGCCGGGTCAGGACGTCGTCCGTGACCGGCTCGGCGAGAGCGGTCGTGCGGTCGTTCATTGCGTCTCCTGTGCTGCGGCCGTGAGGCGGGACGGCCGCGTGAGGGTGCCGGGGATGGTGGGGGAGGGGTTCAGGAACCGGTCGGCCGGAGCCGGAGGCGGGGGTCACACGCCGAGGTGGGCTCCGCCGGAGGCGTCGATCCACTGACCGGTCACCCAGCGGGCGTCGTCGCTCGCGACGAAGGAGACCACGTCGGCGATGTCCACGGGCTGGCCTAGCCGGCTGAAGACGGATGCCTCGGAGTACCTGCGGCGGATCTCCGGGACGGCGAGCGTGGGGTTGATCTCCGTCTCGGTGTAGCCGGGGGCGACAGCGTTGACGGTGATGCCCCGGGGCCCCAGCTCCTGGGCCAGGGCGAGGGTGAGGTAGTCCAGGGCGGCCTTGGTCATGGTGTACGAGACGATGGCGGGGAACGCGACCCGGGTGGCCACGGAGGAGATGTTGACGATCCGTCCGCCGTCCCGCAGCCGGTCGAGGCCGCGCTGGACGATGAAGAACGGCGCCTTGGTGTTGATCGCGAACACCCGGTCGTAGTCGGCCTCGGTCACGTCGGCGATGCGGCGCGGGACGGTGATGCCCGCGTTGTTGACGAGGATGTCGAGACCGCCGTCCGCGCCCCGGTCGGCAAGGGCCCGGTCGAAGGCGGACCAGAGGGTGTCGGCGTCACCGGGCACGCCGAGTTCGGCGTGCACGGCGACGGCGCGGCCTCCGTCGGCCTCGATCTCCTTGACGGTCCGCTCGGCGGCGCTCACGTCGTGGCCGTAGTGCACGGCCACCAGTGCCCCGTCCTGGGCGAGGCGACGGCTGATGGCCCGGCCGATTCCCCTGCTGCCTCCGGTGACCAGGGCGGTCTTTCCCGCGAGGCGGGCGGTGGTGCTCAACGTGCGTCTCCTTCGGTGCGTGCTGACGGGGTGCGGTGGTTGCGGGCGGGTGCCCTGAGTCGGACGCCGGGCGGGCGTCATGCGTCGAAGTCGAGGACCACCTCGGCGGAGTCCGGTCGTGCCCGGCACACGAGCGTGTAGCCCTGGGCGCGGTCGCGGTCGTCCAGGGCGTGCTGGCGGTCGGCTCGTACCCGTCCGGACAGGACCTTGGCGCGGCAGCTGCCGCACACACCCTCGCGGCAGGCGTACGGTACGTCCGGGTGCGCGCGCAGCAGGGCGTCCAGGATCACCGTGTCCTGCGGTCCGACGGTGGTCCGCCGGCGGTGCCCGTCGAGCAGGGCGGTGACGCGGCTCGTCCCGGCGGTCGGGGCCGGCCGCAGGGCCGGTACGGTGCCGGCGGAGGGGGAAGTGGACCCGGAGGTGAACGACTCCCAGCGTACGAGCGCCGGATCGGCACCTCGGCCGTCGAGGAACCGCCGTACGGTGGCGATCATCCCCGGTGGTCCGCACAGGGAGAATGTGGTGTCCTCGGCGGGCCGGGCGCCGATGACGGTGAGCAGGCCGGACAGCTTGTCGGCGTCCAGCCGTCCGCGGAACGGCCCGTCGGTGCCCTGCTCGTCGCGGGTGAGGACGTAAAGGACGGTGAAGCGGTCGAGGAACATGTCCTTGAGGGCGGCCAGTTCGTCGGCGAGCAGGGCCTGCGCGGCGGTCGGGACGGAGTGGACGAGGGACACCCGGCAGGTGGCGTCCCGGCGCAGGGCGTCGGCGGCCAGCGCGGCCAGCGGGGTGATCCCGGAGCCGCCGGCGATCAGGACGTGGTGGGCGCCCGGCAGCTCGGGCAGAGCGAAGTGGCCTGCGGGCGCGGACAGTTCGAGCCGGTCGCCGGGCGCGAGACGGCGGGACGCGTAGGCCCCGAAACCGTCCGGGGCACCGCGTTTGATCACCAGGCGGAGGGCCGAGGTGTCGTGCGGGGGCGGGCACAGGGAGTAGGCGCGGCGCAGTTCGCCGTCGGCGCGGCGGTGGCGTACGACGACGTGCCGGCCGGGCTGGTGGGCGAAGACCTCGTGCAGGCCGGCGGGCACCTCCAGGGTGACGGCCACGGCGTCCGCGGTCAGATGGCACACCTCGCTGACCGTGGCGGGGTGCCAGCGGGTACGCGTGCCCCGGCGCACGTGCCGCTCGGCGGGCGTCTCCTGCCGGGCGGGCGGTGGGGTGGCGGCGGTGTTCACGGTGTGCCTCACAGCGCGGTCAGGTGGGGGAAGGGTTCGCGGCACACCGTGCACCACAGCACCGACTGGCAGCGGGACGGGCCGAAGGGACTGTGCGGCCGGGTGGCGCGCGAGCCGCAGTGCGGGCAGGCGACGGCGCCGAGCTCCACGGCGACCGGGCCGCCGGCCGCCGCGGGCACCGGCGGGGCGATGCCGTGGGCGGCGAGGGCGCGCAGCCCGCGTGGGGTGATGCGGTCGGTCGTCCAGGGCGGGGACAGCACCTGCCGCACCCGGCCGTCCGGGTGGCCGCAGTCGGCCAGGACTTCGCGGACGGCCGCGGTGATCGCGGGCAGTGCGGGGCAGCCCAGGTAGGTGGGGGTGATCTCCACCTCCAGGCTCCCGTCGGGTCCCGGGCCGACGGAGCCCACCACCCCCAGGTCGCCGAGACCGATCACGGGCAGTTCGGGGTCGGGCAGCGCCTCCACCCGCCTGCGTACCTCCTCCGCGGCGAGCGGCGCCGCGGTCCGTTCGGTGTCGTTCACCAGGTCCCTCCGGGGAACTGCCTGCGCACCGACTGCAGTTCGCCGATCAGGCCGGTGAACTCCTCCGTGTGCAGGCCCGAACGGCCGCCCCGGGCCTCCCAGGAGGGCACGGGCACGGTGAGCCCCGCCCCGGTGACGACCTCGGTGACGCGCTGCTCCCACACCGGGCGCAGTGGCGCGGGCGAGGGCACCGTGCCGGCGGCGGCCAGGCGTCGTACGAGGTCGTCCTCGTCGAAGAGTTCGGCGGTGTACGGCCACACCCGCTCAAGCCCCTGCTGCATCCGGCGCGCGCTCTCGGCCGTGCCGCCGCCCAGCCGGCGGGTCCAGCGGTCGGCGTGCAGCCGGTGGAAGGCGACTTCCTTGACCGCCCGCGCGCCGAAGGCGGCGAGTTCGGGGTCCGGGCAGCCGGCGAGTGCCTCGTAGTGCAGGGACGCGTAGTGGGTGTACGCGAGTTGGCGGGCGACGGTCACCGCGAAGTCGCCGTTGGGCAGCTCCGTCAGCAGAGTGTTGGTGAAGTCGCGCTCGTGGCGGGTGAAGGCGAGGTCGTCCTCGGTGCGGCCGGTTCCGTCGAGCCGTCCGGCGAGGGTGAGCAGGGTGCGGGCGTGGCCGATCAGGTCCAGGGCGATGTTGGACAGGGCCAGGTCTTCCTCGATCATCGGGGCGCGCGTGATCCACTGGCACAACCGCTGCCCGAGCACGAGGGCGTCGTCACCCAGGCGCAGCAGGTACGTGGCGAGGTCGGCGGGGCCGTGGGCGGCGCGCGTCGGACGACCGGATGCACTCACCCCGGGGGTGTCGCCGGACGAGGCCGGAGCCGGCCGCCGGTCCACCGCGCGGTCAGCCCGCTTGTCACTGGTCGTGGTCACCTTCCGACCCCTTCTCGGTCAGCGGCGGGAAGTGCTCGGGATACCGGTACGGCTTGCCGTGGGCGCCCGCGAAGTACGGGTCGCGTTCGTCCGGGGAGACCGCGTGCACGGCGTCCGAACGCACCACCCACAGCGACAGCGGGTCGCCGCGGCGCGTGTACAGATCGCGGGCGACCGCCAGCGCCGCGTCCGGACCGGCGGCACGCACCGAGCCCACGTGCTGGTGGGCCAGGCCCCGCCGGGCCCGCAGGAAGACCTCCCAGGACGCGGGCGCGCCCTCGTCGTTGCGGTTCATACGCGTTCCTCCTGCGCCTGTCGGGGGACGACCGGGCCGGAGCCGACCACGGATCCGGCGGTCTCCTCGCGGGCGGCGTACGCGGCGGCGGCCTCCCGTACCCAGGCGCCGTCCTCGTGCGCGGTCCTGCGGTGGTCGACGCGTCGGCGCGCCCAGTGGGTGTCGTCGGCCAGGGCCGTGCGGTAGGTGTCCCAGTCGATCGGGGTGAAGTCGTAGTGGCCGCGTTCCTCGTTCCAGCGGATGGCCGGGTCGGGCAGTGTCAGGCCCAGGCGCCCGGCCTGCGGGACGCACTGGTCGACGAAGCGCTGGCGCAGTTCGTCGTTGGTGTGGCGCTTGATGCCCCAGGCCATCGCACGTCGGGAGACGGCGGCCCCGAGCGCGGCGGTCCGGGCGTCGGCCCCGCCCGCCTCGGTGTCGGGTGGCCCGAACATCAGCGCCACGGCCGGCAGCCACCAGCGGTTCACCGCGTCCTGCGCCATCGCCTTCTGCTCTGGCGTGCCCTCGCACAGCGCGCGCATCAGGTCGTACCCCTGACGCACGTGGAAGGCCTCCTCCTGGCAGACGCGGCGCATCGCCCGCGCGTACGGCCCGTAGGAGGTGCGGCACAGGGGGGCCTGGTTGATGACGGCGGCGCCGTCGGTCAGCCAGGCGATGGCGCCGGTGTCCGCCCAGGTCAGCGCCGGGTGGTTGAAGGTGGCCGAGGCGCGCTGGCGGCCCAGGTGCAGGGCGTCGAGCAGGTCGGCGCGATCCACGCCCAGGGTCTCGGCGGCGGAGTACAGGTACAGGCCGTGGCCGGCCTCGTCCTGGACCTTGGCGATGAGCACCGACTTGCGGTGCAGGGACGGGGCCCGGGTCAGCCAGGCCCCTTCGGGCTGCATGCCGATGATCTCGGAGTGGGCGTGCTGGGCGATCTGACGGATCAGCATGCGGCGGTAGCCGTCGGGCATCCAGTCGCGCGGCTCGATCGTCTCGCCCCGGGCGATCTGCGCCTCGAAGCGCGTGAGCGACTCCTCCTGCCCGGCGTCCTCGGTGACGGCCGTCCGCGCGCTCACCCGGCACCGCCCGTGCGAGCGAGGTTCGCCGCGACGGTGGGGCGCACGGGGCGTCCTGCCGCGAACCGGACCTGTACCGGCTGCCTGGGCACGTGCATCACTCCCTGGTTCGGGGCCCGCCCGCGTCCCGCGGCAGCACGGGACGCACCGGGCGGAGCAGGTGTCTTCGCTTCGGTAAGGAGGCCGGGCTGGTGGCCCGGCTATCCCTGCCGCCCGCGGCCCGACGCGTGACAAAGCTCACGGGCCGCCCGGGGAGTGCGGGCAGCCGCGAGCGCCTCTTGAGGGGGTGACAGTTCAGCCCGCACGACGGCGGCCGGCATGCCGCGGCGAAAGGGGAACCCATGAGCACCATCAGGGAGTTGCTGGTCGAACTCACCGGCACCGCCGAGTACGCGGACGCGGTCGGCGACGACGTCGACCTCGCCGCCAGCGGCATCGACTCCGGTGACCTGGTGCGTCTGGTGCTGCTCGTCGAGCAGCGCCTCGGTGTGGAGATCACGGCCGAGGACATGGAGAAGCTGCACACGATCGCCGACTACGAGCGGTTCGTGGCCGAGCGCTCCGCCGCCGGCGCCGCCGGCGGTGCGTGATGTGGCTGACGCAGCTGCTGGAGCGCAACCGGCAGTGCTTCCCCGACCGGACCGCGCTCGTGGACGAGAACCGCAGCGTCACCTGGGCGGAGTTCCACGACCGCACGGCCGAACTCGCCCACGGCTTCGCGGAGCTGGGCATCGAGCGCGGTGACCGGGTCGCCGTCCTGTCCAAGGACCGCATCGAGGTCCTGGAGAGCTACTTCGCGCTCGCGCGCCTGGGTGCCCTGTTCGTGCCACTGAACCACAGCCTGGCCGAGCCCGAGGTCGCCGGCATCGTCGAGCGCGTCGGCGCGGTGGCGGTGCTCGGCGAGTCGGACCTGCTGGACCGCCATCCCCGGCTGCCGGAGTCGGTGCGCGTCCGGATGGCGCTGGACAAGCCCGCCTTCGCGACGCTGGGCACCCTGGCGGCCGAGCGGGAGCTGCCCCGGGTCGCCGACACCGACCCGATCGCCGTACTGCACACCTCGGCGACCACCGGACAGGCCAAGGGCGTCACCGTCGACAGCGGCTCGTTCCGGGCGATCGCCCTGGGCTGGCTGGTCATGGCCCGGCCCGGCGACGACATCGTCCTGGTCAACTGCTGCCCGCTGTACCACGGCAGCATGGTCGTCTCGCTCACGTACATGGCGGCCGGTGCCACCGTCGTGCTGATGCCCGGCTTCACCCCGCAGCGGGCGCTGACCGCGGTGGAACGTCACCACGCCACGCACATGTGGATGGTCCCGCAGATGCTGCGGTTCATGCTCCAGGCCAAGGCCGCGCAGCGCACCGACTTCTCCTCGCTGCGGGAGATCCTCTACGGCGCCGCGCCCATGCCGCTGGACGTGTACGCCGAGGCGGTGGAGCGGCTGGGCTGCGGCTTCCGGCAGGTGTACGGCATGACCGAGGTCGGCGGCCCCTTCGTCACCCTCGGCCCCGACGAGCACCCCGCTCCCGGGGACGTCACCGCCCGCATCCCCTGCGGACGGGTCGTGCCGGGCATGTCGGCCCGCGCCGTCGACCGGGACGGACGGGAGGTACCGCGCGGGGAGATCGGCGAGATCGTGGTGCGCGGGCCCGGCGTCATGCAGGGCTACTGGAACGACCCGCGGGCCACCCGCGAGATCACCCTCGACGGCTGGACCAGGACGGGCGACCTCGGATTCGTCGACGACGAGGGCCGCATCAGCCTGGTGGACCGGACCAAGGACGTCATCATCCGCGCGGGCCAGAACGTCTACCCGTCGGAGATCGAAAACGTGCCCTGATGACCCACCCGGCGGTCCACGACGCGGCGGTCGTCGGCACGCCCGACGAGGACTACGGCGAGGTGCCGCTGGCCTACGTCGTCCCGGAGCCGGGCGCGGACGTGAGTGCGGCGGAGCTGCTGGGCCACGTCGCACGGCTGCTCGCGCCCTACAAACGCCCGCGGTACGTGGAGTTCATCGAGCAGGTGCCGCGCAACCCCGCCGGGAAGATCATCAAGAAGCTGCTGCGGGGCTGACGGTGGGCGGTGCGCGGAGCGCGGCGTCTTGACCGGCCCCGGCGGGTCCGCCTGCGGCCGGGGCGCAGACCCGGGCGGGCAGGGGACGTACGGCCGCGCGGCCCCCGGCGTTCTCGCCGCGGCGCCCGGCTCTCTTCACCGTGAGCGGGACGGGGCCTTGGCCGCCGGCGCCGAGTGCCTGCCCGCGGCCGTCGCCGCCTTGGCCCGGCTGCGCCCCCTGCCGGACGCCGCCGGGCTGGGTCTGGGGCTCGCCCATGTCGGTGAGCCGCGGTTGGGGCCGGGCGGCCCGGCGGAGGCGGCCGCGGCGGCACCGATGGCGCCACGCCGCCGCCGGGAGTTCCTGGCCGGGCGGCAGGCCGCCCGCCGGGCCCTGCGCGCGGTGGGCCTGGACTGCGGCGAGATTCCTCGCGCGGGTCGCCTGCCGGTGTTCGCGCCCGGACGGGCGGCGTCGATCTCGCACAGTGCCGGGATCGCCGTCGCCGTGGCCCGCGGGCCGGGGAAGGACGCCCCGCTCGGCTGCGACCTGGAGCTGCGGCCGCTGCCGGCCGGCGCGGCACGTCTGGTGCTGCGCGCGGACGAGGCACGGCTGGTGGACACCGCTGCCGGGCCGGAGGGCACGCCCTGGCCGTTGACGGCCCTGTTCTCGGCCAAGGAGGCGGCGTGGAAGGCGCTGTACCTCGCGGTGGGGCAGGCCACGGCCACGTCGATGAGGACGCTGCGGGACCTGTGGGCCAGGCCGAGCGGCGAGGAGTTGCGGATCGCTCTGCGCGCGGATCCTGCGTACGCGGTGCGGGTGCGCTCACTGCGCGTCGGCGCGGGCGTGTTCAGTTACGTGGTGGGCTGGGCCGACGCCGCGCCCGCATCGGCCGAGGGCATGTGCGACGCGGCTGATTAGGGGGTGCCGGGTCCGCTTG
Organism: Streptomyces sp. NPDC017676; assembly: GCF_044329325.1. Classification (NCBI taxonomy): domain Bacteria; kingdom Bacillati; phylum Actinomycetota; class Actinomycetes; order Kitasatosporales; family Streptomycetaceae; genus Streptomyces; species Streptomyces sp. NPDC017676. The sequence continues at coordinate 78,168 of NZ_JBIRJA010000012.1, read as the reverse complement.
CGCCTAGGAAGCCGTCGGCCATGGGGACACCCCCGGCCCGCCGGAGCAGGAGCGCCCGCGCACGCGTGTCCTCTGCCGGCCCGGCGCGCCTGCCGGCCCGGTTCGCCGGCCGTCCGAGCAGCGGACGACCGCCTTCCGGCAGCCCCGTCGACGCGCGCCCGGAGGCGTGAACTCTTGCCTCCGCGCAGCCGGTGGACCGGGCCGATCTCGTGCCAGGCGAGGGCGAGGGCGAAGGCGGCCGCCTCTGCCGCATCCACAGAGAGCGCAGGCCCACGTCACCGTCGTAGCCGGTGGTGCCGCCGCGGCTGACGACCATGCCGCCGCTGTCGAACAGGTGCGGGGACGTGGGTACGGTGCCGCAGCCCGAGCGCTCCGGCACGACACGCGGGTTGCGGCGCTCGCCGAGCACGTTCCGGAAGCGCCGGCGAAGGCGCGGGCGCCGCTCACCCACCGACTCATGGCCCCCCTCGTCGGAGATGTCCGGCAGCCGGCCCCAGTGCTCGGCCTCGTGCCGGCCCCGGCTCACCCGGCGCCGCCCGGACGGGTGGCGGTCGACGCCCGTCGCCACCACCTCCACCGCGACCCGCCCGAGGCCGGACGGGTGGGGCGTCCACCACGTCGGTGCGGGAGGCATCAGCGGACTCGGTGGACGGAGGGGGCGCACGGGCGGCGGTCCGGGGTCGGTCACGAGCGCGGGCGGCCGTGGGCTTCAGTACCTCAGGGCGCGCAGGGCCTTGGCGACCGTCTCTCCGATGCGGGCGATCGGCTCCGGCTCGGTCATCTCGTAATGACCGCACGGCAAGCACACTGCTCCCCCCGGCCGACGAGGCGGACACCGCCGCCTACCTCGACGCCCGCGTCACGCAGACGAAGCGGCACCCGGTCGAGCTGGTGCCCTACGACGCGGCACACACCCCGGACCAGGCGACGGCCGCCGGGGCGGGGGAGGGGCACATCGAGGTGTGCCGGCTCACTCTGGACACCGAACACACCACACGCCTGCGGGAGAGGGCGCGGCAGGCCGGCGTGTCCGTGCACGCGCTCATCGCCGCGGCCCTGCTGAGCACGGCCCGACGGCGCCTCGACGGTGAGGGCCCCCGCACCCTCGGCTGCCTGTCTCCCATCGACCTGCGCTCCCGGCTGACGCCACCGCTGCCGGCGTCCGTCATGGTGCCGGCGGTCACCACGCACCTGCAGACCCTCGACGTGGCCGCGAACTCCGACCCGCTGGATCTGGCGCGTACCGTCCACGCCCGGGTGAGTGACTTCATCTCCGGCGGCGGTCACTTCCGCGAGATGCGCATCACCCCCGAGATCCCCCGCAACCCCGCGCTCCAACTGGCCACGGTGATCGTCACCAACATGGGTGTCGTCCCGGGACCCCGCCTGCCCGGCGACCTGCGGATGGTCGACGTCCGCCTGGTGCCCGCCCGCGAGCACTACTTCCCGCAAGCCGGCCGCAGCCCCGTCATGGCGTGCGTGGTCTCCTTCGAAGGCCGCTTGGCCATCGAGTTCCCGCACTACACCGCCTGCTTCAGCCCGTCCTTCATGCGGGCCTTCCGCGACGAGGTGCTCGACGGCCTCCTCGCCTTCGCGTCCGCGGCCCAGCGTGAGCCCGCCACCGCCGACGCGGGCTGAACGCCACCCCACTTCCGCATCACGCCCGGTTGCCGTAAGGAGTCTTCCTGCGACATGTCCACCGTCAGCGAACTCGCCTCCCCCCTGACGCTGCTGCCGCGCGCCCAGTCGGGCGATGAGCACGCCATGAACCACCTGCTGAACCACATCACGCCCTACGTCACGCGGATCTGCCGCTCCATCACCCGTGACGACGCGGCCGATGCCACCCAGGAGGCGCTGCTGGCCATCTACCGCGGGCTGGGCCAGCTGCGCGAACCGGTGGCCTTCTACGGGTGGGTGCGCGCGGTGACGGTCCGCGAGGCCGTGCGCACCGCCAAACGCTTCGGCGAGGAACAGACCTGCGGACAGGTCGAGTCGCAGCAGCAGGCGAACCCGCTGGACGCGGTGCACATCAGCGATGTGCTCGAACGTCTGTCGCGGGCGCACCGGCAGGTCCTGACCCTGCGCGCCTACGGTCTGAACGAGGAGGAGATCGCGGAGGTGCTCGCGCTGCCCGTGGGCACGGTACGGTCCCGCCTCTTCCGCGCCCGCCGCCGCTTTCAGGAGGCCTGGCAGCCCTCGGCGGCGTGAGCCGGGGGCACGACGACCCCCGGGGGACAGGGAATGGCCCGCACCGTCCTTCCCGGAGGCGGCCACGCCCTGATCCCACGGCGACCTCTCGATGGTGGCTGTGTGCGGCGCCTCCCAAGGGCGGCCGCAGGCGGCCGTACCACGAGGGCCGTGGCGTTCCTGACGCCACGGCCCTCGTCGAGGGAGACTTCCGCGCCTAGGACTTGACGCGGTCCGGCCGTACGCGTGGTGGCCACTGACCGGCGGCGAACATTCCCAGCGCGTGCGCACGAGAGACCAGCGCGGGCCGGTTGGGGGTGTCGAACCTCCGCAGCATCTGACCGATGCGGTACTCGATGCCCTGGCGGCTCAAGTACAGGCGGGAGGCCAGCTGCACTGTCGATTCGCCGCGTGCCACACCCTCCAGCACCTGCGCGTCGAGAGCGCTGAGCACAGGTGTGTCGCCGGCCGCCGGTGCGTTGTCCTGCTGCGGTGTGGGTGATGCAGGTGTGGGGGCGGCGGCGAGGCTGCGAAGAAGAACGACGACGCCGGACGTCTCACCGGACAGGCCGTGCACGGCGATGCCGGTGAGGTCCGCCCGGAAGAGTCCGCCGGCACCGTCCTTGCCCATGACCTGCTCGGTGAATCGGGGCCGGCGGCCCGAGGAGAGAGCGAGGAACCGTTCCCGCAGTTGGGCGGGTGTGGGTGAGTGCACAAGGTCGAGGAGGCGATACCCGCGTATCTCTTCCGCGCTGAGGCCGAAGTGCCGGGCGAACTCCGGCTCAGCGGCCGTGATGACAAGGTCGCCGGACAGAGTGCGGGCCGTGCAGACGGCCCGCGACGCGGGAGCGGGGTGTGAGCTGTTCGTGAGCGGTGCGTGGCGGAGGGGAGGGGCCGGGTGTGCGGTGGGATGGTGCTTGCGGGGCGAGGCGTCGGGGAAACTCGTGGTCGCCACGGACGTACCGTCCTTTTGCTGCGCGTGGTGGGGGCGGGGTGTGGTGCGGGACGGACCGGCGCGTAGGTGCCAGGGTGTCGGCGAGCGTCCGGCGCACAGGCGGGCCACCTCGTTGGCGGCCGGGGTCTGCTGTTCCGCGTGAGGGTGGGCCGGTGGGCGTGTGCGGAGGGTCCCGGACGGCTGGTCACGGAGGGCGAATGCGCCCGAGGTTCGGCCGATCGCCGGATAACGTTGTCACGGCCACTCGATCTCGCCAGGTGGCGTGCGGACCGATCGTGGACCGAGTGCGGCGAGCCGTAGGACGGACCTTCGCGTTGAGCCCGGTCGGGCGTGGCGCGGCACGGAGACCTCCATGAAACGAGTTGGGGGAATCGCGTCAGGACGGCACCTTCGAGGCTAAGGGGTGGCAACCCCCTTGGCAAGGGTTTGCCAGATGACCTGAATCTCGTGCCAACTTCTCTGTCCGGCCCAGTCGTTGTGGTGGTTCACGGTCACCCATCGGCCGGTCGCCGGACAGCAACACGCCCACTGACCAGGTGAGTTGCTGCCCGGTTATCGCCTTGCCGCCCCTCAGGGGGATTCGTAAAGTGTTGACAACTCCAGATCTCCGATCGAACGGGCCGAGGGGCGGAGGTCTGGCATGCGTCACGGGAGCAGAGGTGGGAGATGCTCGAACAGCCGCACTTCGGCCGTCGGCTCAAGAGGCTCCGGCTGGAGCGAGGCCTGAGCCAGGCAGGGCTCGTCGGCGACGGTATGTCGACGGGGTACCTGTCGCGCCTGGAGTCGGGGGAGCGCCGGCCCACCGAACGCGCCACCGCGTATCTCGCCGAGCGGCTGGGCGTCGACGCGTCCGCCCTCACCGCCCCTTCACCCCAGCGGTCGCTCACCTGTGAACTGGCGGCCGTGTTGTCGGCGCCGTCCGGCACCTGCGACATCGCGGCCCTCGGCAGGGCGGTCGACCAGCACGCGGACGACGATCCCGCCGCCCGCTGGCAGGCTCTGTGGTTGCTGAGCCGCGCGGCCGGCCGTCTCGGCGACTACCCGCAGGAGCGCGGACGTCTGCTGCAACTCCTTGAGCTGAGCGAGCTGTTGGAGGTGCCCGAACTGCGGGTGCGGTCATACGTGCAGTACGCCCGTTGCATGCGCGCCCTGGGCGACATGCGCACGGCGGAACCGGCGGCCGCCCAGGCGTTCTCCCTCGCGCGCGCCGAGGAACTGCCCGTGTCCGACACCACGGCTGCCCTCATGGTGCTGATCGGCATCGAGACCGAGCTGGGCAGGCTGGACGTGGCCGCGAGGCACGTCGACGAACTCGTGCGGGACTGGCTGCCCAAGACCGAACCGGCACAGGCGGCCGAGGGGTGGTGGACCGTCGCCATGGTCCGCAACCGTCAGGGTGACCACACCTCCGCCCGGACCGGACTGGAGACGGCCCTGCGACTCCTTGAGGGCAGGGACGACCTGACCCTCTGGATCCGGCTCCGGGCCGCGGCCACCGCCGCCGCGCTGGAGATGTCACCGCCCCGACTGGCCGCGGCAGAGCGGTGGCTGACCGAGGCCGCGTCCGTCGTGGACCTGATCGGCACGCCGGTGCAGATCCAGGAGCTGCGCGCACTGCAGGCCCATCTGGCCTTCCACCGGGGCCGGACGGACGAGGCCCGCGCGATCAGCGGCACACTGCTGGCCGAGGAGGACCTGCGTCTGTCCTACCGCGACCGGGTACGGCTGTCGGTCCTGGACGGTCGGCTGATGATCCTGTCCGGGCGTGTCGACGAGGGCATCGACCGCCTCCAGCGGCTCGGCCGTCAGGCGGCGGAGTCCCAGAACCTGGACCTGGCCGCGCATGTCTGGCAGTCCTTGGCCCAGACCCTGGCGGACCTACGCCTCCCGCACACGGCGGACAGCGCTGACCCCACACCGCAGCCATCCGATCGAGGCGGCCGCGCCAGCCCGTGATGCGGTCCACCGCCGGCCCCGCCCTCCGCCCCCGCGCAGCCGACCGACCGGCCCAGAAGAGGCTGCCGAGCATCTCGTCTCGACGCGAGAACCGCCGGCACGCACCGACGCCGCCCCGACACAGCAGTGCTTCGATCAGTCCACGGGGCCATCTACCGCTGGGACGTGTGGGCAGCCGGCCACATGATCGGCGGAGGCTCCTCCGACGACGCCTTCATGGACTTCCGCGCCGGCTCATCGCCCAGGGCCGCGAGCGGTACGACGAGCTGCCACTGCACCCGATCTTCCCGCCCAGCATCCAGACGTCACCGCGGCGGCGACCGAAGGCAGCGACGAGGCGCTGTTGCACGAAACCGTCAACTACGCGGCCTCCTAGGCCTACGAGCACGTCAACAAAAACGAGACGACTGCACCTTCTATGAGGTGGAAGAACCGTGCCTGGGGTGGGTCCTGCCCAGCGCGGGCGCTCGCTCTCTTACTCGGTCGGCATGGTGATCACCGAGGAAGGTTCCTGCCTCAACTGGGCCCCGGCTGTCAACACGGACGACTCCCACTCTGCGTGTCGCCGCCGGCTTCAGGACTTGGGACAGGGTCCCGGGGTGGCGGCGCCTGGAGGCAGGAGGCGACGCTCCTGGGCGGTCAGGGGGCGGTTGAAGCCGCGGCAGAGTTCTCGGTACCAGAGGCCGGGGTCGAGCGGGAGCGCCAGGGTGCCCGAGGTGGTCACAGCTACCAGGTCGTCATCTCCCAGGAACCATTGCGCGGAGATTCGCCCGACGGGCAGCTTGGCGATCTCCAGTGTTCTCCCCGCCTGCCACAGTTGCAGGTTCTCGAAGTCGGTGGAGATCAGATGCCCGTCGCGGGTCAGGCCGATGAGGTGGCCGGTCCTACCCGCGGAGACCGTGGGCGCTCGCAGACGGAAGTCCGGCACACTGCGGAACTCGATCCGCGCGCTGTCCAGCGTTTTGATGTTGTTGAGCGTTGCGAGGGAGCTCCCCGAGGGATCGAAGACTTCTGTCTCCCAGTTGCTGATGGCGTCGGGGTTGGCCTGGAACGCGCCGGCCAGCCGGCGTTCGCGGAGGTCCCACAGGCACATCTCTCCGTCGCGGCCACGGACCAGCACCTGCCCCGGGTGTCGTGGACGCGGCCACAGCGACTGGCCGTTGGCCGCCAGCCACTGCTGTGACGTGTCCCTCGTGTGCAAGGGAAGGGGGGAACCGATGGCCCGCCCGGTGGAGGGGTCCCAGCGTGCCAGGATGCCCGCGTAGAGGGTGAGGACGCTGCCGTCATCAGCGGCGGCAACGGCCCCGGTGGCTTGTGCACGCGACGTCGCGGGGCCCGGCAGCCGGACCAGATGCTGCAGTGACAGCCGGGGCAGGGAGTAGACGGCGAGCTGGTCCTCGCTACGGGCGACCAGGTGGCGGCCGTCGGAGGTGATGGCGTTCTGGCGCAGTGCCGCATACGTCGGAGAAAGCCTCTGACGCGCTGCCGCCCCGGCTTCGTACCTTCTGCCGGTGCGGGTGTCGAGGACGGCGAGTGTGGCCTTGCCCGCGTCGTCGCCCTCCAGGATGCGGAACCGTCGGTCGGGGGTGAGTAACGGGATGGGACCACCTCTTGGTGTGGGCAGGTCCGGGTAGTCGTCCGACTGTGGCAGGGTGAAGCGCAGCACCGTGCCACCCTTGATTCCGAGTACGGTCAACTTCCCGTCCCTGCGTGGCAGCACCAGGAAGCCGGCTTCCTTGGCACCGTCTGTCTCGGGGACCATGCCGTGAGACACCCGGCCCGTCCGCAAGTCGACCGCCGCCATCGACTGCACGCCGTCGTCCCCGGTCTCGATGACGGCGTAACGGCCGCTGGCGTCAAGGGGTGTCATGCCGTCACAGTGGATGCTGTCGATCTCGTACCTCGGTGTCCGCCTGGTCAGGGGCCGCACTCGGAGCCGGTCATTAGGGCAGTCGACGACCACTTGAGCGTCGAGCCCGAGGCCGTCCAGACCGAAGGCGGAGACCTTGCCGAGCTGAGTGCCGGTGCGTAGGTCGAACCGCTCATAGCGTTCCGTTGTCTTGAGTACGACTGTTCCAGAGGGCCGGGAGAGGCGCGCGGAGTAGAAGGAGCGGCCGGCGGGCAGCGGTGTGCTGGACACCAGCGTCCGGCGCTGCAGGTTCCACAGCCCCAGCCGGTCTCCGGAGTTGTCATCGTCCGCCGCGAACAGGGCGAGCACCTGGGACCCGTCGGGGGAGAAGGCGAGGTCGGTCGTGTTCTCGGCCGCGTTCCAGGAGGCGGGCACGGGCAGCCGTACAGGGCGGTCCGGATGGGCGACGTCCCACACCGACAACCCCTCCCTGTCATCGAGTACGCCGACCTTACGGCCGTCGGGGCTGAGCCGCAGCAATGGTTCGTGGGCGGTGACCGACCTGATCCGAGGAAGCCTGTGTACGGTCATCCGGCCGGTGAGATCCGTGAGGACCTGAACCGCTCCCACCTGGTCGACCACCGCCGCGGCCCGGCCGTCCGGGGTGGCCGTGAACAACAGGGCGTGGTCGGTGCCGGGAAGGTCCAGCGCGTACTCAGTGTTGCGCAGTTGGGAGTACAGCGTCAGCAAGGCGCCGTACGAGTCCGGTTGACTGGAGTCCGTGCGCCAAGCCGCCAGGGCCAGTAGAGCCGCGGTGCTCGGGCTGTCGGCGGCCTTGCGTACCGCGTCCTGCCCAAGCAGACGCGCCGCCTGGGCGCGTAGCTGCCGGGTCAGTTCCTGGGAACGCTGATAGGTCAGACCTGCCATGGTGGCGGCCAGAACGGCGAGTACGGTGATCACCGCGGTGATCAGCCGCCACCGTCGCACCTCCCATCTGTGACGGTCCAGCGAGGTCTGCACGAAGGCGTGTTCGTCCCTCGTCATCTCCTGCGGCCGCTGCTCGCGCCACCGGAGCGCCTCCGCCAGCACACTTCCCCGTAACAGCGCCCCCTTGCTTCCGCCGTCGAGCTGCTGCCACTGGCGCAGACCCTCTCGGAGCCGTTCCTGCCAGTCCCGGAAGTCACGGTCCGCAGTCAGCCAGGACAGCAGCCGGTCCCAGTGGCGGAACAACGCCTCATGGGCGACGTCCACCATCTCTGCACCGTCCACCGCCTGGGTGGAGACCAGCAGCTTGCGGTCGGTCAGCAGGCTCGCCACCCGTCGCTGGTCCTCGGGCAGGGAACCGACGCGCACGGTGCGCCGGGTGAAACCACCGTCGTCCTCCGGGCGGGCGAGCTGGACGAGCAGTCGCCTGGCGGCCTCCCGTTCCGCGTCCCGCAAGTGGCGGTGGTACAGCTCCTCCGCATACCCGGCGACCGCGCCTGAGACGCCGCCCATCGCGTCGTAGGCCTCATGAGTGAGCCGTCCGCCGCGACGCCGGTCCCATAGCCGGGTCAGCGTGAACTCCACCAGCGGCAGACGTCCGGGGCCGTCGCCGGCGTCGTCGAGGATCCGCTCGACCAGCCCCGCCTGGTGGGCGACACCGGGAGCAGCCTTCAGCGGACCGGTGATCGCCGCCCGCAGTTGCTCCCTGTCCATGGGGGCGAGGAGCATCATGCCCTCCTGCAGCCCGCTCCGGTTCTCCTGAGTCAGCAATCGGTCGAGGGAGCCGGACCGCACTGTCAGCAGCGCCCGCACGGGCCGGGACCGCGGGCTGCCATTGGCCAGCGCGGTCACGAGCCGGAACAGTTCACGGCCGTCGCGCGGCTCGGCGGTGACGACTTCCTCGAACTGGTCAACGAACAGTAGGACGCCCGCGGGATGACGGCGCGCCAGCCGTGCGGAGATCTCGCCGATGTTTCCGGCCAACCGCCCAGTCAGCTCCGCCAGGCTGAGTTCACCGTCCAGCAGCGGCTGTACCGCCCCGGCCAGTGCTTCCCTCGGACCGAGCCCCGGGGGCGGCCGGAATTCCGCCGCCACGTGCCCGGCCCGTCTCAGCCGGGGCAACAGCCCGGCCCGGACAAGAGAGGACTTCCCGCTGCCCGACGGGCCGGACAACACGACGACCGACTGCCGGGTGATCAGTTGCTCCAGACGCACGACTTCCTGCTCGCGACCGCAGAAGAAGGGCTCGTCCTCCTCGGTGAACGGTTGCAGGCCTCGGTAGGGAGATGACGGCTGCGCATGTTCCGCAAGCTCCGGCCAGGCGCGCAGGATCGATGAGGCGGGATGCAGGTATGCCGTTCCGATCGTGCTTCCCCGCCCGGCGGCGACCGCCATACCGACGACTCCCCCGAGGTCGACGTCCCATACCGGCGTTCCACTGAACCCCGGCTCCACCTGCGGGCCGGCCTCACTCTGCATCTGCAGCCAGCCGGCCCCCTGCACGGCCCTCAGCCGGCCCGCGACCCACACCCCGTGATCACTGCCCGAGGGAAATCCCAAGAGCCGCACGTTGTCGTCCCAGAGCTCGTCCGCCTCCACCAGCCATGGTGTCGCCGTGCCGGACGGCAGATCCCCCTCGATGCGCAACAGCGCCATGTCCCCGGTATCATCGGGCCGCACTGGACGCCAGCCGGCCACGACTGCCTGGACGGACTGTGGGCCGTCGCCCGCGTCCCCATCCGCCAGCAGCGGGAAGTCGAGCCCGACCCGGCCGGGCGGTGGGACGGTATCCCGTGCGTCCGTTCCCAGCGCACGCGCCACGACATGGGCGCAGGTGCAGAGCAGTCCGGGCGCCACGAGAAAGGCAGCGCCGACGATGCCGCCGTTCCTGCCGTGCACCCGGGCGACGGCACCGGCTAACGCAGACTCTCTGGCGGTCATCGACCAGCGGGGCTGTCGGCCGGACGATTCCACTCCACCGCGACGGTGAGGTCCGCCTCCGTGGCCGTCCGTGCAAGGATGACACCCGCGTCCGCGGAGAACCTGATGCCGAACTCCACACTGATCCTGTCCGGGGGAGCGACGCCCGCGCGTAGCTCGCCGACGACCGCCTCCATGGCGGGTCGCAGGGGAGCAAGCGTCTCCTGAAGGGTCCTGCCGGCTGCCGGCGCGGCGTCCTGCGCCCGGACGGTTCGGTCCCAGACGTTGTCGTCCCGCTGTTCGACCTCGACGTGGAGCTGCCGCCCGCCGTCCAGTGCAATGGTCAATACGTTCGGCATCACGCCCCCAACTCCGGTGCCGTACAGCTCGATTGTTGATTCTAGTGAGTCCTGGACACAAAGGGCTCCTCCGGCGGAGGCACCCGGGCGGTCAACGTCCGCACAGCCCTCAGGCGTCACAGCCGACCACGGCAGTAATGCCTTCGCCCTCAGGACGGCCTGGGAACGATCTCACCGTGGAACGGGACAAGGACCTTCCCGGCAGACGCATTACAGGCTGACGGAGACGGAAGACGGGCACGCTTGGGCATCTGTGGACACCTTCACGCACCTGGTGAGAGCTTGTGGCTGCCGGGGGAAGACACACACACCGCGCAGTTCGTGCGGGTGTAGTTGATGCCCGTCCGGTGGCAGGAGCCGGGTCCCCGGTGGGACACCCTTCCTGCGGCTGGGAATCACTACGGCGACCGGACTGGTCCGTGCCGCAGGGCCTCCTGCGGCATTTCGCAAGGAAAGAACGGTCAGCCGTCCCCGGCCCTTGTACGCAACAGCCGTGACAATTCGGGGCGGATCCGCTTGGCCAGGTATGCGTGGCCGGCGTTCGTGGGGTGCACTTCGTCGCTTCCGATGAACTGGTGAGCGGATCCGGTGAACCACCCACGGTGCACTGGGGACAGGTGAGGCAGGTTGAGTTTCTCTGCCGCGGCCGAGACCGCGGCGTCGATCGGGTGTGAGCCGATCGGTCGTCGGAACGCGTAGATGGGCCCGATGACCAGAATGCGCGCGTGGGGCAGCCCTACACGCAAACGGCGCAGGGTGTCTACCGCGGCGGCTCGGGTCTTCGTCGGGCTGGTGTCGTTGCGGGAGCCCTCGACCACGACCACGTCCGGCTTCGCGGCAATGGCCTGCTTGATCCGCTGTGTGTACGGCCGTCCGCCTTCTTGCCGGCCACCAGTGGTGTAGCCGGTGCCACCCTGGGCGTCGAGATTCAGCGTCAGTCCCAGTTGTTCAGCGACCAGTGAGGGCCAGCCGTGCGATCCTCTACCGCCCTGGGCGCTGCCACCGGCAAGGCTGTCACCCAGGACATACAGCCTCAGATGTGGGGCGGTCGCCTCGGCATGAACGTCGACGCCTCCGGCCAGGAGGGAGCACAGCAGGCTCGCCAGCACCGTTGCGCGGCCTGTTAGCCGGACTGCACTCACTCCCATGTTCTGAAGCTAATGCGCCTGACGGAGGTCTCACCAATGGGTTGGTCCGAACAGGGCACCGTGGGAGCGGCCACAGCATGCACCGACCGGATGCGGGCTGGCGCCACTCGGCATGCCGAGTTCGAGTTCAGTAGACGATTCGCGGCCGTGAGCCGTCTGGCGGCCCGACACCGTCCCATCGGGCCCTCGACAAAAACCTCTCGGCGACCAGCTCGATCGCCGGAACGCGAAGGAGCACAAGGAGCTGTCGCAGCGCGAGCTGACCGCCCTCGTGCGGGCGGAGCCAACCGTCCACCTGGAAGCCGCCCACCGCCCCGAGCAGGCGAGTCCAGGAAGGGACTCAGTCCGAGACGGTCGCGGTGCTGCGGTGCTCGATCCGCTCGTACATGTGTTTGTTCGCAGGTGGTGGCGGCTACTCGGGGTCGGAAGCCTGCGTCGCAGTGAGGGACGGCGTCGACGGGACCGCGCAGAGGCAGACGGGCAAGGGGTTGGTCGCGATGACCGTCGCGCCACAGCAGGGCGGCGGAGGCGGTACCAGCGGCCTCTACGACGTCCTGGAACTCATTCTCGACCGGGGGCTGGTGATCGACGCGTACGTGCGGGTCTCCCTTCTCGGGATCGAGATACTCAAGATCGAGGTACGGGTCGTGGTCGCGAGTGTCGACACCTACCTCCGTTTCGCCGAGGCGTGCAACCGCCTCGATCTGGAAGCGGGGCCGGGTAAACCGGCCGGGCTCACGGAGCTCACGCAGTCCGGCGCCCGCGGCAAGAGCAAGCCGGCCCTGCCCGGCGCCCAGGAGTCCGGTGCCTTCCAGCAGGCGGGCCGGGAGCGTCGAGGCGACCGGGGCGCGCGCGGAAGAGGGGGATGACAGATGAGCATCTACGTCTACGGGATCATCCGCGCCTCGCACTCCCCTTTCCACGAGGACCTGGAGGGCATCGGAGATCCTCCGCGGCCGATGCGGGTGCTGCGCCAGGGCGAGCTGGCCGCGATCGTGAGCGACGCCCCCGATCAGTTGCGGCCCAAGCGCCGTGATCTCCTTGCCCACCAGCGGGTACTGGCCGAAGCCGGGGCGGGCGGCGTGGTGCTGCCGATGCGGTTCGGCAGCGCCTCCCCAGACGACGACACGGTGACCCGGGTGCTCGCCGAGCGTGCGAAGCACTTCCTGGAGCGGCTGCGAGCACTGGGCGGCACGGCGGAGTACAACATCAAAGCCACCCACGACGAAGAGGACGTTCTCCGCCTGATCATGGCCGACCACGACGACATCCGGGCCCTGGCGGAAGCGAACCGCGAGGCCGGCGGCGGCACGCAGGAAGAGAAGATTCGGCTTGGAGAGATGATCGCCGCCGCCGTCCAGGCACGCGAGGCCACTGACGCACAGCTGCTGACGCAGGCGCTACAGCCGATGGCCAGAACGGTCAGCACCGGCCCGCCGAGCACCGGCTGGCTGGCCAATGTCTCCTTCCTGGTGGACCGCGGTTCAGCAGAGCGATTCCTGGCGGCGGTCGACGAATTCCACCAGGAGCACTCCCACCTCGAACTACGAGTCAACGGTCCGCTGCCGCCCTACAGCTTCGTCGACACCCCCTCGCCCCCGCAGGCCGAAGGCGGTACCGCGGAAGCGTTCGGAGCCGCGGCAGCCCGGCCACACGGGTAAGGAGCTGCGAAGCCTCAGCAACGGCAACCACCCGTTGCGTGTGATGTGCGTCGGCCCAATCCGGTTCAGGGCGGTGGGCTTCACTCGGTGGAGTCCACCGAGCCGGGCGTACGACGTCGCCCGGCAAGATGGGCGCCCGCTACTACGACCCCCAGCTCGGCCGCTTCACCCAACCCGCCCCCAGTGGGAAAGAGAAGAACGCCTACCTGTACGCCCGCGGCGACCCCGTCAACCGGTCGGATCCGACAGGCACCCTTTCCCTGGGCGACCTCGACAAGTTCGTCGGATGGGCGGAGAACGCCGCAGAGTTCTGGAGTACGGGCAGGACCTGTTCTCAGGCAATGGCACAGCAGATGCTCGCTCGTCTGCGAGCCTCGCGGCAGGGTACGTGATAGGTGCCGTCTGCAGGGCGGCGACCGGACCAGAGACCGGGTTTGTGTCGACAGCGGGAGCTTTCGCGGCAGGTTATCTCCCAAGTAAAAGCGTCGAAGCCTGGCTTTCCTGACATCTCAGGCGAGCTTTTGTCCAGGCTCACGTGCCATTAGGAGGTCAGTATGGGGATCGGCCGCAGGATCGAGAACATCGAAGACAGTACTCGCGGTCATCCGTGGGGCAACTTGATCGCTGCGTTCCTCGCCGTCTACCTGCTGGTCGGCGTTGTGATGACCGTGACTGGCTCGTCGGCCCGGCAAGCATGGTTGGCACCGCTGCCTGTGCTGCTCGTTGTCGGAGCCGGCATCGGTACAACCCGAGCCCGCCGCCGATGATGCGCTACGATCCCGCGAACTCGAAGATCGGTACACACACCTGAGGGCTGGCTCATCAAGCAGGGCGTTCCGACAGGAGCAGCCTAGGGACGCCCTGCCGGCCCCGCCGCCGTACGCCACCGCTTCACCCGCCACACACTCGACCGTCGTCCGGGCCGCGCTGCTCGACTGGCGGACCCGGGAGGAAGTGGTGCGAGACGCGTTCCGCCGCTGTGTCGGCGAGTACGGGAGCAGGCCCGGCGCTCGGTCAACCTCTTCGACGAGGAGACGGGAGAGGTGCTGGCCACCTGACCCGACGAGCGGTAGAGGTTCGCGCCGGCTATTCGGCAGGCGGATCGTCTTGAACGTGCCGGACGGCCTTCTTCACGGCCTGCTCCAGCTCATACCCGTGCCGCAGCCAGGCGAGGGCTGCCGGAGAGCGATGCACCGGCTCGCCGGCCGGAACGCGTCCCGCTTGACAGGCACCTGAAAAGCAAATCCGGCCGCTGCTCGTGCATGACGGGACGTGCGGCTGAGTGGCCGTTCACCGCAGGTCAGGACCATGCGGCCTGTGTGCCGCGACGGAGCCGGTGACGGCGCCGACGATGGCCTCGGTGGTGATCCGCACCTTGTCGGTCAGACAAGGACCACGTCATGGCGAGATGCCTTCCACACGAGCCACCGCAGTCAGCGATGAGCGTCCAGCCGCCCGTCAGCCGGCCCCGGGCTGTCGAGGTCGGTCAGGGTCGTGGCCCGCGCATTCGGGGTGGAAGGCGTTCCACCCACCCCGGCGACTGGAACGCCCTACGGGCTACCCATCGCGGGCGCCTTGTCCTTCGCGGAATACCGCACCGGCCTCGAAGCCGCCGGATTCACCGACGTCGAAATCACCCGATGACATGGTCCCGGCCCGCATTGCGGGGCGTCCACGACTGGACCAGTCTGGAAGGAGGGGAGTGACGGGGGAGCCGCCTCTGACGGCAGGTGAGCGGTGATGAACTGGGAAGAGACACAGCAGCAGGAAATAGACAGTGCGATATCCCACGCCCTGGAGAACGACCCGGAAATAATATCAGGTATGGCGGATGCCCACATTTCTCCCGACGAATTGAGGAAGGAGATAAAGAAGAAGCGGGACAAACTGGAGTCCGCTTATGCGCCCGAGTTCAGCAGGCTCCAGGAGCTTGGGGCGCGGACCCGGGCCATGGGTGAGGCACTCGCCGCGAAGACTCGATGGGCCACACCGAGGAGAGTCCTCATGCTCCTGGTCGCGTTCGTCGGGGCCGCGATCGGCCTGCTCTTCGCCGTGGCCTTCTTCGCCATCGGCGGAATCGCCGGAAACGCCACCGGTGTCTTCACCGTCCTCGCCATGGGCGCGATCGGGTGGCGTGCTGTACACAGCAAGGTCCGTGGCCGCCGGCGCGGGGCCGCCGCGGCGGAACGGTACCTGGTGCTGAAGAGCAATCTGGAGACCGCGCGGAGGGACTGGAAAGCGGCCCTGCGGTGGCGAGCGGTGCCCACGCTCCTGCGGGAGGAGATCAACGATCGGAAACCCTCGTACTCCCTCTCCCTCGACATCCGCGACCCCAAAGGGCTGGCGGAACTGGAGGACCCGCAGTTCCTCATCACGGTGCCCGCGGTGCGGGAGATCGACCAGCTGATCTCGACGATGCCCGGCGGCAGCATCGGCATCTCCGGGCCCCGAGGCGTCGGGAAGACCACGTTGCTGCGGCACTACTGCTCCAAGGAGCATGCCCCGGTCGCGGAGTCGCTGGCCGACAAGCCACCGGTACGAGTGCTGGTCCCGGCGCCGGTCAAGTACGACGCGCGGGAGTTCATCCTGCTGCTCTTCTCCAGGGTGTGCGCCGCCGTCGTACCCGATGACTACCTGTCCCGGCGGTCCCGCGGGGACGAGGAGGACGAGGAGGACGAGGGCTCAGCGGCTTACACACCCCTGGACATCGTCGTCATGACCGTCCTCGCGTTCGCGGGCTGCTGGGGGGTCGCCCTGCTGATCATCGCCGGCGTGCACTGGACACCGCCGGCCCATCTGGCCTCGGCCATCATCCTGATCTTCGCCTCCTGTCTGGGCTGGGTCTTCTGGACGACCCACCGCGGGGACCGCCGGCGGGGCGCCGACGAGTCCGCCGCGATCGAGGCGGCTCACGGCTCGGAGGCGGCCGAGGCTTCGATACTGCTCCGTGGGCTGGTGTACCAGCAGTCGATGTCTCGCACATGGTCCACCGGGATCAAGACCCCCGTGGGCATCGAGGCCGGTGCCTCCGCGAATACGACGATGACCGAGAATCCCATGGGATTCCCCGAACTCGTGGCCCGGCTGAACGGATTTTTGCGGACACTGAAGCGCAGCCGCCGCAAGGTCTTCATCGGCATCGACGAACTCGACAAGATCGACGCCAATGACCAGGTCTACCAGTTCATCAACGACATCAAGGGAATCTTCGGGCGGGAGGATTGCTTCTACCTGATTTCCGTCTCGGACAACGCCATGAGCTCGTTCGAGCGGCGCGGGCTGCCCGTCCGGGACGCTTTCGACTCGTCGCTGGACACCGTCGTGGACGTCCGTCCGGCCGACCTCTCGATGTCGCGGACCCTGATGAGACAGCGCGTCATCGGTCTGCCCGAAGCCTTCCTCTGCCTCTGTCACGTCGTCTCCGGAGGGCTGCCGCGGGACCTCATCCGCGCGGCCCGCAGCCTGGTCTCGCTCGCGAAGGGGAAGCCGGGACCCGATCGTACGCTGGAAGTCCTGACCCGGGCCATGGTGCGGGCCGACCTGGAGCGCAAGGTCCACGCACTGGAGATCGCCGCCCAGCACTCCGACCTGGAACCGGACACCGGTGTCTTCCTGTGCACCCTCCACGAGGTCCTGGACCGTACCCAGGCACCGACCTCCGCCTCCCTGCTGGCCGAGATGGACCGCGTCGCGGTCGGTACGGCTCCCCGTACCACCGATGCCGAGGCGGTACGGAGTGCCCATGAGAAGCTGAACCGGCTCCGTCTGGAGATGGCCGCCTACCTCTACTTCTGCTCGACGCTGCTCGGGATATTCGACAACTCCCTGAAGGAGGAGGAGGTACGGCGTCTGATCCGGAACGCCGGCCCCGGCCGTCTGGCACGGCTCGCGCAGGTGCGCTCCGAATTCGCCGTCAATCCCAGGCTGGCCTGGGCGACGACATCAGCCTTCCGGGAAGCGCACGGCCTGCCTGCCAAGCCCTACCCGCATCCGGCACCGGAGGCGCCAGCCGCCGGTCCCGACGGGACCGCCCCCGGCCGGCTCAGGCCGCGCGCGGCGCGCGGGAGGGGAGCGGCCACCCGGCCGCGGTGGCGCAGCGGCGGCTCCGACTGGGCGATGGCCCCCGGATCCCGGCCGGCCACGCGGCACCGTCCGCGGTCCCGGTCGGAGGACCACTGGCTCTGACAACCTGACGACCGGTGCAGTCCAGGCCCAGGACCACCGGGCCCACGGACGCAACTTCTCCGGGTTGTGGACCGCCCAGATCCGGGTGACATGCCCGTCGGAGAGGTCGAACGAAGCCACAGTTTCCGGTTCCGTGGTCGACGGGCACAGCGTCCATGGCGCGAAAGAGCCGGCGGGCGGCGAACAGGGCTTTCCAGTCCGTGTCGATCGAGGCACCGCAGTGCGGGCAGCCGATC
Organism: Streptomyces sp. NPDC017676; assembly: GCF_044329325.1. NCBI lineage: Bacteria > Bacillati > Actinomycetota > Actinomycetes > Kitasatosporales > Streptomycetaceae > Streptomyces > Streptomyces sp. NPDC017676. The sequence goes on along the minus strand of NZ_JBIRJA010000012.1, from coordinate 60,725 downwards.
CGTGGACGTCGTCGCTCACGGGCTCACTCAATTCGTCGGGCACAAGCGTTCGGCGGGGTGCCGCGATCGTAGGGCCAGGTGTCGGCTGGCCGTTCCTTGGGTTCGTCAGTCGTGGATGGCAAGGCCAGTGCCGGCAAGGCAGCCGTCGACTGTGTCCGGTCGGTACTGGATCTGCTTGAGCCTGCGCTTGCCAGGGCGTCATCCACGACGACGAGGCCACCTGCCGAATCGCGCGCTCTGACGCCTGCCGGGACCCCGGTGGCGCCCTCGCCTTCGCCTGTCTCCTGCTCTTGGCCGTTGCGAGGAGGGCGCTCAGTTCTGGCTCCAGTACGCCGCCGGCGGCGGCCAGGCCACCAGTGCAGTATGCCTGCACCTTTTCCACCCGCACCGGGGGGGGGTGGTGTGACGCGCAGTTCTGGGCGGAGCAAATCACCGTCCTCGTCGAGGCGGAGCCCCACCAGTACGCGCCCGTCGCCCACGAGGCCCTCGACATCACCCTCGGGCCCGGAGGCGTGACCGTCCACCTCGACCTGCCCACGTTGCGGCCGTACCGGAGGACGGGGTCAGGGACGTCGTCGACGACCTGGCCGTCGACACGCTCGACGGCTCGGGCCGTCCCACAGCCAAACCCGGAGCTGGCCCGAGCACCTCTCGCCGGAGCAGCGGGAGCTCCTTGATCAGTTCGCCGACGCGCCCAGGCTGCGCGCGACGCTGTACCCGTCGTCGATGCCGCCGCCCTCCGGCGCCGCTCCCGCTGACGGCAGTACCCCGGGCGGCTCGCCGAGCCCGTCGCGCACATCCACCGTCCGGCCCGGCCGTACCCACGACAACACCGCCGCCCGCCAGGACCACGTCCTGGCCCCCCTGCGTGCCGCGGGCCTCGGGGCCCTGGCGGACCCCGGCTTGCGCGGCCTGGACAACGGCGTACTCGACCCCGTGATCGTCACCAGTCCATGATCACACGGTGCAGCCGGGCCCACACCCGTGCGCGGCTCCACTGGGCGAAACGCCGATAGACCGTCTGCCGGCTGGGGCCGAACACCGGCGGCAGCTGTCGCCAGGTGCAGCCGGAGGTGGCGACGAAGATGATCCCGGCCAAGACCTCGCGATCGCCGGCTCGCTTTTCCCTCCGCCCTGCGGGCGGACCACCTCGGTCGGCGGCACGACCCGCCGAAACAGTTCCCACAGCTCCTCTGGCACCAGCCGCTCCACGAGGCCTGCCATACCTCGACAACGAGATGCACCCGCCATCAGAAACGGCGTCTTATGAGGCATTGCCCCTGCCTTGGCCACCCGACCCACGCATTTGGAGCGGTACCTGGCTCCCTGACTGCTACTGAATCCAGCCGTGGGTTCGGTACCGTCGCCCACCGCACGTACCTGGGTCACGCGTCATCAGGACCCAAGCGGCCAGGGACTCTTGTGGCCACCGATTCTCTCTTCCGGCGGTCCTGACCTGCGACAAAAGTAGCTCCTGCCACCGGGCGCCACACCCACGAATGTCTCGCGCAGCCGTACCTGCAGAGCGGCTGCGCGGGCCATGGACGTGCGTGCGCCCGCTCGACTTTCGTGCCGCAGGAGGAACCAATGAAGCTGAGCCATGCCGTTCGCCGTACGTTCGCCGCGCTCGCCGTCGGCGCGACGTCCCTGGGTCTGGTCACCGTCGCCGGCGGGGCCGCGCAGGCCGTCGCCTCCTGCACCGGTGACGTGTCGATCTACGGCACGCTGACGGACGGCAGACTGACGTACACGCAGATCGAGCCGAACACCGGCGACCGCGTCAAGACGCTCATCGGCCCGAACCTCGGCTTCACGCCGAAGGCGATGGCGACGCTCAACTTCAACACGGTGCTGGTCACGTCGACCGCCGGGGACCTCTACCGCGTCGACGTCCAGACCAACAACACGTCCCTGGGGCTCGCCGGGGTCGTCAAGATCTGGGACGGCGGCTGGACCTTCGACAAGATGGTGTACGACGGCGCCGGCCACCTCTACGGCACGGTCGACGGTCAGCTGCACCAGTACCTGGTGTCGCAGGACAAGCCCTCCGGGTCGGCCCACATAGGCCAGCACGTCGTGATCGACACGGGCTTCGTCCTCAAGACGCTGGCCGCCGCGGGCGACGACCGCATCATCGCCTCCACCTCGGACGGACGTCTGCTCAGCTACAAGATCAACGGCCGGGGAGCCGTAGCGGCCGTCGATGTAGCTCAGGCCCCATCGGTAGCGCAGCAGCAGCCCGGAGGTGGTCGTGCCGTAGAGGTGGCCGGTTCCACCGCCAGCCGCTCTCGTGGTCCCAGAGGGTCTCCAGACACGCCCACTGGGTGGTGTTGGCCCAGGCCGCGTCCTTCTCGTTCATCAGCTGCCGCCCGGCCGCCTTGACCTCGGTGATGTTGCTGCGGTCGACGGTGTCCACGGAGGTCGTGCAGGTGTAGGTGCCCGGCTGCGCGGACAGCAGCTTCTACGGCCGGGTAAGCGCCTACCCACGCGAGAAGCGGACCTCGCCACGGCCGGTCACCGCGCAACCGCCGGCACCCCGCGTGGTGACGAGTCCTCGGCCGACCCGAGACGCTGACCGAGATCTTGGGGAACCGGCCCGTTCGACAGCGACCTCGCCGCAGACTTCGTCGATGAATTCGAGGGACTCACCCCCCAGCAGGTCATCTACGTGCTGGAGCGGGCATTCAAGCTCGTCGCCGACTTGGGAGAACGCGTCGATGGCGGAGACGGGGCCGAAGCCGTTGCCGCCGGCGCTCTCGTCGCCAGCACCCTCCCGGACAGCCCCATCGTGATTGACCCCGATGACGGCCCCAGGGAACCACTGCCCGAACTGCCGGCCTCGCTTCGTTCGTCGGCGAGACTCGCACTGAACCGGGTTCTCCAGGACGGATCAGAACTGGCAACCGGCTGGGTGGACAGCACCGACGCCGATCAGTGGCGCCAGAAGGTGCGACAGATCCTCCAAGCACCCGAAACACCCGCTGATCACTGATCGTGACCGCTTCACGGAAGTCGTGCCAGAACCCAAACCCGTGCACAGAACCAGGCGTCGATGGGTTCAGTCATCGTAAAGTCCCCCGCGCACCGCTGGTCGGACTGGTACGCCGCCTCAATGGCGGCCCGCCAGAACGGACGCACCCTTGACGAGGCATCCGCCGGCGCCCGGCTTCACGCGGACTTTCTGCGACGTCAGCCGGCCAAGTCCGCACGCTCAGTCGGCTCTTCCGGCCTTCGCCGATGTGCGGCGAGAAGCCGGGGGCATGCAGGTCGCGGCGGTACGGGCGGGGGAGGCCGCATCGGCTGGAGGCCTCGACGGTGAGCTCACGCAATCCCTGCGTGCTCGGCGCCCCCACGATCGTCATTGCCGTCCCTACGAGATCGCACCCTCGTCGAAAGCCATGGTGTCGCTCTCGGGGTTGGGTACATCGGGTTTCGGTGCCCCCTTTCCCGTACGGCCCGCGGTGCTTGGCAGCGTGGCGGTGGTGGCGAGGACTGCGGCGACAGACTCTTCGTTCATGCCACGGCGCAGGATACGGGTGAACCCCTCCTCGCCGAGCTTGACCCGTTGCTTGCGCAGGGCGTTGATGTTGAGGACCGCGTTGTCCGAGCTGATCTGTTGGTTGATGGACAGAGCTTGGACCATCAAAGGCACCGCCTCCTCGAAGCGTCCCTGCTCCGCGCGGAGGTTGCCGAGTTCGCCGTAGTCGAGTGCCAACTCCGGCCATGCGCGCAGTTCCTCGTCGATGGCCAGGCATTCGCGGTAACACTGCTCGGCCAGCGCCGGATCACCGCGGAGCTGGGCCACTCGGCCCAGGTGGAACATGCTGTTGGAGACACCCGACCGGTTACCCCGCTGCTTCTTCAGCGTCACCGAGGCACGCAGGTGCTCCTCGGCCTCTTCGTAGGCGCCCTGATCCTGGCAGACCAGTCCGAGCTGATGGTGGATGATGGCTGCGTTGGTGTCGTTCCGCAGCCGTTCGTAGAGGGCGAGCGCGGACAGGTAGCGCCGCTTGGCCTCCTCGAACTGGCGGACTGCCAGGCCGACGTGCCCGAGATCCTCGTGGCATTTGGCGATGCCCTCGGCGTAGTCGGCTGCTTCACACAGCGGCAACGCGCGCTGCAGGAACATCCGGGCGGTTCCCAAAGCACCGCGATCAAGCGCGGCGTCGCCGAGATGCACGTAGGCGCTGCCCAACGGTGTGGGACTGGGGTGGGAGTGGCGGAACCGGTGGTACTCCGCCGTTCGCTCGATCGCGTATGCCGCCGTCGACTCCTCCGCGTACCGCCGTACGGCCTGGGCAAAGGCCTGGGCGCCCAGTTCCATGCGCTGCACGGTGAGCAACTCAAGGTCCTGAAGGCCGCGCCGCTCGTCCTGGAGCCATGACTCCAGGGTGCAGGGCACCGCGGCGGCCACGTGTCCCAGAACCGTTCGTACGGCTCCGAGTTGCCGACTGCACGATGTCAGGTATGCCTTCTCACCCAGGTGGGCGAACTCGTCCCTCGCCCGGGAGAAACACCTCTCCGCCCAGGCCAGGTCCCCGTTCTCCCGCGAGATCTCGCCGAGCAGATCGTACGCTTCGGCGATGTTCCGGCTGCTCCCGATGTCCTCGAAGATCTCCAGCGCGGCTCGTCCGCCCGCCAGCGCCGCTGCGTGGTCGAAGCGGGCGAGGGCGATCTTCGCCAGGGCCATCCTGCCGTTGCCCTCGTTGACCCGGTCGCCCAACCTGACGAAGTGGGACAGGGCGCTTTCGGCGCACCGGGCCGCTTTGTCGAAGTCCTTGGCGCGCAAGGCCAGGAAGCCGACCTGGTGGTGGGCGGCCGCGACCCCCGCGAGGTCGTCCAGATCCTCGCACAGCGCCAGTACGTCGAGGTACTGCTGCTCCGCGAGCCGGTCGTCGCCCCTGTTCGAGGCCAGGCCCGCGAGGTGGTGCAAGGTGAACGCCATCCCTCGGCGGTCGCCGATGCGTTCCTTGACCGTCATCGACTGGCGGTACAGCCGCTCGGCCTCGGGCTGGTCCCCTCGGTGTTCGGCAATCAGCCCCAGTTGGTGCAGTGCGGCCCCCACCCGGTCGTCCGCCCCCAGCTCGACGAACGCTTCCAGAGCCTTCAGGTACCGTACCTCGGCCTGGTCATAGCGCCCCCTGCGGGCATCCAGGCCGCCGAGGTCCGCGAGGCACTCGGCAGCCCTGAGCGACCCTGGCGCCGCCATGGACAGCGCCTCGTTGCGCAAGCGCTCTTCCCGTGACCACTGGCCGGCCTTGTCCAGCTCGGTGCAGGCGAGCGCCGCGTAGTCGAGGGCCTCCATCACTCGGCCGCCGGCGAGCTCGTGGTACCTGGCCTCGAGTACGAAACGGATGTAGTCGGCCTGCTCCAACGGTGTCCCGCACCGCCAACCCCAGTAGGCACCCGCCCTGCGGTGTGCTTGCGTCAGCCGGTCCGGGCCGGCCAGACGGGCCAAGGCCGCGGCTGTCCACCGATGCACCAGGTAGCCGGAGCCGACGGGCGCCAGCAGCCCGAGGTGCAGGAGCCGGGCGAGGGCGTCCTCCAGGCCGTCGGGCACCGCGGGTGGCTCCGCCCGCGCGGACGGGGCGGCCGGCGCAGTTGCCACCTGCCAGACGAGACCGACCCGGTCCACCGGCAACCGGTACACCGCGGCGCCCAGTAGCAGCGGCTCGGCCAAAGCAACGGTTTCGAGGCCGGCCAACAGTTCCGGCAGCAGCACGTCCTGGGCGATCAGGGCGCTGGTGTCCTCCATCATCTGCCCCAGCCCGCCAGGAGTGACGGACCGGTCGGCCAGTGCCACGCGCAGCCGCGTGCTCAGTTCGTCGAAGCGGTCGGCGCCGTCGCGCAGCAGGGCGTCCAGATATTCAAGGGAACGCGGATGACCGCCCAGCCTCGTCCACACCTGCCACTGCTCGGCCGGCGACAACGCGTCCAGGCCAGGCAGCCGCCACATGAGCTTCCGGGTCTCCTGCCAGGTCAGCGGGCCGAGATGATGGGGATCGAGACCTGGTGCCGGGAAAGGGAACCTGCTGGTGACGATGATGCGATGATGCTCCGCCCAGATACGGACGAACTCCGACAGATCCGGGTCCACCAGGTGATGTCCGGCGTCGAGGTTGTCCTCGGCGTTGTCGAGAACGAGCAGGAGCGGCACGCTGCTCCGGGTGGTCGCCGCGAGCCGGTCGCGCCAGTCGCGTCCGGGTTCGCTCAGGGCCATGACCAACCGGTGCAGCGGGTGGGTCCGCCCAAGTCCTTTCCGTGCACAGTGAGCACGCAGTTCGCGACGTACCTGTTCCAGGATCGCGTCGGCGGCCGTGTCACCGCTGACCGCCACCACCACGCCGTCCGGGACCGCGGCCAGGAAGCGCTGGACCAGTTCGGCGGCCAGCGTGGTCTTGCCGACACCACCGATACCGTGCAGAAGGATCCGCCATTCGGTGCCGGTCAGCTCCCGCAGGGTGCTTCTGCGGCCGACGAAGTCATTCCGTGCGCGCACGATGCCGTCGAGGACGACGGACTGCGGACCCCGTTCCTCGGCGGGTTCCGCGGGGGAAGGACTGCCGTCGGACACACACAGCTCGGGGTCGGCGAGGAACAGCGCCGGTGTCGCCCACTCCGGAAGGGGGCTCGGTTCCTGTGCCAGTTGCCGACGAACCTCGCAGAACACGGCGAGCAGGTCCTTGTCCGGGTGCGCCGCAAGCCCTCGGTACAGGCGCGCGCCGAGCTCGGTGGCGTAGTCGTCGCTGACGGCGTTGGTCATCGCGAGAACGGCTGGAACACCGTTGTCCAACAGGCTTCTGGCCAGCCCCGGCAACTGCGAGTGCCCCTCCACGGCGGTGGAACAACCAGCCAGCACGATCAAGCGCACGTTGCCGTGGGAGGGCAGGACTTCCTGCACGAAGCGTGCGGCGTCCACCACGTCCTCCTGGCCGGAGCGCGTCTCCAGCAACAGTGCACCGGGGCGGGCATGGCAGGAGATGTGCAGCACCTGACAGGCTTCCTCGGCGAGCGCGGACCGGATGGCCGCCGCGCTGCCCCACTCGAGGATGCGCACCCGAAGGCCGGTGCGGTGACCGGGCTCCACGGCGTCCAGAATTCTGCCCAGTTCCCGCTCGTAGTCAAGCAGTTCGGCCATGCTGTTGTCGGGGGCGGCCACGGCGGCGAGAATCCGCAGGGGCCCGCCGGCGGCGCCGGCTGGGCCGGCCGTGTGCGTGGTCGTGCGGTACAGGTCGACTTCGGGATCCAGAGCCAGCGGGAGGGTGCGGCCGGGCGGTACGAGGGTCTCCCACGGAAGGTCCGCCACCGCCGGATCTCTCGCCTCGATGCCGATCCGACGGCGCCCGGGCTGACGCAACTCCTCGTGCAGCATCCGGCCGACGGGCCCGTCCAGGAAGCAGTCCGCGAGCGCTGCCCCCACTTCCCGCAACAACATGTGCGAGGGCTGTCTGCGCAGCCGCCACAGCAGGTCACCCGTGCGCTGGTCCAGCCCCCTCGGTGTGTGGGTGACTCTCTCGCCCCTCACTCGGCAGGCCACCAGCGCGGTGTCGATCGTCAGCCTGATCATGTGAGCCCCCGTTGTCCTTGCGGCCAGGATGTCGGGGCAGCCTGCCGGAAGACAATGGCGCCCCATCGCACCTGCCCTCATAATGAGTTCATGTCAGACGCTCCGGAAGAGCATCCGAAGACAAACGCGGTACGGGTCAACGACTCCGGCATGCTTGAGTTCTTCGACGGCGAGGTGTGGGCGCCGTACGTGGACCTCCCCGACGACGACCCCGGGCCGCTCGGTGTCGTCTTCCGCCGAGACACCCGGTGAGCGCCAGCCCACCGACCCCTTCACCCGGCACCGCAGTGCTGGACGCGCTGCCCTCACCCCTGGACTCCGTCGCCGACAGCCGGGAGGCGGCGCGCTGGACCCTGGTGTCCTGCGGCGCGGTGGGTGCTCTGCTGCTCGGTGGCGGCCCGCTGCTCGTCGTGGGGAAGATCAGCGACTGGGTGCATGCGGCCTGGGCCGGTGGCGGACTGCTCGTGGCACTGCTGGGGATCGCCTGGGCGATGTGGCAGACCAGTGAGGTCCTCGTCCCGCCGCTGACCACACCCGATGACCTGACCGCACCAACCCTTCGCGGGCTGCGAGAACAGTTCGATGCCGCACCAGACCACTACTTCGGCTGGCTCGCCACCGACGTCGAAGACCTCCTGCGGCACCGCCACCTCGCCCTGGAGATCAGCCGACGGCTGGCACACGCCGAAGGCGCCGAACGGGCGGCGCTGGAAGGCGGCTTGGCCACGGCCCGGCGCAACATCGCACGAACCGATCCCTATCTGCGATGGCTGCTGGCGACCGCACATGCCTGGCTGGTGCGGGAGAAGCTGCGCAGGGCGCGACGGCACACCTTCGCATCCGCCGTACTGGTGATCACCGGCGCGGTGGTGTTCCTGGGCGCAACGGGCCGGTGACTGCCGACCCGAACGTCAACAGAATGCGATCCGGTGGATCCCCGAAGGACGTGTGCACCTCCATACCGGGCCGGGCGGCACGGCGTGGTGGACGGCCTCCGCGTACGTGGAACTGGCGGCCACCCGCGCTCGGCTGGAGGAGGACGCCGATGCCGCGGCGCGTCGTACACGGAAGGCGCACAGTGGACGTATGCGCCTTGGGCGGAACTTCGCTTCGACACGGCGGCGGTGGCGCTCCACCCAGCCGTGCGCCCAGTCCTGCTTCTCCGCGTCGACCATGTCGAAGTTGACCCAGTCCGCGACCGTCACCGGGTCCTGGGGGCGGCAAAGTGGGAGGTGATGCAGGTCTGGAGCACGTGCTGCACCCCGCCGTGCTGCGGTCGCGCGGCGCCGTGGTCGGAGGCTGCCTTCCCGCTGTCCGGCCGTGGTGGCCCTGTCCGCGCCCTTGGCTGTCCGCGTTCGGCCTCCGGCCGTCCGTCGGCGGTCCGGCGTCCCCCCGTCCGGCCTCCGGCCGTCCGTCGGCGGTCCGGCGTCCCCCCCGCCGTGCCGGTCCCTTGGCCGTCCGGAGGCTTGCGCCGAGCTTGCGGCGGCCCGGTCGTGCCCGGCCCATCCGGCCGCGGCGCCTGACCGCCGCCCGCCCGTCCGTCCCGCGTGCCGTCCGCCGCCTGCCCGGTCCCGCGGGCCGGGCCGTCGTGTGCTCAGGAGCGGATCACGGTGGCCACGCGCTGAGGCCAGGTCGCCAGAATGCATGCGTGCACAGTATCCAGCGGTCGGCGGAGCGGCTTTGGACTGGAGGTGCTTCGGGGCGAGTGATCACGGCCCCGTAAGCTGATGGCGAGTCGGGCAGTCTGTGGAAGCCCGGAACTCTCCGGCCGGCAGACGGTTCCGGCGGCGTCACCCGTTTCCTGCGCCCGCGCGTCCGCCGCGGCGTCCCGGCGCTTCCCCGTCAGGCGGTTACCGCACAGGAGGGCAGCGACCGGGTCTGCCGGGTGCGGGGCCCCGGCCGGTCACGGGGCCGGGCTGGTCTGGTCCGAGGCCCACAGCCTGGATACGGAGCTCAGGTGCAGGTGAACGGTGCTGCGACTTCGGTCGCGCTGGGGAAGGTGGCGACTGTAGGAGATCATCACGCCAGCCGTGCAGTCGGCGAGGGTGGCGATGCCCCGCGATGCGAGCCATTCCGAAAGCCGCGCCAGTGCCCGAGAGCGGTGCTGATGACGCTGGCGCTGACTTGTGGCCGCCAGGAGACGGCGATCAGGGGCGATCAGACCGGCGACCGCAGGTCCTGTCGCCCCCGGGCGTGGGTGGTGAGGCGGCCGACGTACTGAAGGCGGCGTTCGTCGTTGTCCTTCCGAGCAGCAGCGTCCGCGAAGCGGTCAGGACGGCCAATTGGTGCCGCCCTGGGCGAGTGCGCTCCCCGCTCTGACAGGAGGCCCAGGGCGCGCCCGAGCGGACCGGCCACCCGGTCGTGTTGAAGCCGACCGCGCACGCCCCGGGTATCGGTGCGCTCGGAACTCGCCGGCGGGCCCCGCCCACTCGGTCGACAACGCCGATCTCCTGCTCGACCAAGGCATTGTCTTTCCGATCACCCGATCGCTGAACTGGCAGTCAGGGGTGGAGAGATCCCCGACGTCATGTGGGCGATGGTCGAGTTGCTGCTGCCGCCGATGGATCGTACAAGCCCTGATGGGGGCGCACGAACGCTTCATGCATCGAGAACTCTCATGCGTTCTACGCCTGCCTACCACGAAGTCGACGTGTCGTCAGGACTCATTACCCAGCAATTCTGCGCACGCAGCGGACTTTTCAGTAGGGCTTCGGAGTCCTGGAGCAGCAGCTCTCGCATGCGTAATGTCCAGGGCTCCTGCGTCAGCCGCTCGTGTGCCTCGGTGTCCTTGTTCCGGGAGACGGGGCCACGGCGACGTCCTGTGCCGCACCTCGGTGAACAGGCCTGACCACGACCCATACGGTGCCTGACCCCCGAGCAGTTGCCCCGACCGGCGGCCGACCCGGATTCGAACCAGTTCTCCGCCGAGCGCACAGGCAACCGACTGATTAAAGTGGGTCAAGGGGGCGTCGCACCTGAAAACAGGTCAGCGCGGCTGGCGACAGGTCGGAAGACCGACCGGTCGTGCCTCGCAACGGTGATACACCGCCGTTCAACAGTTGAAGTCACCATCAGCACAAACTCCGATACTCGAGAAGGAGGCGGAGTCATGGTGAGCAGTATCAAGCTCCGCAGCGCCTCGACCGTCGCAACGGCTCTGCTGGCTGCGGGAACCATCATTGCCCCGACCGCGGCCGAGGCAGCACCCGCGCCCTCCTCCGGCCCTGCGGCCCTCACGCCCGGAAGTCCCGCCGTCTTGCCGACGCAGGTCCACATGGGCAAGAACGTGACCTTCGGCGGCGGGGTCCCGGTGGGCGGCTGGTACTCGCTGAGCGTCTACCCCAGCGGGTCCTACAGCTACTCCGGCCACATGCACGATTCCGGCGCGCCCAGCTACAACTTCGCGGGTGTGTGCGTCGTGCGCTTCTCCGACAGCACGGCCTTCGTGTTCCAGACGTCAGGCCGGATGCATGGGACTTTCGAGTCGGGATCCCGTGACTACAACTGGAGCAGAAGCGCCTCAAGGGCGTCCATCCGTGACGCCTGGCGGGCCTCAGGTGGCGGCTGGAACGCGCGCTGCACCAACAGGGTGAATGCAGACATCGGCGCTCTGGTCGACTCGACGATCCAGGCGGTCGGATACGCCGCGAAGGTCATCGCGATCGTGGCCTGAACCGACGAACGGGTCACACCAGTCTCACCGGTCAACTCCCGGGGCCGGCCCAGCCAACCGTCGTTCGTCAGACCACCTGCAGGGAGCGTGATCCTCTACAACTGGGCCGAGATGAAGACCTTCGGCCAATTCCGGAAGCCTGGAAGCATTCCTGCAGGCGAATTCCCGCGCCTGCATCACATGCCGTGAACGAGCCGGCAAGCGATGCTCGACGTGACGCACCGACCGTCCTGGTCGACGCCCCGGGCACCCGATCGTAGCCGCCATCGAGCCACGGCAGTTGCCGACCGGTTGGCGGGAGTCCGACCACCTGGGACCGCAAGTGGCCCGGGCAGTCGCCTGCGACAGCCGCCCGGACGCGCCATACACACAACACCTAGACCTGCACTGCCACCGTGTCGGTCTCTCTACCGTCTCGGCGTCCGCGGTGTCGCTCGAAGCAGCCGCGGTGTCCTGGCCAGAGCGCGAGGTGTACATCACCACCTTCTGCCACAACGTGCCGATGCCGCTCGGTTCTTTACCGCGCACGGACGCGGGACGTCACCGGGCACAGCCTGCGGCAAGCGCGGGCTCTGCTGGTCGGGTGGTGACCGTGCCCGCCACGGACGTCGTACGCCTGCCGCCGGCCGCCTGGACGCCCCAGCTTTCCTGACGGACGGCTGGGGCGTTTCCCGTCTTCCAGTCACTGGGCAGGAGGGCCGCGTCGTTCAGGGAAGCGATCGTGGGTTGCTGCCGCGGCATAGGCCGCGTCCGGCCCGGTTTCTGGGGGGCGCGGTCGTCGCGAACTGGTCGCATTGCCGGCTGGGCCAGGGCTGGAGGCTTTGCAGACTCCAAACCCCGGCTCGGCTGTCTGGTGTCGATAGCCTGGGCGGACGTGCATGCACCGGACTGAGATCACTGAAATAGTTGAAACCTCATCCCCCGGGTCGGAGCAAGTGCCCACAGTTTGTCGACTAGTGACGGCCTCTCGGCTTGGAAGCCACGCGCTGTCCGGAAGCGGGCGGCTCCTGTTTACGTCGCACCTCCTCTTCTGGAAGCTTCACTTCTTGAACAGCGAGAGTGCCTATCGGCGTGTAAGTCTCCACACGTACACGCCAGGGTGAGGAGCTAATACTCCAGCCGTAGATGTGATCTTCATGGTTGAAGGGCGGCTTGGCGGCGGTAGTGGCTGCGTTGGGCGCGGGCTTGGTGGCGTCGACGCCAGGTGGACCAGCGCAGTCGGTGGGCGAGGTCGCGGGTGGGCGGTGCGATCAGGGCGGTGAACAGGCGCTGGATCTCATTGCAGGTAAGCGGGATCAGCCCGTTCGGACTGCTTCCGTCGTCGGCCAGGGCCTGGTCGCGGCGTTCGAGGGCGGCAGTGACGGCGAGGAAGGCGTGGGCGAGCAGGGCCAGGGTGACCCAGCGGTGCCAGGAGTCCCAACGGCGGACCTGGTGCTCATCCAGTCCGGTCAGGGTCTTCGAGCTCTGGAATGTCTCCTCCACCGTCCAGCGGCTTCCTGCGACCTTGACCAGGGTGGACAGCGGTACCCGGCGGGGCGAGAAGCAGCGGTAGAAGGCCAGTGCGCCGGTGCGGCGGTTGCGGCGGATCATCAGCCAGTGGTGTCCGGGGCCGGCGGGCAGGTCGAGCAGGGCCCAGTCATACCAGCGGTGTCCCTTGGCGCCAGCTCCCGCGGAGATCCTCTGCCAGGCCCGTTTCGGTATCCGGGTGGCCAGGGCGTCGGCCCGGAAGCGGCCGGGGCCGATGGTGAGGTGATGGTCGCTGGCGACCGCGAGCACGTAGCCCAGCCGCCGCTCTTCAAGGGCGGCGCGCAGGTGCGGGTTGTCGCCGTAGACCTCGTCGCCGGCCGCCCATGCGGCCCGGACACCGGCGTCCAGTGCGCGTTCGATCATGTGCGCGGCGAGCTGCGGCTTGGTGGCGAAGCCGATGTCCTGGGGCACGCTGGCCCGGTGGCACCGCCGCGGGTCGGAGGTCCAGGACTTCGGCAGGTACAGCGCGCGGTCGATTCCTGCATGGCCGTGCCGGGAGGCGTAGGTGAGGTAGACGGCAACCTGAGCGTTCTCGATCCGCCCGGCGGTACCGGTGTACTGGCGTTGCACACCGACAGTGCGGGTGCCCTTCTTCAGGTCGCCGGTCTCGTCCACCACCAGTACCGCCTGGTCGTCGGCCAGGTGCTCCAGCACAAACGCCCGCAGGTCGTCCCGCACGAGGTCGGCGTCCCATTTCGCCCGGGCGAGCAGGTGCTGCAGCCCATCCGGGCTGGTGCCTCCGGTGTGCTCGGCAATCGTCCAGCAGTTCTTGCGCGGCAGATCGGCAAGCAGCCCGAGCACCAGCTGCCGTGCCCGCAGCCGGGGTTCAATCCGACCGAAACGGCCCGCGATCCGGCCCATCAAGCCCTCGAACACCGCCTGCCAACGGGCAGGAACTACGCTGTGGCCCGCGGCCACCAATTCATCTTCAGTCCACACACCTGACGATGATCAACGGTGGCCGCAGCCATCTCCCCACCAGGCCCGCCAGCAAGATCACACCTCCGGTTGGTGTCGGGATCCTTCGAGGGGCGAGGTCAGTTCCTACGATTGCGTAATCCGGTCGCGCAGCCAGGAGTCGACGCCGCTCAGTGCCGTCCTGGCCATTGCCGTGGGGTGGCTCGTGAAGCCGTGGGGTGAGTCGGGGTAGACACGGAGCTCGACGTCATTGCCGGCCGCTGACAGCCGACCTGCCAGCGTCAGGTTGTCTTCCAACAACACGTCTGCGCTGCCCACGATCAGCAGCGTTGGGGGAAGCCCGCCAAGGACGCCGTAGACGGGAGAGATGTCGGGAACAGTGCGGTCTTCCACATGGCCGGCGTACGCCTGGATGAAGTACTCGTCCGCGATGCGGCGACCGGCCGGGGTTCGTGCGCTCAAGTCGTAGGTCCCGAATTGGAGTGCAGCGCCGGTGAATTGGCCGACGGCACCTCTGTCTCTCAGCCGGAGCAAGGTCGCCAGGGCGAGTGTGGCTCCCGCGGAGCTCCCGCCGATCGCAAGTCGGGACGTTCCGAAGCGGGCATCGGCTTCTTTAACGAGCCAGAGCGCCGCCGCTTCACAGTCGTCGGGTGCCGCTGGCCAGGGGTGCTCAGGGGCCAGCCGGTAGTCGACGCTGACAACGGCGAGGTGCAGGGCGTCTGCGAGCTCGCGGTTGCGTTTGTCTCCTCGCGCTGCGGAGTCCATGTAGAAGCCGCCGCCGTGTATGTCCAGGTAGACGCCCCGCGGCGGACCGTCGACAGGCGTGAAGATCCTGACAGGCACGCGAGCTCCCGCGGCTTCGATCGTCTCTTCGATGGCAGGCGGATCGGCGACACGAGGGGCGGACCTCTTCGCTCGCGCCTCCTTGAGCTCCTCCAGTGTGCCGGGGCCACGGCCAGCCGCCCTCGACTTATAGAAGTCACGAGCTTCATCGACCTGCTCCGCAGGCACGTCAGCGAACAGTGCGTCAAGCGCGAATCGCACGCGCCCTCCTCGTCACTCGGGTCTCAACGCCACGCTATCGCTGGCCTGTGGCGCCGGGTCCGCCGCATGCCTGGAAACAGCGCACGCCCACCTACACGTCTTCGTTGACGGTCCTGACGCGGTGGCCGTGTCGCGTCCACGCACTCCCGAGGAGTCAGCCCGGGTCACGACCCGATCTTCGGCTGTAGTACTAAGTGGTGCATTTCCGGATGGAGAGGTTTACAGCGTCCGCGGCAGGTTTCACCGGGTTGGCTTTGTCTCTCGGCTTGGTCGCACCCGTTTTTGCGCAGGGCGACGCGCCTGGGTCCGTTGCTCCGGCTTGCGTGGCGATTTACGAGAGCTGGCGCTACACCACTGCCGCCAACAACTGCGCCGACGCTGTCAGTGTCTCGGTGACTTACCAGGACGGGGCAACCGGTCCCTGCGTCGCCCTGCCCCCAGGCGCTGTCACCACGGTCGGAGAGGGCTACCTCGGCCAGCACGGTCATCCCGACCTCCTGGCAACGTGCCAGTCGTACTGAGGTCTGACCAACCGGCCGCGACGCTCACCTGAGAACCCCCAACGAAATGTTCTCCGAGGACTTGAGAGCCAACTCAGGTCACTCCCCACTCGTCGGTCACAGCCCGTAATTGGCCAGAAGTCGTCTGTTCCAGCCCTGTTTCGGTCGTCCTCCGCTGCCTAAGCTCGGCCGAGTTGTCGCGGCATCACCGAGTGTCTCTTGTCGACCCAGGAGGACCACCGTGAACCAGCTGACCACCCATGAGGGCCAGTCCCGCACCGAAGCCCGTCCCTCCGCCGAGGAAGAGCTCGACCTCGTCATCGGCGAGCTGGAGCAGGAGATCCCCGCCCGCACCGGAGCCGCGGCCGGCACCTGTATCCGCGTCTACTGCTTCTGACACCAGCCGCGGTCGACGACAGGCCGCGGCACGGTACACGCGGTGCCGTTCCGCCGCAGGCGGGACGGCACCGCGCCGGGAAGGACGCCATGACCCAGGTGCTGTGGCAGGCGGAAGCGGTCGCGCCGACCGCGCGGGGAAGCGTTTACGCGCTCGGCCCCGCCGCGCGCAGGGTGATCGACGCCGTACGGGCGGGCGCCACCGGCCCCTTGTTCCCTCCGGTGCTGCGCCTCGACGAGGACGGCCTCCTCGCCCATGACCGCTACCTGGCCGGTGAGGCAGATGCCGCGCTGCTGACGGCTGCGCTCACCGATCCCCGCTTCGCCCCGCTCGACACGCTGCTGGACGCCCTCGATGCCTGGTGCGGCCGCACCGCCGCCCAGCACACCGCCCTTCTCGCGGCCGGAGTGCTCGACGTCACCGACGGCGCGCTGTTCGGTCCGCTGGTGTGTGAGGCGTTCACCGCGTGCGCAGCCGGCGTCGCCTACGACGCCGAAGAGGAGTGCGCCCGCTGGACGGGCTTCCTGGACCGCTTCCTGCAACGTCTCGCCCGCGACACCGGCACTCCCTGGTTCGACCAGCTCGACCTGCGGCTGCCGGTGACCGGCATCGAGGCCCAGGGCGCGGAGACCCACAACGGCCGCCGCCGAGTGCTGCGGGTGCGCCTGGGCGGCGGCAGCATCGCCTACAAGCCGCGCCCGGCCGGCGGCGAAGTCCTCTTCCTGCCCCCGGACGACTCCGTGTTCGCCCTGCTCAACGCGTTGCCGAGCGCGTCCGGTCCGGTACGTCTTCCCGTGCTGCGCTGCACGCCCGGCTCCGGCCCCGACGGACGGGAGTACTCCTGGCAGGAGTGGCTCGGACCACCAACGCAGTGGGGCGTGATCCGTTCGGGGGACGGCCGGCGGCTGCACGGCACTCGCCTCGGCCGGCGCCAGGCGGAACGCTACTGGCACCGGGCGGGCTCGCTCGCCGCCGCGGCGTTCCGTTTCGGCATCGCCGACCTCGGCGAGGGCAACCTCCTGGTCGGTACCCGGCTCCAGGACCGGGAACCCCTGCCGTACCCCGTGGACCTGGAGATCTTCCTGACACCGCTGCGGCGGCTTCACGACACCGGGCTCATAGCCGACGAAGCCGCCGGAGACCATCACCATCCGGGCTTCGAGGACCGGCCCCGCTGGTGCACGGTCGACGGACCCGTCGCCCACTTCACCGAGACCGCCGACGGTGGACCACGACTCGTACGGCGGAACCGGCCCTGCACCCGGGGCGGCACCCGCACGGTCGTCGCCGACACCCACGGGCGCGCCGGAATGGGGCCCTACCTGCCGTCCTTCCTGCGCGGCATGTTCGACGCGTGGACGCTGATGTCCCGCCATCACGACCGCATCCGCGCCCACCTCCAGCGGGTCGCACCGGACACGTACGTCCGCGTGCTGCTCAAGCCGACGGCGGCGTACACCGAGACCTTGGCCGACCGCCTCACCGGCGCCGGGACCCGAGCCGAGACGCCGTCCCCGGCCCGGCCCGGCGGCACCCCCGCAACCGTGCCCCAGGAGGTCGCCGGTGCCACGGCCGAAGCCGTCCACGGAGCCCTCGCCGAGACCGTCTTCGGCCCGGCCGAGACGGCCCAGCTCGACGTCGGCGACGTCCCCTACTTCTTCCGCCGCGCGCACGGCGGCCCACTGCTGCGCACGGCAGACCCGGCCCACTGCCCCGGCCCCGCCGCCCACCTCACCGTCCCCGCGGATCCCGACCCCGCCTGGCCGCCGTCCGCCGCCGTGCTCGATGAGCGCGGCCGGGACCTGGCCGGCCTGGGCGTGGCACTGCGCGACGCGGTCGAGTACGCCTGCGCCAGCGCGGGACCAGGCAAGGTCGAGGGTGATGGCGTCCGGGTGCGCGTCACCGACCGGCACACCGGCGAGGCCGAGTTCACCTGGGCCGAAGCGGGACGGCGGATCACGTACAGCTGGGACCGGGAGACGGTCCGCATCCGCGTGGAGCCGTTCACCCGTCCCGAGCCGGTGCCGGATGTGCGGCGGCGGCTGCTGCGCATGGACCGGGTCGACGCGGTCCTGCGCGCCCGCTGGGTGGCCTCCGGCTTCACCGACGAGGCGACGGAGAAGCGGCTGGTCGCCTTGACCACGGCGGGCATGGGATGGCTGGCCGACGTCGTGGCCCGGTACGGCTGGCCCGGTCACGCCCTCGTCGGGCCGGCCGCCGCGGCCGCCGCGTGCAGACTCGTCCAGCACGCCGAGGGCCCGATCGCCTTCCAGCAGGAGTGCCTCCGGCTCATCCAGCGGGCGGCCCGGGACGGTGACCTGCCGAGGCGTCAGGTGGCCTACGTCACCGACGCGCTGCGGGTCGGCCAGGGCCGCCCGCAGGTGTACGGGACCAAGTTCCGCATGTGCAAGGGAGAGTTGGAGCCGTGTCCCATCGAACAGCCCGACCGGGTCGACGAACTGCGACGCGACCTGGGGATGGAACCGCTCGCACGCTACGCAGGCCGCCTGCGCAGCCGCTACCGCACCCGGACCCGGTGACCGCCGCCTGGGACGACCTGGCCGCCCGCCACCGGGGGCGCGAGCCCGCCGTCGCCCCCGCGCCCGGCGGGACGGACGCGGTCGACGCCCTGCGCGCGTACACGGTCATGGTGCGGGCGGCACGGCCCTTCCGGGCCGGCACCCGGTTCCGCGCGCTGCCCGACGTGCGGTTCCTTGTCGAGGGCGGACGGATCCGGACGCCCGGCGATCTGCTGCCCGGCCCGCGGGACGACACCGCCGAGCGGTACGCCTCGCGGCTCGACGCCCGGACGGGAGGGAAGGGCCGGCTGCTCGCCGTGGAACAGCCGCTTCTGCTCGACCACGTCCTGTGGGCTCAGGTACGCGACCTGGTCGCACCGTTGTGGGAGCGGATCGGCCATCCCGTGCTGCCGGTCGTCGCCGAACTCGCCCTAGGCGAAGGGATCACCGACAGCGACGGACTGCGGCGCGAACCCGCGCACTCCAGCCTCGTATGGGTGCTGCAGGGCAGCGTCACGGTGCTGCCGGAGCACCCCCAGGACGGTCCTGCCCTCACGGCCGGCACCGGGGAGCTGCTGCACTGGCCGGCGGGACGACCCCACGCCCTGCGCTACGGCGCGCGGACCCTCGCGCTGCGGCTGCTGGTCCCGGCCGATGCCCGACTGCTGACGGAAGCGGTCAAGGACGTCGTCGCGGGCCTGCTGCACGAACGACGCGGCCACGACCACGTCCCCTGCCTGCCGTACCCGCCCGCCGACGAGACGGGCGGTGTGCCTGAGATACCCGAACTGGCAGAGGCGGCACGGGACTTGCGGCAGGTGACCGGTGAGGAGCGGCTCGGCCGCATCCTGCGCGTCCTGTGGGCGCGCCGGGTCAGCGCAGGTGCGCTGGAACCCGCCCCGGCCCCCCGGGCGCCCGTCACCCTCGCACCGGAGGACCGGCTGCGGGCCGCGTCGCCCGTCGTGCGCATGCCGCTCGACGAGGAGCAGACGTGGATCTGGGCCGTCGACGGCCACGCCTTCTCCCTGCGGGGCACGCTCGGCGAGCGCGTCCTGCACCTGCTGCGGCAACCCGGCGCGCATACCGTCGCGCAACTGTGCGCGGAGGCCGGCCCGGGCCGCCGGGCGCAGGTCGCCGCACTGCTGAACAAACTGCACGCCCTGCGCGGCGTGGACGTGGTCGCAAGGACGGACACGGCATGAGCGAGGAACCGATCCTGGCGGTCGAGGAGGAGTTCTCCTGGAGCACCCTGATGGAGCGGTACTGGGACCGGCGCCCGGTCCTGTTCCGCTCCGTCGCTCCGGCGCCGTTCACGGCGCCGGAGGTGTTCCGTGCCGCCGTGCGCGGCTGCGCCACGGGCACAGCGGACGCACCCGTGCCGCCCAACGTGCAGTTCACGGTCGACACCGTCCAACGCGATGACGCCGAGGGGGTGTTGCCCGTCGGCGGGGACGGCGCTTTCGACGCCTACGACGCACGGCTCGCCGCCCGCCTGGACGACCGCCGGTACGCGTTGGTGGTCAACGGCTTCCACGCCTTCGACGCCGCGCTGTGGTCCCGGGAGCGCGCGTTCTTCGCCCCGCTGTGGCAGACCGCCGGCCTGCCGCTGACCGGCGCCATCACCACGTTGTTCCACGGCACCTACGAGCACAGCCCGGTCGGCGTCCACAAGGACCGCTTCGCCACCTTCCTGTTCGGCCTGCGCGGCCGCAAACGGATGCGGTTCTGGCCGCGCAGGCCGTGGGACGAACCCGTGTCGACCAAGACCGACTACGCCCGCCACATCGCGGCGTCCGTGCCTGCCGAGGTAGGCCCCGGCGAACTGCTGTACTGGCCCGCCGACTACTACCACGTCGGCGAGAGCGCCACCGCCGCCCCGGCGACCAGCGTCAACGTCGGCGTCCCCCGCGACGAGCACCACACCGGCTACGAACTCGAAGACCTGCTCGCCGACCTCGACCCGGCCCGCCTCGCCGGCCGCGGCGGCCTGGACACCCTGCTGGGCACCACGGACGCCCCCCTGACCGCGCCCGGCCCCGCGACCGGAGGCGTCCTCGCTCCCACGCTGCCCGAGGCGCTCACCACCGCCGCACGGGCCCTGTACGACTTCGCCGACCCCGTCGCGATGCGCCGCCGCGTCGCCGTGCTCTCCCTGCGCCGCTGGACCGCCGGAGGCTTCGAACCGGTTCCGCCCGCCACGGCCCCCCGCGCCCTCAGTGACGCGGACCGGCTGCGCGGCGACCCGCAGGCGCCTGTGCTGTGGGCGCCGGACCCGGACTCCGGCACCCTCTGCGCGGCGAACGGCCACGAGACCCGCACCCCGCTGGCCCCTGACGAGGTGCGCCGGCTCACCCGGGCGCCGTCCGGGCCGGACCCGGTCGCCGTGGGCGCCCTGTTGAAGGCCGTCGCCCCGGGCGCCCGGCGCGATGAGGGCCGTGCGCTGCTGGAACGCCTGGAGAGCTTCCGGGCGTTCCACCGCGCGCCATGACGCGACCGGCGGAAACCGCTACTTGCTGACGGCGGACCGCACCACGGTGTGCCGGCCTTGCTTGACCTTCGAGGAACTGGCGGGCGTCCGGCATGACCTGGGCGCGGCGACCTGGTCGACACCGAGGATGGCTCCGACCAGGCGCCAGGCGTGATGTCTGTCAAACGAGCGGCCCTGTCCCGCATCCGGTGGTGACGGAGGGTGGCGCTGTCCGAGGAGGGTGCGGCGGAGGAGGGAGCAGCCTGCTCGGCCGTGCGTCCGGCGCGCGAAGGAGCCGGTCCGGCCGGCTGGCCGCGGCCAGATCACCGCCGTCGTCGTGGATGGCCGCCTGTGGCTGTGGCACGGCCGGCCGGCCGACTGGGACGCGGCCGCCCTGGTCCGCCGGGCCGCCGCGGCGGGACCCCGGCTCGTCCGGAGTGCCGGCGTTCACCGGGTCGACCCCGACCCGGACGGCCTCCGCGCCGCCCCACGACGCTCCCCGTCCTGAACCGGGCCGCCATGACCGGACATCCGGCCCCGCCCGGGCGCCGAAGCGGCCGGGCGGGGCCGCCCCACGCACCCGCTCCACGCGTCAGGCGGTGCCGTCGTCCCCGTGGCTGCGGACGATCTCCTTGACCTTGGCCACCGCGAACCCCCAGCCCTGCTCGACGGTCGGCTTGGCCGGGACCGCGACCTCGTCCGGGTTGGTGAGCACGTCGAGCAGCACCGGCCCCGGCGTGTCGAAGGCGCGGCGCACGGCGTTCTCCAGTTCGCCCGGTTCGGTGACGCGGATGCCGGGGATGCCCATGGCCTCGGCGACGGCGGCGAAGTCCGGGTTGTCCAGCACCGTGCCGAACTCCGGCAGCCCGGCCTGCTCCTGCTCCAGTTTGACCATGCCCAGGCGGCGGTTGTCGAAGACGACGAGCTTGACGGGGAGCCGGTGCGTCTTCAGCGTCATCAGGTCGCCCAGCAGCATGCTCAGCCCCCCGTCCCCACAAAGGGCCACGACCTGCCGCTCCCGGTCCAGGCACTGGGCGCCCAGCGCCTGCGGCATCGCGTTGGCCATCGAACCGAGGTTGTAGGAGCCGATCAGCCGCCGCTCGCCGCGCATCTCGACGAACCGCGACAGCCACACCGTCGCCATGCCGGTGTCGGATGTGAAGACCGCGTCGTCCGCGGCGAGCCGGTCCACCACGGCCGCCAGCGCCTCGGGGCGGATGTCATCGGAACGGTTGTCGAACGTGGACCGCAGCCGACCGATCAGACCCTTGTCGTGCGACGGGTCGGCGAGCCGCGCCTGACCGGTGCGCCACTCCTGGAATCGCTTCCGCGCCTTCTCCAGGTGCGAGCGGTCCCGCGCGCCGTCCGTCCCGGCCGCGGGGGCGGCGAGGTGGGTGAGCAGATCGCGGACGGTCGCGCCCGTGTCGCCGACGAGGCCGACTTCGACCGGTACCCGCCGCCCGATGTGGGTCGCCTCCGTGTCCACTTGCACGACGGTCTTCCCCTCGGGATACCAGTCCCGGTAGGGGAAGTCGGTGCCCAGGAGCAGCAGAGTGTCCGCCTCTTCAAGGGCCGAGGCGGCGGCCGGGTTGCCGATCAGTCCGGTCTGGCCGACCTGGAAGGGGTTGGCGTCGCCCTCGAAGCCCTCCTTGGCCTTGAGGGTGAGGACCATCGGCGCGGCCAGCCGGTCGGCCAGGGCGAGGACGTCCTCGCGGGCGTGGCGGGCGCCCCGCCCGACGAGCAGCGTGACCCGCTCGGCGCGGTCGAGGAGCTCGGCCGCCTCGCGCACGGCGGACTCCTCCGGCCGGGTCACCGGCGGGTTCAGCGAGAAGCGGGCCGGGCGGTCCGTGCTCAGCTCGCGTTCGCCGA
This sequence comes from Streptomyces sp. NPDC017676, assembly GCF_044329325.1. Classification (NCBI taxonomy): domain Bacteria; kingdom Bacillati; phylum Actinomycetota; class Actinomycetes; order Kitasatosporales; family Streptomycetaceae; genus Streptomyces; species Streptomyces sp. NPDC017676. The sequence goes on along the minus strand of NZ_JBIRJA010000012.1, from coordinate 38,244 downwards.
GGTCGCCCGGCACCGTCAGGACGGCCACGCCCTTGCGGCCGAACGCGTTGCGCACGGCCAGCTCCAGCAGCTGCGGCAGCTGGTCGGGCGAGGTGACGGTCGCGCGGAAAACGGCCACGTCGCTGAAGAGGGCGTCGTTGTCGACCTCCTGGAAGTAGTCGCTGCCCAGTTCCCCGAGCGGCACCTGACCGGCGATGGCCAGCACCGGCGCGTGGCTCTTGGCCGCGTCGTACAGCCCGTTGAGCAGGTGCACGGAGCCCGGTCCGACCGTGCCCATGCACACGCCCAGGGTGCCGCTGAGCTGCGCCTGGGCGCTCGCGGCGAACGCCGCCGCCTCCTCGTGCCGGCATCCCACCCACTCCACGCCGTCCGTGGTGCGCAAGGCGTCCGTCAAGGGGTTCAGGGCGTCCCCGACGACGCCGAACACCTGGCGCACGCCGAGTTCGCTCAGGGCGTCCACGATGACACGGGCGACAGTACGGGCCACTTCGGTCCTCCAAGTCAGACGGTGAAACGGTCGGGGTCGGCGGTCTTCCAGTCGGCCGCCCAGGCCTCCGGCGGCTCGGCGAGCAACTGCCCGGGCTCCAGCCACTCGTACAGCTCCTCGTAGGAGCGTTCGGTGCGGGGGTCGATGCGCCGGCGGAGCATGTGCGGGCGCAGGTCGGCGGGGTCGGTGACGCCCATGGACGCCATGATCTCCAGGGCGCTGGCCACGGTCGCCTCCTGGAAGCGCCGCACGCGCGGGGCCTTGTCCCGCACGTCGAGGGCGCGGGCGCGCCGGGGGTCCTGGGTGGCCACGCCGCTGGGGCAGGTGTTGGTATGGCACCGCTGCGCCTGGATGCAGCCGACGGCGAACATCATCGCTCGCGCGGCGTTGCCGTAGTCGGCGCCTTGGACGAGGCGCTTGACCAGGTCGGTGCCGGTGGCGATCTTGCCGCTCGCCCCGATCCGGACGCGGTCGCGCAGTCCCGCGCCAACCAGTGCGTTGTGCACGGTGAGCAGGCCCTCGGTCAGCGGGGCGCCCACGTGGTCGGCGAACTCCAGGGGCGCGGCCCCGGTGCCGCCCTCTCCGCCGTCCACGATGATGAAGTCAGGCGCGGCGCCCTCCTCCAGCATGGCCTTGCACACGGCGAGGAACTGCTGCCGCGAGCCCACACACAGCTTGAACCCGGTCGGCTTGCCCCCGGACAGCTCCCGGAGCCGGGCGACGGCGCGGACGAGTTCGCGCGGGGTGGAGAACAGCTTGTGGTACGGCGGTGAGATCACCGTCTGCCCCTGGGGCACGTCGCGCACCTTCGCTATCTCCGCGTTGACCTTGCTCCCCGGCAGGACGCCGCCGATGCCGGGCTTGGCGCCCTGCGACAGCTTCAGGGAGACGCACTTGACGTTGTCGTGCGCGGCCTTGTCGGCGAACTCGGCGGGATCGAAGTCACCGTCCCGGGTGCGGCAGCCGAAGTAGCCGGTACCGATCTCCCAGACCAGGTCCCCGCCCGGTCGCAGGTGGTACTCCGACAGACCGCCTTCGCCGGTGTCGTGGGCGAAGCCGCCGGCCGCTGCGCCGCCGTTGAGGGCGAGGATCGCGTTGGCCGACAGCGAGCCGAAGCTCATCGCCGACACGTTCAGCAGCGCCATGTCGTAGGGGTGGCGGCAGTCGGGGCCGCCGATCCGGACCCGCGGTGGCGTGCTCGGCGCCTGGAGCGGGGCCATGGAGGGCACCAGGTACTCGTACCCGGCCAGGTAGACATCGCGTTCGGTGCCGTACGGCTGCTCGGCGTCCGTGCCCTTGGCCCGCTCGTAGACGATGGTGCGGACGTCCCGGTCGAAGGGGCGGCCGTCGAAGTTCCGCTCGATGAAGTACTGCTGGAGCTCGGGGCGGATCCGCTCCAGGAGGAAGCGGGCGTGGCCCAGCACGGGATAGTTGCGCAGCACCGAGTGCCGGCGCTGGAGCAGGTCGCAGGCGCCCAGCAGGCCCAGCGCGAGGAGGGGCACGGCGCCGAAGCACCACCATGGCGATGCCAGCACCGCGGCGACGGCCGCGAGGAGGCCGAGTGTCAGGGTCAGGACGACGATCGCAATGCGGGTCACCCTTGGCGCATTGCCCTCGATCGGCCTTCCAGTCCTGTGGTTCGTCAAGAAACCCGTAAGGGTGGCGCACGCGGCCGACGGCCGCCCGGCGCCGGGTCACCGGGACGGAGCGGCGGGAACGCGAGGACCTACGGGCGACGCCGTGCGCTCACGGGGCCCTCGGCCGCCGGCAGATCACCACCGCTACCGTAGACCGATGCCACCGGCCCCGTACCGTCGCCAGGTCGCGGCAGACCCTCGACGAGCGGCTCACCGACCCGGACGCGACCGCCCCGCCCCTCCTCGAACGACAAGACGGCACTCTTGACCACGGACCTCACCCGTTTCGCGCACAGCATTTTCCAGGCCCAGCCGTTCAGCATGTTCCTGGGCGCCGAACTCACCTCCGTAGGACGGGACTCGGCCGAGATCCGTGTCGTCAACCGGCCCGAGATCCAGCAGCAGCACGGCTTCGTGCACGGCGGAGTACTCAGCTACCTGGCCGACAACGCGCTGACCTTCGCCGGAGGACTCGCGCTCGGCGGCGACGCGCTCACCGCCGAGTACAAGATCAACTACATTCGGCCGGCCGTGGGCGATCTCGTCGTCGCCCGCGCCGAGGCGACCGCCACGACCCGGCGGCAGGCCGTGTGCCAGTGCTCGGTCTACGTCGTCTCGGACCAGGGCGAGGAGCACCTGGTCGCCGTGGCGCAGGGGACGATCGTGCGGGCGGCCGGCCAGGAGGACTGAGCCACAGAGGGGCACGTCGAGCGGCGCACCGGCACCCTCCGCCGGTCCGACGGCGCGCCGGCCGGTCCGCCCGTCAGGTCACGCGTACTGGATGCCCCCCAGGTTGCCATCCCGATTGTCGGTGGCTTCGGAGCCGGGCAGGGCGCCGAGGCCGACTCATCGGCACCCGAGCCGGAACGACTGCGCGGGTTCGAAGTAGCGAGGACACCCTGGACCTCTGAGAGGCCGCAGCCCGTTTCCGGTGGCTCGGTCATCCAGTCTGCCCGGACGCCGGGCCTGCTGTGAGCGGAGGGGCTCAGCGCAGCCGTCGCGCACGCAGCACCAGGTCGTCGGTATGGTGCGCGCCGGCCCCTCCGTCGGGTGCCACGCGTGGTCGCTGCTCGTTCACCTCCACCTTCCAGTCGTCGGTGAGCAGGGCGGCGACCATCGAGGGCCAGACGTAGTCAGCCGGGTCGAAGCCGCTGTCGTGTGCCTGATGGGTGTCCATCCCCGCGTGGTGTACGAGCAGCAGCACGCCGCCGGGCGCGACGGCCGCGAGCAGCGCTCGCTCGGCTGCGGCGTCGGGGGTGCGCAGCAGGGCCGGATACTGCGCGGAGACCAGGTTGAAGGAGGCCGGCGGGAGCGCCGCTTCCGTCAGCGCGGCGTGTACCCAGCGAACGGCGACGCCTGCGTCCCGTGCGTGCCCAGCCGCCCGCTCCAGCGCCACGCCCGAGACTTCGAGTGCGGTCACGTCCCAGCCGCCGCGCGCGAGCCAGACGGCGTCCGCGCCCTCGCCGCAGCCGACGTCGAGCACCCGCCCGGGCGTGAGCCCGGCGACCTCGGCCACGAGCGCACCGTTGGGCCGGCCGCTCCACAGCTGTTGTCGATCGGCGTACCGGTTGTCCCACTCCGCCCGCACCGCGGGGTCTCCGACGTATCCGTCGCCAGGCAAGGAAGTGTCAGACGCGGGCGATCCCGCTGTGATGTCGTCGGTCACGGGCCCAACGTCACCCATCGTGGCCCGGTCACGCCACTCCTGTTGCCGCTCTGGCAAAACGGCGTCCAAGGGGCGAGGAACGGCCGGGCGCGGACGCGCTGGACGTCATCGAAACAGACCGGCCGCGGCATCCTTGACCTGCTCAGTCAATCTTCGACGGCACAAACCGTCGTCGATCAATCTTCGGCGGCGATCGGGCAGGGTTCGCCGTCACAAGTCAGTCGGCTCGGTGGATGCCCCGGATCGAGGCGTCGTAATGGCGGGGGGAGACGGGCGTGTCCACCGGGTGCAGCCAGCGCAGCGGCGCGGTGAGCGAGTTGGTCCGGTGGAGTCCGTCGCGGTCGCGCTGCTCATCGTCTTCCCCCGCCTCACCCTCATCACGGCCGGCCGGAGCACCGGGGTGTCCCCTCGCGGGTACCGGTGTTGGTGACGGCCACGCTCATCGTCACGGTCTTGGCGGTCGTGTCGTAGGTGACTTCGAGGGATCCGTGGGCGAAGGCGGCGTAGGACAGGCCGTGGCCGAAGGGGAAGCGTGGCTGCTGGCCCTTGCTGTCGTAGTGGCGGTAGCCGACGGAGATGCCCTCGTCGTAGGTGACCGCGCCATTGCTGCCGGGGTGGGTCGCCGGTGTGGTGCCAGGTCCCTGAGTCGCGTCGGCGGGGAAGGTGAGGGGCAGACGGCCCGAGGGATCGCTGTCTCCGAAGAGGACCGCCGCAAGCGCGGTGCCCATGCCGCGCCCGTCGTACCAGGCCCGGAGCACGGCTTCGACGTCACCCAGCCAGGGCGTGGTCACGGGACCGTCGGTGATGAGGACCGCCACGGTGTGCGGGTTGGCCGCGGCCACGGCGATGATGAGCTGGTCCTGGTCGCCGGGCAGGCCGGGTGTGTCATGGTCCATGTCCTCGCCGGCGATCCGGTTGACGAAGACGATGGCGGCGTCGGCGGCTGCGGGGATGCCCGAGCCGAAGCCCGGCTTCGGCAGCAACGGCTCGATGAGCGACCACTGCGGACCTGGGGGAATTCCTGGGCCAGGGGTGGGTCGCTCACGATCGCCCCGCGCAGGCGCTGTGGCGCCGGGGTCAGGCGAGGGCGTTGCGCAGGTAGGCGGGCAGTGTCTGGCAGATGGCGGGATCCGCTTGCCAGCCGGGGCCTGTGAGCTGGCCGGGGGTGATGACGTGCCGGCTGCCTTCGTCGGTGTGGACGACGACGCGGAACGTCTCGCCCTGGGTGGAGCGGCCGGCGAGGCACGCGGCGGGGACGGTGCGGCCCAGTTCGGCGGGGTCCGCGCCGGTGGTCGCGCGGCCGAAGTCTTTGCAGATCCACACGTGGCTGAACCGCTCGTGCATCAGGATCTCCCACCGCACGCACGCGGGAACGTCTTCGCGGAACACAACCCCGATCATGCCCATACAGGCCGACCTCACCCACCGCTACCTGCGAGTACTGGCCGGAAAACGCGCCCCTTCCAACCATGCCGGGAAGCGAGTGCATGGGTGTGCCGCGGTCCTCAGCACGGCCGTCGGCCGCATGGTGGCTTCCTGCCTGACGCCGGGTGCGGACAGGGAACCGGGGGGAGTCGACCCGGATCGCGGGCGGGGTGGGCTCCCGGACGGTGCCGTCGGTGACCTGGACATCGACCTGGGGTCCACAGAAGGCGGCTCTGGCGGTCGGCCGGCTCGGAGGGGGCGCGTGTCCGATGTGACATGTAATTCGAACAAGCGATCTAATACGGGTATGAACGTGACCGACTTCCCCGACGACCTGGTGCAGATGCAAGCTGCCTTCCACGCCACCTACCTCGCGCTGGCCGCACCCGGCCCGCGCGACACCACTGCCTTGCGCCGCCGCCTGCTGTGCCTGTCCGTACGGCTGTGGTGGCACCCCTACTGGCAGACCGCCTCCTCGGCGCCGGCGGCACGCTGCGAGCTGCGCCGGCTGGCCCGCGCCCGGGAAGCCGTCCCGGCCGCTTGGCCCTGCGCTCCTGCTACCAGCCCATCCCGAGCCGGACCAGCCGGGTCTCGTCGCATCCGGTCCGCCTGTGCCCGCGCGCCGGTCCGTGCCGGGGGCTGGCGCCGCCCCGCGACGTCGCCCGGGCCGAGCCGTACCGCCCCGTCGCCGAGTCCACCGCCGTCCTGCGCCGGCCCCGCCACCGCGCCCCTCCCGGTCCGCTCTCGCCCCGCGCGGCCCTGGGCCGGCCCCGGCCGTGCTGTGCTGTCGGCGCGGCGACGACGGCTGCGGCGCCCGGGGAACGTTGCGAGCGATCACCTCCCGCCCGGCCGCGTTGAGCATGACCTGCCCGGTCCGCGCAGCGGCGCGGGGGCTCAGCGGTGCGGGGCCGGCAGCTCCCCGGGCTTCACGTCGACTCTCTCGATGTCACTGGCCCCGGCCTCGGCCAGTTCGTCCCGCCGCTGGCCGGCGGATGCCTCCTCGGAGGCCACGGCGGAGGCGCGGGGAGTGCCGTCGGGGTCGGTCCAGATGAAGCTGTAGCTGCGCATGGTGATGCAGCACATGCCCCTTTGCGGGAGCTGCTGCCACTGGACGTGTACGGCCGGTACACCATTGGTACCGCCCACGACGGCAGCGACGCCAAGGTGCACATACAGTCCGCGGCCCGGACCCTGCACGGCTTCCTGGTCGGTGTCACCGGGTCCGGGAAGACGATCACGGTCGCCCTGATGTGCGCGGCGTGGGCGCTGGCCGGCCTGGCGACCTGGGTGACCTCCGCCCGTACCCGCCGCCACGCGCCGGGCCGTATCGCCGGCCGTTCCGTCTGCCGCCGGCCAGGCCGGCGCGGGCCTCGACCCCGCGCCCGCTGCGCCCGGCGGCCGTGTGGTGCCGTGCCCAGAGGCCGCCCGTTGCCCGGCCCGGCCGCCCCGCCGCCGTACTTCCCGCGCCTGCCGTCCTGTCGCCCCCCCGGTAAGGCCGCGCTACGCGCCATGCCCGCCCCCGCCCCGGTCACAGTGCCGCTGCCGCGCTGTGCCGGCCCGCGCGCCCCGTCCCGCCGGACTGGGCCTGCGTCCGGCCGCCCGCACCGAGTTGCTGCTCGTCGTGCGCCCCGTGCGCTGTCCCACCCCAGCCGCCCGCTGGGGCCGCACGGCTGTCTCCGTCAAGCCGGGTCTCGCCCGCGGCCCGGTCATAGGTGGCGCGCCGACGGGCTACCACGGATGCGGTGATTCGGCATAAAATGCCACGAACCTCTGCCGGGACTGCGGCGCTGCCGAGTGCCGTGCCGCAGCCGTTCCGCCTGGCCGCACGCGGCCATGAAGAGGTGCGTCATGACCTGTTCGTCCAGTGGACACCCGGCGGCTTCCGACTGGCGCGATCAAGCATCATGCGTCGGAGAAGATCCCGACATCTTCTTTCCTCTCTCCGACCTGGCGGCTCCCGGGACAGAGGCCGCCCTGGCCCGAGCGATATGCCGCCGTTGTCCGGTCATCATCGCGTGCCGTACCTGGGCGCTCGATCATGGAGAGGACGACGGCATCTGGGGGGCCACAACGGCAGCCCAGCGCCGCGCCATCCGACGCGCGATGACGGAGCCCATCCCTGTGGTCAGGCGGCGCGGTGACGGACTCGGGGAGGAGTCGCTTCCCGAGTAGCACGGCAACGGTGAAGCGGAGACGTGCGCGCGTGTGTGCTACTTGGCGGGAGCCTCGGAGGCGGTGTGGGGGGCGCGTCGTACGACTGCGTCGAGGCGGCTGCGGTCCTCCGGTAGCCGGTCAGTGCAGGCCGGTGACGTGCTGCTCCGACCGGTGCAGCCAGTCGGCGTGCCCGTCCACGCCGGTGTGCGGCCATGACCTGCAAGTCATCGCGGGCGCGACCCTGGCTGCGGCTACGGGCTGACTGGGTCGAGGAGCTGGGGGCCGTTGTTGCGGACGTTGTTGACGGCCGTGGAGACCGGACGCGCATGCAGGTGCCCGTCGGCGGGCTGGCCGAGCAGGGCCCTCAGTTCGTCGGGGTCCTGGTGGGCGGGGTCGAGCCAGGCCTGGTAGTGGTCCTCGGTGAGGGCGAGGGGCATGCGTGGGTGGACGCGGCCGGCTGCGCCGGTGGCCTCGGTGGTGATGATGGTGCAGGTCGTCAGCCAGGCGGCAGGGTCGTCGTCCTGGAGGATGGCCGGGTCGCGCCAGTACTCGTACAGCCCTGCCAGCGACATCACCTGGCCGTCTTCGGGGCGGATGAAGTACGGCTGCTTGCGCACCTTGCCGGTGACCGGGTCCTTACCCGGCAAGCCGTCCGCCGGGAGCAGGCAGCGGCGCTTCAGGAACGCGCGGCGGTAAGCCGGTTTCTCGTGGACGGTCTTCACCCTGGCGTTGATCATCCGCGCGCCGATCTTCGGCTCCTTCGCCCACGACGGCACCAGCCCCCAGCGCAGCGCCCGCAGCTCCCTCACCGGCGCCGCACCACCGCCCTCGTCACGCGGAGCACGCTCCAGCACGGCCCACACCCCGTCGGTCGGCGCGACGTTCCAGCTCGGCGTGAGCGCCTCCGTCATGGGCCACTGGGCGGCATGGAACAGCTGCGCCAGGTCCTGCAGGTGATGACCACCGACCGGCAGCGGTACCAGGACGGGGTGGACGAAGTCATCGGGAGCTCTCATGCCGGGCAGGGCTCGCGCGATCACCCGATCGATACTCCCGTTCGATCGACAAACTCCGTGATCGGTATGGCAACGGCTTCTAAGGATCGGCCTCAATGGACAATGCGGTCGTCACGGGCCAGGTCTCCCTCAAGCAGGTGGTCGGTGATCATTCGGTCGCGGTCGGTTACCCGGCCCAGTGCGGCATCCCAGGTGCTCTCGTTGACCTTTGACCGCAGGTCATCGAGTCGCTGGAGATGTTCGTCCCAGCGCTCGCGCCAGAGTTTCTCGGGCCAGGCGGAGCGAAGCGAGATCAGCTGCCGGCGCAGAAGCGCGAGGCGCGGGTGGTGGCCGGTGTGAACCCGGGAGTTCTCGCAGGACAGGCAGAGCAGGAAGTCGGCGCCGCAGCCCCCGTTCGGGTCCGGCCAGGGGCTGTTGTCCTCATCCGCGCAGTCCGCCGTCGCGGTCTCCTGGGCCTCGTTGGCCGTGTCCGTCAGGCGCCCGTGGAAGGTGTAGTCACGGGCCTGTTCGAGGACCTCCTCGGCTCCAGCCGCGATGACGTCCACGGCGGCTTCCTGGACGTTCTCGTCGGGCAGGACGTAGATGCTCTCGTGGGTGCCGGGCTTGTGCTGCAGCGGCTTTCCCGTCGTGGTGACAGTGGTCCTGCGGGCGCGTTGGAAGGGTGAGCCGATGTTGTGGGATCTTGCCCAGACTCGCGCATCGGCCTTGGACACCCCGAAGCACAGCGGGCCGACGTTCCGGGGTCGGTCCAGATTGGAGTCCACATCCGTACGGCGCCGGTTGCGGGCGACCATCAGCAGGTCGTGGCCCGGTGACAGGGCGGCAGCCAGGGTCCGCCCGTGTTTCGTGGCTTCCAGGGCCTGGGTGATGAGCCGGCCTGGCGGGTCCGCGCCGGAGTCGGTGTAGTTCTCCGTGGCGAACCACCGTCCCTCGCCGGAGCGGCGCTTCTCCACTAGGACCTCGTAGGTGACTGTGGTCTTCTCTCCTGCAGATGGGGTGATCACGGGCACGTGCAGACGGTCGTAGGCTGACAGGTTCCAGCCGTAGCGGTCGGTCATCATCACAGCCAGCGCCGTCAGCTCCGCCCGGCTGAGGAACAGCCGGCCGGCCGTCTTCCCACGGTTCTTTCCGCGCAGCAGATGCTCGGCCCGGGCGTAAACCTTCCCCTCCTTGTCCGGGTACCCGGGCAGTTCGCCCGTGGCGGCCAAGCACTCGAGGACGAAAGCGACCCCTCCACTCACGGCTGGCCGGGTCCAGCGCGCCCGCCCGGTAGCGGTCCAGCAGCGTGGTGTTCTCCCGGATCCGCAGCAGCGCGGCCCGGAACTGCCGTTCGGCGGTCTGCAGCACCTGGTCGCGTTCCGACGGCCGGTAGGACTGCTTGGACGGCTTGCCCTTCTTCGGAACAGGGCGAGTCAATTCCTCGGCGGCCAGGCCCTCGGACAGCCGAGGCTCCCGCTTGAGCAGCGTACGGACCTTCGCGAGGGCCTCACGCCCGCCGGGGATGTCCTTGTGATTGTTGCGCCAGAGCCGGAGCGTGGCCGAGGTGAGGTTGCCGAGATCCTCGGCCGGGTGCCCCTGGTCCTTGAGGAACCGGGCGAAGACCTCCAGGGACCGCCAATACGACTCGCCGCTTGCGTGGCTGTTCCACCCCATGGACTGCGTGGTGAACGCTCGCGCGAGTGACCCGCGCATCGGCTGCGGTACGGAGATCTCGGCGAAGTCGAAGACCCGCCTGTAGCCCTCCTTGTTGACCACCCTGACCTGCGGCCCGTCGGCGGCTGTTCGCTGGGTCGCCTGGAAGTCAGGCGGTGGCAGGACCGCCCGGCGTCCCCGCCCGCACATGACGCTTCCGCGACGGGCAGGGCGTCAACCAGCACCTCGATGTCCTGGATCCCGGAGGTCTCCCGGGCCAGCCGGGCGAACAGACCGTTCAGATCCATCGCCTCGTCCGTCTCCTCCCCGTGTCCGTCTTCGGTATCGAAGGCGAGGATGGGTCTGCTGCCGCTGGCGGCGGAAGATCTTGCCAAGGCGCGATGGACCGCGGCCCAGTGGTGGGCCAGCCAAATCGTGGCGTGCCGACTCGATCCCGTGCGCGGAGCGAAGCTGATCTATGAGGAAGCTGCAGCCGAACTCGACTACCCCGACGCGCTGCAACCCATCGTTGATCTGGCGAGAGCACTCGACCTGCCGAACGATCAACCTCTGCACCAGCAGCACATTCGCGACCGGGTCACCTCCACGGCGCGAGACTTTCTCGCCACAGAAGCGCACCAGAACCACAGCCTTTGAGCTACGTCGCATGACCCATTGTGACCGGTTCACGGAAAGCGAGCCAGAACCCCTAGAGATGCACGAAGCCACGCGCCTGGTTCGCCACCGCCAACCGGGCCGCCGCCGATTCCGGCGACTCCCAGCTGCACGCGTGGATGATGGTGCCGCTCAACTACGGCGCCCCGCGAGCAGCGGCCGACCTCGCCGACCAGGCCCGGCAGGCGGCCGGCTCCCGGCCGACCGCCGCGGCGACGCTGGCCGCCGCCGTCGCCGCCCGTGCCTTCGCCCTCACCACCAGCCCGAACAGGCCCGCCAGGCGCTTACCGACGCCAATGCCCTCATGGAACGACTCCCCGAGGGCGAGCGGTCGGACACGTGGCTGACGTACGGCGAGCAGAAGCACCACGTCCACCTCAGCCACGCGTTCACCACGCTCGGGGACAGCCGCCGCGCCCGGGAGAGCCAGCAGCGGGCGCTGGAGCTGTCCGCGCCGACCAGCACCATGACGCGCACCCTGCTGACCATCGACGCCGCCGCCTGCTCCCATCACGACGGCGACAGCGAAGAGGCGTGCCGTCGCACCGTCGCCGCCCTGACGGCGCTGCCCGGCGACTACCGCACCGGCCTGGTCCGCCGACGCGCCCTGGACCTGTACGAGGCGATCCCCGCCCAGCACCACCGCGAGCGCGCTGTACGGGAACTACGCGACGTCGTAGCCGGCTGACCGCGACCGCTCCCACAGCGGGCGGGCACGCCCGGTCCCCTCGCAGTGGAAGCACGGGCCGCCCCCTGGTGGGCCCCGAGACTGCCAATGGAGTCCCGCAGGAGCTGGGTGAGGCCGCGACGTGGCCGGTGTGCAGCGCCAGTTCTTGCCGCTTGCCGACCATGACCTGCAACACGATGTCGGGCACGAGAGCGAAGTCGCCGATCTGACTGCCCCCGGCGAGGCCGCGCGTCACCGTATCGATCAGGTCGTGAAGGTGGCCCATCGTCTCTGTCCCGGACAGTCCCACCCGCGCCGTGAGGACGAGATCGTCCGGCTCCGTGATCGACAGCAGCGCCGACGGCCGCTCGAATGGCGCGCTGTGGCCGACCGGCTCGGGGTGGGCTGCGTGGAGACGGGCCATCGCGTACCACAGGTCTCCCGGGTAGCCATAGTTCGCCGGCGTCGCTTCCTTCTCCTGCTGCTTGCTGAGCCTCATGGCTGCCTTCCGGTTGATGGCATCGGAGCACCTGAGTACGCCGTGGCCAGGGCACAGTGCCGCCGTGGCCCTCGTTATCCCGCCGGGCGGCGCGTCGACTTTGGGAGCCGTCCCGCCGGGCGGGCGGTCACCGGCGGTCCGGCGTCCGTCGCCTCCTCGATGGCGATGGCGGCTCGTTCGGCGCTCGCAGTGGCGCCCGGGCGGGTGATTTTCCCTCGCGTACGTGGGCGCAGTCCTAACGGCGCGCGTCCAACTTGCGCATTTCGGAAGAGTATTGACGGCTTTTCGGGTACTCTGTCATGTTCTGTTCGCCGCTTCCCGGCGAACGAGCGAGAGGTGATCTCATGCGACGAACCGAGTACGACGCGAGCCAGGCCGTCAAGCGCCTGAAGGTGCCCGCAGCCACCTTCCGGTGGGCCCGGCACACCGGCCTCATCCCCGAACCAGACGTGTCGTCCTACCAGTGGTCCCGGGCCGCCGTGGAGACGCTGGACGCCGACGCCATCCGGGCCGCGATGCCCTCCCCGCCTATCTCCGGCGGCGCGGCGGCCGACCGGATCGCCGACGCACTCGGCACCCCGAACGTGATCGGCGAGAAGGCGAACGAAGGTATGCCAGCGCAAGGACCTGGCGGACCTGGTCGGCGCCGCCACCCCGCTCGGACCCGAGCAGGCCGCAACCCGGCTTAGGGTGCGCAGGGTCGAGTTCGACTGGATGGTGCGACTCGGCTGGGTCCGCTCCCCGCAGTCGATCGAGGTCCGCTTCGGCACCAGCCGGGCCGGGGCCGTCGACGTCGCGCTCTACACCACGGCCTCCGTCGACGCAGTGCCCGCCGACCACCCGGAGGTCGACTGGCAGTAACTGCTCGCGGTGGAGAAAGGCCGGCGCTCCCCGCTCGCCGCGCACCCCGATCAGGCGACCGAGTTCAACGGTGCCGTCTGGCTCTGCCTGGGCTCCGCCGTCTGGGCCCTGCGCACCACCCACCAGCTTCGAAGACGCGATACGCGCGGCGATCGACCTCGGCGGTGACACGGACACCGTGGCCGCGGCGACAGGAGGCCTCGCTGGGGCATACTACGGGCTGGACGCAATCCCCGCCCACTGGACCCAGCCGCTCCACGTCCCTCTCCCGGGATTCGATGGGCAGGTGCTGCACCTGGCAGATCTGCTCCACCTTGCACATCGCCTCGCCTCGAAGAAGGACTGGTGATGAGACAAGTGCGGTGGCCCGCATAAACGGCGAGTTGGTCGTACAGGAGGCCGGGCGGCCGGCCTTCAAACCTCATCGGCACCAGCCCGTCACCGCTGCCCGCTGGGCACGACTCGCGGGCGACAACTGGCACGCCTTGCTCGGCATCGCCCGGACGCACAACCTCGCCCTCGCCGGATAGGACGGTTGGCCACACTGTGGCCAACCGTGCCCGAGACGAACTGGAGATCATTTATGGACAACTCTTAGCGATCACCCCGCCCGGACGGCGAACCGGCCACACCCTGCCGAATGCTGTACTACAGCCCTTATTCGGACAGTCCTTTTCCGGACAGTCCCAGTCGAGGCTATTGACTGCGACCATCCTCTCATTCAAGATCACTACACAAACTCCCACTGGGGGAGTTAAGGAAGGAATACCGTGAAGATACCCGGTAGATCGATAGTTCTCGGCTTTGTGGGCATGGTACTCGCAGTGTTTAGCTTCGCTGCGCCGGCCGCCGCAGACGCCTCTCAGGCTGCCACCGTTACGGCAGACGGCACTATCGTCGCCGCGGATGGTTCCGAGGTCGGACACGTCACCCTCCACAAGCGTGGTGACGGTACGAAGCCGCCCGCAGAGCTGGGTAACCCCTCGAAATGGGGTGCGGTGGTGATCAACGTGGACGCTTCGTCCGTTGCGCCGAAGACCTGCATTGGTGCCAGTGGCGGAAATTGGTGCTACGGCTACGACCTGACCACGGATGGCAAGTACTGCTACTCGAACTACTACCACCCCACTGAGATCCACAGGTCCACGGTGAAGATTGCCGGAGGCTCGCTTACCGCTGGGGCATATGCTGGCGAAACCTCCTACGCCCACATGACGGCGGGCGCTGCCTACACCTGCTACACGTACTACGCTCTTGCCTAGGTTCCGGTCCCCGCATCACGCGGTGACCCTTCGGTAGGTGTGTAGGTTGGTGCGCCACTCGGGTCTGTTCGGTCGCCCGCGCAGTCTCCGAGTGGCGCCACCTCCTACTTTCAATTAATCATGGAACAGGGAAGAGAAATCGCACACTTTCCGCGCCCTCGCGTTGCGTCGCTCGCAGTGTCCCTCGGAGTAGGTTTGCTACTTGGACTAGCGGGCCCCCTTACCGAAAAATGGGGCAATCCCGTTTGCGACACTCTGAATATTGTTTTTTCCGATGGATGGTCGTGGGTCTGTTATGCATTCTTGGTAGGCTATTTCGGTCGATCCAAAATTGAGTCAGCGTTGCTGTCGTCTTTGGGGTTGGCTATCGGTGTAGTCACGTACTATCTATTCAAGTTTCTGAGCCCCACCGTCCCGGCCGGACTGGAATCTGGCGCCGCCAGCGAGGGGATTTTCTCTGGGGTGCTTTTGTGGGGAATAGCAGCTTTCGTTCTTGGGGCACCCGTCGGGCTCTTGGGTAACCTGGCGCGCATTCCAGGTGTTGGTGGTCTCCCATTCCGCCTGATTGTTCCGTTCGTAGCATTTTTCGAGACCTCCATGCGGCTGACTACAGAGGCGGATGGCCAACGCGCGGTCGTTGGAATTACTTGGAATGTTATTCGGTTCGTCGCGGGCGCTGTTGCTTTGGCTCTAGTAAGTCACACCATCCGGAGTTGGTGGCGCTCTCGGCGTACTCGTTCCCCCTCGGAGTCGGAGGGGCCCCGCGCCAGAGGAGACATTTCGTCCGTGTGACCTTCTGAAGTCCAGTACCCCCTTCGCACTTCGTGATCCAAGTAGAGGACCCACGGCGCACACACGAACGCGCCGTGGCCTCAGGGCTCAGGTGACGAGACGTCACGGTTGTGAAGTAGTAGGCGCGTGCCGGTTTCACTGGATCGCCTGCCCGACCCGCGCCGGGTTCGCGGCCGTCGCTACCGGCTCGGAGCCCTGCTGGTGCTGCGCACCACGGCCGTGCTGGCCGGGGTCCCGACCTGGGTCGGCATCGTCCGCTTCGCCGCCGGACTCGACCCGGCCTTGCTGGGTTCGTCTGCATCTACCCCGACATCAACTTCAACGGCCAGCCCTACGTCAAACGCGCCGTCGACGGGTCGGTGCGGCACCTGCCCGACTACATCCGCGGCACGGGCAGCTCCATCATCAACAACAGCAGTCGTACTGCACGCGTCTACCAGAAGGACAACTACTTCGGCAGGCACGTCTGCGTGGGACGCGAGGGCGGCACCATCGGCGACCTGCGTTCCTACCAGCTCAACGACGCCACTCACAGCCTGCGCAACAACGACACCCCCTGCGGCGCCTTGTGATTGCTCCGGAACGGATCCATCCGCCTCCCGGCCGCCCGCCGGCGGGCTCCTCGATACGCCCCGGCCTGCACCGATTCGACCGCCTGATCCGCGGGCCGGCCGCTGCGTTGCGGAGCCCGCCATCACACCCCTCGGATGCGCTCTGCCCGGCCGCTTCCCGGAGCGGCCTACGCCCAGGGAAGGTGGGCCGCCCCGCACGAGGCGGCCCACCTGCGGACTACGGCTCGCAGGCCGTTGTCACTTATCTGCGGCTGTAGGGGTCAGTGGCGGTCCCCTCCTCGGTGGTCACCGCCGTGACGCCAGTCGTCGTCGCGGTGATCGTGGCGGTGGCCCCAGGACTTCCTCGTCCACGAACCGGTCACGGTGGTTGCGCAGGGTCGCGGTGTCGGAGTGGTTGTCCCACACGTACGCCCGCCGGTCCTGGTACAGGTCCGTCCGGCTGTCGCGGCCGATGCCGGTGTGGACGCGGACGGTGGCGCGGCCGTTCAGCCGGTAGTGGTCGAAGGTGTAGGTGTGGCCGTCCTCGTCGGAGAGGGTCCAGCCGTCCAGGTTCACCGTCCGACCGGAGTTGGCTCTGTCCACGAGAACGGGCTCTGGCTCAACTTCTGTGGTCCGTGACTGTAGGTCACCGATTAGATCTTGAACAGGGCTTCCTCCTGTGGCGGGATTGGAGGGTCAAGGACGTTGCGGAGGCGGGTGATGCCCTGGCGCCACGTCGACCAGTTCGCAGCTTCGGCCCACAGCTCGGCGAGTTCAGACCGGTTGGAGACCACTTGGTCTAGGGCGTCGACGGCGAGCATCCGAAGGTCTGCAGGCAATTCCGGTAGCGGCTCTGATGGGCCATAGTTCGAACACGCTGGATCGCCGTCAGGATGCTGGGCGACGACCAGGGCCGCCGCGCCCACGGCTCGCTCGCCGTCGTAGATTCCCAGGAAGTCCGCCGGCCCGGCGGCGCGCTTGAGCACGCCGCGGATCATGGCTTCGCGTTCTTCCAGTGCTGCCTCGTCCAGGTCACCGGCGAAGTCGGCGGCGGTGTCATTGTCGAAGGGACCGATGTCCCAGGTGCCCATGTCTCTCCTCGCGCGGTCGTCCGGGGATCATCGCACTGGTCACTGACAGTGCGCTCAGGAGGCAAGCAGTACCCGTTTGCGCAGGAGGTTGAAGCCAGCGCGTCCGTACATCTGCCGCTTGATCATTTTGATGCGGTTGACATGGCCTTCGACTGCGCCCGAGCTCCAGGGCAGGGTGAGACCGGCGATGACGGCGTCGCGGTCGCGGTCGATGCCTGCGGCGAGGGTGTGGAGGCTGGGCAGGTCGTCCCGCCGGACGGCGGCTAGCCAGTCCGGGAGTTGCTCGCCTTGGCGCTCGGTCAGCATGACTGCGAAGGCGCGGACGTACCGGGTGAGCGCGTCGATCTCGGGGCATTGGGTGCGGACGACTTTGAGCAGCAGTTGTTCGGCCTCGGGAAGAGTTTCCGGTCGCCGGAGAATCCATCAGGCGACGGTGCGGGGCGAGGGTGGACGGGCGGCCACCGGTCGCGGTGAGGTGCGCTTCTTGTGCAGGTAGGCGCGGACGCGCTGGTAGCTGCCCTTGTAGCCGAGCGGCATGATCTCTTCCCACAGCTTCCAGGCGTTGGTGCAGCCCTCGTTCCACCGGTCGTCCAGGTAGGGCTTGTAGTCATCGAGGACCGACGGTCGGCTCTGCCACTGCCCGGTGAAAAGCTCCTCCGGCCTCGCTGCGTCGGCGAGCTTCTTGACGGTCCGCCAGGTCATACCGAGCTGCCGCTGGACCGAGCGACGGCTGTGTCCGGCCTCCAGCAGTGCGTGGACGTCGGCGTGCCTGGCGCGAGTGCGGTCGGCGAAACGATGGCCGGTCGGCCATGGTGAGCCAGAAGAATCTTCCTCCGGCGCAGGCTCCGGATCGGGTTCGAGGGCAGCCGTGACCAGGGCACGGAGGCAGCGGCGGTGCTGAGCGACGGACCGTTCGGCAGCCTCGCTCACGTTGTGCCAGAGGTGCCACCGGTCCGCGACCTGGACCGCTTGTGGAGCGCCGGCGGTGGCACCTTCGGCAAAGAACGGCGCCCGGTCTCGGCAGATGACCTCAACTCCCGGCCGTGCGGCGAGCCAGGCCGCCAGGCTGGACGCCTCCCGGTCGGGCAACAGGTCGACGGGGCGGCGGGTTTCGATGTCGATGAGGACGGTGCCGTAGTGGCGGCCCTTCCGGGTCGCGTACTCGTCGACACCGACCACCCGCGGTGCGACCATTTCGGGCTCGGGAAGCGCGTCCACCAGCCGAAGCACCGTGCTACGGCTGACGGAAAGGCCGAGAACGCTGGCGATGCGTGCCCCGGCCCGGCCCGCGAGGGCCAGGCCGACCGACGCCAGGGTCGAACGCAACCGTTCGGTCCGTTGACTGTGCCGGCGCGTCAGGCCCGTTATCTGCTCGACGAAGGTACGGCGTGCGCAGCTCGGGTCTTCGCAGGTGAACCGCCGGACCCTCAGCTGAAGGACGACCCGTCGGCCTCCGCTCGGAACATCAGCGGGAAACCGCAGGTAGGAACCGTGAACCCGGTTCGACCGGGTACCGCAGACCGGGCACACGGCACCGTCGGCGGTGCATTGCGCGTCAACGCGCACTATCGCGACGTTCACGTCTACCGACAGCACCGCGACGTCCGCGATCGACGGGAACAATAACTTCTTCAGCCGGAGCAGGACCTCTTCCACGGCCCTGAGCATCAGCCCAACTGCGTTGTCCATGGGCCATTTTCAGGCGACTTCACCCACAGCTCGACGAGGCCCAGCAGTCACGGAAAGTCATCGTGTCACAGAAGTTGAGCCAGAGCCCGAGAACGGACAGCAGACGTTCACCACTTCGGGGAGGCACTAAGGATTCGAACAGGCCGCAATCTGAGGCGGAAGGTCCGTGAGTTCACGACCCCGACGTGCTCCCCATGAACCAAGTGTGGTGAGCCGATGACGGACTTAACTCAGGGGACGGTCTGCCCGTCTCAGGTCGCGGTATCGATCGAACGCCTCGCGGGCGTCTGGGACGAACCTCTGCTGCCGTACGAGGGACTCGAGCTCTGGCTCGGTGAGCCAGTCGTGCCAGGCGACTTCCTGGACACTCGGCTGGACGGATGCCGTGATGACGACCTCGTGCAGTCCGAGCCAGATTGCCCCAGCGCACAGGAATTTGAGCACGAAGCGCGGGGCAGCATGAACGCCTAGTTCCTCCGACAATTCCCGGGCTGCCGCCTCCTCGTACGATTCGCCAACATCAGCGGCACCGCCAAGCATCCAGTTGTACTGACCAGGAAAGCGGGACGAATCGTCCGGGCGGCAATGAACAAGGAACCGTCCGTCTTCGTCGCGGCACACGATCGTGCGGGTGCGGCGCCGCGTGATCACGTCCATCGCTCTCACGCTGACCTCGCCGTCCTCGATGCGGCGGCGGTACTCCTGCCAGTCCTCGGGCATCCATTGGTCCAGAGCCGACGGGAACGCCTCGTCACCGCCGTTCACTGGTCCACTCCAGCGGCCCGGACGCCGTACATGGCCGCGCAGCACTCGCAGGCACGCAGACCGCCCACGGGGTATCGAGGCGAGGCCGTGCCCGCGCCCCACGCGCGTGGTCACTGTGATCTCCGGCGGTGCCGGGTTCGGCGGCGGGGCCGCCAGCGCGATTCGAGTGCTCATAGCGACCAACGCCACGCCGACAGCGAGCGCGCTCGCCATAGATCTTAATCACACGAAAGGGACTCCTTATCGGAGCTGAAGGGCCCTGAGTGACATAGACCGTAAATGTGGAACACGAGGTACAGCAATGACGATTCGGCCAGTCACTCCACCTGCCAGTCGTAGGCCGGTGTTGTCTCAGCGGTTGACTTCGAGATTTGTCAGGACGAGCAGGTCCCGCAGGAGGTGGGTGGCGCGGACGGGGTCGGTGCGAGCTTGGTGAGGGTCCGCCATTCCTAAGAGCTCGTAACACGATCTTGGTGGCAAGGTTGGTGAGATGGATGCGGCTGCGATAATTGCGGCCATGACCCTGGACTGGTCCCATCTGAAGCACGCCTATGGATCCGCATCCGATCTACCACAGCTCTTTGACGAGGTCGGTGATCCCGAGCTGGCTGAAGTGGCGTGGGAGGAGCTGTGGGCTTCTCTCTACCACCAGGGCTCGGTGTACACGGCCAGCTTTGCGGCCCTGCCCGTTCTGGCAGACATCGCTATCGGTCGCAGGCCGGGCAGTTGTTGGCAGGCCCTTGGGCTGGCCGGCCGCATCGTCGTCGAGGAGCAGCAACTTCACGAGCCCGGTTACGTCCAGGGTCACTACCCGGCTGCGGTCAACGAGCTGCACCAGCTGACGCAGAAGCAGGTGATGGCAAGGCCCTTCGAGGGTGATGAAGACGACTTTCTGTACTGGCTGGAGCACCTTCTGGCTTTCGAGGGGGTGCCCATATGGAGGCGCGACTTGCGCCGCGATGCTTACCATGTGGTGTGCCCCTCCTGCGCAGGGAGCTTGGAGATCGACCTCTCCTCCAAGCTTCGAGGCACTCGCCGTCGGGACCCGAACGCGTGTTTTCGGGTTGTCGGCCGCGAGGGATCCATACTCACCGCAGTCCGCCCGGCGGCCCCCGCGGACCTGCCGCCGCTGGCGTCTCGGCTGCACGATCTGGCCGTCAAGGCCGGGCAGTCAGCCGCCGCGGACCATCTGACCCATCTGTTCGGCCTCACGACGTGTCCGGATTGTGCTTCAGAGTTCTCGGTACCGGACCAGATCGCGGCCTTCCAGGCATAGCAGTGTGTCGGTGATCTGAAACTGCTCTCTTGAGCAGTCTCCAGCAGATGAGGCTGCAGGCAAGAGAGACGAGGGCGTCGTGCAGGTCGAGCCGCCGCTCCCAGCGGACGGCCAGGCGCTTGAAGTGGTGCAGGAGCGAGAAAGTCTGCTCGACAACGTAGCGGAGCTTGCCCAGGCCCTTGATGTTCGGGGCGCCCTTGCGGGAGATCACCGGCAGGATACGACGCCTCCGCAGCTCGCGGCGGTTGGGGTTGCTGTCGTATCCCTTGGCACCGAGCAGCGCTTCGGGGTGGCGCCGTGGACGACCGGGCCTTCCGGCCACGGGCGGCATGCCGTCGACCAGGGCCAAGGTCTGGGTGACGTCGTTGACGTTGGCGGCGGTAGTGATGACCTTGAACGGGGTCCCCTTCCCGTCGCAGATCAGATGGTGCTTACTGCCTGTCTTCCCGCGGTCGACCGGTGACGGACCGGTGCCTTCTCCCCCTTTTTGGCGCGGATGTGGGAGGCATCCAGGCAGGCCCGCGACCAGTCCAGCTCGCCGGCCGCGTGCAGCTCGGCAAGCAGAAGGCGGTGCAACTGGTCGAAGACGCCGGCCTCATGCCACCGGCCGAGTCGGCGCCAGCAGGTCTGACCCGAGCCGAACCCCAACTCCTGCGGCAGCAGTTGCCAGCTCACGCCGTTGTAGAGGACGTACAAGATGCCCTGCAAGCAGAGCCGGTCGTCCACCGGCTTCGGACCAGGCGCCTTCTGCGGCCACGGCGGCAGCAGCGGCCCGATCAGCGCCCACAAGTCATCGTCCACGATCCACGGCCGGTTCCTCACACCTCACGAACGGCAGAATCGTCGTACTGGTCACGCCCAATCAGGGCACCGCAACAAGATCGTGTTACGAGCTCTAAGGTAGGCGAAGCCGTGCCCGACCGGTGCCCGCCGGATGGAGAAAACGCGGTTGGCAGTGTTATGAGCCGGTGGCGCGCAGATGGGCCAGGATGTGGTCCTGACGGGCGGAGGTGTTGTCGTGGGTGCGGCCGGGCCGGGCGGCGGAGGTGCGCCACAGGCTCGGCGAGCCGTCCGGGGCACTGCCGTCAGCGGGAATGGCGCCGGGCGGCGGCATCGATGACGGGTACAGCGTCGCGCGCAGCCTGGACGCGTCGGCGAGTTGATCCAGGCCTCGCGCCGCTCCGGTGAGCGCGTTCACACCCGCTTTGAGCCTCGTCACGCGATGGGCGTGGGGTGGGGCGGAACGGCGCTGCGGCGGCATCGACTCTGCCAGCCCAGAATCTGAATTCGATAGCTCTGACCTGCAAAACCGCCCGCCCGGTCTTGAATACACCGCCCCGATCCGGTACCGCCTACTCCTTGGTTATGGGGAAAATCAGCGCCGATGTTTGGGGCGATCTCGGTTGTCATCAAGGGAGCCGGACACCTGACGGACAGACAGCGCAGCCCGACGGATCCACCATGACCACCGCCAGCCCAGACGCAGGTCGCATCCTGGGTTCCGCCCTGGGTGGCGTCCTTGGTCCTGCCCTGGGTCGCGCCGCAGGTCGCATCCTGGGTCGCGTCCGGTGTCATCCCGGGCCCCAGTGAAGCCCCAGCTCAGCGCCGCAATCGCGGGCGTTCCGGCACGGCGACTACTTCCAGGGACGCCCTCCGTGCGGGACCGGCACGGTTCCGCCGACTCGCAGAGGCCCCGCACCGGCCGTGCAGATGCTGCGCCGAGCTGGTCGCCGTCGACGACCAGGAGCACGAGCTGCTGCCCGGCGAAGTTCACCGCCTCGCGCGTGCGTGACACGCGCGCGCCTTGGGACCGGCCGGAGCGGGTGGGCGGGGCGGTGAAGAAGAACTCCGGCCCCGCCGCGATGATCGGGCGATGACCGACCGCCGCCCGCTGGGCACCGGACCCGCCACCGCCGCCGTGTCTCACTTGATTTTCCGGCCAGAAGCGTCCCTGGAGCGGGTGTGACCTGGTCAGGAACCATAGCGAACATGTCCGGGACGTGGTTGCGGACTCGCTGCCTCTCACTCGATTGGGTCTCCCCAGGAGACGGTTGTCCATCTTCGAGTGTTGAGGAACATCGGAACGAACGGCTACCGCGCGCCGAGTGGATTGCGCCTGCACCCGCACTCCGGAGGCCGAGCAGGCGTCGTTGTCCCCAGGCCACACCGGTTGTACGGTCCGACCACCAATGACGGACTACTGAGAGGAACCGCACGTGGAAGTGTCGACTCGACCGTTACGGCGAAAGGCCCCCCTGTTCAAGGGCTTGGTTGTCGCTCTGGCTTCTCTTGCCGCTCTGATTGTTCAGGCGTCCCCGGCGGCCGCAGACGACGTCTGTGGCAAGCAAGTCGGCGGAGCGATCCTCGTCAAGTACACCGAGCTGGACCGCGAGGCAG
Source organism: Streptomyces sp. NPDC017676 (assembly GCF_044329325.1). Lineage (NCBI taxonomy): Bacteria > Bacillati > Actinomycetota > Actinomycetes > Kitasatosporales > Streptomycetaceae > Streptomyces > Streptomyces sp. NPDC017676. Next base: position 15,702 of record NZ_JBIRJA010000012.1, on the reverse strand, counting down.
GGCCGCTCGGCTGTCCGATCAACATCGAGTTGGACAACCCCGACGGGCACGGAAAGCGCCAGGAGTTCGCGGGCGGCACCATCTACTGGTCCGCCACCAGCGGCGCGCACCCCGTATGGGGCGCCATCGGCGGCAAGTGGGGCGCGCTCGGCTGGGAGGGCGGAAAGCTCGGCTACCCGGTCGACGACGAACGCACCAACCCCGACGGCGCCGGCAAGCGGCAGCAGTTTCAGGGCGGCACTCTCTACTGGCATCCGACGCTGTCGAACGGGGCGCACCCTGTCTGGGGGAAGATCGGCCAGCTGTGGGGAGAGTACGGGTACGAAGGCGGCCCGTTCGGCTACCCGACGTCCGACGAGTTCCAGGACGACGAGTACACTTCGATCGACCAGAAGTTCTCCAATGGCCGCACCCTCTATTGGAGCGCCGGAAATGGTGTCGAAGGATGCCACGGCGAATGCGTGGGTTACTTCGGCACCAATGGGACCGACTTGTTCAAGCAGGTCCGGGTTGAGATTCCGTACGGGACCAGCAACGTCGTGGTCCGCCCCTTTCCCACGGACAAGGGGTTCACTGTCGCCCGTACGGATTTCACGGTGTCCTGGAACCAACTGTGGCAGGTAGTTCCGTACCCGAACGGAGTGGACGACACCGAACACAACTCCATGTATGAGCAGTTCGCCTGTCACTCGAAGTTCGTGTTTCCAGATCCAACGGACGAAAGCGGATGGAGCACAGGGCCGACCTGGGACCTGGAGTCTTGGCACAGCTCCGTCGGCATGGGCAATGCCACGAGTGAGGTCTACTTTCTGCGACACCAATGCAACTGGGACTGAACGTCACCGACGTAGCGCAGGAAAGCCCCTGCCCTGGCGACCGAGGTTGTTAGGGTAGTTCCGCCCCGCTGGAGATCATGCAGCGGGGCGGAGAGCTGCGAAGGGGGAATGCGGTGCGAGCGGGCCCCCCGGCCCTTCTGGCCATCTCTGTTTCCTCCTTCGCAAGCGTCCCATTAGATCGCCTCCTTGTCGCGGCCGCCGTCGATGACGGTGAACAGCCGGTCATAGGTGCCCAGCTCTCGCTGTTCGACCTCGACCAGCGGGCCGCCGCCGGAGCCGACGACCTGAATCTGACCCGTGGGGCGCTGCCGTGCCTGGGGCCGCATCATCGCTCCCGCACCTCCCAGACATCAATGGCGTTCCGGGGTATTTGCGGCCTCAGTCTCCCAGTTCTGTCCCCCAGACTCAGGAGGTCTGCGAGACAGCGGAGCGTGAGTCCCGACGCATGCCTGAGCGGGCCGTGCGATTACTGCGCTACGACCGGACGCGAGCGAGGAACACGGCGAGGTCACCTGTGGCTTCGGTTTCGGTGGTGGCGAGCCGGGCCGCCAACGCCAGCTGGTCGACGTCGGCGCCGGGGACCAGGCGGGCGAGTAACGGCGAGCAGCGCGGCGTGCGCGAGGACCAGCGGGGTAAGAAAGCCGGCGGCGGCCTCGCGGGCGGCCGGGTCGCGGTAGGGCCCGAGGTGCGCGTCCAGGCGTCGACATCTGCGGCCCTGACGTAGAGGGCCCGCACGAGGCTCTGTGACGGTCCCTACGGGCACGTAGAGGAGTTCCCGGACGGCAGGAGGTGAAACTCGGGGTGTTCCTGTCCAACAGCAAGAGGTCGCCGGGCCAAGCTGACCACCGAAAAGCTCGTCGCGTTCGCCGACGTCGGGCTGAAATGGGGGGCAGGGGCCCTCTGCGGTCATGTCTCCAGCGGTACGGCTTCATCGACGATGGCGGTCGCCAGAGCAGCCGAGAAGCGGCGTACGGTCAACGCCCGTCGCAGTCCCGCGCGCAGGAGTCCTCGGAATTCCTGGTCGGTGGGGTTGGGGAGGACGGGGACCGGCTGCTCGGTCACCTCGTGAATTCGTTGCACGGCCCGGACGGCATTGCCCAGCGCGTCGAGCGCGGCGCGTTCTACCTCGTGCGCCGACTCTGGACCGATGCCGACAGCGAGAAGGGTCTCGATGCTCAGGAGGAGGACGGCGGGGAGCAGGTGGGCCGGTTGAGCCCGTACTGTCGCCCCGTGGGCCGCGACGCGGACCCAGCTACCGAGTTCGCCGGGGCGTGGGTCCACACCTGATCGGCGGCCGCGGTCCAGAGGGGAAGGCCTCCGGCGGTCTCCCACAGGTGGGGACGGCTGAAGGGTGCGGCGGCGGGACCCGCCTTCCAGCCGTCGGCGGCGGCGGTCTCGGCGAGGAGGGCCGGGGTGACGGGCAGATCGACCACCTGGGACGTCAGCAGGACGCGGAGGTCCTCGTCCAGGCGGTCGGCGGTGAACTCGGGGTAGTCGTCGTGCTCGGTGAGAACGTGCAGCAGAGCGAGCGATCCGAACGTGGGGATGCCCTCTGCGATCAGCTGGCTCCGTAGGAACGCGTCATCGCACCACAGAGGTGCGCCTACGTCCAAGGCGAGCTGGGCGGCGGAGAGCCAGGCGTCATCCGAGTCGTCGGTCGGGCCTGACATGCTCAACCTGCGGCGGACCTCGGTGAGGTCGGACACTTCGACCGGTTGGAGACCGGGGACGGCCGGGAGAGAGCGGCGGCGAGGCCCCGGATCTCCTGCCGGTCCGGGTCGGTGTACTCGGCGATGAAGGGCCGGCCGCCCCGTACGCCGAGCACGCCGGCCGACCGTTCCGTCTCGCGCAGGCTGTAGCAGGTGTTGAGTACGTCGCCACACACGGCGGTGGGGGACGGTGTGGATGCGAAAGCCGCCCTCATCTCGCCGAGGCGTCCGGGCAGGAAGGCGGTCAGTGCCAAAGCCGTGACGTCGACGACGGCGGTCCGGCCGAGCGCTTCGTGCACGGCCTTCCGCTCGGCGGCGGTGTGCAGGGGGTCGGTGCTCCCTGCGGGGAAAACGCCGACCGCGCGCTGGAGAAGGGTCAGGGTGACGGGCTGGTGCGCCACTGCGGCAAGCATGCCGACAGGGAGCTGTCCGCGCGTACCCCGCTGGCCGTCGCCTCCAGGAGCACTTCGCGGCGCCCCAGGGTCTGTTCGAGGCGTCGTGCGAGTCCGTGCGCGCCGCCTGTGACAGGGGTCAGCACCGCACTCGGAGGCAGCTCGGTCAGGAGGCGTGTCAGGCGTTCGCGCAGCGGCTCGGGCAGCTCGAGCGCGTGCCGCGTCTCCCCCTCCAGGGCGGAGGCAGATCCGTTGACGTCGCCAACGGGCTGCGGCGGCTCGCCGGTCGCGGCGTGGACGGCCGCGGTGAGGAGCGCGGAGAGTTCGGTGTCCGTCGGCTGGAAGTGTTCGGCCAGGCCGAGTGCTGTTTCGGCGAGCGCCGGGGTCCAACCCGACCAACGGGTCAGCGTGTGCCAGGCCCGCGCGTCCTGCTCGTTGCGGACCTGGGGCGCGAACCGGGTCAGGGTGTCGCGCGCGGTCTCGAGGCTGCTGTTCCTCACCTGGGCGTGGATGGCCGCCCGCGCGAAGTCCATAGCCGGGGACGACAGTGCGCGGCCGACTCCTTCGGCGGCCATCACGTGGTCGATGCCCGCCTCCTCGGCCAGCCCGGCCAGTGCAAGGTCCTCCATGTCGCCCCAGTCCCCGCGCTCCCCCGCCCACTGGACGAGGGCGCGCCGCAGGCGGCCACGCATGCGGTCGGGCAGGAAGGGGCGGGACACCAGGGTCAGCGCGGCGATCCGGGCCCGTTCCCACAGGTCGACGGCTAGGACCCGGAGCGAGGTGTCGCCGAAGCGCCGACCCGCCCGCTCGGCGGCCTCCGCCGCCAGGGCGTGCTCGCCCCGCTTGTCGTACTGGACGACCAGCCCCGCCGCTGCCACGACACTTCGGGACTCCCAGTGCGAAGGCGCCGGACGGCAGCTGCGTCGTCACCACGCGCGGCGTCGGCACTCGCCCAGCGGGTCTGGTAGAACGCTTCGGCGAGGGCGCCTTCAGCGTGCAGGCGCTCCAGATGGGCAACGGGCCACACCCCGAGACCGGCCAGGGCGTAGGCGGCCACGGCGCGCTGGTCTTCGCTGCCTGCGCCGGCAACCGCGGCTTCCCAGGCGGCGATGCGCGCCTCTCGGCTGCTGCCCGCCGCGGCGTCGCACATGTGGGCCAGCAACTGCAGCCGGTCGCCCTCGCCGGTCACGCTCTCGGCGAGGGTGGCAGCTTGTTCGTCCTGACCGGCCTGGCTGGCCACCCGGACCGCCTCAACCAGAAGTTCCTGGCTGGAGGTCTCCGGATCCTGCGCGTCCCCTTCAGGTTCGGCCAGCACTGTCCCGATGGCGGCAGTGATGGCGCCGGCCATGACACGGGCATCAAGCAGGACGCGCGCCGTCCGAATACTCGGGCCCCGCCAGCGCCGGTACTCGGCGCGCGCGGCTGACGCCAGACGCATGGCCCGGCCGATGTCGAGGAAGGCCTGCCGGGGAGCCCCGACCGCGTTGCGGTACAGGAGGCACCGTGCAAGTTCGGCCTGGATGTCAGGATCGCCGGGCGTGAGGCGCAGCGCCCTTTCGAGCACGGCCTCGCCTTCGTCGTGGCGGCCCGCGGTGAGGTGGCAGTGGGCCGTGAAGCGCAGGACGTTGGCGTCGGCGGTGGCGGCCGGACCTCCGGCGGCCAGAGCCTGTTGCACGACGTCGGGTACGTGTTCGGGCATCTGTTGCGGGGAGTCGATCACCGCCCGGACGACGGCCAGGAGAAGGGTGTCGCCTTCTTCCCCGGCCTGGTCGGCCAGCGACGCCGCCTGAGGACTTCCCTGGTAGGCGGCCGCTAGTGCAGCCAAAGTGAGGAGGCGGCCCCGGCTGTCGGCGGATACGGTGGCGGCCCGCTCCAGCGCGCTCACCGTCGGCATGCCCAGTTCGTGGCTGACGGCGTAAGAGGCGGTGATCCTCCAAACGTCCTCCAGGTGCGCGGTGTCGGCTTCCGTCAGCCAGGGAGGGGGTGAGGTGAGCAGTACGCGGACGGCGTGGGCGGGATCGGAGTCGGCGAGGAGCAAGGCCAGCGGCGCCGCGTGGGCCCGTCCGGCGCGGTGGGCCTTGAGGAGCCGGAGACGGGTTTCCGCCGGCAGACGATCGGCGGCCTCGGTGACGGGTCGGCGCCCTGTTTAGAGCGGGCCGGAGCGGCCAGCCGCGTCGGCGTTGGCCGTATCGAGCTGCTGGGCCGTGGGGACGAAGATCTTGAAGTGCTTGCCCGTGGACACCAACGTCGTGGGATTGACGTGCTGCCAGTAGACGCTGCGGGTTCCCGTGTCGACCAGCATGACGACGACCCGCAGCGAGTGGCTCGTCCAGTACTCGACGTGCGCGGCGTCGCAGGGATACCACCAACCACCGTCGGTCGCGCCGGCGAACTGGCTAGGCCCGGACTTGATCTGCACGGCCAGCAGTCGGCCAGTCGACTTCCCGGAGGTACCCGGGCTCATGCTCGCGCCGAGCACGACCTCCAGCTGTGCGTCGATTCCGACGTCGCTGGTCTCCTGCTCGCGAAACAGCCATCCCAGCTCTGACACCACCTGGAGGCTGACCAAGCTAACGCCGACCCGTTCCGTGAGATGCGTGGGGCGCACCGTCGTCAGGTCCCTGTCCCTTCCCCCACGCTGCCTATTGCTGCAGCCCTAGCTTGAAGCCTACGGGCCCCCACCGACATCGAATTCCTCCTGCGCCGACCGGTCCAGGATCCCCGAGTCCAGCTGGCTCCGCCGACCTGTCCACCTTTCTACGCGACCTGCTCGCGATCGAGCTCGGGGACTTCGGGCCGGCTTGCCGCGCCCGGTGCGCCGACAGAGGACGGGCCGGGATTCTGCTGATCTCGCCTCCCGGTCCCCTGAAAATTCGTACCCACCGAGGCAGGGCAGTTGACAGAATCTGGCACGTGAAGGCAGCGCGCACAGCCCGGCAGCACCTCGTTTCCCAGATCCTCCCCCGCTCTGCGGGTGTCAGGCGCAGGGCAGACGGTCGGAGGCGGGCCAGTCGATGCGCACTCCAGGGCGGATCAGCACGGTGATGCTGTCGACCTGGCATGTGGGCGGCTGCTCCTGGGCGAAGCGGCGCAGCACCCGGTGCACGCCGTCGCGCAGCTGGCCGTCGGTCATCGCGGGCGCCTGCTCCTGCAGTTCACGGATCTCCACCTGCTGCAGATCGTTTGTGCGTTCGCGAGCTGCGGAAGCCCGACAAAGCCAATGCGAGTCGCCGACGGCCCCAGCCCCTCGACGTCCTGCCCTACGACTCGGGCCACACGACTGTGCCGCCGTGCCCGGCAGTTTTCGCCTGGCATCTCATCCGGGATGGTCACGCACGAGGGCACCCAGAAGCATGGCGTGAGGCGCCAACGTGCCTGTACAACTCGCCGGCGACGGCCACGTGCCCCACCCCGCCCGGCACATGACAACTGGCGAGGTCGCCGCCCAGGACACCGGACAGTGGGACAGTTCATTGGCAAAGAGCCAAGTCCGCTCGGAGCGGGCCGGGCGCGGCACCACAGTCATCCAGCGCTTCCTCAGCTCCTGAAGCGCACGGTCGGTGACCTCTCGCAGCGAAGCTTGAGCATGCTCAGCGAAGACTGTATTCGATCTTCTTTTCCTGTATCAGCTTCTCCAGCTCCGTGTCCGACAGTGGATGCAGAGTGTCCAGGAAGAGGCGTAGCCCGGGCTCGTCCAAGGTCTGGCTGGTGACCTCGACCTCCACGTTCTGGTGGCGACGTATGAAGGTCACAGCGCGGGCGCTGCCGGGGAAGTCGCGGACCGTGAGCATCCCGCCGTACGCATCTACTGTGCAGGTCACGCCCTTCTCCGCAGGCTCTGGGCATCGGAAGGCCGGCGTGAGCGGCCCGCGCACCGTGAGGTCCACATACCCCAACTCACCTTGGACGGGGCGGTATTCGACGCGGAAGTAGGCAGGACCGACCTCGGCACGGGATAGCTGCATGCCGGGCGGCGCAGTGCCCAGGTACAGCAGTTCCGGATGCTCCCGGTACCGGGCGACCTCTGCCTCGTTCTGGCGCTGCTGCGCCTGCGCCGGGCCGACGAAGCCCCCATAGGCCACCCCGGCCGCCAGCACGGCCAGCGCCCCCAACCGCACCCACCGGCTCGGCACGAAGAAGGCCGCGGCCACGGCATACGGCACCCCCGTCAGCGCGATCCGGGTACTGGCGTTCCCCAAGTCAACCTTCTCGGCGTACGCGGCCAGACCTGCCAGGACGCCGAGCGTGCCGAGCGCGAAGACCACTACCGCCCAGCCGAGCCGCTTGGGCATGGAGCCGCACAGGGGCACCACGGTCCGCGCCGGTATGCCCGCCGTGGCCAGCAGTCCCACCATCAGCGGCACACCCAACGCGAAGACCGGATCCGTCGCATCGGCCACACCACCCCAGGCACCTATCACCAGTTCGAATCCGAACGCCGGCACCACGGTCGCCATCGCCGCCCAGACCAGGAAGAGATGCAGGGCCGTCAACGACCCCCTGCCACTTTTCATATCGCGGAGCCTGCCAGTCAGCGTCCTGACGAACATGAGTACGCGTACTCAACGCAAAACCCCGCCGCCCGGGCAGCCTGAGGCGCTCTGCAGAACGGCTACCGCGGACAGCGGGCGCGGCGGTCGGCCAACGCCCAGTCGCGGGTTCTGCGTGCGCCGCCATGTGCCCGCCCGCGCGCCGCCCGGGTTCTGAGCGAGTCAGTCCCACCAGAGGACGACGAGCAGGTGGCGCTGCGCTGCGTTGAGGTAGAAGTCGCGCAGGGCGGTGAAGTGCTTCAGCAGGTAGCTTCTGGGACCCCGGTGATCTTGTCAGCCCCGTGACCGATCACGGACGCGGCGTCACTGTCGTCGCAGGGCAGGGCTGCCCGGAGCGTGGGCATGTCGATGTGTGCGAGCAGTTCTGCGATGCGGGCCACTTGATCGGGGGTAAGGGCGGCGGGTGCCGAAGGGGCCGATGGCGTGCGGGTGCGTGTTGAGGAAGCCCACATCGAGGGCGGTGTCGCCGTCGGTCGCCTGGCGCAGAGCGTCGAGGTGGCCGTCGTCCAGCCCGGCCAGCTCGCCGGCCCGTGCCAGCAGGGCCGGCGCCCAGTCCAGATCGAGCACGTCCGATGCGAGGGGATCCCAGTGGGGATCACCGTCCGGTGACGCGCCGGCGGACTGGCGACAGGTGGCGAGGTACTCCGCCGGGATCCGGGCGAGTTGCTGGGTAACGGCCATGACGGCAGTATCCCAACAGTGTCCACAGCATTGTCAGGAGCTGGTGGGCGGGCGCACGGAACTCGGTGATGGATCGTGTCCGGAAACGGCACGGAGGCTTTCCCCACCTGGCCCGGTCGAGGAGCCACCCAGCGGCTGACCACGCCCGCCCTCATATCCGGGCCGGTGCCGCCCCGGGCGCGGTTTCCCTCAAAGCCTGAACCGCGGCCGCGTCGCCTTGTGCCCCCTCGGAGTCTTCGGTTTCGAGCGCCTCCAACGTGTCTGCGATCTCGATAAGGTCTTCAGTCGAGAGTGCGGGTGACGTCCAGTGGTGTGCACGTGCGTGACCGATGAAGTCCTCGTCCAGCGGAACGTGGTAGCGCTCGACATAGTGAGCGAGGTCTGAGTACCAGAACCACTCGCCGTCGGTGTGCAGCTCCAACGCACCGATGAACTCACCACTCAGTGCGTCATGGACCGGTGATCCGGTCACGGCAAGAGCTGACCCTGCTCGCAGGTAACGCACCAGCTTCTCCTCCTCCGGCGCAGTGTGGTCGCGGACCGAGTCGCGCAGTGAAGGGCCGTCGGGGCGACCGTGCGCCAGCTCCTGGAACTCACCAAGGAACCGGTCGTAGGGAAAAGATCGGCTGGCCATACGCGGAAGCCTATGCACGGAAGGTCGACTCTTCGATACTGACACCGGGCAGCACAGCGGCGCGGGAAAAAGCCGATAGCGGAGGAGCTGCGAATCACGTGCGCGCCGGCATACGTGCCCAGCGGCGCGTCGTCGGTGGCCAGGCTGCTGGCCGGGTCGGGTGCGGGCAGCTGCCGGCCCGACGTGCTCACCACGGGCCTGCTCGATCGCGTGAAACAGCGGCCGGTCTCGCCTTCGCCGCCCTCCACTGCCTCTGCTACCGCCGTACCCTCGCAGCCGGGTCGCACTTGGAACTGCGAGACCAGGAGGGCTCGCACCACCTGCACCCGCGCCGGTGAGGAGTGAGTCTGGTCGGTGCCAGCCGCCCTCGCCCCCGTGGGAAAGGCGTGCCCTGCGAGAGAAGCGCACCTCGCCACGGCCAGTCACCGCGCAACCGCCGGCACTCCGCGTGGTGACGAGATGGATCCTCAGCCGCCCCGAGACGCTGACCGAGATCGAACAGCTCCGACTCAAGGCCGACCTTGCCAACTGTCCCGAACTCGACGCCCTGACCGGTCACGTCCGGTCCTTCGCCCAAATGCTCACCGAGCGCGAGGGCGAACAACTCCCGCAGTGGCTCGACGCCGTCCGCCAGGACGACCTTCCCAGCCTCCACACTCTGGCGGCCGGCATCGAACCGAGACCGCGACGCGGTCATCGCCGGCCTGACCCTGCCCTGGAACTCCGGCGTCGTCGAAGGACACGTCACCGGATCAAGATGCTCAAGCGCCAGATGTTCAGACTCGCTGGCTTCGCGCTGCTCCGCGAGCATGTCCTCCTTGCCCCGTGACCGATGTCAGCGGCTCCTGGAACCATTCCTTCGTCCGAGACAGCCGTATCAGGGAGCCATGCATGGGAACGTGGGGACCCGGCCCGTTCGACAGCGACCTCGCCGCAGACTTCGTCGATGAACTTGAGGGACTCACCCACCAGCAGGTCATCGACGTGCTGGAGCGGGCATTCCAGCGAGTCACCGCCTCGGGAGAACGCGTCGATGGCGGAGACGGGGTCGAAGCCGTTGCTGCCAGCGTTCTGGTCGCCAGCACCCTCCCGGACAGCCCCATCGTGATCGACCCCGATGACAGCCCCAGGGAACCGCTGCCCGAACTGCCAGCCTCGCTTCGCGCGTCGGCGAGACGCGCACTGGACCGGGTTCTCCAGGACGGATCAGAAGTGACAACCGGCTGGGTGGACAGCGCCGACGCCGACCAGTGGCGCCAGGAAGTGCGACAGATACTCGAAGCACTCGCAACACCGGCTGATCACTAATCGTGACCGCTTCACGGAAGTCGTGCCAAAGCCCCCGGAGGCTCTGGCACAACTTCCGTGACGCCATCACTGCCCGTCACGACAACAGGGCTCGATTCCGCAGGAGTTGGAAGCCAGAGCGACCGAACATCTGTGCCGGAGCACGGCCGGCGCCGGTGGTTCGGCGCCTGCCCATGGACTCGGCCCTGACCTGGACCGCTTCCAACTCCTTCGCTGTCCGGCTGAGTACGAGTACTCAGGTGCTGGTTGCCGTACTCCTCCATGCTGGGGCCGCGAACGCCGGACCGTCTCGGGGGGACATACACATGGACCACGCCCTGCAGCTGCGCACTGCCACGCCTCGGGATCACGACTGGATCCACGAACTGCGCCACCGCGTGTACGCGGAGGAGCTCGGCCAGCATCCGGTGGATCCGTCGGGAAGGCTGAGTGACGGACTCGACGGCGACAACATCTATCTCGTGGCCGCGCGTGGCGAGACGCGGATCGGCTTCGTCAGCCTTACCCCGCCGTGGGTCGGCCGCTACTCCCTCGACAAGTACCTGACGCGCGAGGAGCTACTGGTCCTGGCCGAGGAGGCGCCGTTCGAGATCCGCGTCCTGACCGTCGAGGAACACTGGCGGTCCACCGCGGCGGCGCCACTCCTCATGTACGGGGCGCTGCGCTGGGTCGCGGCGCGGGGCGGCCGCCGGGTGGTGGCGATGGGACGCACGGAACTGCTCGACATGTACCTCGCCGCCGGGCTGCGGCCGGTGGGGCGCACGGTCCGCTCGGGCGCGATCTCGTTTGAGGTCCTCAGCGGCTCCGTGGCCGAGCTGACGAGGACGGTCGCGGAGCGCCACGGCCGGATCCTTGAGCGGCTGAGGACGGACCTCGACTGGCGCCTCGACGTGCCCTTCACGCCGCGTGCGGACGGCTGTGAGCACGGCGGGGCGTTCTTCTCGGCGATCGGCACGGACTTCCGGACCCTGACCCGCCGTCACGAGGTGGTCGCGGCGGATGTGCTGGACGCCTGGTTCCCACCGTCCCCAGGCGTCCGCGCGGTCCTCTCGGAGGATCCGGGGTGGGCGGCCCGGACCTCGCCACCGACTGGCACGGAGGGACTGCTCGCGGAGATCGCCGCGGTCCGTGGGCTCCCGGTGGAGTCGCTGGTCGTCGGGGCGGGCTCGTCCGATCTGATCTTCCGCGCGTTCGGCCGGTGGCTGACGCCGGGGAGCCGGGTGCTCCTGCTCGATCCCGGCTACGCGGAGTACGCCCATGTCACCGAGCGGGTGATCGGCTGCCGGGTCGACCGGCTCCCACTGCGCCGGGAGGACGGCTGGCTGCTCGACCCGGCCCGGCTCGCCGCCGCGACCGGCGACGGACGGTACGACCTCGTGGTGGTGGTCAACCCGAACAACCCGACGGGCCGGCACGTCCCGGCCGACGCGCTGCGCGCGGTGATCGAGGCCTCGCCCGTGCGGACCCGGTGGTGGACCGACGAGGCCTACCTGGGATACGTCGATCCGGCGGACTCGCTTGCCGGGCTCGCCTCGGCCGACGCCCGGGTCGTGGTCTGCACCTCGCTGTCGAAGATGTACGCGCTGTCGGGGATGCGGGCCGCGTACCTGGTGGTCGGTCCGGAGACGGCCGGGGAGCTGCGACGCTGGACGCCGCCGTGGCCCGTAAGCCTGCCGGCCCAGCTGGCTGCCGTGACGGCGCTGCGCGACCCCGCGTACTACGCGGAGCGCTGGGCCCGCACCCATGTGCTGCGCCGGGAACTGGCGTACGACCTTGAGGAGTTGGACGGGTTTTCCTCGGTCGATGAGGGGGTGGCGAACTTCCTCACGGTTTCCCTGCCGCCGGACGGACCGAGCGCGGCGCGGCTGGTGCGCGAGTGCCGGCGGCACGACGTCTTCCTGCGTGACCTGTCGCCGATGTCCCCGGCGTACGAGGGGCGGACCGTTCGGATCGCCGTCCGCGGCACGGCGGAGAACGCGCGGATCGTGGCGGCGTGCCAGAGCGCCCTGGACGCGTTGCGCACGCCGGCCGCAGTGGTCTCGGGCACGCCGGGACGGGGCTCCCGGTGACGACAGTCGCCGGTCTCGTGCCGTACCTCGGCAGGGCACTGGCGGTCGGAGGCGTCGTGGTAGCGGCGACCCGGCGCCGTGAACTGATGGTCCGCTGGTGCGTGTGGGCGCTCGGAGTGCCCCTGGTGGCCGCCGCGTTCTGGCTCGGTCCACCGGGGATCGCGGTGCTCGCGGCCGTGGTCGGTGTGGTCGCGGTGGCGGAGTTCGGCGGGCTGCTCCGGCTGGGTCCGGTGGACCGGACGGTGCTGGGCGCGGCGATCGTCGGACTCGTCCTGACTGCCTGGCTGGCCCCCGGGGAGGTGCTCCGGGTGGCGGCGGCCGGGCGCTTGCGATCGCCGGGGTGCCGTTGCTCTCGGGAGACGCGGAGCACGGACTGCGCCGCCTGGGGGCGGGCGTACTGGGGCTCGTGTGGCTGGGCGCCCTGGTCGGCCTCGTATCGTCCGGCGCCGCCCTCGGCCTCGTCCTATTCGTGGCCGTGTCGATCGCCGACATCGTCGCGTACGCGGCGGGCCGCCGTCTCGGCGGCCCCCGGCTCTCCCCGCTGTCGCCCGCCAAGCGGTGGAGCGGCACGCTGGCCGGGGCCGCGGCCGGTCTCCTTACGCTGGCCGTGCTCTCCTCCCCGACGTGGCAGAGTCGTCCCGCCCGCCGAAGGCATCGCCCGCCTGGAGGAGACCATCGCCATCCTCCGCGGCATGTGGACGCGGGACGTCTTCCACTTCCACGGGCGCTACTACACCCTGACCGGTAACCGCAACGAGCCGAAACCCGTCCAGCAGTCAGGCCCGCCCATGCTGATCGGAGGTTGGGGAAACCGAACACTCCGCCTGGTCGCCGAACACGCCGACATCTGGAACATCCCCGGCCCGCCGCACAACACACTCGACTACATCACCGAACGCAGCGCCGTCCTGAACGACCACTGCGCGGCCATCGGCCGTGATCCGCGGACGATCACCCGCTCCGTGCAGTACATCGTCTCCTACGACGACCCGGCCGCCGACCGCAAAGCCATCACGCAGCTCATCGCCGCAGGCGTAACGCACATCGTGCTGAGCCTGCGGAGCCCCTATCCCTCACAGGCCGCGCGATGGCTCACCGACGAGATCATCACACCCTTGCGCAGCACAACCGGACAATTCTGCTGACGGCCGCTTGCCACTCGGGGAGAGGCTCCTTCTTGCACAAGCGACCTCACGGACTCACCTCAACCGATCCACAAGTCTTGACTATTGCTCGCCTTGATAGGCCAGCCCGGTGTGGCCGGCACTGAGCGCCACATGGCCCGTCCGGCCAGTACGTACCCCACGGCCGGTTGGATCAACTGGTTAACGCCGGAAGGGATCGGGGCCTCGGCCCTCAAGTCGAGTAACCGATCTCCACAATGTCTACGGCCAGGTCGGAGAGCTCGACGTATGGGTTGAGCTCGGCGACGATCTTCGCAGTCAGCGGGTGCCCGGCCAGGACGTCGCGAACAGCTTCAACTTCGACGGAAACCTCGTGATACTCAGACGCCCACTCTGCGTAGGCCTCTGGCGAGCGGTCGACGAGAAGCTCGAAGAGGACGTCAGCACCGTCCGGGGCGCCGTCCTTCTTTTCGGGGAAGACGATGGCGCCAGTCCGCCAGACCTGGTCTGTCGTCCGGCGCCATAGGCAGCAGGTGATGGTGGGGACACCGTGCTCATCGCAGAAGGCGGGCTCCGTGATGTACGGGCGGAAGGTTTCTGGCACGTCGTCGACTACGCCCGGTCACACTGTGGGAACGTCCATGCGAGCCCAGGGACTCATAGGCGACTCGTGATCGAAGCCACGGACATAGACCCCGGCGGCCGAGAAGACGACCGCGTACTCCCCGCCGATGCCGTCCCGCATCGATGCCATCTGCTCGCCGTCACCCCAGTGGGCGTCGTAGGAGTAGAATCGCGCGTCCCATTCAGGGCTGAGCACGGCGTCCAGCATCGCGAGCCCTCGGCAGTGGTTGCGCAGTTCCTCTATACCGGGGAGCGCTCGGGCCACATCATGAACGGTCACGCGGCCATTCCATCGCACCTCGCTGGCAGCCGGGAGGGCGCCCCGCACGCGGCGCCCTCCCGACGCGAACCCGGGCCGCAACCAGGCCGCTCACGGGCCGACTGCAGTGCTTAGATGGGTGCTGTTCCGGCAGGTTGTGCCGCCGACGGAGGTGACCCATGCGGGAAGCTCGCTTCCCAACCTCCGCGTTGCGAGTCGCCAGGTGGGCGCTGGGCATTCTGGCGCAGTCAGGCCAATTGTCAGAGTGGGGCCCGAGCCCATCCTGAGGCAGGGCCGGGCCCCACTCCTGCGCGCATCCGCGGGGGGTGCCCCTATGTCCTTGGTCAAGGGAAACGCGCGTGCGTGGGGTCGGCGATCCGGGCAGCATGGCGGGGTGAGCGACCTGCTGTGGCATGACGTGAAATGCTTCTTCGACCTGGACTTGATGGGGTCGTTGCCGGACGTGCGTGTCCCGAATGCCTCGGTGGACGACTGGCAGGCGGTCCTCGACCTTGTCGCGGAGAAGGGCTGGAAGTGCCAGTACTCCGAGGGAGAGACGATGCTTCCGGTGCCCCGGGCGGAGGCCGTGCTGTCCCGTCCGGCGGATGCCGAGTGCCCGGACCTGCGGGTCTGGCTGACGGATGATGTGTTGGCGATATTCAGCTTCCATGCCGACGACGAAATCGACTTCGACGTCGACCTGCGGGAGTTGCAGGGCCAGGACCGACTTGATGTGCTCTGCGGCTTCCTTCGGGAGATCGGGCGTCGGCTGGGCAAGCAGGTGCTGATGGATCCGGAGGGCGAGTACGGCCATCCGGTGCTGGGCTTCGACGTCGAGGCCGATCGAGTCGTTCTCCTCGCAGACCCGCAGCTCAGGTGATGGTGGCCGACGGCTTCGGTTCGTAGAAGGTGCCGTCCCTGAGCATCGCGAAGAGGACGTCGGCTCGGCGTCTGGCGAGGCAGAGCAGGGCCTGGGTGTGGTGTTGGCCCTGGGCGATCTTCTTGTCGTAGTAGGTCCGGGATGCGGGGTCGCCCAGGGCGGCGAACGCGGAGAGGAAGAAGGCTCGTTTGAGCTGCTTGTTTCCTCTCCTGGAGGGCTGTTCGCCGCGGATGGATGAGCCCGAGTTGCGGGTCGCTGGGGCGAGTCCGGCGTAGGCGGCGCGGTGGCCGGCGGTCGGGAAAGTGCTGCCGTCGCCGACCTCGATCAGGATGCGTGCTCCGGTCCTGACGCCGATGCCCGGCATCGACGTCAGGACCTTCGAAAGAGGGTGAGCCTCCAGCAGTTCCTCGATCCGCCCGGCCAGCAGCTTGCGCTGGCCGGGCACGGCCGTCAGGGATGCGGCGAGACTCGGGACGATCAGCGCGGCCGCCTCGGTGCCGGGAACGGTGACGGTCTGGCCGTCCTGACCGGCGAGAGTCGTTCCGCGATTGCCTCCGGCCATCCCTGACAGTCCGTCCGCGACGCTCCCGAAGCTGGCCGACTGTCAGGCGTCCCTGGTTGAGCCGGCAACCAAGT
>NZ_JBIRJA010000011.1:0-311500 GCF_044329325.1 Streptomyces sp. NPDC017676 | reverse complement strand
ACCTTCGCCCACAGGTGGTTCACCATCCCCGCACGCTGCACCATCGCCCCCTTGGGACGACCCGTCGACCCCGACGTGAACATCACGTACGCCAGATCCAGACCCCCGCCGACGCAGGGGAGTTCGCCGGTGTGGGTGGTGTCGGCGGGGTCGGCGAGCGGCAGAGCGGTCAGGCCAGTGTGACCGGGGGAGTCGTACGCGCCGCCGGTGAGCAGGTGGCGGGCACCGCTGTCGGCGAGCAAGGACGCGTTGCGGGCCGCCGGGGCCGCCGGGTCCAACGGAAGATACGCCCCGCCGGCGGCGAGTACGCCGAGCACACCGGCCACGAACGACACCCCGGGATCGGCGAGCATCGCCGCCACCGAGCCGGGACGGAACCCGGCGGCGGTCAGCCGGGCGGCGACACCGGCGGCGCGGGTCAGCAGCTCCCGGTAGGTGACGCTGCCCGTGCCGTCGGTGGCGGCGACCGCGTCCGGGGTCCGGGCGGCCACCGCGCGCACCCGCTCGACCAGGCCCTCGTACCCGGCGCGCTCGGCCTCCGGGTCCCAGGTGCCCAGCAGGCCGACCGGCTCGCCGGGCGCGCGCAGGCCGATGCGGGCGAGGGGCTGGTCGGCGGGGAGCGCGGCGAGGTCGGCCAGGAACGCCTCGAACCGGGCCAGGTGGGCGGCGAGTTCGGTGTCGGTGTACAGCTCCGGGTTGCCGTCGAGGTGGATCTCCATCGTGCCGTCGACGGTGTTGAGGACGGTCACGATGAGGTCGTTGACGATGCCGGTGGACAGGTTGACGACGGTGCCCGGGCAGTCACCGAAGGCCAGTGCCGGGTCCTGGTTGAGGACGTTGATGAAGGGGCCGAAGACGCGCCGGTCGTCGGTGCGCAGGCCGATGTCGCGGCGGATGCGGTCCCCGCGGTACCGCTGGTGCTTCAGGGCGCCGGAGACCTCGGTCCAGGCCCGCCGCAGCAGCTGCGGGGCGGTCAGCTCGGGGCGGACGCGCACCGCGAGCGGCAGGTAGTTGGCGAGCATGCCGGGGATCTCGCGGGCGACCGCCCCGGTGCGGCCGGTGACCGGGAGGGTGAGCAGCGGCTCGGCGACTCCGGTGACCCGCTGGGTGTAGGCGGCCATGGCGCCGACCATGAGGACGGGCAGGGTGACCTTGCCGGTCCGGGCGAGGTCCCGCAGCGCCTCGGTGGCCCCGGGGCTGAGCGTGGTGGTGTGGCGCAGGGCGCTGCGGCCGGGGGCCGGGTCGCGGTCGGAGAGCGAGACCAGTTCGGGTGCCGGGCCGTCACCGGAGGCGGTGAGGCGGCCGGTCCAGTAGGCGCGGTCGCGGTCGACCTGCTTGGACTCCAGGTAGTGGCGTTCGCCGTCCAGCAGCTGGTGGAAGGCGGGGATGGCGTCGGCGTCCAGGGCCGCGTCGTCCTCGCCGGCGGCCAGCCGCGTGTAGAGGGCGGCGAGCTTCGGGTAGAGCAGGGCGCGGCTGAAGCCGTCGGCCAGGATGTGGTGCATGCACAGGTAGAGCAGGTGGTGCTCGGGGCCGAGGGTGAGCAGCGCGCCCCGGAACAGCGGGAAGTCGGTGATCCGGAGCGGGTCGGCGTGGTCGGCGCGCATCCATCGCCCGGCGGCGCCGAGCGGATCGGGGTCGTCGCTGAAGTCGAGGTGCCGCAGCGGGAGCTGGGCGAGCGGCCGGATGATCTGGCCCGGGGCGCCCGCCTCCTCCACGAACTGCACGCGCAGTCCCTCGGCCTCGTGCCCCAGGCGGTGCAGCGCCCGCTCCAGCAGCCCGGTGTCGAGCGGCCCGCGCAGGTCGATGTAGTCGGCCATGTTGTAGCCGAGCGGTCCGGTGGCGAACTGCTCGTCGAACCAGATCTCGGCCTGCGCCGCGGTGAGCGGGAGGACGGCGCCTCGGTTTGTCGTCATCGCTTTGCTCTCCGTCATTCTCGAAGTCAGCCCCGCCCGGCCCGTTCAGTCCGCGGAGGCGGCCGCGGCGGCCGGCGTCAGCTCGCCCGTGCCGTCCCGGCCGGCCCGGTCCACCGCCGGCCCGGTCAGCGGGTCGGGGCCGAAGGCGCCGCGCACCCACTCGTCGTGGTAGACGGTCTCCATGTAGCGGTCGCCCAGGTCGGGCGAGATGGTGACCGCGGTGATCTGCTCGCGGACCCCGCCCGCCCCGTCGCCGTAGTGCTCCTCCAGCCAGCGCAGGGCGCCGGTCACCGCGGTTCCGGTGGAGCCGCCGACCGGGAAGCCGTGCCGCATCAGCGTCCGGCAGGTCCGCACGGTGGCCGCCTCGGGCACGTGCACCACGGCGTCGACCAGGCTCTCGTCGAGCAGCGCCGGCCGCACGCTGGTGCCGAGGCCGGGGATGTGCCGGGTGCCGGCCGGTCCGCCGAAGGTGACGGAGCCGACGCTGTCGACGGCCACCACCCGCACCGAGGGCCGCCGTTCCCGGAACCAGCGGGCGCAGCCCATCAGCGTGCCGGTGGTGCCGGCGCCGACGAACAGCACGTTCAGGTCGGGGAACTGGCGGGCGATGGCGGGGGCCGTGGTGCGGTAGTGGGCCATCCAGTTGCCGGGGCTGAGGTACTGGTTCAGCCACACCCGGGAGTCGTCGGCGGCGAGCAGTGCCTTGACGTGGCGGATCCGCGCGCCGAGGAAACCCTCGCTCCCGTGCGGCTCGGTGACGACGTGGACCTCGGCGCCGAGGGACTCCATGGTGCGCCGGGTCACCGCGTTGCAGCGGGTGTCGGTCACGCACAGGAAGCGGTAGCCGCGGCTCGCCGCGAGCAGGGCGAGCGCGACGCCCATGTTGCCGGACGAGGACTCCACGAGGGTGGAACCCGGGCGGAGCCGGCCCGCGGCCTCCGCCTGGGCGACCATCTCGCGGGCGGCCTTGAGTTTGATGGATCCGGCGAAGTTGAATCCCTCGATCTTCAGGAACAGGCGGCGCCCGAACAGCGGCTGAAGATTCACGAAAAGGTCGCTGACATCGAATTCATGCGACGCGGTGATGACCGGCACTGGCACTCCTGGCCTTCGGCAGCGAATGGGCCTCGCCGGCAAGCCTGTCGACGTGCGCTGACCGTGGACTGACGGTTTGCTGACGGCTTCCGGCCATGTCGGCGCGATCGCGAGGTGTCAGCTGGCGGTCAGTTGTTCGTCAGCGTGGTCGTGAAATCGTCGTCCGGTTGGAATCGTGCGGGCCGGAAATGTTCCCGCGCCCACCCCGCTCTTCCGTGAGGAGCACGGCTTTGAACCGGCAATCCGCCATCAGTGAAGTCCTCCCGCTGTCGCCGCTGCAACAGGGGCTGCTGTTCCTCTCCGCGTACGACCGGGACACCACGGACGTGTACGCGCTGCAACTGGTGCTCGACCTCGCGGACGTGACCGACGCGGACGTGGAGGCGCTGCGGGGCGCGGCGGGCGCGCTGCTCGACCGGTACCCGAATCTGGCGGCGTGCTTCCGGCACCGCAGGAGCGGCGAGGCCGTGCAGGTGCTGCCCCGCTCGGTGGAGCTGCCGTGGTCGCAGCGGCGGCTGCCCGCCGCCGGGTTCGACCGGGAGACCGGCGAGGAGCGGCTGCGCCGCTTCGACCTGGCCCGGCCGCCGCTGCACCGCTTCCTGCTGCTGCGGGCGGACGACGGACGGGCCCGGCTGCTGTGGACGGTCCACCACATCCTGGTGGACGGCTGGTCGATGGCCACGCTCACCCGCGAACTCGCCGAGACCTTCGTACGGTTCCGGGACGGCGGCACGCTGCCGGAGCGGCCGGCGGCCCCGCCGTACCAGGCGTACCTCGCCTGGCTGGGCACGCAGGACAAGGAGGCGGCCCGGGAGGCGTGGCGCCGGGCCCTGGGCGGGGTGACGGAGCCGACGCGGCTGGTGCCGGGGGGCGGGGACACCGGGGGCGCCATGACCGCGGGGGCCGGCGGGAGTACCGGGCTGCCGCGGCGGGTCACCGTCGACGTGCCGCCCGGGGTCTCCTCCGCGCTGGCCGGCTTCGCCCGGTCCCGGGGGCTGACCGTCGGCGCGGTGGTGCAGGGCTGCTGGGCGCTGCTGCTGTCCCGGCTGACCGGGCAGGACACGGTGGTGTTCGGGACCGTCGCCTCCGGCAGGCCCGCGCAGTTGCCGGACGTCGAGCGGATGGTGGGCCTGTTCGCCAACACGCTGCCGGTCCGCGCCGACGTGACCGCCGGGCTGACCCCGGCGGAGCTGTTCGCGCGGGTGCAGCGGGCGCGGACGGAGCTGCTGGCGCACGAGCACCTGCCGCTGGCGGAGATCCAGCAGGGGACGGCGGTGCGCGGTGAGCTGTTCGACACGGTGCTGCTGTTCCAGAACTATCCGATGGGCGGGCCCGAGCCGGGGCCGGCCCCGGCGGGACCCCGGGTGACCGGAGTGGACATCCGCTCCGCCACCCACTACCCGCTGACCGTGACGGTGTTCCCCGGGGAGCCGTTCGAGCTGGCCGTCGACCATCTGCCGGCGCTCGTCCCGGAGGCCGGGGCGCGCCGCCTCGGGCGGTGTCTCGTCCGGCTGCTGGAGGAGACGGTGCGCCGGCCGGACGAGCCGTGCGGCCGGCTGGACCTGCTGGACGCCGGCGAGGCGGCCCGCGTCCTGACGGACCGCAACCGCACGGAGGAGCCGGTGCCGGGGCCGTGGCTGGCACCGCTGCTGGAGCGGTGGGCCGCGCGCACGCCCGACGCGCCGGCGCTGCGCTGCGGCACCGAGCGGCTGACGTACCGGGAGCTGCACGAGCGGGCGGACCGGCTGGCGGCGGCGCTGCGGGCGGCGGGCGCGGGTCCGGAGCGGCTCGTCGGGCTCGCCCTGGACCGGTCGGCCGACCTGGTGGTGGCGGCGCTGGCCGTGCTGAAGGCGGGCGCGGCCTACCTGCCGCTCGACCCGGACCACCCGGCGGAGCGCCTGCGCCTCATGCTGGCGGACGCCACGCCGGTGGTCACCCTCACCCACCACCGGATCCGCCCCTTGCTGGACACGATGGGGACGCCGCTCACGGGCCCGTTGTGGGTACTGGACGAGGGCCCGCTGCCGTACGCCCCGGAACCGTCGACAGCGCACCCGCCGACCACCGAGGCACCGCCCGCTGCCCCGCCGACCACCGAGGCACCGCCCGCTCCCCTGCCGAGCACCGCGCTGCCGCCGTCGGCCGCCACGGCACCGGCGACACCCCCTGCCTCCACCGAGGCACCGGCATCACCCCCTGCCTCCACCGAGGCACCGACGCCCCCTTCGTCGTCCACCGCACCGGCCGCGCCCCTTGCCTCCTCGGGCACTGCCGCCGCCCCCGCCGACCCCGTAGGCCCCGGCCCCGTCGACCCCGTCGGCCCCCTCAGCCCCGTCGAGCCCGCCGCCGTCCACCCCGTCGACCCCGCAGCCGACCACCCGGCCTACGTCATCCACACCTCCGGTTCGACCGGGCGGCCGAAGGGTGTCGTCGTTCCGCACGGCGCTCTCGTGAACCTCGTCGCGGACATGGGGCGGCGCTGTGCCGTGACCTCGGCGGACCGGTTCCTCGCGGTGACGACGTTCGGGTTCGACATCGCCAATCTGGAGCTGTTCGTGCCGCTCGCGGCGGGCGCCGAACTGGTCGTCGCCGACCGGGAGACGGTCCGCGACCCGGCCGCCCTGGCCACGCTGATCGGGGACTGCGGCGCCACGCTGCTCCAGGCCACGCCGAGCCTGTGGCAGGCCCTCGCGGGCTCTCACGCCCGGGCCCTCGCCGGCCTGCGGGCCCTCGTCGGCGGTGAGGCGCTGCCCGGACCCCTGGCCCGGTCGCTGGCCGCGCACTGCGCGTCCGTCACCAATGTGTACGGCCCGACGGAGACGACGATCTGGTCGACGGCGGCGCCCCTGCCCCCGGTGCCGTCCGGGCCGCCGCCCATCGGCCGCCCCATCGCCAACACCCGGGCCTACGTCCTGGACGCGGCACTGCGCCCGGTGCCCGACGGCTGCTTCGGCGAGCTGTACCTCGCCGGCGCCGGTCTCGCCCGTGGCTACCTGGGCCGGCCGGGCCTGACCGCCGAGCGGTTCACGGCCGATCCGTTCGGGCCGCCCGGCTCCCGCATGTACCGCACCGGTGACGTGGTGCGCTGGTCGCCGGACGGTACGGCCCTGGAGTACGGGGGCCGCACCGACCACCAGGTGAAGATCCGCGGGCACCGCATCGAACTCGGCGAGATCGAATCCGTGCTGGGCGCGCAGCCCGGCGTCGAGCGGGCGGTCGTCACCGCCCGCACCGACCAGAGCGGGGACACCCGTCTGGTCGCCCATGTCGTACCGGCAGGGACCGACCGCGACCGGCTGCGGGAGCGCGCGTCCGCGGTGTTGCCCACGCACATGGTCCCTGCCGTGTACGTCTTCCTGGACGAGCTGCCGCTGACGCCCAACGGCAAGGTCGACCGCAAGGCACTGCCCGCCCCGGCCGTGCGGCGGGCGGGCACGGGCCGGCCTCCGTCCGGAGCCCGCGAGGAACTGCTGTGCGCGGTCTTCGCCGAAGTGCTGGGTCTGGAGCGGGTGGGGGCCGACGACGACTTCTTCGCGCTCGGCGGCCACTCGCTGTCCGCGATCCGGGTCGCCAACCGGCTGCGGGCCGAACTGGGCACGGAGGTCCCGCTGCGCACGCTGTTCGACGCCCGCTCGGCCGAGGCGCTGGCGCGTGCCCTGGCCGGGGAGGCGGACGGAACTCCGCGGCCGGCCCGGCCCGCACTGCGCGCGGCGACGCTCCCGGAGGCGCCGCCCGTGCTGTCGTACGCGCAGGAGCGCCTGTGGTTCCTGGACCGGATGGGCGCGGGGGCCGGCTACAACATCCCGCTGGCGGTACGGCTGTCCGGTCCGCTCGACGCCGGGGCGCTGGGCGCGGCGGTGGCGGATGTGGTCGCCCGGCACGAGACGCTGCGCACGCTGTTCGTGGCGGCCGACACCGGGGCGGCGCCGCTGGTGCTCGCCCCGGAGGAGGCGGACGCCCGCCTTGAGGTCGTACCGGTCCCGGACGAGGACGCCCTGGCCTCCGCGCTGGCCGCCGAGGCGGCCGAGCCGTTCGACCTGGCCGCGCGGATCCCGGTGCGGGCACGCCTGTTCGCGCTCGGCGACGACACGCACGTCCTGACGCTGACGCTGCATCACATAGCGGCCGACGGCTGGTCGTTCGCCCCCCTCGCCCGTGATCTGACCACCGCCTACGCGGCCCGCCGGGCCGGCCGCGCCCCGGACTGGCGGCCGCTGCCCGTGCGGTACTCCGACCACGCCCGCTGGCAGCGCGCGCTGCTCGGCGCCAAGGACGACCCGGACAGCCTGCTCTGCGCCGAACTGGCCCACTGGACCCAGGCGTTGGCGGGCATGCCGCAGGAGCTGGAGCTGCCGGCCGACTTCCCCCGGCCGGCCCGGTCCTCACAGCGCGGCGCCGCCGTCACCCGTACGCTGCCCGCCGCCGCGCACGCCCGGCTCGCCGAGCTGGCCCAGGACGCCGGCGCCAGCCTGTTCATGGCGGTCCAGGCGGGTCTCGCGGCCCTCCTGACCCGGCTCGGCGCGGGCACCGACATCCCGCTGGGCAGCCCGGTCGCCGGGCGGACCGACGAGGCGGTGCGCGATCTGGTCGGCTGCTTCGTCAACACGCTGGTGCTGCGCACCGACACCTCCGGCGACCCGTCGTTCGCGGCGCTGCTGGAGCGGGTGCGGGAGACGGACCTGACCGCGTACGCGCACGCCGAGCTGCCGTTCGAGCACCTCGTCGACGAGCTGAAGCCGCAGCGGTCGCTGGCCCGGCTCCCGCTGGTGCAGGTGGTCCTCTCCGTCACCCCGGGCGACGACCCGCTGCCCGTGCTGCCGGAACTGACGGCCACCGTGGAGCCGGTGCCCTCCCGCACGGCCAAGTTCGACCTGGCCTTCGAGGTGACGGAGCGCCGTGACGCCGACGGCACTCCCGCCGGGCTCGACATCCGCCTGGAGTACAGCACGGACCTGTTCACCGGGGCCACGGCGGACCGCCTCGCCGGTGCCCTGGCCGTGCTCCTCGCCGACGCGGCCCGCACCCCGGGCGCGCCGATCGGCGCCCTCGCCCTGCTCACCCCGGAGGAGCGCCGCTCCCTGCTGACCGCGGGTCACGGGCCGTCCCGGCCCCGTCCGGAGGCGACGCTCCCGGCGCTGTTCGAGGAGCACGCGGCGGCGGCGCCGGACCGTGCGGCGCTGGCGGTGCCCGGCGGGGCGGAGGTGCCGTACGGGCGGCTGAACGCGGACGCCAACCGGCTCGCCCGGCTGCTGCTCGGCCGCGGGGCCGGCCCGGGTGCCGTGGTCGCGCTGGTCCTGCCCCGCTCCCCGCTCACCGTGACGGCGCTGCTGGCGGTGCTGAAGACCGGCGCGGCCTATCTGCCGGTCGACCCGGACTACCCGGCCGAGCGCATCGCGTACATGCTCGGTGACGCGGCCCCCACCGCCGTCCTCACCGTCCGGGAGTCCGCGGGCCGGGTGCCGGACGGCACGTCCCCGGTGGTGCTGGACGACCCGGCCACCGCGGACCTCGTCGCCGGTCTGTCCGGCGCCGACGTCACCGACGCCGAGCGGACGCGCCCGCTGTCGGCGCGGGACACCGCGTACGTCATCTACACCTCCGGGTCGACCGGCCGGCCCAAGGGGGTGGCGGTGCCGCACGCGGGCGCGGCCCACCTGGTCGCCCACCACCGGGAGGAGCTGGGGACCGGGCCGGACACCCGGGTGCTCCAGTTCGCCTCGTTCAGTTTCGACGCCACCGTGTGGGAGCTGGCCGCCTCGCTGTTCTCCGGCGGCACCCTGGTGCCGGCCACCACCGAGAGCCGGCTGTCCGCTCCGCTGCTCGCCGGCCTGCTCACCGAGCAGCGGATCACCCACGCGCTGCTGCCGCCGACCGTCGTCGGCCGTTTCCCGGAACCGGCCGCCCTGCCCGCGGACCTGTGCCTGATGGTCGGCGGGGAGGCCTGCCCGCCCGCCGTCGTGGAGCGCACCGCGGCCCGGGTGACCCTGCGCAACGCCTACGGCCCGACCGAGATCACGGTGGCCGCCACCCTCAGCGCCCCGCTCGCCCCGGGCGGCGGCCGGCCGCCGATCGGCCGGCCGCTGCCCAACGTGCGGGTGTACGTCCTGGACACGGCCCTCGCGCCGGTGCCGGACGGGATCACCGGCGAGCTGTACGTCGCGGGCGCGGGTCTGGCCCACGGCTACCTGGGCCGTGCGGGCACCACCGCGGAACGGTTCGTCGCCGACCCCTACGGGGCGCCCGGCACCCGCATGTACCGCACCGGGGACCTGGTGCGCCGGCGGGCGGACGGCGAGCTGGACTACGTCGGCCGCGCCGACCAGCAGATCAAGCTGCGCGGCTTCCGGATCGAGCCGGGCGAGATCGAGTCCGCGCTCACCCGGCACCCGGTGATCGCGCAGGCCGCCGTGGTGCTGACCCCGGGGGACGGCGGCGGACGGCTGACCGGGTACGTGGTGCCGGTACCGGGCGTGGCCGCCGTGGACGTGCCCGTGCTGACCGCGTACCTCGCCGAGTCGCTGCCCGCGCACATGGTGCCGACCGCGCTGGTGTCGCTGCCCGCGCTGCCGCTGACGCCGAACGGCAAGCTCGACGTCGGGGCCCTGCCCGCGCCCGGCGCCCCGGTGCCCGCCGTCACCGGGCGGGCCCCGCGCACCCCGGCCGAGCGGGCGCTCGCGGAGGTGTTCTGCGAGGTGCTGGGGCTGGACGAGGTCGACGCGGAGGGGGACTTCTTCGCGCTGGGCGGGGACAGTCTGCGGTCGGTGGAGGTGGTCGGCCGGGCGGCCAAGGCCGGGCTGACGCTCGCCCTGTCCGATGTCTTCGCGCACCGCACGGTGGCGGCCCTGGCGGCGGCCGCGACCCCGGCCGGGGCCCGGGAGGCGGCCGCCGTGCCGCTGCTGGAGATCCGGCCGCACGGCACGGCCGCGCCGCTGTTCTGTGTGCACGGCGGGGTCGGCTTCGGGCTGCCGTTCGTGGAGCTGGCCGCGCGTCTCGACCCGGACCGGCCGGTGTACGCGCTCCAGTCCGACGGTGTCGCGGCACCGCCGGGTGCCTGGGACCGGCCGGCGGATGTGCGGGCGCTGGCGGCGACGTATGTGGAACGGGTGCGGCGGGTACGGCCGCACGGGCCCTACCACCTGCTGGGCTGGTCGTTCGGCGGGCTCGTCGCGCACGAGATGGCCGTGCTGCTCCAGGCGGCGGGCGAGCGGGTGGCGTTCCTCGCGGCCCTCGACGCCTTCCCGGTGGCGCCGGGCGATCCGAACCCCACCGACGAGGAGATCCGGTCGGCCTTCCTCGCCCACCACGCGCGCGGCACGACGATCGCGGACCGGGACCTGGACCGGCTCATGACGGTGATGCGCCACCACACCGACATCGCGCGGGAGTTCACCCCGGGACGGTTCACCGGCCCGCTGACGCTGTTCGTGGCGACGCACGGGCAGCCCGCTCCGACCGGCGAACTGGCGGCGCGCTGGCGGCCGTACCTGGACGGCCCGCTCACCGTGCACGAGATCGACTGCGGGCACGAGGAGATGCTGGGCGGTACGGCGGTACGGCGGATCGGCGCGCTCACCGACAGCGCGTTGCGCGAGGTCTGAGCGCGGGCACGGGAAAGCGCCGGCGGCCCGGGGGCCGCCGGCGCTCCGTGCGTCCGTTCAGCCGGTCACAGCAGCGAGGGGTCCTGCATCAGGATCGCCTGGTACAGGGTGTGCAGCCGCTGGCTCGGCTTGAGGCCCAGTTCCTCGTCGAGCCACTTGCGGGTGCGGTGGAAGATGTCGACGGCCTCGGACTGGCGTCCGCACCGGTAGAGCGCGATCATCAACTGCTCGCTGAACCGCTCGCGTTCGGGATACTGCGCCAGGAGCTGCTTCAGCTCGGCAACGACGACCCCCGCCTCGCCGGCCTGCAGTTGCGCCTGGATCAGATCCTCCCGCGCGGTCTTGCGCTGTTCGTCCAGCCGCAGGGCCACGGCCCGGCAGCGCGGTCCGTCGCTCACGTCGAGCAGGGCGGGCCCGCGCCACATGGCGAGGGATTCCCGCAGCAGCCGGATGGACTCGTGCGGCTCCCGGGCGACCAGGGTGGCGCCCTGTTCGGCCAGCCGCAGGAAGCGGTAGGCGTCGAGGGCCTCCTCGGGCACGTCGAGCATGTAGCCGTTGTCGACGGTGCGGATCAGTCCCTCCTCCCCTTCCGGAAGGCCGAGCTCGGCCAACGACTTCCGCATGCGCCGCACATTCGCCTGCAAGGCGTTCCGTGTGTTCTTCAGCGGGGCCTCGCCCCAGAGTTCGTCGATCAGTTCATCGAAACCGACGACTTGACCAGGATTCAGCGCGAGCATGGTCAGCATCACGCGAATCTTCTTCGCCCGCACACCGATGGTTCTTTGACCATCCCCGATCAGCAGCGGACCCAATATGGAGATGTGTACCAAATTCCCGTCCCTACTCATAAAAACCGGTCACAAGCCCCCACCTCGCGACCCACGGGGCGGTCACGTAACCGTGGGTGGGCGCAATCAACGGCGCCCGACACAGGGAAAACGTCCGAGAGTCAGAACTGATCAATTATCAGTCATACCTGGCCGGTTTGGCACTGTACCTTCGTACATGAGCTGATGAGCCTGGGCTACGAGACCCACCTGAAGACGGGATTCCACTTTCAGCTTCGCCAGGATGCTCGCCACATGGGCCTTCACCGTGCGTTCCGTCACACGCAACCTGACCGCGATCGCGCGATTCGATAACCCTGCTCCGAGCAACGAGAAGACCTGCCTCTCGCGCTCCGAGAGCGACTCCACCTGGGCGAGCTGATACTGCCAACGAGTCGACGGCAGGCCGTCGTCACCGTGCATAAGGGCCACTCCCCGTGATCGCCCCGCTTCCCCCGTCAGCGTGCGCCGGAAACAGTCGGTCGGCTTGTTTCCGTCGAACGCGGGACCGAGTGTAGCGCCCTACCAACCGAAGTCGCAGACAAAGGACTTCACCGCCGGAATTCACCGGCGGGCCCGGCCCGGACCACGCGAAACGGCCGGGGAGACGGAGTCACCCGTCTCCCCGGCCGCCCCGGGCCGTGGCACTCACCGCCGAGCGCCCGGCCTCACGACACCGTGGCCCGCCCCGCCACCGTGGCCGGAACACGCACCGGCCGCGTCTCGTCCTGGTGGGCCAGCCGCGAGGGCCACCAGGTCTTCCAGCCGAGCAGCGTCACCACCGACGGCAGGACGACGATCCGGATGAGCGTGGCGTCCAGCAGCACCGCGCAGGCCATGCCCACGCCCATCTGCTTCATCTCGATGAAGTTCAGCGAGGCCAGCAGGGCGAACACGCAGACCATCACCACGGCCGCGCTCGTCACCACGCCGGCCGTGCGGGTGATGCCCTGCTCCACCGCCTCCCGGATGCCGAGCCCGCCGCGCGCCGCCTCCCTGATCCGGCTGATCACGAACACGTGGTAGTCCATCGACAGACCCAGCAGGATCACGAACAGCAGCAACGGCAGCCAGGCCACCACCCGTCCGGTCGACTCGAAGCCCAGCAGCCCCTCCGCCCAGGTCCGCTGGAAGATCAGCGCGAGCACCCCGAAGGAGGCCACGGCGGACAGCACGTTCAGCACCACGGTGATCGCGGCGAGCACCAGCGAGCGGAACGCCGCCGCCATCACCAGGAAGGTGAACACCAGCGCCACCAGCAGCACCCAGGGCATCTTGTCGACGACGTTCGCCCGGTAGTCCACGTCGTAGGCGACGTCGCTGCCGCCCACCGCGTACCGGGCGCCCTCGATCCGGCCGACCGTGGCCGGGGCGATGTCGTCGCGCAGCCGGAACAGGGACTCCTGCGCCTGCCGCGAACTGCTGTCGAAGCGCGTGCCGACGGCGATCGTCGCCACCCGCCCGTCCCGCGAGGTCCGCACCTCGGGGGCCGGGGTGTGCACGAACAGACCGTCGTGCCCGACGCGCTCGACCAGCGCGTCGATCCCCTCGGCCAGCTCCGCGCGGTGGCCCGCGGGCACCCGGACGGCGACCGTGTGCGTGTCCGCCTGGCTCGGGAAGGACCGCGTCAGCCGCTCGTTGGCCTGCATCGCGGGGATCGACCGGGGCAGGTCGTCGATGCCGGTAGCCTTCAGCCGCAGGTCCAGGGCGGGCACGGAGAGGGCGAGCAGCGCGCCGACGGAGAGGACCAGCGCCAGCGCCGGGTGGCGCAGGGCCGGCTTCAGCATCGCCGACCACAGCCGCGGCTTGACGCCGCCCTTCTGGGTGAGCCGCCACACCAGCGGCACCCGCGGCTTGTCCAGGTAGCGGCCGAACTTGGAGAGCATGGCCGGCAGCACGGTCAGCGAGGCGAGCATCGCGATGGCCACCACCAGGACCGCGCCCGTGGCCATCGACTCGAAGGCGATGTGCCCGGCGAGGTAGAGCGCGCCCATGGACGCCATCACCACCAGACCCGAGATCATCACCGAGTGCCCGGAGGTGGCGGCGGCGATCTCGATGGCGTCGACGTTGTCCGCCCCCAGCGCCCGCTCCTCGCGCTGCCGTTTGAGGTAGAAGAGCGAGTAGTCGACGCCGATGGCCATGCCCATCAGGACGATGATGTGGGTCACCGGACCGGGGTCGGGCACCAGCTGCGAGGCCACGCCCCACAGGCCGAGCCCGGCGAGCACCGAGGAGATGCCGAGCAGCACCGGGACGCTCGCGGCGACGATCGCCCCGAACACGAAGACCATCACGACCAGCGTCACCGGCAGGCTCAGCACGGTGGCCTTGCCCAGGTCCCGGTCGAGCATGTCGTTCAGGCCCGCCTTGATGGAGCCGGCGCCGACGAGTTCGACGCGTACGTCGGTGTGCGCGTCGCGGACCTTCGCCACCTTCTCCAGCAGCGGCCCGACCCGGTCGGCCGCGGTCTCCGGGTCGCCGGCCAGGGTCACGGGCACGAGCAGCGCCGACCCGTCCGGGGCGAGGACGGGCCGGCCGACGGCGGCGACGCCCTCGACGCCCTTCAGGGCGCTGACGGCCTCGCCCGAGGCGCGCTCGGCAGCGGCCCGGTCCAGGGTGCCCCGGTAGGGCGTGACCAGGATGTTCTCCACCGCGCGGCTCTCCAGACCGCCGCTGCGGGCCAGGGCCGCGGCCCGCCCGGACTGCCCGATGGCCAGATCCGAGTCGGTGGCGGACCGGGTGCCCGTCATCCCGCCGACCGCGAGGGCACCGAGCACGAACACCACCCAGAGCGTCATCGCCCACCACGGGTGGACGGCGCTCCACCGGGCGGTCCTGGTGATCAGGTTCCTGCCTGCCACGTCTGCTCTCCCCTCCTGGAAAGAAATACCCGGATCACGGGAAACGGGCCGGGGTTTCGGCACCGGCCGGTACATGGGCGCGCTCCTCGCGAACAGAAAACTAGTGAGGGCCCGGAGCGCGATCACGGGTACAAGTACTCCGATGTGGGGGGAGTTTCTTCTACTTGACACCCAACGTGTTCCACACGGAGCCGGATTGTTCCGGCGGGACGTGATACCACATCCGCAGGGACACGTAAAAGGGGCCGTCGCCGAGCAGGGCGACGGCCCCCGCGTACGCGCCGGTAAGCGGTACGTCCTGCACGCGCCAGGTCCCGGGAAGACCTCCCGTGGGATCGCGGACGGCGGCCTGCCCGGAGAACCGTCCCACGGGCAGCGCCATTCCCTGGGCGAGCCGTCCGCCGGCCGCTTTGACACACGCCTCTTTCCTCGTCCACAACCGGGTGAATGCGCTCCGGCCGTCGCGCGCCACCCAGGCGCTCTCCTCGGCCGGGAAGAACCGCTCGGCCAGCCGCGCCGGGTCCAGTCCGGCTCGCGGCCGTTCCACGTCGACGCCCACCGGCCGCGGGGCGAGGGCGAGCAGGGCCAGTTCACCGGAGTGGGACAGGCTGAAGTGCGGTCCGCCGCCCTGCGCGAGCCGCGGTTTCCCCCAGCGGCCCCGGGTGAGCCGCACCGATTCCGGGGCCCGGCCGAGCCGTTCCCCGAGGATGATCCGCGAGGCGGCGTGAGCGATGACGAAGCGCCGCCGCATTCCCGGTTCCGTGCCCCGCAGCGCGCGTTCCTTCTCGGCGTCGTCCAGGATGTCGTCGAGTTCCGGCGGATATCCTTCCGGATCCCGCCAGGAGTCCAGCGGAATACACCAGATCTCGACCTCGTCGGCATCGGACACGGTTGCCGGTGCCGGTGTGCCCCCGGCCGGTTCCGGGTTCGTCAGTTCCGGCATGGTCAGTTCCGGCCCACCTTTCCGGTGTGGAGCCCCTGGAACAGGTTGAGTTTCTGGATGTTCCGGGTGCCTTCCATGAACTCCACGCCCCGGGCGTCCCGGGCCCATTTGTCGAGCAGCGGATGGTCGATACGGGCACCGGGGCCGAAGAAGCCCAGGGCGCGCAGCGTCACCTCCTCGGCGACCTCGCAGGCCCTGGCCTTCGCCGCCGACGCCAGATGCCCGGCGGAGGGCCTGCGGTCCACCGCGAGGGCCGCCCGGTAGGTCAGCGACCGCGCCGCGTCGATCCGCCGGCCCAGCTCCTCGTACGCCTCCCGCTCCGGGCCGCGCAACGACAGCCGGTGCTCGCCGACGTAGTCGTGGGCGGCCCGCGCGATGCCCAGGGCGATGGCGGCGACGCTCGGCCGGAGCCGGTTGAAGACGTGCACGATGCTCCACATGCCGCGCCGGGTCGGCGGCAGATGCGTGCCCAGCACCCGCTCGGCCGGCACCCGTACCCCGTCGAGCCGGATCCGGGTGAGCTGGGCGCCGCGCAGCCCGACCGTGGGCAGCGGCTCGGCGTGGAAACCGGGGTCGGAGGTGTCGACCAGCACCGCCAGCACGCCCAGCCGCTCGGTGCCCGCGACCCGGGCGAAGACGGCGCCCAGGTCGGCGCGGGCGGCGTTGCCGACGTAGCGCTTCTCGCCGTCCAGGACGTACGAGCCGTCGCCCACCGGGGTGAGGGTGCTCGTCATCTCGCCGATGGCCGAGCCGCGTTCGGGCTCGGTCAGCGCGAAGCAGGTCCAGCGGGTCCGCTCGGCGAGCAGGCCGTGGACCCACGCGCGCTGCTCGGGGGAACCCAGCACACCGAGCAGCACCCCGCACATCGACGCACCCGGCGACGCCAGCATCATCCCGGCGTCGCCGCGGGCGAGTTCCTCGCTCACCAGCACCCGCTCCAGGGTGGCCAGTCCGTGCGCGGGCCCGCTCCCGGGGGCCGCGCTCTCCCGGTCCCAGTCGGCGGGCACCTGATGGCCGGCGAGGAACCGTACGGCGGGCAGGTCCAGGTGGCGGTGGATGGCGTCCGGGTCCCGGTCCAGCTCCAGGGCGCCCTGCCGGAGGTCGTCGGCCCAGCGGCTCACCTCCCGGTGTGCCGTGGCCAGCGAGGCGGGCAGGCTGATCACGCGTCCTCCCGTGCGGTGCCGGGTCCGGCCGTGCCGTAGGCGTCGGCGAGCAGTTCGGAGGCGTGGGCGGCCGCGCCCGGGCCCTCCGTGGTGAAGCCGTGGGCGCCCAGCAGCCGCAGCAGCGCGCGGTCGACACGGGTGATCTGCTCCTGGAGACCGGCGAGGTGCCGCTCGTCACCGGCGGGCCGCAGCGGGCCGAGGGGCCCGGTCCGGCCGGTGCTGAGGTCGTCGAGGACGCCCTCGATCTCCAGGTGTTCCAGCAGGACGTCGGCGAGCGTGCCCTTCACCATCTGCTGCATCAGCAGCGAGGTGCCCTCGCTCTGCCGGGCCGCCAGGTGGGCCAGGCAGGCGTCCCGCAGCCGCTCGGACATGCCGAGCCGCAGCCAGGCCAGGGCCCATCCCCACGCGGGCGGGGCGGGTTCGGAAGTCTCCCCGGGCGCCGGGCGCAGCACGGCGAGCCCCGGGAGCGGGCCGGCGTCCTCCACGCCCTCCGTGCCAGGGGCACCGGGTGCCTCCCGCGTGGCCGCCTCCTCCGCCGCGAACTCCTCCAGGAGTTCCTTCGGCAGCACCGCGTGGCCGCGCGGGCCCCGGGGCGGCGCCTTCGGGGACAGGGCGCGGACCAGCAGGGTCAGCGCGGGGACCAGGCCGTCCGTGCGAGCGCTCGTCCGGGCCTGCTCGCCGTGCTCCCGCACCTCGGGCGGAACCGTCATCGTCGTCTCACTCCCCCGTCGTCGTCCGCCCCGGCATCCCGAGGTCGAGCGTGCAGTGCGCCAGCACCGCGCGTTGCGGATCGTGCTCGGCCACGACCACCCGGGCCGGTCCGCCACCCGCGAGGCCGGCCAGCGCCGACCACACCGCCGTGGCCGGCTGCCCGGTACCGGCCCAGGTCGCCCAGGGCCACACCCCGGACACGGCGGTGCGCACCCCGGCGCCCGCCACCAGCGGCAGCTCCACGTCCCACGGCACCGCGGCCCCGGGCGCCGGCCAGGGCCGCTGCCCCGTGCCGTGCACCGGGTCCGCGCCGCCGCCCCACTCGAACAGCAGCGCCACCGCCACGTCCGCGCGGACGGCCGCGGGATGCTCCGCCGGCAGGGCGAACGGCTGGCTGCTCTGGTCGACGGCCAGCACCAGCAACCGCCGCGAGCCGAGGCGCCGGGCGTACTCCAGCGCCACCCGCAGCGCGCTGAAGGGTGCCAGCATGCCCTGGTCGGACACGCCGAACGTCAGCGGCTCGCCGGGCAGCAAGCCCTGCACACAGGACCCGACCAGCTCGGCGTGCTCGAAGTCGGGGGCGGCCGAGGCCACCACGGCCACCTCGGGTGCCTCCTCGGCGGGCAGCGGGCCCAGTGCGGTGAGCGCGCCCCGGGCCAGCTCCACGGAGGTGCGGCGGGGCGCGGCGGCGAACCCGGCGCGGTCGAACGGCACCCCGTGCGGGGCGCCGAGCTGCCGGAAGAACTCCTCCCGGTCGGCGGCCGGTACGTACGGCGTGCCGGGCCCGGCCGGCGCGTACCGGCCGGCCCGCAGCAGCCGGGGCACACCGCCCGCGGCGCCGGCCGCCGGGGCCGCGGGCCGTACCGGCGCGGTCGCGCGGAACATGCTCAGGCGCCCGCTTCCGCCGCCACGAAGTCGGCGAGCGAACCGACCGTCTCGAAGTGCGTCATCTCCAGTTCCTCGGCGTCGAACTGCGTGTCGAGGATCTCCTCGATGGTGATGAGCAGTTCGAGCGCGCTGCTGGAGTCCAGGCCCAGCTCGTCGAAGAGCCGGACGCCCTCCTCTGCGCCGGTGACGTCCTTGTTCAGCACCTCGGTCAGGCCCTGCCGGACGGCGTCCAGGTAGCGGCCGCGCTCGGTGAGGGTGTTCTCGGTCATGCCGTTCTCCTTCTGGTGGTGAGTTCAGTGGGCGCCGGGACCGGCGTCGTACAGCCGCTGGCGGGCGAGCATCGCCTCGCTGTCGTCGCGTTCCCGGATCAGATGGGCGGTCCCGTCCAGGACGAGGACCTCGGCCGGGTAGCCGTGGCTGAGGAAGTGCACCGGCGAGGCGGTCGGGCCGTAGGCGCCGGAGCGCTGCACGCCGACCAGGTCGCCGGCGCGCAGCGGCGGCATGGGCACCTTCTTGCCGATGACGTCGTTCGGGGTGCACAGCGGCCCGGTGATGTTCCACGGTTCGGTGGGCTGCTCGTCGAGGCGTTCCAGCGCGGCCATCGGGAAGTTGCGCTTGACGTACGAGCCGATGCCGACCGCCGCCATGTGGTGGTTGGTGCCGCCGTCGGTGACCGCGAAGTTCTCGCCCATCGAGGTCTTCGTGTAGCGGACCCGGGTGACGTAGGTGCCGGACGCGGCGACCAGGAACCGGCCCAGCTCCATGATCATGCGGGTGTCGGGGTGCCGGGTGCGGAAGGCCTCCACGACCGGGTTGAGCCGGGTGGTCAGCTCGGCGACGTCCAGGTCCTTCTCGTTGTCGAAGTAGGCGATGCCGAGGCCACCGCCGACGTCGACGGTCTGAAGAGGGAAGCCGATCCGCTCCGCGAGCCGCTCGGCGAGGTCGAGGATGCGCCGGGTGTTGTCGACGACGATGTCCTCGTTGAGGATGCGCGTGCCCAGGTACGCCTGGACGCCCATGAGGCGTACGGCGTCGTACCGGGCGGCGAGGCCGGGGCCGGCGGCGAGCAGCTGCTCCTCGTCCATGCCGAACTGGCGGGGTTTGCCGCCCATCGTCAGGCCCGAACCCTTCACGGAGAAGGCCGGGTTGACGCGCAGCATCACCCGCGCGGTGACGCCCCGCTCGCGGGCCGCCCGGTCGACGATCGCGAGTTCGTCCAGGTTCTCGCAGACGATGGCGTGGATGTCCGCGTCCAGGCAGGCGGCCAGCTCGGCGGCGCTCTTGCCGGGGCCGAGGAAGATGATGTCGTGCGGGTCCACCCCGGCGCGCCGGGCGGTGACCAGCTCGGTCAGCGAGGACACCTCGGCGCGGGCGCCGCTGCGGTGCAGCAGGGCGCACACGGAGATGTTGGGGTTGGCCTTCAGGGAGTAGAAGACCTCCAGGGCGGGGTGCAGGCGCGTCCGCAGGTCCCGGAAGCGGCCGGTGATCTCCTCACCGTCGTACACGTACAGCGGGGTGCCGAACTCCTCGGCGAGCCGGCTGACGCTCAGGCCCTGCACCTCGAAGGCGTCGCTCATGGTCAGCTCCGTTCCGTCAGGGCCGCGAGGCGGCGGGTGATGTCCGTGTCGAGGGCCTGGATCTCCGTGTCGGAGGAGGCGAGGAGCACGCCGTACAGCCGTCCCTCGAAGCCGTTCCCGCCGGCGTCGGCGGCCGCGGCGTTGACGGTGGCGTAGTTGTTGACGAACAGGCCGTGCGGGTGTGCGCCGGGCTCGGTGAGCAGCGTCGGTCCGAGCAGCTCGCGCAGCTCTTCGAAGGGCAGCGGGCGGTGCGGGCGCACGGTGAAGTGGCGGGCGACGGCGACGTCGCCGGGTCCGGCCAGGACCTCGTGCACCACGGCCTGGTAGGTGGACATGTTGTTCCGGGCGTTGATCTCCACCACGGGGTAGAGGCCCTCGTCCGGGTCGACCATCGCGTCGACGCCGACGACCCCGAAGTAGCCGTCCGCGGCGAGGCGTTCGCCCAGCCGGTGCGCGGTCTCGCGGATCTGCGCCACCTGCGGCCCGGTGAGCCGCGCGGGCATGCGGTGGCCCTTGTGGACCCCGCCCTCGGTGAGCAGTTCCTTGACGAAGTCGAAGCGCACACCGCCGTCGCGGTCCACGGTGAACTGGTAGTTGAGATCGGCCCGCTTGGCCACCCACTCCTCGATGACCAGCGCGGTGCGTACGGCGGTGCCGGCGGCCCGTGCGGTGCGCTCGGCCTGGGCGGCGGCCATGCGGTGCAGCCGGGCCAGCGTCCGCTCGTTGTCCACCACGACGATGCCCTTGCCGGACACCCCGAACGCGTCCTTGACCACGACCCGGTGCCCGGCGGCGAGCAGTTCGCCGGCCGCGGCGACCGCCGCCGCCAGCTCCTCCGGGGTCTCGCAGGCCCAGCCGCGCGCCTGCCGGATGCCCAGCTCGTCGGCGAGCCGGCGGCTGTAGACCTTGCTGTTGACGTGCTTGCAGCGGTCGGCGGGCGGGGCCGCGAGCCGCAACCCGGTCCGCTCGGCCAGCTCCTCCTCCACCGTGGAGATGCCGTGGGCGGTCAGCCGGGCGCCGTCGGCGGCGAGCGCGGTGAGGGTGCGCAGCAGGTCCGGGTCGGCGAGGGCGTCCTCGCTGACCGTGCGCCGGGGTTCCTGCCCGGCGACCACGTGCACGGTGGGCAGGGCGAGGCCGAGTCCCTCCAGGTAGGCGCGGTAACCGTCGTCCACGGCGGTCTTCAGCACCACGTGGTCGTCCTTGCCGCCGAGCAGCAGCGCGAACTCGTCCATGCGGTTGACGACGGCGCTGCCCGCGTGCGCGGCGACCCGGGGCAGGGCGGGCTCACCGAGGGCCCACTGGTTCTCCACCTCGAAGTTGCCGAAGAACACCAGCGGGGTGCCCGCGTCACCGGTGACGGCGCGCTTGAGCCGGCCGGTGAAACCGGGGGGCGGTGATTGCATGTCGACCTCTTGAATCTCTCGGGTGCGCGGCGGCCGGCGGGGCCGCGGGCGCACCGGGTTCGGCGCGGGCTCGCGGGCTCAGTGCTCGAAGACCATGGCGGCGAAGGTCGCGCCCAGGCCGACACTGGTCATCAGATAGCGGTCGCCGGGGCGCAGCCGGCCGACCTCGGTGGCTCTCTGCAGGTTGATGAAGGGATCGGCGCAGAAGCAGTGCCCGGTGTGCGGCACCAGGTCGAGGAAGACCCGCTCCAGGGGCAGCCCGAGGGTGCGGCACACGCCGATCCAGGACAGCCGGTTGACGTTGTGCGGCAGGACGAGGGCCAGCTCGTCGAGGGTGCAGCCGGCCTCCTCCAGGGCCGCCGCGATGACCTCGCACAGGCCGGGCCCGTACCGGTCCTGGAAGTCGGCGGCGGCCTCGGCGCCCATGATGAACTCGGTGCCGAACCGGCTGTGGGTGCGGGCGGCGTAGCCGAGCATCCGGTTGCGCCCGGTGCGGTCGGCGCTGACCAGCAGCGCGGCGGTGCCCTCGCCCATGACGGTGACGTCGGGGATGGACTGGTTGTGGCCGGTGCCGGCCTTCTCCCCGGTCAGGACGAGGGCGAGGGCGTCCGGGTCGGGGTCGGCGGCGAGCAGGGTGCCGGCCAGGTCGACGGCGAGCAGGCCGGAGGCGCAGGCGTGCTGGGAGACGACGAACGCGGTGGCGTGGCGCAGCCCCAGTTCGTCCTGGACCGGGCCGAGCGAGGTCAGCGGGTACGGCAGCGGGGCGGGCATGGTGCGGGCCTGGAGCACGTACCTGACCCGCTCCTCCTGCCCGCGCAGCTCCGCGAGCTTGGCCACGGCGCGCAGCAGCAGCCGCGTCTCGTCGGCCTCCGGGTCGCGGCACACGTCCGACAGCCCGTAGAAGCGCTGGTAGCGCCGCAACTGGACGTCCGTCAGCCCGAGTTCGCGGTGGAACCGGGCGATCGGGATGGTGTCGGGGAGGGCGCTGGAGACTGCCACGATCGACGTCATGCCCACCACCCTCGCGTCCACCGCTGACGATGGACTGAAACATTGCTGACCGTTGTCGCGGGCGGCCGGCCGGGGGCGCTTGCGGACGGGTGAGGTCCGGATACGGCCGAGTCCCGCCCGTCGGGGACGGGCGGGACTCGGCGGGGTCAGCGGGTGCGGCTCAGTGGAAGAAGTGGCGCGTCCCGGTGAAGTACATCGTGACGCCCGCCTTCTTGGCGGCCTCGACGACCTGCTCGTCGCGGATCGAACCGCCCGGCTGGACGATCGCCCGGACACCGGCGTCGATGAGGATCTGCGGGCCGTCCGGGAAGGGGAAGAAGGCGTCGGAGGCCGCGTAGGCACCCCGGGCCCGCTCCTCGCCGGCCCGCTCGACGGCCAGCTTGCAGGAGTCGACGCGGTTGACCTGGCCCATGCCGACGCCGACCGAGGCGCCGTCCTTGGCCAGCAGGATCGCGTTGGACTTCACCGCGCGGCACGCCTTCCACGCGAAGGCGAGCTGGGCCAGCTCGTCCGCGTCCAGGGCCTCACCCGAGGCCAGCGTCCAGTGGGCCGGGTCGTCGCCCTCGGCCTGGAGCCGGTCGGCGACCTGGAGCAGCGCGCCGCCGTCGATCGGCTTGACCTCGACCGGGTGGGCCGGGCCGTCGGGGCAGCGCAGCACGCGGATGTTCTTCTTCTTGGTGAGGGCTTCCAGCGCGCCCTCCTCGTAGTCCGGCGCCACGATGACCTCGGTGAAGATCTCCGCGACCTGCTCGGCCATCTCCTTGCTGACCGGCCGGTTCACGGCGATCACACCGCCGAACGCGGACAGCGGGTCACAGGCGTGCGCCTTGCGGTGCGCCTCGGCGACGTCCGCGCCGACGGCGATGCCGCACGGGTTGGCGTGCTTGATGATCGCGACACAGGGCTCGGCGTGGTCGTACGCGGCACGGCGGGCGGCGTCCGTGTCCGTGTAGTTGTTGTACGACATCTCCTTGCCGTGCAGCTGCTCGGCCGCCGCGAGCCCGCCCTCGCCGGAGGTGTAGAGGGCGGCGGGCTGGTGCGGGTTCTCGCCGTAGCGCAGGGTGTGCGCGCGCTCCAGGCTGGAGGCGATGAAGTCCGGGAACTGCGAGTCGTCCGCCGGGGCGTAGGAGGAGGCGAACCAGGAGGACACGGCGATGTCGTACTCGGCCGTGTGCCGGAAGGCCTCGGCGGCCAGCCGCTTGCGGGCGGCGAGGTCGAAGCCGCCGTCCTTCACCGCGGCGAGGACGTCGGCGTACCGCTCCGGGCTGGTGACCACGGCCACCGACGGGTGGTTCTTGGCGGCGGCGCGGACCATGGACGGGCCGCCGATGTCGATCTGCTCCACGCACTCGTCGTCCGAGGCGCCGGAGGCGACCGTCTCGCGGAACGGGTAGAGGTTCACGACGACCAGGTCGAACGGCTCCACGCCCAGCTCGGCGAGCTGCTCGCGGTGGCTGTCCAGCCGCAGGTCGGCGAGGATGCCGGCGTGCACCTTCGGGTGCAGGGTCTTCACCCGGCCGTCCAGGCACTCGGGGAAGCCGGTCAGCTCTTCGACCTTGGTCACGGGGACGCCGGCGGCGGCGATCCGCCCGGCCGTCGACCCGGTGGAGACCAGCTCCACACCGGCCTCGTGCAGCCCGCGGGCCAGCTCCTCCAGGCCGGTCTTGTCATAGACGCTGACGAGCGCGCGACGGATGGCCCGCTTGTTGCTCTCGGCGGTCACTGGATAACTACCTTTCGTCCCTCGATGCGATAGCCGTTGCGGGCGAGCCGCCCCACGACCTCGACGAGCAGCCTTCGCTCGACTTCCTTGATGCGCTCGTGCAGCGCGCTCTCGTCGTCCTCGTCCCGCACCTCGACCACGCCCTGGGCGATGATCGGGCCGGTGTCGACGCCGTCGTCGACGAAGTGGACGGTGCAGCCGGTGACCTTGGCGCCGTACGCGAGCGCGTCACGGACTCCGTGGGCCCCCGGAAAACTGGGCAGCAGGGCCGGGTGCGTGTTCACGAACCGGCCGCCGAACCGCGCGAGGAACTCCTTGCCGACGATCTTCATGAAGCCGGCGGAGACCACGAGGTCGGGCCGGTGGGCGGCCACCGCCTCGGCGAGGGCGGCGTCCCACTCGTCCCGGGAGCCGTGGTCCTTGACCCTGCACACGAAGGTGGGGATGCCGGCGCGCTCGGCGCGGGCCAGCCCCTCGACGCCGGTGCGGTCCGCGCCGACGGCCACGACCCGGGCGCCGTACGCCTCGGCGCCGACGGCGGCGATCTCGTCCAGCAGCGCCTGCAGATTGGTGCCGGAGCCGGAGACCAGCACGACGAGGCGCTTGACTGCCGGGCCGGCGGAGGTGGCGGCCACGATGGGGCCCTTTCTCGGGTTGCGATCCGTGTCGGCCGGTTTCGTACGGCCGGTTTGTACAGTCGTACGAATGCTTCGCGCCCCCGGATACGGGGAAGTCTACGAAGCGGCCGACCGTCAGCAACGATACCGGCACTCGGGAAGGGGCCCTCGGGACGGGTGGGCGGCCGGACGGTAGCGTTCGCACGGAGTCACGAAGGAGCAGCCTCGGGAACCGGGTCGTCGTGCGGTGCGTTCACGGGGTGGAAGCTCATCCGGACAGCCGTAGTCACCTAGGGGAAGACGCTCTTTTGATGCCCGATCGCAGCCTGCGACTCCTCACGTTCCCGCCGCGCCCTGCCCAGGGAGGCGAGCGTGGCGCCGCACTGCTGCGGGAGCGTCCGACCTCGCCGCCCGCGGAGTCGCCACGGGGTGGTTCCGGCCAAGGCGGCGCCGGGCAGGGAGGTTCCGGGCACGGTGGTCCCGGGTGGGGCGGCTCCGGACAGGACGGTTCCGGGCACGGTGGTCCTGGATGGGGCAGCTCGGGGCAGGGTGGTTCCGGGCACGGTGGCTCGGGGCCGGATGGTGGGCGGCAGGACGACAACCCGTTCGCGCCACCGCCGGAGGGTGCTCCGGACCAGCCGTGGCGGCCTCGTCATCACGGGAGTCCGTCCGGCACGGGGCACGGACATGGTCACGGCCAGGGCCCGGGCGGTCCGGGGTCCGGGCAGGGCGGTCATGGGCCGGGGCACGGGCCCGGTCCGGGGTACGGCCACGGACCGGGGCAGGGTCAGGGGCCCGGCGGGCAGCCCGGTGGCGGGCAGGGACCCGGTGGCCACTCTCCCTGGGGCAGTCAGTGGAGCGATCGGCAGCCCGGCCGCTCCCCCGACGGCTTCGGCCAACGCCCGGGCGGCGGCCCGCAGGGCCCCGGCGGACCGGGCGGCCCCGGCATGCGCTGGGACCCGACGGACCCGGCCCAGCGCCGCGCGCGGTACGCCCTGCTCTCCGGCATGTGGGCGGTCTTCTTCGCCCTGTTCAGCTGGCCCTACGTAGCCCTGCTGCTGGGCGCGCTCGCCCTGTACTGGGGCATCAGCGCCCTGCGCGCCAAGCCGCGCCGACCGTCCCCGGACGCCCCGGCGGCCCCTGGCGGCCCTGCTGCCCCGGCCGGCCGGCCGCAGACCACGGCGGCCGTCAGCGGCCTGGTCACAGCGGGCCTGGCGCTGGTCCTGGTGGCCTCCACCTTCACCGTCCAGCTCGTCTACCGGGACTACTACACCTGCGTCAACGACGCCCTCACCCACGAGGCCAAGCAGTCCTGCGACACCCTGCTGCCGCGTGAGCTGCGGGGCGTGCTGGGCACGTCGAACAGCTGAGGCCTCTCACTCGGACCAGCCCGCTCGGGGGCCGGGGCCCG
This sequence comes from Streptomyces sp. NPDC017676, assembly GCF_044329325.1. Classification (NCBI taxonomy): domain Bacteria; kingdom Bacillati; phylum Actinomycetota; class Actinomycetes; order Kitasatosporales; family Streptomycetaceae; genus Streptomyces; species Streptomyces sp. NPDC017676. The sequence goes on along the minus strand of NZ_JBIRJA010000011.1, from coordinate 285,756 downwards.
GGCCGAGGTCGGGGTCGGTGTCGGTGTCGGGGCGGGACTCAGGGCGCCGGTCGGCGTCGTGCTCCGGCTGAGGCTCCGCCTGCGCCCCGGGGCGCGTCCCGGTGTGCTCCTTGGATGGCCGGGGTGCGGTGTCGGGGGCGGCGCCCTCGGGGCCGTTCCCGCCGGAGGTCTCCCGGGCGTTCTCCTGGGTTCCCGCCGCCTGCTTCAAGGCCGCCCAGCGGGAGGCGCGGGCGACGTCGTCGTGCCAGCCGGCGGTGAACGGCTCGGCGACCGGATCCGGAACCGGCGCGGGGACCGGAGCCGGGTACGAGGTCGGGAACGCGTCGTCGGCGGGGAGGACCTCGTACAGGTCCCCCTCCTCCGCCCCGGTCACACCGGCCACCGCGCCCGCCCGAGCGGCCGTACCCGCCCTGCCGTCCTTGCTCCGGGCCCACACCCTGAGCCTGCCCGCCGTGTCCCCGCTCCCGGTATCGCCGTCGGCCATGGCCGGCGCGCCCTCGCCGCGCCCCGCTTCACCGGCCGCCCCGCCCGGGTCCCGGCCCGTGGTCCCCGCCACCCCCGCGTCTTCCCCGGCCCCCGCCTCGACTCCCTCTCCCGTCCGCCTCGCCTTCCCCGCGACCGCCGGCGTCACCACCCCGGCACCGCCCTTCCCCGCGACCGCCGCCCCCCCGGCCGACGGCGTCGCCGCCCCCTTGCCGGCCTGTGCCGCCTTCAGCGCCGTGGCCCCCGGCCCCGAGCCCTCGGCCAGGGTGCCGTCGTGGCGCCGCAGCCAGGTGCGCAGCCGCCAGGCGCGGGCGATCAGGGCCACCGGCAGCGCGAACACCAGCGTCCAGACCCCGGCCGCGACCCCGGTCCGCCACCACGGCGGGCCGAAGCGGGACAGCGCGGCGACCCCCAGGGGGCCGCCCGCCAGCGCGGCGAGCAGGGCGAGGGCCACCGCGCAGACCAGTGCCGTCAGCAGCACCACCCCGGCGGTACGGCCGGCCGACCAGCGGGCCCGCGCCGGCCCCCCGGCCTCCGGCCGGCGCACGGCCGCCCGCGCCACGAACCACCCCGCCGTCATCCCGGCCACGGCCGGCACCACCCCCGCCACCCAGTTCTCCGGGGTACCGGCGCCCGGCTCCGGCACCGCGGCCAGCAGCGGGAACGGCGGCAGCAGCGGGGCCGGGTCGGAGGCGAGCGGGTGGACCAGGTGCCCGGCGCCGAGGAGGAAGCCGGGGCCGAGCGCGTACGAGGCGGCCCAGACGGCCGCGTTGGGGACCAGCGCGATCCCGAGCAGGAGTACGGCGAAACGTCCCGTCCAGCCCTGCGTCAACTGGAGGAAGGAGGCCCGCGCGGGCTCCCCGTGCCACACCAGTGACACCGCGACCAGCAGGGCGCCACCCCCGAACAGCACCGTCGTCGCGGCACCGGCGGCGCGTACGGCCGCGCTCAGCCGCGCCCACTCGTCCGTGCCGAACACCAGCCGCCGCACCGGTCCCGGCACCACCACCAGCGCGCTCAGCACCGGCTCGCGCGGACGGCCGTACGCCGACCACACCCCGGCACCGGCCGCGCCCGCCGCGACGAGCGGCAGACACACCGTCACCCCGATCCACTCCGTGCGCAGTTCACCCCGGGAGCAGTACAGCGCCGCGGCGACGCCGACACCCAGATAGCCCAGGACCACGCCCGTCCACGCCGTACGCGCCCGCACGGGTGGCGGGCCGTCCGGTTCGGCGGGCGCGTCGGTGGCGTCCCGCGCCGCCCGGTACAGCAGCCACAGCGGCAGTGCGAGCAGCAGCAGCGGGGTGACGCCGACGGGCATGGGCGCGCCGGAGAGCGTGTCGGTGCGGGTCAGTTCCACACCGTGCGCCAGCAGCCACAGGGCGGCGGCGATGTGCAGCGCGCCGTCCGGTCCGCTGTCCGGATAGGGCGAGCTGACCCACAGCATCATCACGAGCACGGCGAACGAGGCGAGGCCCAGTCCGGCCGCGACGGCACCGCCCAGCAGGCTCGCGCCGAGTCCGGGTGAGCGGTCGCGCATCCGGTTGGCCACGGGCGACATCGAGGAGCGGCGAACGGTCATCTGGATCACGCTCGCCATGCTCCCAACGACACGCGCTTTCCCGTCGTAACAGGCGAACCTCCGAAGTGTCGCTCAATATACGTTTATGTTCTTTTTCGTACAGAAGGGTGCATCGTGACGACACAGAGTCCCGAGCCGACGGCCCCTCAGAACCGTTCGCCCGAGGCGTGCCTGACGCCCGAACAGACACCCTCGCTGACTCCCGCTCAGGCCTTCGACGCGCTGTACGCCTTCTGCGCCCCCGCCCTCGTGCGCCAGACCTATCTGCTCACCGGGCGCCGGGAGCTGGCCCGCGAATCCGTGGAGCGGGCCTTCCAGACGGCCTGGCAGCGCTGGCCCGAGGTGGCCCGGGACCGCGACCCGGCCGGCTGGGTACGGGCGGTCGCGTACGACTGCGCGCTCTCCCCCTGGCACCGCTTCCGCCCCCGCTACCGCTCCCCGGAACCCCCGCCCGCCGACCCGGCCGACCAGGCCCTGCTGAACGCCCTGCTCAGGCTGCCGGCGTCGTACCGGCGCACGCTCGTGCTGTACGACGGTGTGGGCCTGGACCTGCCGGAGACGGCGGCGGAGACGGAGGCGAGCACACCGGCCGCCGCGAGCCGGCTGCTCCACGCCCGGGAGGCGGTGGCCGCGCTGCTGCCGGAACTGGCCGATCCGGAAACGCTGCACCGCCGCATGCTCGAACTGTCCTCCAGGGAGCGGCTGCGCGCGGAGAAGTCGACGACGGTACGGACCGGCAGCGAACGCCGCAACGTCTTCTGGACCCGGGCGGCCATCGCCTTCACCGTGACGATCATCGGCGCGACCACGCTCACGCTCCGCACCGCACCGACGCGCTACGAGGCCCCGGTCGCACCCGCGCAGGCGGTGCAGGGCGTTCCCCCGCCGGCCGGCCTGGGCCCGCTCTCCCGGCACGAGCAGGAACTGCGGACGAAGCTCCACCGGTCGGAGGCGAGCGGGCCGGAGAGGCTGGCTCCGGAGCCGAAGTGAGCGGTGACGCTCCAGGAAACGGCGGTAGGCCCGCCCCGGCGAGGGAACGGGCCTACCGACTGCGGAGAGGGGAGGTCAGGCGCTCAGGATCTCCCGGGCCAGCTTCGCCGTCTCGGTCGGGGTCTTGCCGACCTTGACGCCCGCGGCCTCCAGGGCCTCCTTCTTCGCCTGGGCGGTACCGGACGAGCCGGAGACGATGGCGCCGGCGTGGCCCATGGTCTTGCCCTCGGGCGCGGTGAAGCCCGCGACGTAACCGACGACCGGCTTGGTCACGTTCTCCTTGATGAACGCGGCCGCGCGCTCCTCGGCGTCGCCACCGATCTCACCGATCATCACGATCAGGTCGGTGTCGGGGTCGTCCTGGAACGCGGCCAGGGCGTCGATGTGCGTGGTGCCGATGATCGGGTCGCCACCGATGCCGACAGCGGTGGAGAAGCCGATGTCGCGCAGCTCGTACATCATCTGGTACGTCAGCGTGCCGGACTTCGACACCAGGCCGATGCGGCCCGGCTTGGTGATGTCGCCCGGGATGATGCCGACGTTCGACTGGCCCGGGGTGATGATGCCGGGGCAGTTCGGGCCGATGATCCGGGTCTTGTTGCCCTTCTTGCCGGCGTACGCCCAGAAGGCGGCCGTGTCGTGCACGGCGATGCCCTCGGTGATCACGACGGCCAGCGGGATCTCGGCGTCGATGGCCTCGACGACCGCGTCCTTGGTGAACTTCTCCGGCACGAAGATGACGGAGACGTTGGCGCCGGTCTTCTCGATGGCCTCCTTGACGGTGCCGAAGACGGGTACCTCGGTGCCGTCGAAGTCCACGGTCTGACCCGCCTTGCGCGGGTTCACGCCGCCCACGACGTTCGTGCCGTCCCCGAGCATGAGCTTGGTGTGCTTCATGCCGGTGGCGCCGGTCATGCCCTGGACGATGACCTTGCTGTCCTTGTTGAGCCAGATAGCCATGGTGGTTTGAGTCCTCGTCCTCGTGCTTACTTGGCGGCGGCCAGCTCGGCGGCCTTGTCGGCCGCGCCGTCCATGGTGTCGACGCGCTGCACCAGCGGGTGGTTGGCGTCCGTGAGGATCTTCCGGCCCAGCTCGGCGTTGTTGCCGTCGAGGCGGACGACGAGCGGCTTCTCGACCTTCTCCCCGCGGTCCTCCAGGAGCTTCAGGGCCTGCACGATGCCGTTGGCGACCTCGTCGCAGGCGGTGATGCCACCGAAGACGTTCACGAAGACGGACTTGACGTCCGGGTCGCCCAGGATGATCTCCAGGCCGTTCGCCATCACCTGGGCGGAGGCGCCGCCGCCGATGTCCAGGAAGTTGGCGGGCTTGACGCCACCGTGCTTCTCACCGGCGTACGCGACGACGTCCAGGGTGCTCATGACGAGACCGGCGCCGTTGCCGATGATGCCAACCTCGCCGTCGAGCTTGACGTAGTTGAGGTTCTTCTCCTTGGCGGCGGCCTCCAGCGGGTTGGCCGCGGCCTTGTCGTGGAGCGCCTCGTACTCGGGGTGACGGAACTCGGCGTTGTCGTCGAGCGACACCTTGCCGTCCAGCGCGATGACCTCACCGGAGGCGACCTTCGCGAGCGGGTTGACCTCGACGAGGAGGGCGTCCGACTTGATGAAGGTGTCCCACAGCTTGACGAGGACGTTCGCGACCTTGTCCGCGACCTCGGCCGGGAACTGGGCGGCCTCCACGATCTCGCGGGCCTTGGCCTCGTCCACACCGTCGATCGGGTCGATCGGGGTCTTGGCGACGGCCTCCGGGCGGGTGGCCGCCACCTCCTCGATCTCCATGCCGCCCTCGACGGAGGCGATGGAGAGGAAGGTGCGGTTCGCACGGTCGAGGAGGAAGGAGACGTAGTACTCCTCGACGATCTCCGGAGCGGTCTCGGCGATCATGACCTTGTGGACCGTGTGGCCCTTGATGTCCATGCCGAGAATGTCCGTCGCGCGGGCGACGGCCTCGTCCGGGGAGGCGGCCAGCTTGACGCCACCGGCCTTGCCGCGACCACCGACCTTCACCTGCGCCTTGACGACGGACTTGCCGCCCAGACGCTCGGTGATCTCGCGCGCCGCCTCAGGCGTGTCGATGACTTCACCGGCCAGCACCGGTACATCGTGCTTGGCGAAGAGGTCCCTCGCCTGGTACTCGAACAGGTCCACGCGCTTCCGTCCCTATCAGTGATCTCGCGGTTCGTTGGATGCGTGGGCGTGCCGCGAAGGGCAACGTGACGTCCGCTGTCACTAGGGAAGCGCACACGGTGTCCGAGCGCGCGGCATGTCCGTCTCGCAGGTTATCGCTGCTTGCGGGGGCCCTCTAAATCGCGGGTCACACCTGAGCGGTGATACCTGTCACATGATGCCGGTTTCCCTGGCACGGCGTGCCGCCTCCGCGTGCGGTACGGGCGTTGTGCGAGGCCTCACCGGGCTGGGGTTGACCCGGTGAGACCCCCCTGGCGGCCCCGGGTCGCCCCGGGGCCGGGGCGCTTGATCCCCACCCCAATGGGGACCACGCACCCCGTCCGCGGGGTTCCGCCCGGACGAGCCGACGGCTTTCGGCCACCCGGGCCGGCCACCCCGCGGAAGCTGTGCGCGGCACTGTGTGTGCTGTGCGCGCCACCCACTCCGGATACCGGGTGCCCCTTCCGGGCCGGTGTCACGCCGTCCGGTGTCACGCCGTCCGGTGTCACGCCGTCTCCGGTATCGGCAGGGGCCGTTTCTCCAGCGCGGCGGCCATCACCTCGGGGAACAGGTCGGGAGTGCAGGCGAAGGCCGGTGCGCCGAGCGCGGCCAGCGCCGCCGCGTGATCGCGGTCGTACGCGGGCGCCCCCTCGTCCGACAGCGCGAGCAGCGCCACGAACTGCGTCCCCGACGCCTTCATCGCCGCGACCCGCTTGAGCATCTCCTGGCGGATACCGCCCTCGAAGAGATCGCTGACCAGCACGACGACGGTCTCGGCCGGCCGGGTGATCTGCGCCTGGCAGTAGGCGAGCGCCCGGTTGATGTCCGTACCGCCGCCGAGCTGGGTGCCGAAGAGCACGTCGACCGGGTCATCGAGCTGGTCGGTCAGATCGACGACCGCCGTGTCGAAGACGACCAGCCGGGTGCTGAGGGACCGCATGGAGGCGAGGACCGCGCCGAACACCGACGCGTACACCACGGACGACGCCATCGACCCGGACTGGTCGATGCAGAGCACGACCTCCTTCTTCACCGACCGCGCGGCCCGCCCGTAGCCGATGAGCCGCTCCGGTACGACGGTGCGGTGCTCGGGCAGATAGTGCTTGAGGTTGGCCGCGACGGTGCGGTTCCAGTCGATGTCGTGGTGGCGCGGGCGGGTGACGCGGGCACTGCGGTCCAGGGCGCCGGTGAGGGTGGCCCGGGTGCGGGTGGCGAGCCGCTTCTCCAGGTCCTCCACCACCTTGCGCACGACCGCGCGGGCCGTCTCCCGGGTCGTCTCCGGCATCGCCTTGTGCAGCGAGAGCAACGTGCCGACCAGGTGCACGTCGGCCTCCACCGCCTCCAGCATCTCCGGCTCCAGCAGGAGGGACGCGAGGCCGAGGCGGTCGATGGCGTCGCGCTGCATGACCTGGACGACGGAGGACGGGAAGTAGCGGCGGATGTCCCCGAGCCAGCGCGCCACGGACGGCGCCGAGGCACCGAGCCCCGCCGACCGGTCCCGGCCCGACTGCGGCTTGTCACCCCTGCCGTAGAGCGCTGCCAGCGTGCCGTCCATCGCCGCGTCCCGCCCGGACAGCGCGTACCCGGTGCCGTCGGCCTGGTCCCCACCGAGCACAAGCCGCCACCGCCGCAGCCGCTCCCGCGCAGGGTCGACGCCCGCGGCCGACGCCGTCGACTCGCCCGTGCCGGCAGTCACGGCGGCCGTGACCGAGCTGTCCGCCGTGGCAGTGGCCGGGGCGGTGGCAGGGGCCGTGGCGGTTTCAGGAGCCTTGGCGGTGGCGGCCGAGCTGTCCGTCTTGGCCGTCCTGCATGTCCTGTTCGTCATGTGCCCACCCCCGTGAGGCAGTCGTCGTACGTGGAATCGGGTGGCGTCTCGTGTATCGCTTCGCGCGTCGCGCCCGGTGGAGGGGTGTGCGTGGCGCCGTGCGACGGGGTGTCCGTCGCCTCACGTGCCGCGCTCGCGCCATGCGGAGAGCTGTGCGCCGGGGCGGGCACCGCCGTGTCGAGGCGCGCGTCCAGGCCGAGCAGCAGCCGCAGTACCGGGAGGACGGCGTCGGCACGCCCGGTGTCCGGTTCGGCGGCGAAGCCGGGGATCGTGGCTCCCTGGACGGTGTCCCCGCCGGGCCGGCCTGCGGGGCCGCGCCGGACCAGTTCACCGAGGGTTCTGCGCACCCCCGGCTCGTACGCCGCGAAGGTGCGCCGCAGCAGCGGCAGTACGTCCGTGAAGGCGTCCGCCGGAACCCCGGTCAGCCAGGTGTCCAGCAGGGCGAGCAGCCGCTCGTCGTGCACGAGCAGCAGGCCACCCCCGCCACCGGCGAAGCCCTCCACCCAGGCGGCGGCAGCGGCGGGCGGCGTGCCCGGCGACAGCGCGAGCCCCATCAGCCGGGCCGCCTCCTCGGGTGCCAGTGCCCCGTCGTCCAGCAACAGCCGCACGGCCCGGCCCCGGATGACACCGGGCGCGGTGTCCCGCAGGGACAGCACCCGCAACACGGCCCGCCAACGCTCCCGCAGCCCTCCACCGCCGGCAACCGCACCGGCACCACGGCCGGCCGCCCCCGCAGCCGCACCGGCGCCGCCCCCGCCCACACCGGCGGACGCACCGGCGCCCCCGCCGGCCGCGCCCGCACCTCCCGCAGGGCCAGGGGCGCCATCACCATCCGTCCCCGCAGCCGCACCGGCGCCTCCTCCGCCACTCCCCGCACGGCCAGGGGCGCCATCACCATCCGTCCCCGCAGCCGCACCAGCGCCGCTCCCACTCCTACCGGCGGACACACCGGCGCCCTCACCTGCCGCCCCCGCGGCCACACCGGGCAGGCTCTCCGTCAGTAGTCCCACTGCCGTGTGCACGGCGTCCACATGGCCGCGCATTTCCTCGGCCGCGTCGGTGTCGAGTGCGACGCAGGCCGGGGGCAGGCCGACGAAGACGCGTTCGGCGAGGCCCGCAGCGACCTCGGCCAGCGCGCCGGTGTCGGTGCCGCGCACGTCGCCGTAGCGCAGCGAGCGGACCAGGGCGGGCAGGGCCTGGGCGAGGTGGCCGACGTCGGTGTCCAGGGCCGCCCGGTCGGCGAGCACCCGCATGACCACGGGCAGCGCGTCCGGCAGCCCGGCCAGCAGGCACTGTTCGGCCAGCGCGGTGACGTCGGCGAGTGCTTCCGCCCCCGTGGCGTCCGCCTCCGCCTTGGCCCGTGCCGCCGCGTGGACGGTCGTCCCCCACACGCCGGCCTCGGCGACCCGCACCGACAGCTCGGGCTCCCAGCGCAGCCGCCAGGTCTCCCGGAACGTGCCCGTGCTCCCCCGGGACCGGGCCGGCTCGCCCCAGCAGACGCCGAGCAGCCGCAGCCGGTGCAGCAGCCTGCTGCGGTCGGCGTCGGTGTCCCCGCGCAGGTCCAGCTCCAGCTCACGCTCCAGCGCCTCGGGTTTCAGCCGCAGCGACCGCTGCTGCCGGGCCAGGTCGCGCTGCAACGGCACCGCGGGCGCCGACTCCGGGACCTCGCCCAGGGCGTCCCCGACCACCAGCCGGTCGTGCACCAGCGCCAGCGGCACGTCCGAGCCGTCGCACAGCACCGCCCGCACCGCGTCGGTGGTCTCCCCCAGGCCGGGCAGCGGGCGGCCCCGCAGCGCGGCCAGGGTCTCCGCGAGCCGTACGGCCTCGATGACGTGCGCGGAGGACACGATCCGGTCCTCCTCGCGCAGCAGCCGGGCCACCTTGGTCAACCACCGCTCGACCGGCCGGTCGGGCGCGTGGAACAGATGCCCGTACCAGCCGGGCGAGTCGATGCCGGCGCCGTAGCCGCCGGACCGGGCCAGCCTGCGGTGCGTCCACGGCACCCAGGTCAGGTCGGTCCTGGTCCTGGGCAGCCCCTTGAGCAGCGCCCGGTCGGCGGTGACGGTGGTCCGCTCGCGCAGCGCGGGCACGTGCCAGGCCCCGCAGACCACAGCCACGGCGTCGCCGAACTCCTTGCGCGCGTCCCGGAGCCTGAGCCGCATGTGTGCCTCGCGGACGAGGTCCCGGGGTCGCCCGCCGGCGCCGTACCGCTCGCGCAGCGCTCCCATGGCCTCCGCCACCGCCGCGAACGGCGCGAAGGGGTCACGGGCGCCCGGCCCCCGGTGCTCGACGACGTCCTCCCACCAGCGCTCGGGATCGTCGTACCCGGCCGCCTCCGCGAGCACGGCGAGGGGGTCGACACGGATCTGGTCATCGTGACCGGAGCCGGGATCGGGTGCGGGCCCGGGCTCTCCTGTGTCGTCGCCGTCGTCGCCGTCGTCGCCGTTGTTGCCGTTGTTGCCGCCGTCGTGACCCGACTCGCCCGCTTCCTTCTGCCACGCCAGCGTGTGCGTGGCCGGCAGGTCGATGAAGCGGGCCGGTACGCCCTGTTCCAGGGCCCACCGGATGGCCACCCACTCGGGACTGAACTCCGCGAACGGCCAGAAGGCCGAGCGGCCGGGCTCGTCCACGGCGTGGGCGAGCAGGGCGACCGGAGGCCGCAGGCCCGGGTCGGCGGCCAGCGGGATCAACGCGTCGGCCTCGGGCGGTCCCTCGATCAGGACGACGGCCGGCCGGGCGGCGTTCAGCGCGGCCCGCACCGCGCGCGCGGAACCGGGCCCGTGGTGCCGGACTCCGAGCAGCAGCGGCCCGGAGGCGTACGCCGTGCTCCCGCCGGTCCCGGTCATGCGCTCACCTCCCGGCAGGCGCGGTAGAAGTCGGTCCAGCCCTCGCGCTCACGGACGACCGTCTCCAGGTACTCCTGCCAGACGACCCGGTCGGCCGCCGGGTCCCGGACGACGGCGCCCAGGATGCCGGCGGCGATGTCCCCGGGGCGCAGCACACCGTCGCCGAAGTGGGTGGCGAGCGCGAGGCCGTTCGTGACGACGGAGATCGCCTCCGCCGTGGACAGCGTGCCGCTGGGCGACTTCAGCTTGGTGCGGCCGTCGGCGGTGATGCCGTCGCGCAGCTCGCGGAAGACGGTGACGACCCGGCGGATCTCCTCGATGCCGTCGGGCGCGGCCGGCAGGTCGAGGGAGCGGCCGAGTTGCTCGACCCGGCGGGTGACGATGTCGACCTCGGCGTCGGCGCTCTCCGGCAGCGGCAGCACCACGGTGTTGAAGCGGCGGCGCAGGGCGCTGGAGAGGTCGTTGACCCCGCGGTCGCGGTCGTTGGCGGTGGCGATGAGGTTGAAGCCGCGGACCGCCTGGACCTCTTGGCCGAGCTCGGGGATGGGCAGGGTCTTCTCGGACAGGATCGTGATGAGCGTGTCCTGCACATCGGCCGGGATGCGGGTCAGCTCCTCCACCCGGGCCGTCATGCCCTCGGCCATGGCGCGCATGACGGGGCTGGGCACGAGCGCGTCGCGGCTCGGGCCGTGCGCGAGGAGCTGCGCGTAGTTCCAGCCGTACCGGATCGCCTCCTCCGGCGTGCCGGCCGTGCCCTGCACCAGCAGGGTCGAGTCACCGCTCACGGCGGCGGCCAGGTGTTCCGACACCCAGGTCTTGGCGGTGCCGGGCACACCGAGCAGGAGCAGGGCGCGGTCGGTGGCGAGCGTGGTGACAGCGACCTCGACGATGCGGCGCGGGCCCACGTACTTCGGTGTGATCACCGTGCCGTCCGGCAGGGTGCCGCCGAGCAGGTACGTCGCCACCGCCCACGGCGACAGCTTCCAGCGGGCCGGGCGCGGGCGGTCGTCCTGGGCGGCGAGCGCGGCGAGTTCGGCCGCGAAGGCGTGCTCGGCGTGCGGTCGCAGCGCCTGCGCGGTCTCGTCGCGGTCGGGTGCGGCGGTCGTCGGTTCCACGGACACAGACATGGCTGAGGCCCCCTCCAGCTCGGCCGGTTCGGATCTGGCATCCACCGTGCACCACGCCACTGACAATCGCTCTGACCAGCACAAACGTGCTCGCCGGACCGATTGTCAGTGGCGGGACCTACCGTCGGAGACATGACTGAGCAGGGGGTGCGCTGGACCGCGGACCAGGTGCTGGCACTGGCGCCTGACGCCGCGTCACGCAAGGCGGGCAGCAAACTCGCCGTGGCCGGGCCGTGGTCCGGGACGGGCAGCGGAGAGGGGACGGTGTGGGGGCTGTGCAAGGGCAGCGGCAGCAGGCCGTACCAGACGGTGGTGGACCTGGCCGACGCGGCCGGGCCGGCGTACAGGTGCAGTTGTCCGAGCCGTAAGTTCCCGTGCAAGCACGCGCTCGGGCTGCTTCTGCTGTGGGCGGGTGACGACGGCGCGGTGCCGGCCGCCGCGCAGCCGCCGGAGTGGGCCGGGCAGTGGCTCGCGGGCCGGCGCGGACGTGCCGAGACCCAGCGCAAGCAAGCCGAGGGGGGTCCGGCCGCCGGGCCCGCCGATCCGGAGGCGGCCCGGCGGCGGGCCGAACGCCGGGCCGAGCGGGTCACGGCGGGCGCGAGCGAACTGGAGCAGCGCCTGGCCGACCTGCTGCGCGGCGGTCTGGCCGCGGTCGAACACGCGGGGTACGGCCTGTGGGACGAGACGGCGGCCCGCATGGTCGACGCCCAGGCGCCAGGACTGGCCGCACGCGTCCGGGAACTGGGGGCGGTCCCGGCGTCCGGCGCGGGCTGGCCGGCGCGGCTGCTGGAGGAGTGCGCGCTGCTGCACCTGCTCGACCAGGGCTGGCTGCACCGCGACCGGCTGCCGGACGGCCTCGCGGCCACGGTCCGCTCCCGGCTCGGCCTGCCCGCCACGCCGGACGGCCCGCCGGTGCGCGACCGCTGGCTGGTCCTCGCCCAGTACGACAAGGTGGACCCGAAACTGACGACGCGCCGGATATGGCTGCACGGCGCCGAGTCCGGCGGTACCCGGCTGCTGCTGTCCTACGGAGCGGCGGGCCGGGCACCTGAGCTGTCCCTGCCGGTGGGCCTCGCCCTGGAGGCGGAGCTGACGGCGTATCCGGGCTCCGGCCGGTCCCGGGCCGCCCTGGGCGTGCGGTTCGCCCCGCCGGCCCCGGCCGCGTTCCGCCCACCCGGCGTGACGACGGCCGAGGCGGCGGCCCGGTACGGCGAGGCCCTGCGTGACGACCCGTGGCTGGACGCGGTCCCCGTGACCCTGGACCGGGTGACGCCCGTCCCGGACGGTGAGGGCTGGCAACTGGCCGACGCGGACACGGACACGGCCCTGCCGGTGACCCGGGCCGCCCGCTCCCGGCCCGGCCTGTGGCGACTGGTCGCCCTGTCCGGCGGCGCCCCCGTCACGGTCTTCGGCGAGTGCGGCCACCGCGGCTTCACCCCGCTCACGGCCTGGGCGGGGGGAGAGGGCGAGGCGGTGCCGCTGTGCTGAACCCTGCGGGCGAACGCGGAAGGGAAGAAGGCGGAAGGACAGCAGGAGGGGAAGGGAACGTGATGAACGGGGCACCGCCCAGCGACGGGACACGGGGTGACGGGGACGCGGCCGATCCGGGGCACTCCTGGGAGAAGCCGGCGAGCACCGCGGACGACTCAATCGACTCCTCCGCAGACCGCCCACAGGCCCCGGCGCCCTCCCAGCCGGCCCCGGCACCCTCCTGGGAGGACCTGGTCACCACCGCGCTCCTCGGTACCGACCGGCGTGCCCCGGCGCATGTCGTGCCGGGTCGCCCGGCCCCGGTGGCGCTGCTCGACGCGGCGGCCGTCGCGACCGTACGGCGGCGGGCCGGGTTGCGGCCCGCTCGGGCGGCGCGGCGGCCCGCTCCGGCACCCGTCGATCCACGCCCCTCCCTGCCCGCACCGGCGGCCCGCCGACTCACCACCCTGCTGGCCGACCGGTCCGGCGGCGCGGCCGGCGGCCGGCGGGGCAGCTCCCCGGACCTCATGGAGCTGCTCCCCCAGTGGCTCGCGGCGGCCAACGCGCACGGGTACGCGGCACCCCCGCAGCTGCTGCCCGCACTGCTGGACGCGGCCAGGGGCCGCACGGACCTGCGTCCGGCGGCGCTGGCCTTCGCCGGCCCGCGCGCGCTGTGGCTGGCCCGACTGAACCCGGACTGGCGGTTCGCCCTGCGCGCGGCCCCGGGGGGCGGCGCGGCGCTGCCCGATCCGGAGGACGCCGAGGCGGTGCACCGGTTGTGGGAGGAGGGGCTGTTCGCCGAGCGGGCGGCGCTGCTGGGGGCCCTGCGCGCCCGCACGCCCGCGCTGGGCCGTGAGTTGCTGGCGTCGACGTGGGCGACGGAGCGGGCGGAGGACCGGCTGATGTTCCTCGACTCCCTGCGCACGGGCCTGTCGGACGCGGACGAACCCTTCCTTGAGCGGGCGTTGGGCGACCGCAGCCGCAATGTCCGGGCGACTGCGGCGGAACTGCTGTCGGCGCTGCCGGACTCGGCGCTCGCCGCACGGATGGCCGTACGGGCCTCGGCGTGTGTGGCCCTGGACCGTACGGGGAGCGGGCCGGCGATCGCGGTGGAGGCGCCGCTCGAATGCGACGCGGCCATGGAGCGGGACGGGGTCGTGGCCGCACCGCCCGCGGGCCGGGGGGAACGGTCGTGGTGGCTGGGCCAGTTGGTGGAGGCCGCCCCGCTCGGCGCCTGGTCGCAGCGGCTCGGCGGGCGCACGCCCCAGGAGATCGTGGCGCTGCCGGTGGCGGACGGCTGGCAGGGTGAGCTGCACGCGGCCTGGTGCCGGGCGGCGGTACGGCAGCGGGACGCCGCCTGGTCGCGGGCGCTGCTCGGGTCGCCGTCGGCACCGGAGGCCGGCGGGCCGGGCGCGGTGTCCCTGGCGGAGCGGGCGAAGCTGCTGGCCGCGCTGGATCCGGCGGAACGGGCGGCGTGGGTCGCCGGGTTCATCGCCACGCACGGCCTGTCGGAGGCGTTCCAGTTGCTCGGGGTGTGTGCCGTCCCCTGGGCTCCCCCGCTGGGCCGGGCGGTCGTGGACGCCCTGAACATCGCTCGGGACGCGGGCAGTTACCCGTGGTCCTTCAGCGGGGTGATGGGGCTGGCGGAGCGCTGCCTGGACCCGGCGGAGGCCGTCCGGCTGGAGGCGCTGCTGGCGGTGCCCGACGAGCGGGAGGACGCCGCGCCCGGGGCCGGCGGGTACTGGGCGGAGGCGTTCCAGCGGCTGGTCACGACCCTGCGGCTGCGGGCGACGATGACCCGGGAACTGACCCAGCCCGCCCCGGCCACACCACCGCCGAGCCCACCCGCGCAACCGCCGGAACCTCCGGCACGGCCACGGGAGGCAGCCGCGTAACCCGCAAAGGAGCCACCCGGCCGCCGGGGGCAGGCGCGGAACGGCCGGGGGCACCACGTAACGTCCGAGGCCGGCCGCCGCCTACCGAGCATGAGCAGCCGCGGAACCGCCGGCAGCAATCGCGGAACGGCACCGCCGGCAGCAGTCGCGGAACCGCTCGACGAGGGGCAGTCGCGTAATGGCTCGGCGAGAGGCAGTCGCGTAACGGACCGATCGAGGGACGGTCGCGCAACGGCCCAGGTCAGCCACCTGCCGGGCGGAAACGGACCCCCACCGCCGGGGACAGACCAGCAGCCGTGGAAGCAGCCCCAAATCCCCCGGAAGCCGCCCCGCAACCCCCGGAAGCAACCCCGCACCCACACCCCCGGAAGCCGCCGCGCAACCGCCGGAGGCACTCGCTCAGCCCCCCGACGCCGCCGGCTGGCGGACGTTCTCGCGGACCCACTCCACGATCGACGCGGTGGTCGCCCCGGGGGTGAAGATCTCCGCCACGCCCTTCTGCTTCAGCGGCGGGATGTCCTCGTCCGGGATGATGCCGCCGCCGAAGACGAGGATGTCCTCGGCCTCCCGCTCCCGGAGCAGCTCGATGACCGCGGCGAACAGCGTGTTGTGGGCGCCGGAGAGGATGGACAGGCCGATCGCGTCGGCGTCCTCCTGGATGGCGGTGTCGACGATCTGTTCCGGCGTCTGGTGGAGCCCGGTGTAGATGACCTCCATACCGGCGTCGCGCAGGGCCCGCGCGATGACCTTGGCCCCACGATCGTGGCCGTCGAGCCCCGGCTTGGCGACCACCACGCGGATCGGACCGGCTGCCACACCCATCACTGCCTCCATCAAGCGACCACGGAAGCGATCGCTTCCGTCCGTATCGACAAGTACCGCACTTTTGGCGCGTTCCGCCACCGTCGCGAAGTGAACGAACGTTATCTCCAGCATCCCGCAAGCGGCAGTTTTACGGTGCGCTCCGAGGGGGAAATCACATGGTGGGACATGAGGGCACACGGGGGTCGAGCCGTCCCCCGGTGTGCCGACAGGAGGTGCCCATGAAGGTCACCGGGGTTTTGCCGCTCTCCTTCCTCCCGCTCTGCCGCCGTCTGTGGCCCGGCAGACTGGCCGGACTGTCCATGACGCTGCTGCGGGCGACGGCCCTGGAGGCGGCGATCCTGGCGGGCCACCTCCTGCTGTATCCGACCGGCCTGATCCAGGAGCGGCGCTCCGGCGTCCTGCCCGCCCCGGACGGCGCCGCCCGGCTGCCGGTCCGCCCCGCGTCGCCGGTCGTCCTGCTGCACGGCTTCATCGACAACCGATCGGTGTTCGTCCTGCTCCGCCGCACCCTCGCCCAGCACGGCAGGCACCGGGTGGAGTCACTCAACTACTCGCCGCTGACCTGCGACATTCGCATCGCGGCCGAGCTGCTCGGCCGGCACATCGAGGAGATCTGCGAGCGCACCGGCAGTGCCCGGGTCGACATCGTCGGGCACAGCCTCGGGGGCCTGATAGCGCGCTACTACACCCAGTGCCTGGGCGGTGACCTGCGGGTACGCACGCTGGTCACCCTCGGCACCCCGCACTCGGGGACCCGGGTGGCGCCACTGGCGGACGCGCACCCGATCGTGCGGCAGATGCGGCCCGGCTCCGCGGTCATCGAGGAACTGGCCCGGCCCGCCCCCGGCTGCCGGACCCGCTTCGTGAGCTTCTGGAGCGACCTGGACTCGCTGATGGACCCCTTGGAGTCGGCCCGACTGGAGCACCCGGACCTGGACGCGCAGAACGTCCGGGTGACCGGCATCGGCCATCTCGCCCTGCCCGTGCATCCCGCCGTAGCGGCCGGGATACGCGAGGCCCTGGACACCCCGCAATCCGAGGACCGGGCCGCCGGCGGCCTGACGGTGGCCTGACGGTGGCCTAGAGGCCCGGCCGCGACCGGAGCGCGGAGCCCGCGCACAGCGGACGCACCGCTCGGCGCACAGCCGACGCACCACCGACGCACAGCCCGCACCTCGCCACTCGACATCGAACACTCTTCGAACGCAAGGCCAAGGACAGGTCCTGGAGCCCCGAAACACGGCCGAATGCCCGTTTCCGGCCCACGCGAAACAGGCCGAAGATTGTCGCGCCCAGGTACCGCCGGGTACAGTCGCCGCACTGCTCTGGCAGCCCCTGTTGTCGAGGCGAAAGAGAAGTTGGTGAACGACCGTCACCCGTCGGGGACCATGACCACCCCGGCCGCGGCTTCCGACGCCTCCACCGCGCACTACGTGCCGTACGGGGCACAGGAAGCCCCCTACGACGACCTCACCACGTACGGCGGTTACGACGCCACCGGTTTTGCCGGTGGCTCCGGAAGCACCACGGCCTTCCACAGCGACCCGCTCTTCGGCAGCCTCCCGGGCAGCGAGCAGACCACCGGCGCGTACGACACCACGCACTGGCAGACCGGCACCACCCAGACCCCGGGCTACGACCCGTACGCGGCACAGAACTACGCCGCCTACGACTCCGGCGTCTACGACAGCACCGCCTGGACCGTCCCGGCGCAGGCCACCGGCAACGACGTCAGCGGCCAGTGGGACGCCACCGCCTGGTCGCAGCCCGACTCGTCCGGCGGCGCCGACCCCACCCAGCAGTGGGACTGGGGCACCCAGACCTTCGACACGGGCGCCTACGACGCCACGCAGTGGAACTCCGCGGGACAGAGCGTGCCGGCGCAGTCCCAGCCGGGTGGCGAACCGTTCGATCAGCAGGCCACCGCGACCTTCGAGGCGGTCGGCGACCAGCAGTCCGCGTTCGAGCAGGCGGGCGATCCGCAGGCGACCGCGGCCTTCGAGCAGGTGCCGTACGAGGACACCGACTTCGGTGAACAGCCCGCCGCCGAGGGCGAGTCGGACTCCACCGGCGAACTGCCCGCCGTGACCGGCCTGCTGGACGACCAGGAAGAGGTCGTCCCGGCGCCGACGACCCGCGCGGCCTCGCGCGGCGGGGCGCGCTCCCGCCGCCGCACGCCCGCCAAACGCTCCGCGCTGCTGACCATCGCCGTGCCGTCGGCCTGTGTGATGGGTGTGGCCGGGATCGCCGCCGCCTCGGTCGGCGCGCTGACCGACGACTCCAAGGACACCGCCACCACCGCCTCGGACGCGCAGCCGGTCAAGCCGTCCGTCGCCAACAGCAAGCTGGACAGCCAGCTCAAGACGCTCTCCGCGGGCGCCGACGACTTCGCCGACCGGGCGAGCCGTACCCAGGAGCGGATCGACCTCAAGGCGCAGCAGGAGCTGGAGAAGAAGAAGGCGGCCGCGGAGGCCGCGCTCAAGGAGCGGCTGCGGCCCAAGTTCGCGCTGCCGGTCACGCAGCACGGACTCAGCGCCTACTTCGGCCAGGCGGGCATCAACTGGATGTCGGTGCACACCGGCATCGACTTCCCGGTCTCCTACGGCACCACGGTGATGGCCGCCACCGACGGCACCGTCACCACCAAGTGGAACAGCGCCTACGGCAACATGATGATCGTGACGGCGAAGGACGGCACGGAGACCTGGTACTGCCACCTCTCCAGCTACAGCGTCGCCTCCGGTACGACTGTCAAGGCCGGCCAGCCGATCGGCCACTCCGGTAACTCCGGCAACTCCACCGGCCCCCACCTGCATTTCGAGGTACGGCCGGCGGGCGGGGCGGCCATAGACCCGCTGCCGTGGCTGCGCAGCCACGGGCTGAACCCCACGTAGACCCCGGGGCCCCGCACGTCAGCGGGGCCCTTTCGGTCCGCTACAGCTTCTCCACCGGCGCGTACCGCAGCAGCAGCCGCTTCGGCTTGGTGTCCCCGAAGTCGATCGTCGCCTCCGCGTTCGCGCCCGTCCCCTTCACGGCGACGACCGTGCCGAGCCCGAACTGGTCGTGGGTCACCCGGTCCCCGACGGCCAGCGCGACCACCGGCTTCTCCGCCGTGCGCCGCGTCGCGAACCCGGACGCGCCCGACGCCGAGGAGCGCGAACGGGTCGAGGACAGCGAGGCGGCGATCCCGGACGCCGGCCCGGAGGCCATGGGCGCCGCCGCCCCGGTCCGCTTCCACTCGACATGGGCGGGCGGGATCTCCTCCAGGAAGCGGGAGGGCGGGTTGTACGACGGCTGGCCCCAGGCGCTGCGCATCGCCGACCGCGTGAGGTACAGCCGCTCCCGCGCGCGCGTGATGCCGACGTACGCCAGGCGCCGCTCCTCCTCCAGCTCCTTGGTCTCGCCGAGGGCGCGCATGTGCGGGAAGACGCCGTCCTCCATCCCGGTCAGGAACACGACCGGGAACTCCAGGCCCTTGGCGGTGTGCAGGGTCATCAGTGTGATGACGCCGTCGCCGTCCTCCTCGTCCGGGATCTGGTCGGAGTCGGCGACCAGGGCGACCTGCTCCAGGAAGTCGGCCAGGGTCCCCTGCTCGCCCTCGCCCCGCTCCTGTTCGAACTCCAGGGCCACGGCCGCGAGTTCCTGGAGGTTCTCGATCCGGGTCTCGTCCTGCGGGTCGGTGGAGGCCTGCAGCTCGGCCAGGTAACCGGTGCGTTCGAGGACGGCCTCCAGCACGGTGGCCGGTCCGGCACCGGACTCGACGATCGTCCGCAGGTCCTCCATCAGCGTGTTGAACCGCTTGACCGCGTTGGTGGAGCGCGCGGCCATGCCGTACGCCTCGTCCACGCGCTTCAGGGCCTGCGGGAAACTGATCTTCTCGCGCTGGGCGAGGGCGTCGACCATGGCCTCAGCGCGCTCGCCGATGCCCCGCTTGGGCACGTTGAGGATGCGGCGCAGCGGCACCGAGTCCTCGGGGTTGGCGAGGACGCGCAGGTAGGCGAGGACGTCCCGGACCTCCTTGCGCTCGTAGAAGCGGACTCCGCCGACGACCTTGTAGGGCAGGCCGACGCGGATGAAGATCTCTTCGAAGACACGGGACTGGGCGTTGGTGCGGTAAAAGACGGCGACGTCTCCCGCGCGCGCGTGGCCCGCGTCGACCAGGCGGTCTATCTCCTCGGCGACGAACTGGGCCTCGTCGTGCTCGGTGTCGGCGACGTATCCGACGATCCGGGCGCCGTGACCGGCGTTGGTCCACAGGTTCTTCGGGCGGCGGGACTCGTTGCGCTCGATGACCGCGTTGGCGGCGGACAGGATGGTCTGCGTGGAGCGGTAGTTCTGCTCCAGCAGGATCGTCGTCGCGTTCGGGTAGTCCTCCTCGAACTGGAGGATGTTGCGGATCGTCGCACCCCGGAAGGCGTAGATCGACTGGTCCGCGTCGCCCACGACGCAGAGTTCGGCGGGCGGGACGTCGTACTCGCCGGGCGGGGTGTCCTCGTCGTGATCCCCGGTGCCGACGAGTTCCCGCACGAGCGCGTACTGGGCGTGGTTGGTGTCCTGGTACTCGTCCACCAGGACGTGCCGGAAGCGGCGGCGGTAGTGCTCGGCGACGTCCGGGAAGGCGCGCAGCAGGTTGACCGTCGTCATGATCAGGTCGTCGAAGTCCAGTGCGTTCGCCTCGCGCAGCCGCGACTGGTACAGGGCGTAGGCCTGCGCCAGGGTCTTCTCGAAGCCGTCGGCGGCCTGGGCGGCGAAGTCCTCCTCGTCGATCAGCTCGTTCTTCAGGTTGCTGATCTTCGCGCTGAAGGACTTCGGCGGGAAGCGCTTGGGGTCGAGCTCCAGGTCGCGGCAGACCAGGGCCATCAGGCGCTTGCTGTCGGCGGCGTCGTAGATCGAGAACGACGAGGTGAAGCCGAGCTTCTTGCTCTCGCGCCGGAGGATGCGCACACACGCGCTGTGGAAGGTCATCACCCACATCGCGTTCGCGCGCGGGCCGACGAGCTGCTCGACGCGCTCCTTCATCTCGCCCGCGGCCTTGTTGGTGAAGGTGATCGCGAGGATCTGGCCCGGGTGGACGTTCCGCTCGGCGAGCAGGTGGGCGATGCGGTGGGTCAGCACGCGGGTCTTGCCGGAGCCGGCACCGGCGACGATGAGCAGCGGGGAGCCCGCGTGCACGACCGCGGCGCGCTGGTTCTCGTTCAGCCCCTCCAGCAGCGCCGCCGCGTCCAGGACGGGGCGCGGGGCGCCGTCGCGGTAGTAGCCTCCCCCGCTCTCGGCTTCGCTCGAACGGGGGGACCCCCATCGGTCCGGTGGCACGTCGAACTTCCCGCCGAACAGATCGTCCGGAAGCGGCTCCGGAGCATGATCGTCCTCGGGCGGCGGCGGAGGTTCCTCCTCGTGCCCGCGAGGGCTCTGGAGGTCCGCCAGGAAGCTGTCGTCAAAGAGGCTGCTCATCGCTCTACGAGTCTAGGGCGCCCCACCGACAACCGGTCCCGGTCCCCGGAACATGGCGGCTCCGGACGTGAGTTGATCTTCGCGCCGGCCAGACGGACGGCCTGCTCACGCCTCGGAAGCACCTGGTCACACGGACGTGAACCTCTGCATACACCGGGAAAAGGTCACGGAAATGTATCGGACAAACCGCGCACCAACCTTCACAGAAGACACACGAGTTGGCTAGGTTTCCGTCAGGCCGTACGACCCCCCTCCGGCGAACGTCGCCGGGCCGCGCGGCCTCCGCCGAATCCGGCGCGCCCCGCACGGTGCCCGGAGCCGGGGACCCACCGATCCTGGGGTGAATCGGCCGACTCCCGCCCGGGACGACGCCGTAGGGCAACCCTTCCGAGCGCCCGCCCGAACCCTCCCTACGAGGGACGGCCTGGGTACCCCCACCGCTGACCCCGGTAGGCGGCAGTACGGAAGGAGTCGCCTCCCTTGGCGTCGCACCGCAAGCCGCGCCCCGGCGGACCCCAGGGAGCGGGCGCCCGCACCCCCGCTCTCGCCGCCCCCGCTCTCGCCACCGCCGCCCTCACCTCCGTGGCCGTGCTCTCCCAGACGGCCGAGGCCACCCCCTCGCCCGCCCCCGGCCGACCGAGCCAGGAGGAGATCGAACGCAAGATCGACGACTTCTACCGCCGAGCCGAATCGGCGGCGGAGGCGCCGGCGGCGGGAAGGGACGGGGGCCGGGGCGGCCGGGGCGGTCGGGGGGCCGGGCGAGGCGATCGGGGCGCCGGGGGAGGTCATCGGGGCGCTGCGCTGGTCGACGGCGGTGCCGACCGGGACGCTGCGCTGGTCGACCGGGGGGCCGGAGGTGCCGACCGGGGGGCCGGAGGTGCCGACCCGAGTGCCAGGCGGGCCTACCGCGAGGGGTGGCAAGCCGAATGGGCAGCTGGGCGAGCCGAACGGGAGGCCGGAAGCGGCGGCCCGGAAACCGGGCAGGCCGGACGAGGTGCCGGGTGGGCCGGACGGGGAGGCGTCGGTCGGGCTGCGCGGGCCGGGTGGTCCAAGGGGGCCGAGGGAGACGAGCGGGTCGAGTCGGCCGCGGTCTCACGACGACCCGCTGACAGCCTCCAGCGGCTCCGGGACGAGGTCGCCCGCCGCGCTCAGCACCGGGGCCTGACCGGACAGCGGGCCGCGATCCCGGCCCAGCGCGGCACGAACCCTGGCCAGCGCGGCGCGATCGGCGTCCGGGACGCGGCCATGATGTCGCCCGCCGGAGAGACCGCCATGGCCCGCCCCGCAGGGGATACGGCCGTTCCCGCGCCCGTCCAGGACACCGGTGCCGTCGCACCCGCTCCGGGCACGGTCGCGGCCCCGTCCCCCCTGGACACGGCCGCCGCCCTGCCCGCGCCGGACACCATCCCCGCTCCGCCCGCGGACCGTCAGGCGGAGGTGGTCGCGAGGGGTCCGAAGGCGGCCAAGGCGACCGTGCAGAAGAAACTCGCCCACGCGCGCGTGCTGCTGTCCCAGCGGACGGCGCAGACCACTGCCGCGCTTTCCATCGCCACGCCCTCCATCGCAACGGCTTCTACGGCTGCGCCTTCCACCGCCGTACCGTCCAGCACCGTGTCGCCCGGCACCGTGTCGCCCACCACCACGGCTTTCGCGACCGCACCTCCCACGACCGCGTCTTCCGCCGCCACGCCCGCCGGCGCCCCGGTCCCGGCCGCCGCCACACCGCCCGCCGGCACACCATCCGGCACCTACGCGACCAAGGCCAGGAAGGCCATCGCCTTCGCCCGGGCCCAGGTCGGGAAGCCTTGTGTGTGGGGCGCCGCAGGCCCGGGCTCCTACGACTGCGCGGGGCTCACCCAGGCCGCCTGGAAGTCCGCCGGGGTGACCCTCCCGCGCACCGCGCGCGAGCAGGCCGACGCCGGCACCCCGGTCGCACCGGCTGAAGCCGGCCCCGGCGACCTCGTCTTCTTCCACGACGACGCCGGCCACGTCGGACTCTGCACAGGTGACGGCATGATGATCCACGCGCCCAGGCCGGGTGCGTACGTCCGCGAGGAACCGGTCTCCGGCATCGGGGCGGCCGTGCACAGCGTGGTGCGGCCGGGCTGACCCCGAGCCGCCCCGAGGCTCAGGGCCTGAGGACGGCGATCAGGTCCACAGGACGGCGATGAAGATGTTGGCCGTGGTCAGCAGGCCGACCAGCCCGAAGAGGCCCTTGTCGATCCGCTCCTCGTCGCGCTTCACGTAGACCAGGCCGAGGATCACGATCAGCAGGGCGAGCTTCACACCGATCTTGATGTTGTTGACGTGGTGGTCGTCGGCCTGGTTGAGGCCGACCAGGGCCACGCCGGTGACCAGCATGGTCAGCGCGCCGTGCAGCATCCCGGGCACGAACCGGGCCGTGCCCTGGCCCATCGCCTTCATCTGGGTGAGGAAACCGCCGAGCAGCGCGGCGATGCCGATGATGTGCAGGCCGACGAAGAGATGGATGAGTACGTCCATGGAGCCGGAGCCTAACCAGCCCCTCTTGCCCCACCTTTCACCGGGCCCTCAGACCCACTCTCCACGGGGCCTCCCGACCCACCCTTCACCGAGCCCTCCGACTCATCCCCCACCAGGCCACCGGTCCATCTCCCGCTCCCTTCCACCAGGCCCGCCACCCATCGGTCACCGCCCCCTCAACCCACCTCCCGAGACCCAACGACCCTCCGTCACCACCCGCAGCGACCCTCCGTCACCCCGCCCGCCCACGAACCCGGCAGTCCGACAGCCCGGCCGACGTGATCTCGCATATATGCGCCCCATAGCACCTCACAACTCCCGCCAGCCCCCATTTCCGCTCTTCGATCAGCACGCTCCGTAAAGACGACGACTCCAGCCTGTCCGCACGGTCACATACGGTCACCTCCCGGTCCGTCCGAACCAGTTCCGGACACCGCGTTACCTACTCGTCACCGCCCGGCCTAGCGTCCTCCCCCAGGTGACCGGCTCCCCACCGCCGCCCGGACCAGGGGCGGCCGTCGGCCACCACCGCCGAGAAAGGCCCGGCGGCGGCCCGCTCCCCTGTGCGGGCCGCCGCGGGGCGTACCGACCGCTCGGTCGTGCGAGTCGTACGAAAGGACGTGACGGTCCAGGTGGCAGCGCACCGCAAGCGCCCGCAACGCCCGCTCAGCGGCCCTACGGCCCGGACGGCGGCCACTCTCGCCCTGGCGGGCGCGGCCACCGCGACCGCGTTCGACGGGACCGGGCACGCCGAACCACAGCTGACACCGGCGCAGGTGAAGGCCAAGGTGGAGACGCTGTACCGGGAGGCCGAGGCTGCCACCGAGAAGTACAACGCGGCGAAGGAGGAGGCGGACGCCGGCCAACGACGGCTGAGCACGCTCCAGGACCAGACCGCCCGCAAGCAGACGAGGCTCAACTCGGCCCGGGAGGAGCTGGGTTCGATCGCCGCGGCGCAGTACCGGGACGGTGGCATCGACCCTGCCTGGCAACTGGCCCTCTCCAGCGACCCCGACCGGTATCTGGACGGCGCCGCGTTCGCGGAGCGGGCCGGTGACCGGCAGGCCGCCGCTGTCTCCCGGGTGCGTCAACAGCTGTGGGAGATCGAGCGGTTGCGCGGCGCCGCGCGCGTCGAGGTGAGGTCGCTGCGGTCACGGCAGGCGGAGCTGCGCCGGCAGAAGAGGACGGTGACCGGCAAGCTGGACGAGGCCCGGCGGCTGCTGGCCCGGCTGACTCCGCCGCAGCGGGCCGAGGTCACCGGTGCCGGCGGCACGGGCACCCGCGTCTCCCGGTCGGCCGCCGACGCGCGGCAGCCGCTGGAGCGGCCCGGGTCCACCGCCGCCCCGACCGCCCGCGCGGCGGCGGCCGTCGCCTACGCCTACAGCAAGCTCGGCAGCCCCTATGTGTGGGGGGCCACCGGCCCGAACGCCTTCGACTGCTCGGGCCTGGTCCAGGCCGCCTACCGCTCGGCCGGCATCTCCCTGCCGCGCACCACCTACGCCCAGATCGGCGCGGGCCGGCGGGTCTCCCGCTCCGAACTCCAGCCGGGGGACCTGGTGTTCTTCTACTCCGGGATCAGTCACGTCGGCATCTACGTGGGCAACGGCCGGATGATCCACGCCCCCAACCCCTCGGCGCCGGTCCGTCTCGCCCCGATCGACCAGATGCCGTTCGCGGGGGCGACCAGGGTGGAATGAGGGTCGGCTCCGGGGCGGCCCCAGGGCGGGACCGCAGGGGTCAGACCAGTCGGCGTGCGGTCGCCCAGCGGGTCAGTTCGTGCCGGTTGGACAGCTGGAGCTTGCGCAGGACCGCCGAGACGTGGGACTCGACCGTCTTCACCGAGATGAAGAGCTGCTTGGCGATCTCCTTGTAGGCGTAGCCCCGGGCGATCAGGCGCAGCACCTCGCGTTCCCGCTGGGTGAGGCGGTCCAGGTCCTCGTCCACCGGCGGGGCGTCGGTGGAGGCGAAGGCGTCCAGGACGAAGCCGGCCAGCCGGGGCGAGAAGACGGCGTCGCCCTCCTGGACGCGGAAGATCGAGTCGACCAGGTCGGTGCCGGTGATGGTCTTGGTGACATAGCCGCGGGCGCCGCCGCGGATCACCCCGATCACGTCCTCCGCCGCGTCCGACACGGAGAGCGCGAGGAAGCGGACCGGCTGCTCGGCGTCTCCCATCAACGCGGCGCACCTGCGCAGCACTTCGACCCCGCCGCCGCCCGGCAGGTGGACGTCGAGCAGGACCACCTCGGGCCGGGTGGCGGTGATGACCGCGACGGCCTGGTCGACGTCCGCGGCCTCGCCGACCACCTCGACCCCGGTCTCGGCGGTCTGGCCGATCTCGGCCTGGACGCCGGTACGGAACATCCGGTGGTCGTCCACCAGCACCACCCGTACGTGCCGCCCGCCCGCGCCGCCGGTCCGGCCGGCCTCGGCCGGCTCCGCCGCTCCCGCCGTGCCGTTCGCCTCGGTCGCGTCGCTCATGACGTCTTCTCCGCCCTCTCCATCTCCAGCTCGACCTCGGTGCCGCCGCCCGGCACCGCCCGCAGCCGGGCCGTGCCGCCGTTGCGCTCCATGCGGCCGATGATCGATTCTCTGACACCCATCCGGTCGGCGGGTATCGCGTCGAGGTCGAAGCCGGGGCCGCGGTCCCGCACGGACACGAAGACCGTTCTTCCCTCGACTTCGGCGTAGACCTGCACGGCGCCGCCCTCGCCACCGTACTTGGCGGCGTTCACCATCGCCTCGCGCGCGGCCTGCATCTGCGCAGCGGTCCTCTCGTCGAGCGGGCAGTCTCCGACGATCACGACCTCGATGGGTACGCCGTGCTTGTCCTCCACCTCGGCGGCGTTGCGGCGCACCGCCTCGGCGACCGTGTCCGGTTCGTCGGCCTCGTCCTTGCCGGTGCCCTCCGGCTTGTACAGCCAGGTGCGCAGGTCGCGCTCCTGGGCGCGGGCGAGGCGGCGCACCTCGCCCGCGTTGTCGGCGTTGCGCTGGATCAGGGTGAGGGTGTGCAGCACCGAGTCGTGGACATGGGCGGCGACCTCGGCGCGTTCCTGGGCGCGGATGCGCATCAGGCGCTCCTCGGAGAGGTCCTGGGTCATGCGGACCAGGTAGGGGCCGGCGAGCAGGGTGATACCCACGAGGACGGCGAGCGCGGCCTGTAGGACGGCGCCGAGGTGGGCGGTCGAGCCCTGTAGGACGAAGATGGCGGAGACACCGGCCGTGACGAGCAGGACGCCGCCGGCCGCGCGGAGCAGGGTGAGGGTGCGGCGCCGGCGGCCGGCCTCGGCCCAGCGGGCCCGGCGGGCGTTGTCCGCCTGCCGCCAGACCAGGGCGACACCGGCGGCGACGAGCACGGCGGGCACCAGATACGCCTTGGTGGCGCTGCCGAGGTTCACGCTGCCCACGAAGACCACGGACACGATGACCATGAGGAGCAGCGCGACGATCTGTCCGCGGTCCGGCTTGCGGGCCACCAGTCTGCGGCGGCCGTCCGGCGAGGTCTCCGTGCCCACCAGCGACGGCTTCTGGTCGCCGACGCCGCCGATGCCGAGCGGCACGAAGAACCAGAACGCGGCGTACAGCAGCGCTCCGAGTCCGTCGGCCATGAACAGGCCGACGAAGACGAGCCGCACCCACACGACGGGCAGCCCGAGATGCCCGGCGAGGCCCCGCGCCACTCCGCCGAGCCAGCGTCCGTCGCTGCTGCGGTAGAGCTTGCGCGGCGGCCGCGGGTCGTCGAATGGCAGGCTTGCGGCTTCCGGCATGCCAACGATGGTCACACGAGCCGCGGGACGGAGCATCAGGGTCGGCCCCCGAGACGCCCCTGATCTTCCGTCGGGGGCGGTCCGGGTGGCCGGTTCGGCAGGCGTCGCGCGGTGGTCGGTGCCGGTCGAACGCTTCCCCGCCCCGTCTCAGGGCCGATTTCAGGGTTGGCCCAGGGTCGTCCCGACTGCCGTCGCGGCGGCCGGGCCGTCACCATGGACGCATGACGGATCACGAGCACGCCGCGACGGGTCCGGGACCCGGCCCCGGCCCGCGCCCGGCCCCGGGCACCGGGCCGACGGATGCCGCGCCCGCCGCGACGGACGAGACGGGAGCGGCCGGGCCCGGCCCCCACTCCCCCACGCACGAGCCGGAGCGGAAGGAGGGCACCGAGGTGCCCGACCGGTTCCGGCGCGACCGCCGGCACAAGGTGATCGCGGGCGTGTGCGCGGGACTCGGCCGGCAGACCGACATGGACCCCGTCATCTTCCGGATCACGCTGGCCGTGCTGTCCGCGACCGGCGGTCTGGGCCTCATCTTCTACGGCTTCGCCTGGCTCCTGGTTCCGTACGAGGACGAGGAGGAGAACGAGCTGCGCAAGCTCTTCACGGGCCGGGTGGACGGCCAGGCGCTGGCCGCCGTGCTGTTCGCCCTGGTCGGCTGCGGAATCTTCCTGACGATGCTGAGGAACGGCGGGGTGCTGGCGTTCGCCACGGTGCTCTCGCTGCTGCTCGCCGGCGCGGGGTACTGGTCGCGGCGCCGTGGCGCCCCCGATCCCGACCCCCTGGCCGCGCAGGCCGCGGCCGACGCCCCGCCGGAGGCCCAGGCGCCGCCGGTCGTCACCACCTACCCCTCCTGGTGGCGGGACCCGATCGTCAAGGACGGCACCCATGTCGGGGGCACCGGATATCTGTGGGGGCCCGGCGACGCCCGCGAGCGGGACCTGACCTCGGTCGTGGACGTCGGCGTACCCAACCCCTGGACGCATCCCGGGGCGATACGGACGCCGGCCGCCGTGCCCCCGAGACCGCGCGGCCCACGCTGGATCGGCGGCTGGGTGTTCCTGCTCGCCCTGCTGGCGGGCGGCCTGGGCACGGGGCTCGGCTGGGACACGCACCCGCTGGGCACCAGCCTGCAGACCGGACTGGCGTGCGCGCTCGCGGTGTTCGGGCTCGGCATCACGCTCAGCGCGTTCCTGGGCCGCACCGGGGCCGGCACGGTGTTCCTGGCGCTGGTCACGGCGGGGCTGCTCGCGGGGGCGGCGGCGCTGCCCCGGGACATCACCACCGACTGGCGGGAGACGTCGTGGAAGCCGGTCGCTGCGGCCCAGGTGCGGTCCGGGTACGACCTCGGCACCGGGCGGGGCACCTTGGACCTGACCGGGGTGCACCCGGCCAAGGGGCAGACGGTCGCGACGGACGCCCGGGTGGGCGCGGGACAGCTGAAGGTGATCGTGCCGGCGGACGCGGCGGTGCGGCTGAGCATCGATGTGGGGGTGGGCGACATCCGGCTGCCCGGGGACAGCGGAAAGGACGTGGACGTGCGGCCCGGCAGACACGAGGAGGTGACGCTGGCGCCTGCCAAGGGTGCCGGGAAGGGCGGCACGCTGGATCTGACGCTCGGCGTCGGAGTGGGACAGGTGGAGGTCAGCCGTGCTGCGTCATGAGTTCCAGCCCGGGAAGCTGGTCGCCGGGCTCTTCCTGACGGCCACCGGGGTGGCCTTCGCGGGAGACGCGGGCGGTCTGTGGGAGACACCGTGGTTCGCGGTCGTCCCGCTGGTCGTGGGCGGGCTCTGCCTGGCCGGCGCCGCGGCGGCGCTGGCCCGGGGGATACGCAGACGGGGCGGCGCCGAGGGCGGTCAGCGGTAGCCGCCGGTCATGCGGCGCCGGGCCCGCCAGACGGCGTCGACGGAGAGGTAGGGGGTGCCGGCCAGGATCAGGGGGAGCCAGGCCATCAGGTAGGCGAGGTCGTTGCCGTAGTAGTAGGGGGTGGTCGCCCAGCTCACCGTCAGCCAGAGGCTGAGGGAGATCAGCGCGCCGCCGAGTGCGGCCAGTCGGCCGAACAGTCCGAGCAGGACGCCGATGCCGACGGCCAGTTCACCGAGGGCCATGGCGTAGCCGAAGCCGACCGGGCTCTTCAAGGCGAGGTCGACCAGGGCCGGGATGGCGGCGGAGTCGCGGGCCGCGCGCATGGTGTCGCCGATGGAGCCGGTGCCGCCGGACTTCAGGAACGCGCTGTCGGTGAGCTTGTCCAGACCGGCGTAGACGAAGGTGACGCCCAGGAAGACGCGCAGTGGCAGCAGCGCGTAGTGGCCGGCGGTCTCCCGCCAGGTGCGGTGGCCGTCCAGCCGGGTGGTGTGCATGTCTGTCCGCATCCCGTGAGTCATCGCTGCCAGCCGCCTCTCGCCCGCCGAAGCACCCCTCACGTGACCATACGTATGACGAAGGGAGCCCGTTCAATCCTTTCCTGGACTATTTTCCGGATTTCGGGCGTCGACGTGAACGGCGGGGCCGGGCTTCGTACGGGTCTCCACCGGTCTCACGTGGCCTTGCGGGCGATGCGGTTCAGAGCGAGACCCAGGCGGCGGTCGGGCGGTCCGTCGGTCAGTCCGGTGAGCCCGATCTCCTCCGCCAGGCGTCGCAGGTGGACGTCGACCGCGGACTCCACGTGCTCGGCGAGTGCCGCCGCGGCCTGCGGCACCCGCTGCCGCGCCAGGAGCCCCGTCACGACGGCAGCCACGGCGGCCGGCCACCAGAAGCACCCGAGCACGGCATAGCAGGCAGCCCAGACGGAGCCCATGACGGCGGTGTCGAAGCGGGTCCGGACGGTGCGCAGCTCGGTCCGCACCTCCTCCGGCAGCACCATCCACAGCCGGGGCCAGCAGGCGGCGAGGTCGATGCCGTACTGGGTGTCCACGCGGACGACGGTGGCCGCGAGCCGGTCGCCGGTGTACGTGGGGCGCGTCGGCCGCGCGAGGGCGACGCGGTCACGGCGGACGGTCAACGCGTCGATCTCCTGGCGGACGCCCGCTGTCCGGCCGCGGGCCGGACGGGGGGCGCGCAGCCGGTCGATGTCCTTCTGGAGATCGTCCCAGTGCCGTGCACGGCGGGCGGTCAGCCGGCGGGCCGGCAGGCGGAGCGGGCCGGGCCAGTCTCCCGTCCAGATCCGTACGGCGCCGTCGCCGCACGTCCGTACCAGCGTGCCGACGGCCACGGCGGCGAGGATGAGGGCCGCCGCGGAGACGAGTTGTTCACTGGTGGGCCAGTGCCCCGCTGTCGTCGCCCAGTGGCCGACCCGCCGCCGGAGCAGGGACCAGTCGAGTGCGTGGGTGTGGCCGAGGACGGCGGCGGTGGCGGTGGCTCCCACGAACAGCAGGCCGGGGGCCGCCAGCGCGGTCAGCCACTTCTCGGCCAGCTTCTCGCCGAGTCCGTCGAGGACCGGGGCCACCGGTCATGCCTCCACGACGCGCAGCGGTCTGTCGTGCAGCCAGCAGCGCCCGCCGGCCGGGATGGTGCCGCTCGGCCGCCGGGGCTCGTTCAGACCGCACCAGCCTTCGGGGCAGCGGTAGACCTCACCGCCGGCACGGGGCACGGCACCGGGGAGGAGGGAGTCACCCGGTTCCCATCCGCGACCGCTCTCCGGGCCGGTCAGGACGTGCTCCGGCACGCCCAGGGCGGTGATCGCCTGCCGTACCGTGGCGGTGCCGTCGAGGACGGACCGCACGGCGGCGCGCAGTGCGGCTGCTTCCTGCTCCTCGGGCAGCCATTCGAGCGCCGCGCAGAAGTCGGCGCGGAGTCTGCGTTCGTCGTCCACCGGGCACCTCCTCACAGTCCGTGGTGAATGACCGAGCCCCAGAACAGCGGATCGCGGTAGCGGGGGTGTCCTCGCAGCACACCGATGGCCCGGTGCAGGGCGACGGCGGCGGGCGGGGGGCCGGGGGCGGCGAGGTGGCGGTACACCTCTCCGGCGAGCAGGGGGCCCATCCGGTCGTCGACGGTCCACAGGCTTCCGATCACCTGCCGGTAGCCGCAGAGCTGGAAGGCGGAGGCCACCGAGATGACCTCGTCAGCCAGTTCCTCGCCGGGTGCGGCGCTGTGGCAGGCGGAGAGGTAGGCGAACCGGGCGTCCGTCAGCCGCTCCCCCGCCAGATCGCGCAGGGTGAGTTCCCCGCCGTGCAGGAGCAGCCGGCTGCGCGCGGGGTCCCCGGGGTCCCGTACGCCGTGGCAGGCGAGGTGGGCGTGGGTGTGTCCGCGCAGCGCGGCCAGCACCGCCCGGGGGGTGGCCTCGGTGCCGCGCAGCACGTCCCGGCGGCCCGGCAGTCCGCCGAAGACGGCCAGTTCGTCGATGACGGCCAGTTCGTCGTCCAGGGCGGCCAGCGGGGGATGCGCGCCGCCGGCGTCCACGGCCACGGCCAGGAGGGAGCCGGGGTGCTCGCCGGTGGCCGGCAGGGAGCGGGCGTGCAGCAGGGCGCCCAGCGTCGGGGTGAAGGAGGAGACGACCCGGTCGTGGGTGTGGACGGGCCCGTCGGGGCCGTCCTCCAGCACGGCGGCGTGCAGCGGGAGGAGGGACAGCACCCCGGTCGGGCACCACCACAGCCGCGGCGGGGGCGTGCCGGGGTCCGCCGGTCCGGCCAGGCCGAGATGGGCGAGGACGGGACGCACGATGTGGGCCCCGAGCCAGCGCAGCGTGTCCTTCAGCTCCTTGTCCGCCCGCAGGCGCTCGCGGCCCGTGGCCTCGCGGAGCCGGGTCACGGCGGTGCGGAAGACGTCGGCGCGTCGGTCGATGTCGTCGTCGGTGACGTCGAGCGGCAGCATGTCCACGCGGCCGGGTCCGCCGGGCGGGTGGGTCAGGAGCAGCACGAAGCAGCCCCACGGGGACACGTTGATCACGGCCACGGGTCCGTCCGCCGCGGCCTCGCTCAACCGTTCCCAGCCGAGCGGCTGCTGGAAGTCCTCCCACTTCTCCAGGGTGCGGATGTCCCTGACCACCTGGTCGTACTCGGCCGCTGCCGCCTTGCGTTCCTCGGGGCCGCGCTGCGGCGCGACCAGCTCGGCACAGACCCGTTCGAAGCGGCGGGCGAGTTCGGGTGAGGCGGCGGCGAGGTCGTCGTGCCGGCCGCGCAGCCGCAGGGCCTGGGCCAGCAGGACACCGCGCCCCTGTTCCAGCCGGACGAGTGCTTCCTGGGGGCGCTCGGCCATGACGGAGGCGGTCGCGGCGACGGTGGCCAGCGGGGACACCTCGCGCAGCCGGGTCTCCTGCGACTCGCGGCCGAGCGCCGGACCGGTCAGCTTGGGCAGCAGCTCGGTCAGCGCCACGCGGAAGCCCTCGCGGGCGAGGTCCAGGGCGCCCAGCGTCACCGCGTGGACGCCCCAGCCGTAGGCGCAGCGCAGGCGGGTGCGGATGTCCTCGGCGGGCGCGAGGGCGGTGGCGCGGTACTGGTCGATGGCGTCGGCGATGTCCCGCTCCTCGCCGAGGAGCCTGCCCCGCTCCGCCAGCAGGTCCGCCAGCTCCATCCGCGCGAGCTGCCGCGTGGGGCCGGTGCCCGGGGAGCCGTCCGCGATCCGGCGCAGGATCGTCTCGGCCCGGCGCAGGTCCGCGGGCCTTCGAAGGTGTGTGCCGCGTCTGCGCAGCGCGACGGCCAGCTTGACCGCCATGACCGGGTGGTCGTGCTGGGCCGGCGGTGTGGCGGTCACGGCGAAGGTCAGGTGCTCGACGGCCTCGTCGAGGTCGGCCTCACGCTCGTACCGGTCGAACCGCGCGGTGAGGACGGCGGCCAGGTTGGTCAGCCGCTGGGGGTGGGCCGGGGACGCGGCCACGGCGGGGTCGCAGCCGTCCCGGACGGCGCTCATGGCCGCCTCCAGGTCGGCCGGCTCCAGGGTGTGGACGTACCGGTCGAGGTACGCGAGCCCCAGGAAGGAGGCGACCGACGCCCGGCTCTCGGGGTCCAGGGCCTCACCGGCGAGCGCGGTCCGCAGCTCGGTGACCGAGGCGTCGAGGTCCGTCAGTTCGCCCGTCGTCTCGAACCGCATCCGCAGCACCTGCCCCAGTTCGGCGCGGCGCAGGCTGCGGTCCGGTTCCCCGGTCGCGGACGTGGCCAGCATGCTGCGCAGCAGGTCGATGGCCGCGTCGAGGCGTTCCGGGCCGCCGTCCCGCATGTACGCGGTCACCTCGGCCGCGGGGCTGCCCTCGTCCGGCGTCTGCGGCGGTGCCTTGGCCAGCGCCGACGCGAAACCAGCCAGCATCGCGTCACGGTACTGGTCGTCGGCGGGCAGTTCGGCGAGGGCGAGGCGCATGAGGTCGATCCCGCGCGCTCGCGCGTCCTCCGGTCCGACGCCGAGGTCGGCCATCGCGAGGAGGGACAGGGCGAAGCCGTAGGCGATGTGCGGCCCGGACTCCCCGCCGCGGGCTTCTTCCGAGGCGTGCCCGAGGAGCGCCCCGGCGATCGTGACCGCTTCCGGGTCCTTCTCGGCGGTGCCGGCGGTGAGCAGCGCCCTGCCCACGGCGTGCACGGTCTCGTACGGCGGCACGTCCTCGGGTGGCCACTCGGCGAACCCGTCGCGCAGCGGCTGCGGTACGAAGGCCGGCCGCACCGCGTGCACGATCCGCAGGAGGAAGGTGTACGCGTGATGGTCCCAGCTCTCCCCTTCGGGCAGATGCTGCAGGCGTTCCAGGTAGTAGGTGCCCGCCAGGTACACGGCGTCGAGGACGTCCGGGTCCGCGACGGCGTGCGCCGGGGTGAGCCGGTCGCGGTGGTCGTAGACGTGCATCGCGATGTTGCGGTGGGTCTCCGACGACAGCACCTCTTCCGGCCGGACGAACGACCACAGCCTCATGGCGTCCGGTTCTGACATCGCCGCGTGCACGACAGCGCGTATTCGTGCGCTCAGTTCCCGCATCCCCGTACCCCCCACCGCGTCCGCGTCGTCGGCTGCGGTTGGCGGCAACTGTAACGAGGATCACGGCAGGAGTCGGGCAAAATCATGAAAACCCGTCTTGGGACGGGTCGTTCACTCCGTCACCCGTTCACTCCGTCACCTGGACGACGCACCGGTTGGTCGCCACCCCGGCCGCGGTCACCACCTGCACCTCCACCGCGCCGGGCTCCACCTCGGCCGGCACGGGCACGGTCAGCACGCTGTCGGTGGGGTTGCGGAAGCCGCCCGTGACCGGGACCAGGGGGACGTGGACGTCGACCGCGCCGATGCGGACGACCATCCGCGAGAGCCGGTCGGCGCTCTGGGCGCCGGGCGGGACGAAGCCGCTGCCGCGGATCTCGATGTCGTCGCCGGTGCGGATCGGGCCGTCGAGGTCGCCGGGTTCGCGGGCGCGGACCACCGAGAGGATCACCGGCCGGCCCCCCTCGGCGTACTTGCCGGCCAGGTAGGTCGCGGCCGAGATCAGCACGATCACGCCCAGGCCCCAGGGCAGGTCGGGCAGTTGGTCGGGGCGGCGGGCCAGTCGTACGGCGGCGAACAGCAGGGCGACGGCGCTGATGGCGACGTACTGGATGTCGGTGAAGGCGCCCCGGCCGGAGTCGTCGGTGAGCAGGTCGGCGGCGCGCGGACGGTGGGCGGGCACCTTCTGCAGCCGCTGGGCGAGGATGCGCAGGCCCACCACCCGGCGCACCAGGACGGCGACGCCGCACACCACGGCGAGGACGGTCACCACACCCGCGCCGCGTGCCAGGTCGAGGCCGGAGAGCAGCGCGTCGCGGCCGGCGTGGTCGGAGGCGGCGGCCAGACGGGCGGCGAGCAGCAGGACGGCGTACGCGACGAACAGGACCCAGCAGGCGGCGACGGTACGGGAGGTGGAGACGCGGTTGTCCTCGCCGATCACCGGTGCGAGCGCTCCGCCGCGCGCCCGGTGGAAGAAGCAGGCGGTGGTGAGCGCGGCGGCGACGACGAGTGCGGCGAGCAGGGCCGCGGTGCGGGCGCCGGTCCAGCCCGCACCGATCGCGGTGAGCGCCTCGGCCAGCAGCAGCGCGGTGACCGCTCCCCACACCGCGTAGACCGTCCGCAGCCACAGCCGGGCGAGCCGGGCCGCGCCCTCGGCCCGGCTCTGTTCGGCGACGGCCTCGGCCCGCTCGGTCAGTTCCTCGGAGACCCACTGGCGGGACGCGGAGGCCGAGTGGGCCACGGCCGCCGGCAGTCCCCGGCCGGCGGCGAACTCGTCGCGCCGGCGCAGGAACGCGGCGACGGCCCGCCGGTGTCCCTCGCGGGCGCCGTGCGGACAGTCCCCGCAGGTGCAGCCGCCCTCGTGGACGCCGTCGGCATCCGTGTGCCCCCTCGCCTCCTGCACCGCCACGCCCGACGCCCGCCTTCCCCGCGACCTGCCGATCCGGCCGCCGGCACCCTTGATCGGGTACGACGGCCGGGCAACTCCCCTGTGATGACAGCGAATTGTGCCCTACGCCGGGCCCTGCGGCGCGCCGGGGCCGGGTCACCGGGGGTGAAGCCGGTACCGCCGTGTTGACCCGGCGAACGGAGCAGCCACGAACCGCACCCCTCCGGCACGCCGGCTGAGCAGGACCGGTACCTCGGCTGACCAGGACCGGTACCTCGGGTAAGACCGGCACACCGGCCGAGCAACACCGGCACGCCGGCCGACCAACACCGGCACACCGGCTGAACAGGACCAGCACGTCAGCCGAGCAGATCCGGTTCGCTGCGGCTGATGTCCTGCCACAGGGGCTGGTAGTTGATCCAGGCCACGAGGTCGCCGCCGAGCTGTTCGCGGGTGGCGACGGCGAGCTTGTGGTCGATGAGCACCGGGCGGCCCGCGGCCTTGGCCAGCAGCTGCACCTGGCAGGACCGGTCCAGGGAGAGGAACCACCAGGCCGCCGCGTCCACCGAGTCGCCGACGGTGAGCAGCCCGTGGTTGCGCAGCACCAGGGCCTTGCGGGAGCCGAGCGCGGTGGCGATCCGGCGGCCCTCCTGGGCGTCCACGGTGACGCCGGTGTAGGCGTCGTACAGGGCGAGGTCCTCGTAGAAGGCGCAGCTCTCCTGGGTGATGGGGTCGATGAGGTCCCCGAGGGCGGCGAGGGCGCGGCCGTGCACGGAGTGGCAGTGGGCGACGGCGACGACGTCGGGGCGGGCGGCGTGCACCTGGGCGTGCACGGTGAACGCGGCCTGGTTGACGTGGTAGCGGCCCTCGACGACCTGCCCGTCCTGGTTGACGAGGACGAGGTCGCCGACGGTGACGTGCTTGAACGGCATCCCGAAGGGGTTGACCCAGAAGCAGTCGGTGAACTCCGGGTCCCGGGCCGTGATGTGTCCCGACACCCCGTCCTCGAAACCCGCCCGCCCGAAGATCCGCAGGGCGCCCGCGAGCCGCTCCTTGCGGTGCCGGCGTTCGTCCTCGGCCGAGTCGTGCATCGGCGGCATGGCGAACCGCAGCCGGTCGGTGGGCAGCGGCAGGGGCGGCGTGGGCCCTTGCATGGATCCTCCCGTACGGGGATGGGCGGTACGGGCCGGAAGGTACCGCCGACGGGCGCGAAAGGGCAGAGCCGTGCTGTGAAGATGCCGCGCATACCGGACAGGAGATGTCGGGATTGCCGGTGAGACTGGCGCGCATGAACTGGGCAGCCTTCAGCACCGCCGTACCCGATCTGGCCAAGACCGCCGAGGAGCGCTTCGGCGCCCACCGGCACCATGTCCTCGCGACCCTCCGCAAGGACGGCTCGCCCCGCACCTGTGGGATCGAGGTCCGTTTCCTGGGCGGGGAGCTGTGGCTCGGCATGATGCCGGGCTCGGTGAAGGCCCTCGACCTGCGCCGCGACCCGCGGTTCGCCCTCCAGGCCAACCCGGGCGCGGGGACGGACATGGGCGGCGGCGACGTCCGGATCGGCGGGCGGGCGTACGAGGTGGAGGACGGCGGGGCCAGGGCCGCGTACGTGAAAGAGGTGGAACCGCCGCAGCCGTTCCACCTCTTCCGCACCGAGCTGACGGAGGTCGTACGGACCTACGTCGAGGACGACACGTATCTGGTCACCCAGGTCTGGAAGCCCGGAGAGCCGGTGCGCGCTCTCAAGCGGACCTAGGGAGGACTACTCCCACTCGATGGTGCCCGGCGGCTTGCTCGTCACGTCGAGGACGACCCGGTTGACGTCACGGACCTCGTTGGTGATGCGGGTGGAGATCTTCGCCAGCACGTCGTACGGCAGACGCGACCAGTCGGCCGTCATCGCGTCCTCGGAGGAGACCGGGCGCAGGACGATCGGGTGGCCGTAGGTGCGGCCGTCGCCCTGGACGCCCACGCTGCGGACGTCGGCGAGCAGGACCACCGGGCACTGCCAGATGTCACGGTCCAGGCCGGCCGCGGTCAGCTCCTCGCGGGCGATGGCGTCGGCCTCGCGCAGCAGGTCGAGGCGCTCCTTGGTGACCTCGCCGACGATGCGGATGCCGAGGCCCGGTCCCGGGAAGGGCTGGCGCTGGACGATCTCCGCCGGCAGGCCCAGCTCCTGGCCGACCATGCGGACCTCGTCCTTGAACAGCTTGCGCAGCGGCTCGATCAGCTTGAACTCAAGGTCCTCGGGCAGGCCGCCGACGTTGTGGTGCGACTTGATGTTCGCGGTGCCGGTGCCGCCGCCGGACTCCACCACGTCCGGGTAGAGGGTGCCCTGGACCAGGAACTCCACGGCCGGGCCCTCGTCGGCGATGATCTCGGCCTGCGCCTGCTCGAAGACGCGGATGAACTCGCGGCCGATGATCTTCCGCTTCTCCTCGGGGTCGCTGACCCCGGCGAGCGCCTTGAGGAAGCGCTCCTCGGCGTCGACGACCTTCAGCTGGACGCCGGTGGCCGCGACGAAGTCCTTCTCGACCTGCTCGGTCTCGCCCTTGCGCATCAGGCCGTGGTCGACGTACACACAGGTCAGCTGGGAGCCGATGGCCTTCTGGACGAGGGCGGCGGCGACGGCGGAGTCCACACCGCCGGACAGGCCGCAGATCGCGCGCTTGTCGCCGACCAGCTCGCGGATGGCCTCGACCTGCTCCTCGATCACGTTGCCGGTGGTCCAGTTCGGCTCCAGGCCGGCACCGCGGTACAGGAAGTGCTCCAGCACCTGCTGGCCGTGCGTGGAGTGCATGACCTCGGGGTGGTACTGGACGCCGTAGAGCCTCTTGTCGTCGTTCTCGAACGCGGCGACCGGGACGACGTCCGTGGAGGCGGTGACCGCGAAGCCCTCGGGGGCGGCGGAGCAGGCGTCGCCGTGCGACATCCACACGTGCTGCTCGGCCGGGGTGCCCTCGAAGAGGGTGGAGGAGTTCTTGGCGACGTGCAGGTCCGTACGGCCGTACTCGCGGGCGCCGGTGTTGTCGACCGTGCCGCCGAGGGCCTGCGCCATGAGCTGGAAGCCGTAGCACATGCCGAAGACGGGGACGCCGGCCTCGAAGATCTCACGGTCGAGGGTGGGGGCGCCCTCCTCGTACACGGACGAGGGGCCGCCGGAGAGAATGATCGCCGCGGGGTTCTTGGCGAGCATCTCGGCGACCGGCATGGTGCTCGGCACGATCTCGCTGTAGACCCGCGCCTCGCGGACGCGTCGGGCGATGAGCTGGGCGTACTGCGCGCCGAAGTCGACGACCAGGACGGTGTCGGGGGTGGCGGCAGACTGGGTCGCTGATGACACGGGGTGCCTTCTGGTGGTCGGGCGGGGGTCTGTGCTTCCGATTCTAACGGGGTGGCCGGGGGAGCTCCGAGGGAAGCCGCCGTGGCATACTGGCCACATGCGCGAGCACTCGACCTTCGTCTTTACCTATGGCATCCGGCCCGCCGGCTGCCATGGTCGTGCTGCTTGAGCTGACGCCAAGCGACTTCCCAGGCGCCCCGGGCCGACAAGGCCCGGGGCGCCTGTCGTTTCTCCGGGCCGTGTCGTTCGGGGGCGCTCATCCCAGCGAGGAGCCCCGACATGACCACCACCGCACCGGACACCGCACAGGACGCCACGCCTGAGGCGATCATCGCCGATGCCCGTGACCGCATCGACGCGCTCGACGACCGGATCATCGGGCTCGTCCAGGAACGGATGGCCGTCTCCGCCGTCGTCCAGCAGACCCGTATCGCCTCCGGCGGACGGCGGGTGCACCTGTCCCGCGAGATGGAGATCCTCGGCCGCTACCGGGACGCGCTCGGCAAGCCGGGCACCGCCCTCGCCATGACCCTGCTGGAGCTGAGCCGGGGTCGTATCTGAGTTCGGTCCCGCTCTCACCCGTACGGCGCGTGACCGGCCCGCGCACCGCTTCGTTGAGGGGGTGTCCGTGCCAGCCAGGGGCGGGCCCGAAAGAACCACGCGTGGCTCGCTGGAGCGATGAGGCGTACGGGTCGTGCCGTGCGCCGTGGGACCTCGCTCCAGGAAGTGACCGGACGGCAGGGGACAGCAGCCCGGTCACCCAAGAGAACGGCCGGCTCCGGGGACGCCCGGGGCCGGCCGGCGGAACACCGACAACCGCAGACGGTCCACAGGGCACAGGAACCAGCGGCGCAACCCCCCGGCGCCGCTCCCTGGCACCGGCGCCGCCCTGACGCCGGTGCTGACTGGAAGAAGGGCCCCGCGGCCTCTCCGTCCCGCGGGGCCCTTCGTCATGCCCACACCTCATGATGTGACTCAGGTCACACACAAATCCCGGTTCTCCTGCGCAACCCTTCACGCTTTTCGCTGATCAAACCTGCCGGATCAAGAAAACGCTGAGAGGGACCTGCCTTCGGAGGGGGATGCAGGTCCCTCTTCGCCGTTCCGGTCACTTCTTCGGCGGTACCGCCGGCATCCCCAGGAACGGCAGCCGCAGCGCGCCGAACGCGTCTGCCGGGACCGCCGGGGACTGCGGTTCCACCGGCTTCAGCCGCTCGTACGCCGCTCCGGGCGCCGGCCGGTGGTCCTCCTCACCCTTGTTCGGCCAGAACGACATCGCCCGCTCGGCCTGCGCGGTGATCGTCAGCGAGGGGTTCACTCCCAGGTTCGCCGAGACCGCGGCGCCGTCCACGACCGAGATGCCGGGGTGGCCGTGGAGCCGGTGGTACGGGTCGATGACGCCCGTCTCCGGGGAGTCGCCGATGGGGCAGCCGCCGAGGAAGTGGGCGGTGAGCGGGGTGCCCATCAGCTCGCCCACGTTGCTGCCGGCGAAGCCGTTGATCTCGGCGGCGAGCGCGGAGGCGGCCTCGGTCGCGGCCCTGATCTGCTTCGGGTTCGGCGCGCCGTGCCCCTGCCGCGCGGTGAGCAGGCCCCTGCCGACGCCGCCGGGCTTCAGGTACGTGGTCAGCGAGTTGTCCAGGGACTGCATGACCAGGCCGATGATGGTCCGCTCCGACCAGCGCCGGTTGGACAGGGAGCGGGCGACCAGCAGCGGGTGCCGGGCCGCGTTCGCCAGCCAGGCCAGGACGCGCGAGGAGCCCTCGGCGTACGGCACCTGGAGGATGGACAGGCCGCCCATCGAGTTGGAGCCCTTGCCGTACCGCACCGGTTCGATGTGGGTGTTCTCGTCGGGGTGGATCGAGGACGTGATGGCGACGCCCTGCGTGAAGTCGGCCCGTGGAGCGCCGGTGGCCCTGCGGTAGCGGCGGTTGTCGGTCTGCGCGCCGACCAGGGCCTCCGAGTTGGTGCGGGTCAGGTCGCCGAGCCGGGCGGACAGGTACGGCAGCTGGCCGCCGGCCTTCATGCGGTGCAGCAGGGTCTGGGTGCCGTAGGTGCCGGCCGCGAGGACCACCTTGCGGGCGGTGAAGAGCCGGCCCTCGCCCTTCTTCTTCCGGTCCGTCGGCAGGGTCGCCACCGCGTAGCCGCCGCGCGAGTCGTCCGTGACGGACACGACCGTCGTCATGGGGTGCACGACCGCGCCCGCCTTCTCGGCGAGGTACAGGTAGTTCTCGTTGAGGGTGTTCTTCGCGCCGTGCCGGCAGCCGGTCATGCACTCGCCGCACTCGGTGCAGGCCTTACGGTCGGGGCCGGCCCCGCCGAAGTACGGGTCGTTCACCTGCTCCCCGGGCCGGGCCTTCGCCCTGCCGTCGGCGTCCTTGCCGTCGCCGAAGAACACGCCCACCGGGGCGAGGTGGAAGGTGTCGCCGACGCCCATCCGCTCGGCCGCCGCCTTGAGGTGGACGTCGGAGGGGGTCATGGTGGGGTTGAGCCGCACGCCGAGCATGCGCTGGGCCTGGTCGTAGTACGGCTTCAGCTCCTCCTGCCAGTCGGTGATGTGCCGCCACTGGGGGTCCTCGAAGAAGGGCTTCGGCGGCACGTAGAGGGTGTTGGCGTAGTTGAGGGAACCGCCGCCGACGCCCGCGCCGGCCAGCACCATCACATTGCCCAGCAGATGGATGCGCTGGATGCCGAACATGCCGAGCTTCGGGGCCCAGAGGTAGTTCTTCAGGTCCCAGGAGTTCCTGGGCAGCGTGGCGCGGGTGAAGCGGCGTCCGGCTTCCAGCACCCCGACCTTGTACCCCTTCTCGGTGAGCCGGAGGGCGGACACCGAGCCGCCGAAGCCGGAGCCGACGATCAGGACGTCGTAGTCGTAGGCGTCATGCGGCACGTGTACTCCTCGTTGAGTTGCGGCTGCGGGGTCGTCCGTGGCTGGTCGCGCGGTTCCCCGCGCCCCGGGTGGGTCAGCGGAAGCGGAATGCCTTCATCAGCTTCAGGCTCGTGCTCATGAAGCGGGCGTAGGACTCGTCGTCCATCCCCAGCGAGGGCGCCATCGGCAGCAGCCGCTGCTGGGCGACGGTCTGGGCCTCCGTGTACTTGAGGATGCCCTCGGAGCCGTGGCGGCGGCCCAGGCCGGAGTCCTTCATGCCGCCCATCGGGGACTGGACGCTGCCGTAGGCGGGGGCGTAGCCCTCGTTGACGTTGACCGTGCCGGTGCGCAGGCGGGCGGCGACGTCCCGGCCGCGGCGCGCGTCGGTCGTCCACACGGAGGCGTTCAGGCCGTACGGCGTGGCGTTGGCGCGTTCGACGGCCTCGTCGTCGCTCTTGAACCGGTAGACCGAGACGACCGGGCCGAAGGTCTCCTCCTCGCAGACGGCCATGGAGGTCTCGACACCGTCGAGGATGGTGGGTTCGAAGAAGTAGGGGCCGACGTCGGGGCGGGCCACCCCGCCGGCGATCACCTTCGCGCCCTTGGCGACGGCCTCCTCGACGTGCCGCCGCACGGTCTCCAGCTGGCGTTCGCCGACCAGCGAGCCCATGTCGGCGCCGTAGGCGAGGGAGTTGCCGAGCCGCATGGCCCTGGTGCGGGCGGCGAACCGCTCCAGGAAGGCGTCGGCGACCGACTCGTGGACGTAGAGCCGCTCGATGGAGATGCACAGCTGGCCGGCGGAGGAGAAGCAGGCGCGGACGGCTCCGGCGGCGGCCTTCTCGATGTCGGCGTCCTCCAGCACCAGCATGGCGTTCTTGCCGCCGAGTTCGAGGGAGACGCCGACCAGGCGGGAGGCGGCGCCGACGGCGACCTCGCGGCCGGTGCGGGTGGAGCCGGTGAAGGAGACGTAGTCGGCGTGCTTGACCAGCTCCGGGCCGACGACCGGGCCCTCGCCGAGGACCACCTGGAAGACGCCCTCCGGCAGCCCGGCCTCGATCAGCAGGTCACGGGCCCACAGCGCGGTGAGGCAGGTCTCCGTGTCCGGCTTCATCACGACGGCGTTGCCGGCGGCGAAGGCGGGCAGGGCGTCGCCGACGGACAGCTCCAGCGGGTAGTTCCAGGGGGCGATCTGGCCCACCACCCCGCGCGGGTGGCGCAGTTCGATGACCTTGGTCAGCGTCGGCATGGCGCCCGCGTGCCGCTTGGGCTTCAGGTACGCGGCGGCCCGGCGGCCGTAGTGGCGGGCCGCGACGGCGACGGCCTGCACCTCCTCGTGCGCGTGCAGGCGGGCCTTGCCGGTCTCCAGTTGGATCAGGTCGAGGACCTCGGCCTGCCGCTCCAGCACCAGGTCGTGGAAGCGGAGCAGGACGGCGGCCCGCTGCCGGACCGGGACCCTCGCCCACACGGCCTGGGCGGCGCGGGCCGCGTCGAAGGCCTCGGCGACGTCCTGCGGGGTGGACTCGGGCAGGTCGGCCAGTTTCTCGCCGGTGAACGGGGTGTGGTTGGCGGTGCGGCCTGAGCCGACGACGCCCTTCGTGAGCTGGGCCACCAACTCCGGGGTGACCACGTCGGCTGCGGTGCGGGCGCCCTCGGGCGCGGGCGCGAGCGGGTTGGTACCGGCGATGTCCGGGGCCTGCGTGTCCGTCATGACGCGCAGGGTATGCCGCGGCGGAGGCTTTGTGTACCCGTCGGTAACGCGGATTCACCGAGTGCTCACACACTGCCAGTGATCACTGGCAGTGAATGCGCTGATCAGGGCGTTGGGGCGGAGCACCGCACGATCAGTCGGCCTCTGTCCTTCTCGCGAGGAGGAGACCGAGGGCGGCGAGGGGGGTACGGCGGGTCGGGGGGTCGGGGGCCGGATCGGGGGTCGGGGCGGTGTCGCGGGTCGGGGCGGTGTCGCGGGTCGGGGCGGGGTCGGGGGCCGGTGCGGGGTCGGGGGCCGGTGCGGGGTCGGGGGCCGGTGC
Source organism: Streptomyces sp. NPDC017676 (assembly GCF_044329325.1). Classification (NCBI taxonomy): domain Bacteria; kingdom Bacillati; phylum Actinomycetota; class Actinomycetes; order Kitasatosporales; family Streptomycetaceae; genus Streptomyces; species Streptomyces sp. NPDC017676. The sequence goes on along the minus strand of NZ_JBIRJA010000011.1, from coordinate 242,293 downwards.
GGGGTCGGGGGCAAAGGCGGCGCCAGGGGCCTGGGCGGCTGCGCCAGGGGCCTGTGTGGCGCCGGGGGCGGGGGCGGCGGCCGGCGGGCCGGGTTCCCGCGCCGTTTCCGGTACGGCGGTGAGGCCCAGACAGTCGCGGAGTGCGGCCTCGACCTCCGCCGCGTCCGGCCGCGCCGCCGGCTCCTCGGCGTGCAGCCGGTCCAGCAGCGGGCCCAGCGCGCCGGGGTCCGTGTCACCCAGGGTGGCGCGGAGCAGGGCGCCCAGGGACCACAGGTCGGAGGCCGGGCCGGCGCCGGGCCCCGCCGCCCGCTCGGGCGCGACGAAGCCGGCGGGCGCCTCCTCCGCGTGCCCGTCGCCGATGCCGAAGTCGGTCAGGACGACCCGCCCGGTCCCGGACTCCAGCAGCACGTTGGCCGGTTTCAGGTCCCGGTGCACGATCCCGACGGCGTGCGCGGCACGCAGCGCGCCGAGCACGGCGAGCCCGATGCGCGCCGCCTCTTCGGCGGGGAGCGGGCCACGGCGCAGCACCTCGCGCAGGGACTCGCCGGCCACCAACTCCATGACGATCCAAGGGATGCCGTCCTCGGTGACGACGTCGTACACCGTCACGGCCGAGGGGTGCCGCACCCGGGTGGCGGCGCGGGCCTCGTGGTGGAGCCGGTGCGCGATGCGCCGGCTGTCCTCGTCGGCGGCCGGATCGCCGGGCAGCAGGGGCTCCTTGACGGCGACCAGCGCCTCCCCCTGTTCGTCCCGGGCGCGCCACACGGTTCCGGACGGCCCGGAGCCGAGGCGCCCGGCCAGCCGGTAACGACCGCCGATCAGGCGTGCGTCGGGCGGGTGTTCGCCGTCTTCGGTCATGTCACATCAGTACCGTGCGCACCACACCGTTGTCGAAGCGGGAGGTCGGAAGCGGGGCCGGGGAACGCCGACGGGCGGTCACGCGGCCCACCGGTGCAGGCTGAAGCCGTGCGCGGCCTCGCGCACCTCCACCGCCCCGGCCCCGCCGAAGTGCGCCGGCACCGCCAACGCCCGCTGCTCGGCAGCCCGTTGCAGTACCCGCTGCCGGGTGCGCGCCGCCTGCACCGGGTCGAGGCAGAAGCAGCTGCTGCACTCGGGCCGCGGGATCCGCACCGGGCTGTGCAGCAGGTCGCCGGCAGCCCGTACGCCCTCTCGCACGCCTTCAGCCGGGAGTTCGGGATCACACCGAGCGCGTACCGGGCGCTCAGGGCTTCCTGATCTCCAGGTGGGCGGCCGCCGCCTCGCGCCGGGCAGCGGGGCACCGCGAGGGCGAACCGGGAACACACCCGTGACCGAGTAGAAGGCACACACCCGTGACCGAGCACGAGTCACACACCCGTGGCCGAGAACGTGTCGACCGCCACGTCGAAGTACTCCCGCGCCTCCCGCACCTGACCGACCGGCGCCGACACCCACACGTCGTAGAGCCGGCCGTTCTCCTCCCAGCACAGGTCGTAGGTGTGGCGCGGGCCCTCCGCCGCGCTGAAGCCGTCCCAGGTGAACTCCCAGAGCGCGGCCGGGTGTCCGTGGTGCGTGGTCCGGATGACCCGGCCGTCGTGGTAGCCGGGGTTGGTGGAGGGGCCGTCGGCGGCGGAGCGGTTCATCGCCGCCTCGGGGCCGCCCGGCTGGGGCCCACCCACCCGGATGCCCAGGCGGAAGGTACCGCCCGGCGAGAGGTAGAAGACGCGTGGCCCCTCAGGGCTGCGGGTGAAGTCCTCCGGTACGGCGAGGGAGAAGCCGGCCGGGTCCCGGGCCGTGCGGTACCCGGAGGGGGCGGTGCGCGAACCGGCGTCGGGAGCGCGCGAGGGGGTGTGGGGCGGTGCCGGCCCGGTCCCGGTCGGCGACGGGGAGACGGCCGTACCTCCCGTGCCTCTCCCGGTCGGTGCCGGGGACACGTCCGTGCCGCCGGTGCCGGTCCTGGTCGACGGGCTCGTCGCGGTACCGCCCGGGGTGCCGCCGCCCCCGCCCCCCTCCCCGTTCCCGTGCAGCAGCAGCGCCGCGGCCGACACGCCGGCTCCGGCCAGCGCGGCGACGAGCAGGGCCGCGACCAGCAGGCCGCGCGGGGAGGGACGCGCCGGGGGCGGTTCGAGCGGCGGCCGGACCGGGCCGGCCGGCAGCGGTCCGCCGTGGGGGCCGTCCCACTGCGTCGGCGTGTGTGGTGCCGGGGACTTCGGCGTGAGGCTCCCGCCGATCCGGTGGATGAGCCCGCCGCCGTGCGCTCCCGCCGTGCCCGGGTCGCCCGGCGCGGGCGGCGTCCGGCCGGTCTCCAGATACGTCCACAGCATCCGCTCGGCATCCGCCGCGCCCAGCCGCCGGTCCGGGTCGCGCTCCAGCAGCCCCAGGACGACCGGCAGCAGCGGCTCGGCCTCGGCCGGCGGGCGGATGTCGTCGGAGACGACGGCGTGCAGGATGCCGCCGAGCGAGTCGCGCCGGAACGGCGACTCGCCGCTGAGCACCGTGCACAGCAGCGCGCCCAGCGACCACAGATCGGACTCCGGCCCGGTGCGCAGCCCGGACATCCGCTCCGGCGCGGTGTACTCGGGCGAGCCGACGAACGAGCCGGTCTCGGTGAGCGTGGTGGCGCCCTCGACCTGCGCGATGCCGAAGTCGGTGAGGACGACCCGGTCGGTACCCGACTCGATCAGCACGTTCGCGGGCTTGATGTCCCGGTGCAGCACCCCCGCCTCGTGCGCGGTGCGCACCGCGCTCAGCAGGGCGATGCCGATCCGCGCGGCCTCGAAGGCGTCGACCGGACCGTGCCGGTCGATCCGGTCGGCGAGCGAACCGCCGTCGATCAACTCCATGACCAGGTACGGCCGTTCGTCCTGCTCCACCACGTCGTGCACGACGATGATGTGCGGGTGCCGTAACTGGCAGACGGCGCGCGCCTCGCGGAGCGTACGGTCACGGCGGCGACGCGCGTCGTCGTCCGGGAGCGCGTCGTCGGGCAGGAGTTCCTTGACCGCCACCTGACGGCCCAGCACCTGGTCGCTCGCCCGCCACACGACGCCCATGCCGCCGCGCCCGATGCGTTCCTCCAGGCGGTAACGGCCCGCGATCAGCCGGAAGCCGGCTCCCTCGGTCCCCATGCGCCCATCATGCCGCACGGGACCCGCGCCCCCCGGGACACCGACCGGCCAAGACACACCGGTCAGCCTGCCATTTTCGGCCGACTCGGCGACCGCTGACGCCGGATCAGCCCCCGGCCGGCTGCTGCCAGCCGCGCAGCACCCAGGTGAACTGCTCGCTGGTCGTGGCCCAGTCCTCGGCCGGCGAGGACATGTAGAGGGCGTACTCGGTGCCCTGGCGCGAGAAGTACGTCTCCTCGACCGCGTGGCGCGGCCCGGGGACGTACGGCGGGTCCTTCTTCAGCGCGGTCCAGGTGTACTCCCACCGGGCACCCTTGCGGTCGCGGTAGATGTTCTCCTTCATCGTGACGCGCCGGTAGTCGACCAGCCGCTGGAGCTGCTGCTCCAGGTCCTGCTGGTGGGAGAGGGGGTCGGCGAAGTCCGGTGAGCCGTCGATGGCGATGCGGACGAAGTGCTTGCCGTTGTCGGGCGTGTAGTCGATCTGCTTGAGGTCGCCCTGGATGCCGTACACCTCGCGCTTCCAGCCCTTGGGCAGGGAGAGGCTGAAGCCCAGCGGGTCGTGGTACGTCCTCCAGCCGGCGGGGATCGTGCCGTCGGCGCCGGCCGTCTCGCTGTCGGCGGGCGCCGGGCTCACATCACCACTGGCTCCGGAGGTCCGCCCGCCCCAGTGCTGGATCGCCACCGCCCCGGCACCGCCGAGCACCGCGGCCAAGGCGACGACCAGCGCGAGGGTGCGCAGCCGCCGGCGGGGCCGGGCGGGCCCCGGCCCGCGGACCGTGAACGCGCCGACGGAACCCGGGTCGTGTCCGGGCGCGGGGGATCCGGGTTCGTACGGGGAGGTGGCGGGTCCGGAACCGTAAGGGCCCGTCGGGCCTCCGGAGCGGTAGCCCTGGCCGGAGGAGTTCGATCCGTAGCGCCGGCCGGAGGAGTTCGGCCCGTAACCCTCGCCGGGAGAGTTCGGCCCGTATCCCTCGCCCGACGTGCCGGAGCCGTAGCCGGTGGCCGACGTCCCGGAGCCGTAGCCGGTGGCCGACGCGCCCGGACCGTACCCGGGAGCCGACGTGCCGGAGCCGTAGCCGGTGGCCGACGTCCCGGAGCCGTAGCCTCCGCCCGTCGTGTCGCCGCCGTGGCCGGACCGGGGTGTGCCCGGGGCCGGGCCCTGGTGGCGGTCGGTGGCCGCGGGGAGGCCCGAGCCCTGCGTCGGGACGAACGCCTGGGCCGTGCGCGGTCGGCGGCCCTCCGCCGCCTCGGCGAGCATCTGCTCGGCCTCCTCCGCGCCCGGCCGCCGGGCCGGGTCCTTGCGCAGGAGCGCGGCGATGACCGGGGTGAGTGGACCGGCGTGGCGCGGCTCGTCCGCCTCCTCCTCGACGACCGCCTGCATGGTGCTCAGTGGGGAGGTCCGCCGGAACGGCGAGCGCCCCTCGACGGCCGTGTACAGCGTGGCGCCGAGCGCCCACAGGTCGGAGGCCGGGCCGGGGTCGTGGCCGCGCACCCGCTCCGGGGCCAGGTAGTCGACCGAGCCGACGACCTCTCCGGTGCGGGTGATGGTGGTGTCGCCCTCGATCTGGGCGATGCCGAAGTCGGTGAGCAGGACCCGGCCGTCCGCACCGAGGAGGACGTTGCCGGGCTTGACGTCCCGGTGCAGCACCCCGGCGGAGTGCGCGGCGCGCAGCGCCCGCAGCACCCACAGCCCGATCCGCGCGGTCTCCGCCGGCTCCACGCGGCCCCGCTCCTTGACCGTGTCGGCCAGCGAGGCGCCCTCGACCAGCTCCATCACGATCCACGGGCGGCCGTCGTGTTCCAGGACGTCGTGCACGGTGACGACGGCGGAGTGGTTGATGCGTGCGGCGGCCCGGGCCTCGGCCCGGGTCCGGGCGAGCAACACGCCCCGGTCGCTGTCGGAGACGTAGAGCGCGGCGGTCAACTCCTTGACGGCGACCTTCCGGTGCAGCACCTCGTCGTGGGCGCGCCACACCCGGCCCATGCCGCCGCTGCCGATGGAGTCGGCGAGCCGGTAGCGGCCCGCTATGAGCAGGCCCTGCATCTGATTCACGTTGCCCCGCAATGCTCTTGACAGGGTCAGACTAAGGACCGGCCTGCCCCCAGGGAACCAGCGGGGTCCCACGGAAACCGCACTGTGACGATGGTCATTTCCGCGCGAGACAGGGAACCGGACCGGCCCCGCCCGGCCCCGGACACACGCTGCTCAACCGGTGTAGCGATACGTCGCGGTAGCTTGCTCGTACAACCGCGTCACCTCGTCGCGCTCCGCCTCCGGACCCCGCACCTGGACGACGTGGTAACGGCCGTTCAGCAACAGCGCCATGTTCCGCACGAACAGGTCCCGGCCCTGCCCGTCGGTCCAGGTGAACTGCCCCTCGGCCATGGTCCGTCCGCCCACCTCGGTGGTCCGCAGCCCGGTGGCCGTCGCCCAGCTGGAGTCGCGGTACGGCTGGAGTTCGCGCTCCTTGTCCCGCTGATAGACCATCGGATCGCTGCCGTACGCGGACGTGCCGTCCCGTCCCGGTACGACGATCAGCTCGAAGTTCCCGTGTGCGTAGACCACCTGGCCGCTGCCGTTCTTCGGGGTGCGCGCCCAGCCCTTGGCGACGGCGACCTGGAAGCCGTCCGGGTCCTTGCGGAGGGTGAACCCGTCGGGGACGGCGGGGTCACCGCCCGTCTGTGTCTCGGTCGCGGGCGCGGAGGCGGAGGCGTCACCGCCCGGCGCGCTCTGCCCGGTGGAGGGCTGCGGGGTGTGCGAGGGCGCGGGGCCGGTCCGCCCGGCGCTTCCGGTACGGTCGCCGCCCGCCGTGCCGCTCTCGCCCTGTTTCGGCATGAAGAGCATCGCGTAGGCGATCGCGCCGGCCAGCAGGAGCAGAATCAGCAGGAGCAGGGTCCGGCCGAGGCTGCGCGGCGAACCCTCGCCGTCCCGGGCCCGCTTGTGCCGGCCGTGCGGATGGGCCGCGGGCAGTCCGGCGCGCCGCCGGCGCACCAGCTCGCCACGGCGCCGGACGATCGGCAGCCGGCTCGGGTCGGCGGGCGGCGTGGGGACGACACGGGTGCCCGCGTCGGGCTCGGGCGCGGACCGCACCAGCGACCGCAGCCAGCCGCTCAGCTCCTCGACGTCAGGCCGCTCGGTGGGGTCCTGGCGCAGCAACGACTCCACCACCGGCCGCAGCGGCCCGCACTCCTCGGCGAAGGCGGGCGGCTCGGCGCACACCAGCTGCACGAGCTCGGCCGTGGACTCCTCCGGGTACGGCGCGTGCCCCTGCACGGCCCGGAACAGCAGCGCGCCCAGCGCCCACAGATCGGTGGCCGGGCCGATCGGCGCCGCGAGCTGCCAGTTCTCGTGCACGGGCCCGGCCTGCTCCGGTGCCCAGCGCTCGGTCACCGGCCCCACCACGGTCATCCGCACCTGCCGCGCCCGCTCGGCGGCCAGCGCGGTCCCGGGCCCACGCCGCACGGCCCCGGGCCGATCCCAGCCACCGCCCGCCGACACCGAGAGACCGGCGCCGGAGGCGGCTACGGGGGCACCGGGTACGGGGCCGGTGCCGGATGCCGGGGCGGGTGCGAGTTCGGAGTACGGCGGGGTGGCGCCCGGGTGGCCGGCCCCGGACACCCCTCGCGCCTGTCGGCCCCGCTCACCACCCGGCGCCGGCGCACGCCCCGGGTCGTACCCCTGGCCGGGCGCCGGCGCCTGCCGCCCGGCCCCGTACCCCTGACCCGGCACGGACGCCTGCCCGGTGCCGGGGTCCGCCGCCGGCAGGCCCGGTCGTGGGGCCCCGCCGTCCAGGGTCGGGGGTGTGCCGCCGGAGCCGGGGCGCGGTGCGGCACCGTGCCAGGGGGCGCCGCGTACCCCGTAGGGGTCGGCTATCCGGCCGGGTGGCGCCGTGGTGCCGGTGCCCTCGCCGGAGGGGTACGAGGGTGCCGCGCCGGTGTCGTCGTCGGCGGGTGGCCGCGCGGCCGGCAGGGCGGCGCGTTCGCCCTGCTGGGCCTCGTGCACCCGGGCGGCGGCCCGGGCGCCCGCCCGGTACGCGGCGATGGCCCCGGCCCGGGCGGCCCGGATGTCGGCACCGCTCTCCAGAGCGGGCTGACCGACCGCGCCGGAAGCGCCGTTCGCCCCCGGCGCCGGGAACGCTCCGGCCGCCCGTGCCTGGATGGCGGCCCGCCGCGCTGCCTCGGGATCCATGTCCGCGGCCCGCCGCGCTGCCTCGGGGTCGACGTCCGCGGCCGGCCCTCCGCCCACCTCGCCCGTACGGCCCCCGGAACCGGCGGAGACCTCGCCGGCTCCCGTGCCGTGACCGACGGCCATGGTTCCGCCGCCGAGGGGGCCCGGCTCGGCGCCGAACCCCTCCCCCGTGTCGCCGTCCTGGCCCTCGGGAGCCGGCACCGGGTCGTATCCGCACAGCGCCTCCTCGGCCGCGCCGGCCGCGAGGCCCGTCAGCATCACGCGGCCGTCGTCGCAGACGAGGACCGTACGGACGGTGATGTTGCGGTGCACCCAGCCATGGGCGTGCAGCACCCGGAGCGCCATGAGCACGTCGGAGGCGACCTCGGCCGCCCGGTACGGCGTCAGCGGCCTCTCGGCGAGCAGGGCGGCCAGCGGACGCGCGTTCACCAGCTCGCTGACGATCCACAGGGACCCGCCCTCGGCGAACACGTCGAAGACCTGGTCCAGCCGGGGGTGGTCGGGGATGCCGGCCGCCGCCTGCGCGGCCTCGACGGCGCGCCGCACCGCCGGATCGGCGGGCTGCCGGGTGGCGGTCCTCGCCTCCGGTGCCCGGCGGGACGCACGCTCCCGTGCGGTGAACCCGGCGGGCAGCCCCTCCGCGTCGAGCACCTCGGCCTCGACGACCTCCGGCAACGGCACCTGCCGGACGAGGACTTCCTGACCGCTGTAGGTGTCGAAGGCGCGGGTCTCGGTGAGTTCGTACTCGTCGGACGGCGGCAGCGGCAGGCGGTAGCGGTCGGCGAGCACCCGACCCGCGTAGTCGTCCACTTTGCCTCCCCCGGCCGCCCGGTTGGTCACATCCGTTCGCCTCACGACCCGTTTCGCACACGCATGCGGCCGCGTACGGTCCCCGACCCTTCACGATACGTGCCGGAGGCAACCCGCATTGAGAGGATGACGGATTCTCACGAACGAAACCGGAGCACGGCGCCTACGACTTGGGTTCGAAGGACCTCGTCAACGTCTTCCAGGTGTCCTTGCGCAGTTCGCCGTGCCAGTCGGCGTCCTTGGCGGTGTACATCAGCGCGTAGCCGAGGTGGTCGTTCACCACGAAACCCCGGTCGATCGTGCGGTACTCGGTGCCGCCCTCGACGTACGTGAACTCCCAGTCGGCGGTGTTCCAGCCACGGTAGCCCACCTCCTCGATGCGGATCCGGTGGTACTGGGAGCGCACCATGTACCGCTCCTGGTTCTTCCAGTCCGCCACCGGGTCGTCCTTGGGCGTGCCGGTCCAGGCGACGAGCAGCTTCTGTCCGTCGGGTCCGGTGTAGCGGTCACCCGCGGCCCCGCTGGACCGGTACTTCCACCCCTTGGGCAGCCCGATCGAGTACCCCTGGCCACCCTTGCGGGTGGAGACCACCGGAGCGCTCCCGCCGTCCTTCGAGCCGGAGGAGCCGGACCCGTCGGCGGAGTCGGAGTCGGTGTCCGAGCCGGTGCCGGTGGACCGGCCCGCCCCGGCGTCCGTCGTCGGACCGGTGGTGGCGGAGGCCGAACTCGCCCCGTCCGTCCGGGTCCCGTCGTCGGTGCCGCCTCCCGTGCCCTTGTCCTGCTTGGCGGACGCGTCGGCACTGGGCGCGGCCTCGGCCCGGCCGCTCTTGTCGTCCTTGCCGTCGTCGCCGTTCAGGGCGAAGGCCAGCACGGTCCCGAGCACCGCGAGCACGACCACCACGGCGATGATCAGCAGCGTGCGCTTCGGCACCACATCGGTCAGCGGCGCCCTCGGCACCGGCCGCGTCGGCAGGTCCAGGTCCGGCGGCGGCACCACGGGCCAGCCGGAACCCTGCCTGTTCGCGCTGGAGTTCGGCACACCGGCGGCACCCGACGCCGGACCGCCCGGCCGTGCCGCGGGCACAGCCCCCGGCCCACCGGACACGCCGGGGCGCGCCCCGGGAACCACGCCTCCAGCGCCCCCGGCGCCCACCGCGCCGCCCGTCCCCGGCGCGGACGGCTCGCTCCCGCCCTTGGTCCGCGCGGTCGCCGCCGACGTGGCCGCCCCGGCCGCCTTGCGGACCGACCGCAGGGCGCCGCGCAGCTTCTCGCCGCCCTCCTCGCCCCGCTTGTCCCCGGGCCCACCGGACTGCGCCGGCAGCGGAACCACCTGCGTGGCGTCCAACGGCTTGGGCTCGGGCGCCTGGATCACGGCGTTGAGCATGGCCCGGGCCCCGGCGTCGTCCAGCCGCTTGGCCGGGTCCTTGGTCAGCAGGCCGTAGATGACGTCCCGCAGCGGTCCGGCGTTCTTCGGCTCCTCCAGGGACTCGGTCATCACCGCGGTGAGCGTGGCGATCGCCGAGCCCTTGTCGTAGGGCGGGGTGCCTTCGACCGCCGCGTACAGCAGGCCGCCGAGCGACCAGAGGTCGGCCGCCGGTCCGGGCTTGTGGCCACGGGCCCGCTCCGGGGAGATGTAGGAGGGGGCGCCGACGAGCATGCCGGTCGAGGTGATGGACGGGTCGCCCTCGACCTGCGCGATACCGAAGTCGGTGAGCACGACCCGGCCGTCCTCGGCGATGAGGACGTTGGACGGCTTCACGTCCCGGTGCAGGATGCCCTCCCGGTGCGCGGAGCGCAGCACGTCGAGGACGGCGAGCCCCACTTCGGCGGCGCGCTTCGGCTCCAGCACGCCGTCCTCGCGGATGACCTCGGCGAGGGACTTGCCCTCGACCAGCTCCATGACGATCCAGGGCCGGTCGTCCTCGTCGACCACGTCGAAGACCGTCACCGCGCTGTTGTTGCGGATCCGTGCGATCGCCTTGGCCTCGCGCAGGGTGCGCGTGATCAGGCGCCGCTTCTCCTCCTCGTCGATGTTCGACGGGAACCGCAGCTCCTTGACGGCGACCGTCCGGCCCAGGGTCTCGTCCTCGGCGCGCCAGACCGTGCCCATACCGCCACGGCCCAGCACGTCTCCCAGCCGGTACCGCCCCGCGAGGAGACGCCGCTCGTTCTTGTCCTGACGAGTCTCCTGACGAGATGTACCCGCCCGCTCCGCCTCCGACATGCGTCCCCTCATACAACCCGCCCTGACAGAGCCTCCATTGTCTCTCACCCGACAAGTGGCCGACGCCCAGGGTGCCCCTGGACCGGGCCCGCCCCCGCCACCCCGGAAGCCCGCCTGAAGCACGCATTCCGCCTACCGGGACGATGGGCCGTAAGAAGGGAGGAACCGGCAGGCCGACGCATCGGACAGTCCTGTCCATACCGATGCCCCTCGCGCTGCCGCTCGCCCCCTGGCATCGCCCGCGCCGACTCAAGCCATCCGTGACGCCGTGCCTCTGACTCCGCTTCAGGCCCTGCGCATCGCTCTCACCCTCCCCCCGGCCCGTCAGGGCCACCACTCCTGCTCCAGCACCCGCTAAAACGTCCTGCTCGGCCTGGTCGTCCGCCAGGTCGCCGGCAGCACCCGGTGTGGGGGCACGACGGCCGCACATCCGGGAGCCACGTGCGCGGCGCAGCCACCGCCGACGGCCGCCGTGTCCTCACCTTCCGGGTGAACACGGACGCGATCGCAGACCCGTGCCCCGAACCCGCGCTGCTCTCCGCCGAGTTCTCCCCTCGCATCCAGTAGAACGGCCGGGATTCGAGCGGAGATCCCGAAAACGGCCACTCGTTCGAGTGAACGCAGCCGCTGCTACAGCGGCACGATGTCCGGTGCACCCAGCCTCGCGGCGTCCGCCGTCTGGTCGTCCGGCTGGAGCTGGGACTCCCGCTCGGCCTCCACCCGCTTCTCGTAGTGCTCGACCTCGCGGGCGATCTGGTCCTCGTCCCAGCCGAGGACGGGCGCCATCAGTTCGGCCGCCTCGCGGGCGCTGCGGGTGCCGCGGTCGAAGGTCTCGATGGAGATGCGGGTGCGGCGCGTGAGGACGTCGTCCAGGTGCCGGGCGCCCTCGTGCGAGGCGGCGTACACCACCTCGGCGCGCAGGTAGTCGTCGGCGGCCTGGAGCGGCTCGCCGAGCGCGGGGTCGGCGGCGATGAGGTCCAGGACCTCCTCGGCCAGCGAGCCGTACCGGTTCAGCAGGTGCTCCACGCGGACCACGTGCAGCCCGGTGCGCGCGGCGATCCGCGCTCGCGCGTTCCACAGCGCCTGGTAGCCCTCCGCGCCGAGCAGCGGGGTCTCCTCCGTGACACAGTCGGCCACGCGCATGTCGAGCCCGTGCACGGCCTCGTCGACGGCGTCCTTGGCCATCACCCGGTACGTCGTGTACTTGCCGCCCGCCACGACCACCAGTCCCGGCACCGGGTGGGCGACCGTGTGCTCGCGGGACAGCTTGCTGGTGGCGTCGGACTCGCCGGCCAGCAGCGGGCGCAGTCCCGCGTACACCCCCTGCACGTCGTCGCGGCTGAGCGGCACGGCCAGCACCGAGTTGACGTGCTCCAGCAGGTAGTCGATGTCGGCGCTGGACGCGGCCGGGTGGGCCTTGTCCAGGTCCCAGTCGGTGTCGGTGGTGCCGATGATCCAGTGCCGGCCCCAGGGGATGACGAACAGGACGGATTTCTCGGTGCGCAGGATCAGGCCGGTCGTGGAGTGGACGCGGTCCTTGGGCACCACCAGGTGGATGCCCTTGGAGGCGCGCACGTGGAACCGGCCGCGCTCGCCGACCATGGCCTGCGTGTCGTCGGTCCACACACCGGTGGCGTTGACGACCTGCTGGGCGTGGATCTCGTACTCCCCGCCGGCCTCCACGTCCTGCACCCGGGCGCCGACGACCCGCTCCCCCTCGCGCAGGAACCCGGTCACGCGCGCGCGGTTGGCCACCTTCGCGCCGTAGGACGCGGCCGTGCGCACCAGGGTGGCGACGAAGCGGGCGTCGTCCATCTGGGCGTCGTAGTACTGCAGGGCACCGACCAGGGCGTCCTTCTTCAGGCAGGGGGCCACCCGCAGGGCGTGGCGGCGGGTGAGGTGGCGGTGCACGGGCAGGCCCCGGCCGTGCCCGCGGGCCATGGACATCGCGTCGTACAGCGCGACGCCGGAGCCCGCGTACAGCCGCTCCCAGCCCTTGTGCTGGAGCGGGTAGAGGAACGGGACCGGCTTGACCAGGTGCGGGGCGAGGCGCTCCAGCAGCAGTCCGCGCTCCTTGAGGGCCTCGCGGACCAGGGCGAAGTCGAGCATCTCCAGGTAGCGCAGGCCGCCGTGTATGAGCTTGCTGGACCGGCTGGAGGTGCCGGACGCCCAGTCCCGGGCCTCGACCAGGCCGGTGGACAGGCCGCGCGTGACGGCGTCCAGCGCGGTGCCGGCGCCCACCACTCCGCCGCCGACCACCAGTACGTCCAGCTCGCGCTCCGCCATCGCCGCCAGTGCCCCGGCGCGCTGCGCCGGCCCCAGAGTCGCTGTCCTCACCGCTGCCTCCCGCTGTCGCAGACTCGCTCGCGTCGGCCGCACCCGGTGGGCGAAGCCCGGTTCATCCCCTCCTCATGCCCAAATTCTGACCGGGCTGCCCGACTTCAGCCACCACGGGCCCCCGGCCTGTGGACAACTTGCGCACAACCCTTGGAAGACACACAAACACAATCACGCATAACGGTCATATATGTACCTAGTCTGACAGTGCACTCGCTCGTCTTCTCCACAGCGGTTGCGCACCTGTCCCGCTTCGGCTACTGGAAGGACGGCCCACGCCATGCCCGCAGACCTCGCCGTCATCGGACTCGGTCCCTACGGCCTGCCGCTCGCCCAGGCCGCCGTCGCCTCCGGTATCTCCACCGTCGGCTATGCCACCGGCCCCGAGGCCGGCTCACTCAGCCCGGCGGAGCTGCGCCGGATGCACTCCGCCGGGTTCCGCCCCGTCACCGACCCCGCCCAGCTCGGCCGGGTGCGCACCGCGGTGATCTGCGCGCCCACCCCGCGCGGCGCCGACGGCGGGCTCGACCTCGGTCAGGTCGAGGCGGCCGCCCGCACCCTGGCCGCGCGGCTCCGTCCGCACACCACGGTCATCCTGGAGTCGCCGGTGCTCCCGGGCACCACGGAGGAGTTCCTGCGCCCGCTGCTGGAGGAGGGCTCGGGGCTGCGCGCGGGCCGGGACTTCCACCTCGCCTATTCCCCCAGCCGGGTCGACCCCGGCAGCCGCGACCACACCCCCGCGAGCACCCCCAAGGTCATCGGCGGTCTCACCCCCGCCTGCACCGAGTCGGCCGCCGCGTTCTACGGCCGGCTCACCGACAAGGTCGTACGCGCGCGCGGGCTGCGCGAGGCGGAGACCGTGCAGTTGCTGGAGACCAACTACCGGCACGTCAACATCGCGCTCGTCAACGAGATGGCCGTCCTCTGCCACGAGCTGGGCGTCGACCTGTGGGACGTCATCCGGTGCGCGGAGACCAAGCCCTTCGGCTTCCAGGCGTTCCGGCCGGGTCCGGGCGTCGGCGGGCACGGGGTCGCACTGGACCTCACCGGGCACGCGACCCGCACCCTGCGCATGGTCGAGCTGGCCCAGCAGGTCAACAGCCGGATGCCCCGGTACGTCGTCCAGCGCGCGGCCACGCTCCTCAACGAACACGGCAAGTCCGCGCGCGGGGCCCGCGTGCTGCTCCTCGGCGTCACCTACAAGCCGGACCTCGCCGACCAGCAGGGCACCCCGGCCCAGGAGATCGCCGTACGGCTGATGGGACTGGGCGCGGCCGTGAGCTACCACGACCCGTACGTGCCCGAGTGGAGCGTCCTGGACCGGCCCGTGCCACGCGCGGACTCCCTGTACGAGGCGGCGGCCGACGCCGACCTCACGATCCTGCTCCAGCAGCACCGCACGTACGACTTGCAGGGGCTCTCGGTGAAGGCCCAGCTGCTGCTGGACACTCGCGGCGCCACACCCACGGGGGCGGCGCACCGGTTGTGAAGGGGGGCGCGCAAGAGCTGGGGGGCGTGGGAGTGACCGCTCGCTTGCCGTGACGAAAGGGCCGGTCATCCGCCAGGGATGACCGGCCCTTCAGGCGTCGTGGAGAGCGCTCCGGCGGCTACCGTCGGTGCTGGCTGTCCGCCACCGTCACCTCGACCCGCTGGAACTCCTTCAGCTCGCTGTAGCCGGTGGTGGCCATGGCGCGGCGCAGGGCGCCGAAGAAGTTCATCGAGCCGTCCGGGGTGTGGGACGGGCCGGTGAGGATCTCCTCGACCGTGCCGACCGTGCCGAGGTCGACCTTCTTGCCGCGGGGCAGCTCCTCGTTGACCGCCTCCATGCCCCAGTGGTGGCCCTTGCCGGGCGCGTCCGTGCCCCGGGCCAGCGGGGAGCCCATCATCACGGCGTCGGCGCCGCAGGCGATGGCCTTGGGCAGGTCGCCGGACCAGCCGACACCGCCGTCCGCGATCACGTGCACGTACCGGCCGCCGGACTCGTCCATGTAGTCCCGGCGGGCCGCGGCCACGTCGGCGACGGCCGTGGCCATCGGGACCTGGATGCCCAGAACGTTGCGCGTGGTGTGCGCGGCGCCGCCGCCGAAGCCGACGAGGACACCCGCGGCCCCGGTGCGCATCAGGTGCAGGGCCGCCGTGTACGTGGCGCAGCCGCCGACGATCACCGGGACGTCCAGCTCGTAGATGAACTGCTTCAGGTTCAGCGGCTCGTGCGAGGACGACACGTGCTCCGCCGAGACCGTCGTACCCCGGATGACGAAGATGTCCACGCCCGCGTCCACGACCGCCTTGGAGAACTGGGCGGTGCGCTGCGGGGAGAGCGCGGCGGCGGTGACCACGCCGGAGTCGCGCACCTCCTTGATGCGGGCGCCGATCAGCTCCTCCTTGACCGGTGCCGCATAGATCTCCTGGAGGCGGCGGGTCGCCTGCTCGGCGGGCAGCTCGGCGATCTCGTCCAGCAGCGGCTGCGGGTCCTCGTACCGCGTCCACAGGCCTTCCAGGTTGAGCACGCCGAGGCCGCCCAGCTCGCCGATGCGGATCGCGGTGGCCGGTGAGACCACGGAGTCCATGGGGGCGGCCAGGAACGGCAGCTCGAAGCGGTAGGCGTCGATCTGCCAGGCGATCGAGACCTCCTTCGGGTCCCGCGTACGGCGGCTGGGGACGACGGCGATGTCGTCGAAGGCGTACGCCCTGCGGCCGCGCTTGCCGCGCCCGATCTCGATCTCAGTCACGTTGGTGGCCTTTCCCTATGCGTTGCAGCGCCTTCCAGTATCGCCGACGGGTACGACAACGGCGGCCCCGGATGCTCCGGGACCGCCGTGGCGCGAGACTCACGCGCGCGTGCGCGTCACTTCCCGCGGCTGCCTGCGGCCGCTGCTTCCCCCGCGGCCGCTGCCGCCGCTACTTCCGGCCGCTGTAGTTCGGCGCCTCGACCGTCATCTGGATGTCGTGCGGGTGGGACTCCTTCAGACCCGCCGAGGTGATCCGCACGAACCGGCCGTTGGCCTGGAGCTCGGGCACGGTCTTGCCGCCGACGTAGAACATCGACTGGCGCAGACCGCCGACCAACTGGTGGACTACCGAGGAGAGCGGGCCGCGGTAGGGCACCTGGCCCTCGATGCCCTCGGGGATGAGCTGCTCGTCGGAGGCGACGCCCTCCTGGAAGTAGCGGTCCTTGGAGAAGGACTTGCGGTCGCCGCGGGTCTGCATGGCGCCCAGGGAGCCCATGCCGCGGTACGACTTGAACTGCTTGCCGTTGATGAACAGCAGCTCGCCCGGGGACTCCTCGCAGCCCGCGAGCAGCGAGCCGAGCATCACCGTGTCGGCGCCCGCGACCAGGGCCTTGGCGATGTCACCGGAGTACTGCAGACCACCGTCGCCGATGACCGGGACACCGGCCTCCTTCGCGGCGAGCGCGGCCTCGTAGATCGCGGTGACCTGCGGGACACCGACGCCGGCGACGACGCGGGTGGTGCAGATGGAGCCGGGGCCGACACCGACCTTGATGCCGTCGGCGCCCGCGTCGACCAGGGCCTGGGCGCCGTCGCGGGTGGCGACGTTGCCGCCGATGACGTCGACGCCGGAAGAGTTGGACTTGATCTTGGCGATCATGTCGCCGACCAGCCGGGAGTGGCCGTGCGCGGTGTCCACCACGATGAAGTCGACGCCCGCCTCGATCAGGGCCTGGGCGCGCTCGAAGGCGTCGCCGGCCACGCCGACCGCAGCGCCGACCAGCAGGCGGCCCTCGGCGTCCTTGGCCGCGTTCGGGTACTGCTCCGCCTTGACGAAGTCCTTGACGGTGATCAGGCCCTTGAGGACGCCCTCGTCGTCGACGAGCGGCAGCTTCTCGATCTTGTGCTTGCGCAGCAGCTCCATGGCCTCCGGGCCGGAGATGCCGACCTTGCCGGTGACCAGCGGCATCGGGGTCATGACCTCGTGCACGCGGCGGCTGCGGTCGCTCTCGAAGGCCATGTCACGGTTGGTGACGATGCCGAGGAGCTTCTTCTCGCCGTCGGTGACCGGGACGCCGCTGATGCGGAACTTGGCGCACAGCGCGTCGGCCTCGGCCAGCGTGGCGTCCGGGTGGATGGTGATGGGGTCGGTGACCATGCCGGACTCGGAGCGCTTCACCAGGTCGACCTGGTTGGCCTGGTCCTCGATGGAGAGGTTGCGGTGCAGGACGCCGACGCCGCCCTGGCGGGCCATCGCGATCGCCATGCGGGACTCGGTCACCTTGTCCATGGCGGCGGACAGCAGCGGGATGTTGACCCGCACGTTCTTGGAGACGTACGAGGCGGTGTCGATCTCGTCGGGTGCCATGTCCGACGGGCCCGGCAGCAGCAGCACGTCGTCGTAGGTCAGCCCGAGTGTCGCGAATTTACCGGGCACTCCGTCGACGTTGGCAGTCATGACACCTTCCCCAAATGGCCTTGATCGGTGCGGATGTCCATGCTAACGGGAAGCGTCGCTAGCAAATTCCACGGTACGGGGTCGCTTCAGGCTTCGTATGTTCGTACGGAAACGGCGGCGCACCTGTTCAGCGCGCGAGCTGCTCCAGGCTCCGCGCAGGGGGGTTCACTGTTCGGCGAGCGCCCTCAGGCGGCTCAGGGCCCGGTGCTGGGCCACGCGGACCGCACCGGGTGACATTCCCAACATCTGCCCCGTCTCCTCCGCGGTCAAGCCCACGGCGATCCGCAGCAGGAGCAGTTCGCGCTGGTTCTCGGGGAGGTTGGCCAGCAGCTTCTTCGCCCACTCTGCGTCGCTGCTGAGCAGGGCGCGCTCCTCGGGGCCGAGGGAGTCGTCGGGCCGCTCGGGCATCTCGTCGGACGGCACCGCGGTCGATCCCGGGTGGCGCATCGCCGCCCGCTGGAGGTCGGCGACCTTGTGGGAGGCGATGGCGAAGACGAACGCCTCGAAGGGGCGGCCGGTGTCGCGGTAGCGGGGCAGGGCGAGCAGGACCGCCACGCAGACCTCCTGGGCGAGGTCCTCCACGAAGTGGCGCGCGTCGCCGGGCAGCCGGGAGAGCCGGGTGCGGCAGTAGCGCAACGCCAGGGGGTGGACATGGGCGAGCAGATCGTGCGTGGCCTGCTCGTCCCCGTCGACGGCACGATGCACGAGCGCACCGATCGCCCCGTGGGCCGTGCCCGCCTCGTCGTCGCGCATCGGTCCATGGTGCCTTGCGGCCGTCCGGTCCGTCGCATCGTGCTCGTGGTTGTGCACCGAAGCGTTATGAGCAGGTGCGCCGGCACTCATTCCTTGCGCCCTCCCCTTCCGCTCGACCGACTCGTCCCCGAGAGACTCCACACCTCAAGGATGCGGCATCCCCGCCGAAACGAGCAGCGCGCGTCCGGCGGGCCGCCGTACGAACGCCCCTCGGGGCGTTGGCGGGGTGGTGCGCCGGAGTGGTAACGCGCCGCGTTCGGCACCGTTGTGCGCCGGGGTGGTCGCTGTCGACGCGTTCCACCGGACAGCGAACCCTCCCGCCGATTCCAAGACGGTTCGCCGCCGACCTGCACGACGCGCGCCACCGACTTCTACGACGGTTCGCCGCCGTCCCGCTGACGTGCACCGCCGACTTGTACGACGGTTCGCCGCCGACCCGCGTGACGTGCGCCGCCGACTTGTACGACAGTTCACCCACCGGTGCGGGACCCGGACGGCCGGGACAGCCGAGGCGACCAGGGCGGACCGGGACGACCGGAATCACCCGGACAGCCCCGTCCGCCGAACGGCACGACGGCAACGGCCCGACGGCGACGCATGGCAGTGACGGCCCGACAACAACCGCACAGCAGCCCGGCACGCCACCACCCGTACGACCCGAGCCCCGCACGACGTCCGCCCGCCCACCACCGGGCGGGCGCACGCCCCGGAGGCACGGAACCGGGGCACCGGAGGGGCACACCGGCCACCTCGACGAGCGCGGTCGGCCGGCCACCCACACGGTGCCCGGGGGCACGGACGGCACCGGAACGCCCCGGTGACGAGCGGCCCGCCCGGCTTCACTCTCGCTAGCGGACCAGTCCCCAGCGGAAGCCGAGGGCCACCGCGTGCGCGCGGTCCGAGGCGCCGAGCTTCTTGAACAGGCGCCGGGCGTGCGTCTTGACGGTGTCCTCGGAGAGGAACAGCTCCCGGCCGATCTCGGCGTTCGAGCGGCCGTGGCTCATGCCCTCCAGCACCTGGATCTCACGCGCGGTGAGCGTGGGCGCGGCGCCCATCTCGGCCGAGCGCAGCCGGCGCGGGGCGAGTCGCCAGGTGGGGTCGGCCAGCGCCTGGGTCACCGTGGCGCGCAGCTCCGCGCGCGAGGCGTCCTTGTGCAGGTATCCCCGCGCGCCGGCGGCGACCGCGAGGGCCACCCCGTCGAGGTCCTCGGCGACGGTGAGCATGATGATGCGCGCGCCCGGGTCGGCGGACAGCAGCCGGCGCACGGTCTCGACGCCGCCCAGACCGGGCATGCGCACATCCATCAGGATGAGGTCGGAGCGGTCGGCGCCCCAGCGGCGGAGGACTTCCTCGCCGTTGGCCGCCGTCGTCACGCGCTCGACACCGGGCACGGTCGCGACCGCGCGGCGGAGCGCTTCTCGGGCAAGCGGGGAGTCGTCGCAGACGAGGACGGATGTCATGACCGCCCTCCGCAGCTGATGCGCGTCACCTTGAGCCTCCAGGCTGGTACGGAATCGTCACCTGTGCGGTCGACCGTCTCGGACGCCTGCCCGAGCGCTTGTTTTCTCAACCGCATCCGCACTCTCAACGACGGTCACTCGAAAGAGTTACGGGCCCGCGTGCCGTCTTCGGCACTCTACGTGAGGGCGTCGACACGGTGCAGACATGCTCGACGGACCCACAACTTTTCATCACAACCTATGCCCCATTCGGCCCTTTTTCTTCCCGTTTCGCAGTGTCCGGGGCTAGATTCGCAATGAGTCATATTTTCATCTCCTTAGACCGGAGATGTACGGTCGTTGGCACCGTATCCGCCCAGAACGGCGACAAGGGGTCACGTAATGGCAGATTTCTCCCGCCTTCCCGGACCGAACGCGGACCTGTGGGACTGGCAGCTGCTGGCTGCCTGCCGCGGGGTGGACAGCTCGCTCTTCTTCCACCCGGAGGGCGAGCGCGGGGCGGCTCGGAGCGCTCGCGAGAACTCGGCCAAAGAGGTCTGCATGAGGTGCCCGGTCCGTGCGGAGTGCGCGGCACACGCGCTGGCGGTGCGCGAGCCGTACGGCGTCTGGGGCGGCCTGACCGAGGACGAGCGCGAGGAGTTGATGGGGCGGGCACGCAACCGCCTGGTGGCGGCCTCGACCACCAGCGGGGACACCGCTTCTGATCACTGAAGGAACGTTTCTGCAACACCCATAGGCAAAGCATCCACTTCCTTACCGGGCACGCACGCGCGTGCCCGTGGCCCGTCCGGGCGGCCCGCCGTCTCCCCAGGCGGTCCCCCATCTCCGAGCGACCCCCGCGTCTTGGGCTATCCCTGACCGCGGCCCGCCGCCCGCGCCGCCCGGGCCAGCTGCTCCAGCGTGGCCGACACCGCCGGCACCTGGGCCAGGTCGGGCAGCGTGAGGGCGACGATCTCCCGCCGTACCGCCGGTTCCAGCCGTACCGTGCGCACGCCCCGCGGCCGTACCGACTCCACGGCCAGCTGGGGCAGGACGGCGACGCCGAGGCCCGCGCCGACCAGGCCGACCACGGCCGGATAGTCGTCGGTGGCGAAGTCGATGCGCGGGGTGAATCCGGCCCCCTCGCACACCTCGACCAGCTGGCCGCGGCAGCGCGGGCAGCCCGCGATCCAGGGCTCGTGGGCCAGCTCGCCGATGGCGACGGTGTCCGCGCGCGCGAGCCGGTGCCGTTCGGGCACCAGGGCGACCAGGCGGTCCGTCAGCAGGGGGCGCGCGACCAGATCGTCCCAGTCCTCGGCGACCGCCGCTCCCTCGTAGCGGAAGGCCAGGGCCAGGTCGCAGTCGCCCTCGCGGAGCAGTTCCACCGACCTCGGCGGTTCGGCCTCCTCCAGGGAGACGCGGGTGCCGGGGTGAGCCGCGCGCAGCGCGGCCAGGGCGGTGGGCACCAGGGTGGAGCTGCCGCTGGGGAAGGAGACCAGCCGGACCCGGCCCGCGCGCAGGCCGGCGATGGCGGCGACCTCCTCCTCGGCCGCGGTGAGCCCGGCGAGGATGCCGGAGGCGTGCCGGACCAGGGCCTCGCCGGCCTGGGTGAGGCGCATCTCGCGCCCGGTGCGGACCAGCAGCGGGGTGCCGACCGAGGCTTCCAGGGCCTTCATCTGCTGGCTGACGGCGGGCTGGGTGCAGCCCAGCTCGCGCCCCGCCGCCGAGAAGGAACCGGTGGTGGCGACGGCGCGCAGGACGCGGAGATGACGGGCCTCGATCACCCCCCGAGCATAAGGGCTGCTTGGAGACGGAGGCGAATACTCGCTCGACGCTTTGAGGCCGGTCCCGTACCGTGCGGCCATGAAGCTTCTCTCGGTCAACATCGGCCGGCCGCGGCCGGTGCCGTACACGGATCAGGCGGACGGCGTGACGGGCATCGACAAGAAGCCGGCCGACGGGCCGGTGCGGGTGTCGGCGCCGGGCCCGAAGGGCGTCGGCGGGAGCGGCCTGGCCGGGGACGCGGTGTGCGACCTGCGGCACCACGGCGGGGACGACCAGGCGGTGTACGCGTTCGCGCGCGAGGACCTCGACGCGTGGGAGCGCGAGCTCGGCCGATCGTTGGCCAACGGCTGCTTCGGGGAGAACCTCACCACGGACGGACTGGACGTGTCCGGGGCGCTGATCGGCGAGCGCTGGCGGATCGGTCCGGCGGTGGTCCTGGAGGTGACCTCGGGCCGGATCCCGTGCCGCACGTTCCAGGGCCATCTGGGCGAACGCGGCTGGGTCAAGAGGTTCACACAGAAGGGCGCAACGGGTGCCTACCTCCGGGTGATCGAGCCGGGTGAGATACGGGCGGGCGATCCGATCGAGATCGTGCACCGGCCGGACCACGGGGTGACGGCGGCGCTGGAGTTCCGTGCGACCACCACGGAGCGGGAACTGCTGCCCCGGGTGCTCGCCGCGGGCCCGGCCCTGCACCCGGAGACCCTGGCCGCGGCCCGCAAGTACATCGCCGCCCGGCCCTGAAGGGCCGTCGCCGCCCAGCGGACGCGATCGCTCCGGGTCACTACCCTTGGGCCATGACAACGGCTCTGATTACGGGATCGACCGCGGGGATCGGTGCCGCGTTCGCGCGGCGGCTGGCGGCTGACGGGCATGACCTCGTCCTGGTCGCGCGGGACACCGGGCGGCTGCGCGAGCAGGCGACGGAACTGCACGACCGGCACGGCATCGAGGTGGAGGTGCTGACCGCCGACCTGGCGCAGGACAAGGGCATCGAGGCGGTGGCCGACCGGCTCGGCGACCGGAAGAACCCGGTCGACCTGCTGGTCAACAACGCCGGCTTCGGCAACAAGGGCCGCTATCTGGAAGTACCGATGGCGGACGAGCTGCGGATGCTCAAGGTGCACTGCGAGGCGGTGCTCCGGCTGACGTCGGCGGCGGCCGAGGCGATGCGCGAGCGCGGCCGGGGCGGGGTGGTGAACGTCGCCTCGGTGGCCGCGTTCGTCCCGCGCGGCACGTACGGCGCGTCCAAGGCGTGGGTCGTGCAGTTCACCCAGGGCGCGGCCAAGGACCTGGCCGGCAGCGGGGTCCGGCTGATGGCGCTGTGCCCGGGGTTCGTGCGCACCGAGTTCCACCAGCGGGCCGGGATGGGCACGGACAACATCCCGGGGTGGATGTGGCTGGACGCCGACAAGCTGGTCGCGGCGGCCCTGTCCGACCTCGCGCGCGGCAGGACGGTGTCCGTCCCCGACCCCCGGTACAAGGCGCTGATGGGCCTGGTGAAGGTGACGCCGCGCGGGCTGCTGGGCGGGATCAGCTCCCGGACCGGGCGCAAGTACGGGCCGCGGTAACGGGCGGGTGGCGCCGCCGTCCCGGTGGGAAAATGAGCGGGACGGTACCGGACCAGGGGGGCCGGAGGCGGCGCATGACCTTCGTACAGCTCATCGAGTGCAGGACGAGCCGGCTGGACGAGATGAACCGGCTCATGGACGACTGGGTCCAGCAGACCAAGGGGAAGCGGACGGCGACGCACGCGGTGGTCGGCACGGACCGCTCGGACGCGTCGCACGTGGTCGAAGTGGTGGAGTTCCCGTCGTACGAGGACGCGATGCGGAACTCGAACCTTCCGGAGACCGACCGGGTCTTCCGGGGGCTGGTCGCGCTGTGCGACGAGATGCCGACGTTCATCGACCTGGACGTCGTACGGGACGAGAGCCCCTCCGAGGGCATGGTGCGCGGGTTCTTCGAGGCGCTGTGCAGCGAGGGCGAGCTGCCGCCGCTCAACGACCTGCTGGACGAGGACATCCACAGCCATGATCCGATGAACCCGCAGGACACCATCGGGCTGGACAACGTCCGCGCCGAGTTCCGGATGTGGCGCGGCGCCTTCGACTTCGCGTTCACGGTCGAGGACGTCCTCACCCAGGGCGACCGGGCCTGCGCACGGTGGACCTGGTACGCCACCCACCAGGGCGATTTCCTGGGGATCGCGTCCACCGGCAGCCAGGTCACCATGACCGGGACGACGCTCTTCCGGTTCGGCGACGACGGCAAGATCGCCGAGCTGTGGTGGCAGCACGACCAGCTGGGGCTGATGCAGCAGCTGGGTGCGCTCGACGCGTTGGAGCAGTAGCCGCGTCCGAGTCGTGGACAGGGCGAAGGCCCGGCCCCCCTCACCGGGGTGCCGGGCCTTCGCTCAAGAGCGCTGGGCTCAGTGCGCGTGCCCGTGGCTGTGGCCGTGGCCCGCGGCCTCCGGCTCCTCTTCCTTCTTCTCGACGACCAGGGTCTCGGTCGTGAGCAGCAGGGAGGCGATGGAGGCGGCGTTCTCCAGGGCGGAGCGGGTGACCTTGACCGGGTCGATGACGCCGGCCTTGATCAGGTCGCCGTACTCGCCGGTGGCGGCGTTGTAGCCCTGCCCCTTGTCCAGGTCCTTGACCTTGGACACGATGACGTAGCCCTCCTGGCCGGCGTTCTCGCCGATCCAGCGCAGCGGCTCGACCACGGCGTTGCGGACCACTGAGACACCGGTGGCCTCGTCGCCGGACTTGTCGAGGTTGCCGTCCAGCACCTTGGAGGCGTGGACCAGGGCGGAGCCACCACCGGAGACGATGCCCTCCTCGACCGCGGCGCGGGTCGCGGAGATGGCGTCCTCCAGACGGTGCTTCTTCTCCTTCAGCTCCACCTCGGTGGCGGCGCCGACCTTGATCACGCACACGCCGCCGGCCAGCTTGGCGAGGCGCTCCTGGAGCTTCTCGCGGTCCCAGTCGGAGTCGGTGGTCTCGATCTCGGCCTTGATCTGGGCGACGCGGCCCTGCACGTCCTCGGACTTGCCGGCGCCGTCGACGATCGTGGTGTCGTCCTTGGTGACGGTGACGCGGCGGGCGGAGCCGAGCACGTCGGTGCCGACCTGGTCGAGCTTGAGGCCGACCTCCTCGGAGATGACGGTGGCGCCGGTGAGGACGGCCATGTCCTGGAGCATCGCCTTGCGGCGGTCGCCGAAGCCGGGGGCCTTCACCGCGACGGCGTTGAAGGTGCCGCGGATCTTGTTGACGACCAGGGTCGACAGGGCCTCGCCCTCGACGTCCTCGGCGATGATCAGCAGCGGCTTGGAGGAGCCGGCCTGGATGACCTTCTCCAGCAGCGGCAGCAGGTCGGCGATGGCGGAGATCTTGCCCTGGTTGATGAGGATGTAGGGGTCCTCCAGGACGGCCTCCATGCGCTCCTGGTCCGTCACGAAGTACGGCGACAGGTAGCCCTTGTCGAAGGCCATGCCCTCGGTGAAGTCCAGCTCCAGGCCGAAGGTGTTGGACTCCTCGACGGTGATGACACCGTCCTTGCCGACCTTGTCCATCGCCTCGGCGATCAGCTCGCCGACCTGCTGGTCCTGGGCGGACAGCGCGGCGACGGCGGCGATGTCGGACTTCTCGTCGATCGGGCGGGCCGAGGCGAGCAGGTCCTCGGAGACGGCCTTGACCGCGGCGTCGATGCCCTTCTTCAGGGCGGCCGGGGAGGCACCGGCGGCGACGTTCTTCAGGCCCTCGCGGACCAGCGCCTGGGCGAGGACCGTGGCGGTGGTGGTGCCGTCACCAGCGATGTCGTTGGTCTTGGTCGCCACCTCCTTCACCAGCTGCGCGCCGAGGTTCTCGTACGGGTCCTCGATCTCGACCTCGCGGGCGATCGTGACACCGTCGTTGGTGATGGTGGGCGCGCCGAACTTCTTGTCGATGACGACGTTGCGGCCGCGGGGGCCGATCGTCACCTTGACGGTGTCGGCAAGCTTGTTGACGCCGCGCTCAAGGGCGCGACGGGCGTCCTCGTCGAACTTCAGGATCTTCGCCATGACAGCGGGAGCCCTCTCGGAAATCTGTGGGTGAAAAGACGCTGCGCCCCGGGCGCCCGGCTTCTTATCGGTCGCGGGGGCCAGGGGCGCAGCTCAAAGCGGAGAGTCGCTTGAGGTGATTACTTCTCGATGATCGCGAGGACGTCGCGAGCCGAGAGGACGAGGTACTCGTCGCCGTTGTACTTCACCTCGGTGCCGCCGTACTTGCTGTAAAGGACGACGTCGCCGACCTTGACGTCGAGCGGCAGACGCTCGCCGTTCTCGAACCGGCCCGGGCCCACGGCGAGGACGGCGCCCTCCTGGGGCTTCTCCTTCGCGGTGTCCGGGATGACCAGGCCAGAGGCCGTGGTCTGCTCGGCGTCCAGCGGCTGGACCACGATGCGGTCCTCAAGCGGCTTGATGGCAACCTTGGAGCTGGCGGTCGTCACGATCCGACCTCCCCCTTCGGAGATCTCACGGGGTTAACTGTCTGAGGTGGCGACCAGGTCGATCCGTCGTCGCGGGTGCCGGACCTGCCCGTCGCGTTTGTCTGGCACTCTCCAGGGGGGAGTGCCAGAGCCGAGACTATGACCGCGATTAGCACTCGGTCAAGCGGAGTGCCAATTGCCCGCGGCGCGTCGCCCGGAATCGTGGCGTGCGGGCGGTCTTCACAGGTAGTCGTCGAGGCGCCCCACCGTCAGCCCCCGCCCCTGCACCTCCCTCAGCACCCGTACCGTGCGGGTGCGCAGGGCCGGCCCCCTCGACTCGTCGGGCCCCACCAGGACGATGTCGCCGGGGCACAGGTGGTGGGGGCCGTGGGCGTAGGCGAGGCCGGCCGGGGTCAGGGCGGCGCGCCACAGGACGAGCGCGGAGATGCCGCAGTCGGCCGCCGCGCGCAGGGTGGTGCGGTCGTAGGAGCCGTAGGGCGGGCGGAAGAGGCGGGGGCGGACGCCGAGGGCGGCGCGGAGGCGGTCCTGCTGGCCGCAGATCTCGGCACGCTGACCGGCGTACGGCAGTCCGGCCGGGGCCCGGTGGTCGACGGTGTGGTTCTGGATGCCGGCGCCGAGGGCGTGCAGGCGGGCGAAGTGGCGGTAGCCGGGGGCGGCGACGCTGTCGGTGAGGAACAGGGTGACCGGGAGCCTCAGTTCGCGGACCATGTCGACGAAGCGGGGGTCCCGCTCGGCGCCGTCGTCGTAGGTGAGGAAGACGACCGGGTCGCGGGTGGGGACCTGGTCGATCACGGGGGGCGGGGCACCGGCCCCCGTGCGCTCGGCGAGCGGGCGGGCCGGGTGCACCGGGGAGCGGGCGAGGGGCCGGGCCAGGCCCCAGGCGCGGTAGCGCTGGTCGGGGGCGGTGGTGTGCGGGCGTACCCCTTCGGCGGCCTTCTTGCCGAGGCGTTCGATGGGGTCGACGGACTGGGCGCAGCCCGTCAGGAGCAGGGCCGCGGTGAGGACCGCGGCCGGGCCCCGGGCCCGCGTCACAGGTAGTCCTCCAGGCGGGCCACGGCGTAGCCCTCGCGCGTGACCTTGTTCAGGAAGCGGCGCATGTCGTCCACCATCGTGCCGTCCCAGTCCTCCCGGCCGCGGAAGTGGGTGAGGACGATGTCGCCGCGGCGCAGCCGCTTGTCGTCCTCGCGGTACTCCCAGTGGTCGACGAAGACCTCCTCGTTCCAGATCGGCGCGTACTTGATGCCGCATTCCTTGGCGGCGACCAGGGTGTCCTGGTTGTAGTTGCCGTAGGGGGGACGGAAGACCGTGGGCGCCTTGCCGAACTGCTTCTTCATGACGGCCTGCATGCCGCAGATCTCGTCCTTCTGCTCCTCGTAGGACAGGCCCGGCAGGTAGGGGTGGTGCAGGGTGTGGTTGTTCAGGGTGTTGCCGTAGGACCGCATCTTGCGGAAGTAGGCGTAGTCGTCCTTCACCAGGTAGTCGCTGAGGAACGCGGTGTACGGGATCCTGAGCTCGCGCATCATGGCGAGGAACCGCGGGTCCTTCTCCGCGCCGTCGTCGATCGTCAGGAACACCACCTTGTCCCGGGTGGGGACGGTGGTGAAGACGGGGGGCAGGTCCCAGTCCTCCTGGTGGTCCACCTCGAATCCGTCGCGGGCGGTGATCCTCGGCTTCTTCGCGGGGGGCGGCGGAGGCGTGAGCGGGACCTGGTCCAGCCCCCAGCGCCGGGCGGCGGCGGCCAGCCGGGCGTGTTCGGCGGCCCGGCGCGCCGCCGGGTCCTGGGGCTGGGCGGGGCCGCCGTGGCCGGACGCGGTGCGCGCCGGCTCGGGCCCGGCGCATCCGGAGAGCAGGGTGGCGGCGGCCAGCGCGGCGGCTCCGCCCCCGAGGGCCAGCCGCCGGAAACGAGTCCGAATTTTGTCATTTTGTACTACTGCTCGCATGGTGCCGGATCCTCCCAGGCCCCGGCCCCCGACCCCGGACGACACCGCCGCCGGAGGCGCACCATCCACCGACTGGCCCACAATGACCCGGTGAACGACCTCGCTCTGCTCCTCACCCCCGAAGGCCGCGCCCTCCTCGACGAGGTCCGCGACACCGAGCCCGCGCGGGAGCTGGCCGTGGCCACCCGGCTGCGCCGCGACCACCCGGCCGAGCTGGTCTCGGCCGCGCTCGGCCAGGCCCGGCTGCGGCAGCGGGCGGTGGCGAAGTTCGGGGCCGAGGACGCCGGGCGCATGTTCTTCACACCCAACGGGGTCGAGCAGTCGACGCGGGCCTCCGTGGCCACGTACCGGGCGGGGCGGCTGAAGGAGCTGGGCGTGGCCTCCGTCGCCGACCTGTGCTGCGGGATCGGCGGGGACGCCATCGCGCTGGCGCGGGCCGGGATCCGGGTGCTGGCCGTGGACCGGGACCCGCTGACGGCGGCCGTGGCACGGGCGAACGCCGAGGCGCTGGGGCTGGCCGGCCTGATCGAGGTGCGCGAGGCCGACGTCACGGAGGTGGACACCGCCGGGTACGACGCGGTGTTCGTGGACCCGGCGCGCCGGGGTGGGCAGCCGAGAGGGGCCGCGCGAAGCGCGCCGGTGAGGGGTGGCGGCCGGGCCACGGGCGGGCGCGTCTTCGACCCGGAGGCGTACTCGCCGCCGCTGTCCTGGGCGGTCGGGGCGGCCCTCAAGGCGCCCCGCGCCGCACTGAAGATCGCCCCGGGCATCCCGCACGAGGTGGTCCCGGCCGCGGCCGAGGCCGAGTGGATCTCCGACGGCGGTGACGTGAAGGAGGCGGTGCTGTGGTTCGGGACCGGGGCGCCGGGCGCGGTGCGGGCGACGCTGCTGCCGGGCCCGCGCACGCTGGTCGGCCGCGGGCTGCCCGATCCCGGGGTGCGGCCGGTGGGGCGGTACCTGTACGAACCGGACGGCGCCGTCATCCGCGCGCACCTGGTCGCGGAGGTGGCCGAGGAGGTCGGCGGCGGGCTCCTGGACCCGACCATCGCGTACGTCACCGCCGACGAGGCCCGGTCCACGCCGTACGCCACCGGTTACGAGATCACCGACCGGCTCGCGTTCAACGTGAAGAAGCTCAAGGCCCTGCTGCGGGAGCGCGAGATCGGCACGCTGACCGTGAAGAAGCGCGGCTCGGCGGTCGAGCCGGAGGAGCTGCGCCGGAAGGTGAGACCGCAGGGGCCGAACGCGGCCACCGTCTTCCTCACCCGCGTCGCCGGGGCGCCGACGATGCTGATCGGCCACCCACTGCGCTGACGCTCAGCCGCACGCGCGCGCCCTGCGCAGCAACAGCTCCCGTTCCCTCGCGTTGTGGGTCAGGTCCGCCGCCCGGAGGAACTCCTCACGGGCCTCGGCGGTGCGGCCGAGGCGGGAGAGGAGGTCGCCGCGGACGCTGGGCAGCAGGTGGTAGCCGCGCAGCGCGGGCGCGTCGGCGAGGGCGTCCACCAGCCCCAAGCCCGCCGCCGGGCCGTCGGCCATCGACACGGCGACCGCGCGGTTCAGCTCGACCACCGGGGACGGGGCGCGGACGGCCAGCAGGCCGTACAGGGTGGCGATGGCGCGCCAGTCCGTCTCCTCGTACGTGTACGCGCGCGCGTGGCAGGCGGCGATGGCCGCCTGGAGGGTGTACGGGCCCGGGGGGCCGCTCGCGGTGGCCCCCGCGCGGTCGAGGGCACGGATGCCGCGCGCGATGAGCATGCGGTTCCAGCGGCGGCGGTCCTGGTCCTTCAACAGCACCGGTGTGCCGTCGGGGCCGGTGCGGGCGGTGGCGCGGGACGCCTGGAACTCCAGGAGCGCGGTCAGGCCGTGCACCTCGGGCTCCTTGGGCATCAGCGCGGACAGCACCCGGGCCAGCCGCAGCGCGTCCTCGCACAGGCCGGGGCGCAGCCAGTCGTCGCCGGCGGTGGCCGCGTACCCCTCGTTGAAGATCAGGTAGACGACGTCCAGCACGGAGCCGAGGCGGGCTTCGCGGTCGGGGCCGTACGGCACTTCGAAGGCGACGTTCCGCTTCGCCAGGGTGCGCTTGGCACGGACGATCCGCTGGGCGACCGTCGGCTCCGGGACCAGGTAGGCACGGGCGATCTCGGCCGTGGTGAGGCCGCCGAGCAGGCGCAGGGTGAGCGCGGTCCGGGCCTCCGGCGACAGCACCGGATGGCAGGCGGTGAAGACCAGCCGGAGCAGGTCGTCGTCGATGTCGTCCGGGTCGGCCGGTGCGTCGTACGACGGTGGGGCCGTCTCCAGGTCGCGGCCGATCTCGGCGAGCTTGCGGGCGTAGGTCTCGCGGCGCCGGACCAGGTCGACGGCCCGGTGCCGGGCGGTGGCCATGAGCCAGGCGCCGGGGTTGTCCGGAACCCCGTCCAGCGGCCACCGCTCCAGGGCGGCGACCAGGGCGTCCTGCGCCAGTTCCTCGGCGATGCCGACGTCCCGGACGATCCGGGCGACCCCGGCGATCACCCGGGGCGACTCCAGGCGGAAGACGGTCTCGATGGCGTGCGCCGTGGCGGGTTGTGTCTCCACAGCCCACCATGCAACACCCTGGACGGCGGCGGGCCAAACGGCTCAGCCCTCGGCGATCTCCCGCAGCTCGCAGGCGAGCCGCCACTCCGGGCCGTGGACCTTCAGGAAGCGCTGGGTCCACTCCAGCGCCTCGGCCCGGTCCTTGCACTGCATGAGCGCGTAGCCGCCGACGACCTCCTTGGACTCGGTGAACGGGCCGTCGGTCACGGAGGCCTTCTCGCCGTCCCAGTCCATCCGGACGGCCTCGGCGGACGGGGTGAGCCCGGCGGTGTCGAGCAGCACACCGGCCTTGGTCATCTCCTCGATCAGCTCGCCCATCCGCTGCATCAGCTCCGCGCTGGGGCCTCCGGCGGGGGCGGCGGACTCGTCGACGCGCACGAGCGACAGGTAGCGGGGCATGGTGACTCCTTCGGTCGTGGCGGCGGGTCCGTTTCCCGCCGCTCACCCCTTGCGTCGAACGGGAGACACCTGGATCGACAGGCCCGCGGAAAAAATTTCCGGGACTTCCACGGCTCAGCGCAGGGAGGCCCAGAGGTCCTTCGCCGCCGGCTCCTCGGCGACGACCCGGTTGGGGTCGGACGGTGCCGTGACGACCGGCATGGTCACCGTCCGCACCCGGTCGGCGGTCAGTCCCTTCAGGCTCCGGCCGAGGCTCACCAGCTCGTTCAGGGAGTTCAGGCCGGTGTCGGTGGTGAGGCTGGTGGTGACGGCGTCGGCGACCTGGTACAGCCGGGCCGGGTCGGAGAGCAGGCCGCCGCCGGACATCTCTGCCAGCAGGGCCTTGACCAGTGTCTGCTGGAGCCCTATGCGGCCCAGGTCGCTGCCGTCGCCTATGCCGTGCCGGGTGCGGGCGAGGGCGAGGGCCTGCTTGCCGTCGAGGTGGTGGGTGCCGGCCTTGAGGTGCAGGTGGCTCTTGTCGTCGTCGATGTCCTGGCCGGTGGTGACGTCGACCCCGCCGAGCGCGTCGACCAGCTTGGCGAAGCCGGAGAAGTCGACCTCCAGGTAGTGGTCCATGCGGACGCCGGTGAGGGTCTCGACGGTCTTCACCGCGCACACCGGGCCGCCCACCGCGTAGGCGCTGTTGAACATGGCGCCGTACGCCGGTGCCGTCCTGCCGCCGGAGGTGAGCGGGCAGGACGGGCGGGTGACGAGGGTGTCGCGCGGGATGCTGACGACGGTGGCCTTCGTCCGGCCCGCGTCGATGTGCACGACCATGGCGGTGTCGGACCGGGCTCCCCCGCTGTCGCCGCCGCCCAGCTCCTGGTTGTCCTTGCCGCTGCGCGAGTCCGAGCCGAGGACCAGGATGTTGAGGGAGCCGGTGGGCAGCGGGGAGGCGTCCGCCGGGGCGGTCGCGGACGGGGTGACCACGGCCCTGGCCGGACGGTCGTCGCCGAGTGCGCTGTCGATGTCGACGCTTCTGATGTTGTGGTCGAGATGCCAGTAGGCCCAGCCGGCCGCCGCCACACCCAGCACCAGGGTGCCCGTCAGAGCGAGGCCGACGATCTTCAGCGCTCTCGACCGCCGGCCCACCCGTCTGCCCGCGTCGCCTTGCTCCTCGTGTCGCGTCACAACAGGAACATAAGTCCGAATCATTAGGGGGCTGTTAGCAGAAGCCGCCCGAGTCGGTTTTCTTGGGAAATTCTCATCCCCGCGTCACCGAACCGCCGTCCGGCACCGGCCCGTTGGAGGAGACTCCGTCCGCACGGACGCTAAGCGGCCGGAGGCACGTCCGTGCTCGACCGCACCACCAGGCTCGTCGCCAGCTCCACCCGGGTCGCCGCCCGCTCCTCCCGCTCGCTCCCCAGCTCCAGCACCAGCCGGGCCGCGGCCTCGGCCATCTCGGTGAGCGGCTGCCGTACGGTCGTCAGCGGCGGACCCACCCAGCGCGCCACCGGCAGATCGTCGAAGCCGACCACGCTGAGGTCCTCCGGGACGCGCAGACCCAGCTCACGGGCGGCCTCGTACAGGCCGAGCGCCTGGAGGTCGTTGCCCGCGAAGACGGCGGTGGGCCGGTCCGGGCGGCGCAGCAGCTCCAGGCCCAGGCGGTAGCCCGCGTCGTGGTGGAAGTCACCGGCCACGACGAGGGAGGGGTCGACGGGCAGTCCGGCCGTCTCCAGGGCGGCCCGGTAGCCGTCGACCCGGGCCCGGCTGCACATCATCCGGGACGGGCCGCTGATCGCGCCGATCCGGGTGTGGCCGAGTTCCACCAGATGGCGGGTGGCGGCGAGACCGCCCTGCCAGTTGGTGGCGCCGATCGACGGAACGTCCGGGCCCGGGTCGCCGGCCGGGTCCATCACCACGAACGGGATGGAGCGGCTGGTCAGCAGCGCCCGCTGGGACTCGTCGAGCTCGGAGAGCACCAGCACCACACCGTGCGGGCGGCGGGCGGCCACCTGGTCGGCCCAGGTGCGGCCGGGGGTGAGCCGGCCGGCCGACTCGGACAGGACCACGCTCAGCCCGGCGTCCCGGGCGACGTTCTCCACGCCCCGGATGACCTCCATCGCCCAGGCGCTCTCCAGCTCGTGGAAGACCACGTCGATGAGGGGCGAGCGGGATGCCTCGGCACGGCGGCGCCGGTAGCCGTAGGCGCGCAGCAGCTCCTCGACGCGGGTGCGGGTGGCGGGGGAGACATCGGCCCGGCCGTTGAGGACCTTCGAAACAGTCGGAGCGGAGACTCCCGCCTCACGGGCGATCTCGGCGAGGGTCGCCGTCTGCGTTCCTGCGGGCTTCGAGGGCTTCATGCCCGCGATCGTATCCCCGGCGGACCGCTTGACGAAGCCCTCGGCAGGTCAGAGCTCTCCGGAACATTCGAATGATCGGGCGAAACATTCGAGCAGGTGACCCGTGAAACGCGAACACCCCGCCGCCGGTGACCCGGGGGCGGGGTGTCGAGTGGAGCGCCGGGCAGGCCTTGCACCTGCATCTCCCCGCAGGAAGCGGGGCGTCTTTCCTTGGACCACCAACGCACTGCGTCCGGACCGGTGTTCCGGCCGTTCGCTGTGTGATGATCATAGCGCAGTCGGGGCGGTTTCCCCAACTCAGCCCTCCGCCACCGCCTCGAACCGCCATCGGTGCACGGGCCGGGTGACCAAGTCCCGGTCGGGATCCGGCAGTTCGGGAAGCGGGGCGTCGTACGGCGCGTCCCACCACGTGACGACCAGCACCCGGTCCTGCGGCGCGCGGAAGGTCTCGCGGCGCAACGGCTCGCCGGCGAGGGGCTGTTCGCGCACCCAGGCCAGCAGGTCCGCGCCCCGGCCCTCGGTGGCCCGGGCCTCCCACATCAGGGCGACGGTCACGAGTAGAGGTTCTCCTTGCTGACCTCGTGCACATGGTCGTGGTCGTGGCCGGGCACGTGCGGGTCGGTCACCGGCAGGGAGGAGTCGGCCGACAGGTCCCAGGCGGACGCGGCCCGGTTGCGGGCGACCATCTCGGCGCCGAGCGCGGCCACCATGGCGCCGTTGTCCGTGCACAGCTTGGGACGCGGCACGCGCAGCCGGATACCGGCCGCCTCGCAGCGCTCCTGGGCGAGCGCGCGCAGCCGGGAGTTGGCCGCCACACCGCCGCCGATCATCAGGTGGTCCACGCCCTCGTCCTTGCAGGCGCGGACGGCCTTGCGGGTCAGCACGTCGACCACGGCCTCCTGGAAGGAGGCGGCCACATCGCGGACCGGGACCTCCTCGCCGGCCGCGCGCCGGGCCTCGATCCAGCGGGCCACGGCGGTCTTCAGGCCCGAGAAGGAGAAGTCGTACGCCGGGTCGCGCGGGCCGGTCAGGCCGCGCGGGAAGGCGATGGCCTCCGGGTCGCCCTCCTTGGCGTACCGGTCGATGACCGGGCCGCCGGGGAAGCCCAGGTTCAGCACGCGGGCGATCTTGTCGAAGGCCTCGCCGGCCGCGTCGTCGATGGTCGAACCCATCGGCCGGACGTCCGACGTGATGTCGGCCGACAGCAGCAGCGAGGAGTGGCCGCCGGAGACCAGCAGGGCCATCGTCGGCTCGGGCAGCGGGCCGTGCTCCAGCTGGTCCACGCAGATGTGGGAGGCGAGGTGGTTGACGCCGTACAGGGGCTTGCCGAGCGCGTAGGCGTACGCCTTGGCCGCCGAGACGCCGACGAGCAGGGCGCCCGCGAGACCGGGGCCCGCGGTGACCGCGATGCCGTCCAGGTCCCTGGCGCTGACCCCCGCCTCCTTCAGCGCGCGGTCGATGGTGGGGACCATCGCCTCCAGGTGCGCCCGGGACGCCACTTCCGGCACCACGCCGCCGAAGCGGGCGTGCTCGTCGACGCTGGAGGCGACGGCGTCCGCCAGCAGGGTGGTGCCGCGGACGATGCCGACGCCGGTCTCGTCGCAGGAGGTCTCGATGCCGAGGACGAGAGGTTCGTCAGTCATTGATATCGGTTCCTTGTACTGAGGCGGAGCCCGCGGCCGAGCCGCTGCCGGGTTCCGTGGTCAGGCGCATCACCAGGGCGTCCACATTGCCCGGCTGGTAGTAGCCGCGCCGGAAGCCGATGGGGGTGAAGCCGAAGCGCTCGTAGAGCTTCTGGGCGGGCAGGTTGTCCACCCGGCACTCAAGCATCACCTCGTGGCACTCGAACGCGGTCGCCGCGCGCAGCAGCTCGGTCAGCAGGCGGGCACCGAGGCCGGTGCCCTGGTGGTCGCGGGCCACGGCGATGGTCTGCACGTCGGCCAGGTCACCGGCGGCGGCCAGGCCCGCGTACCCGACGATCCGGCCGTCGGCGGACTCGGCGACGAGGTAGCAGCGGGTGGCCTCGGGCCCCCGGGAATGGGCCAGCTCGGACCAGAACATGCCCCGGGACCAGGCGTCCTCGGGGAACAGGTCCCGTTCGAGCCCCAGGACCGGGTCGATGTCCCACCAGCGCATCTCGCGCAGTCGGGGGGGTGCCGGCTGTGTCACTTGGGGGTGACCACCTTGTAGTTCTTGGGGACCTGGGCGTCCGGCCGGCGCAGGTACAGCGGCCGGGGGGCCGCGAGCTCCTCGCCCGCGGCCAGCTTCTCCGCCGCGAGCGAGGCGAGGGCGGCGGCGGACACGTGCTCGGGCTCGTGGGCGCGCGGGAACGTGTCCGGGTAGAGCAGCGCGCCGGCGCCGACCGCCGGAAGGCCCGCGACCCGCTCGGCGATGTCGGCCGGACGGTCGACGGCCGGGCCGGTCAGCCGGGTCCGGGAGTCGGCGTACGTGGCCCAGTAGACCTCCTTGCGCCGGGCGTCCGTCGCCACGACGAAGGGGCCCTTCTCGATGTCGGCGGCGTAGGCGAGGCCGTCCAGCGTGCACAGGCCGTGCACGGGGACGCCGAGCGCCAGGCCGAAGGTGTCGGCGGTCATGAGGCCGACGCGCAGGCCGGTGTAGGGGCCGGGCCCGGTGCCGACGACGATCCCGGTGACGGCCTCCAGCTTCAGTCCGGCCTCGGTGAGGACCCGGTCGACGGCCGGCAGCAGCAGCTCTCCGTGCCGGCGCGCGTCCACCTGGCTCGACGAGGCGATGACGTCGGTGCCGTCGTGCAGGGCGACGGTGACGGCGGGTGTTGCGGTATCCAGAGCGAGCAAGAGCACGCGAACAGCCTACGGCGCCCGCGCCGCCCGCAGGGTCGTCCGGGACGGACGGTCACCGACTGCTACGGTCTGTACGAAGTACGACATATACACCGGTTGACGGCACGAGGCAGAGGTGGCGCAGGTGGCAGGGACCAGCTCGGGGATCGTGGCCGTCCTCACCGCGGCGGCGCTGGGAACGGTCGGTTTCCTCGCCTACCGGGCCCAGGCGACCGTCCCGGCGGGCCTGGGCGCGGGGCCGGTGGCACACGCGACGCCCACCTCCAAGGCACCCCGGGACCGGCACCACCCGACCGCCCTGCCGAGCGGCTCCGGAACGGGTGAACGGGTCGTGTACTCGGTGGACGACGACCGGGTCTGGCTGGTCACCCCCCGGGAACGGGTGCAGCGCACCTTCCCGGTGCGGCCGGGCACGGTCGACCCGCCGGTCGGCACGTACTGGGTGACGTCCCGCTCCAGCACGGCCACCGGCACGGACAGCGTCCCCATCGAGCACGTGGTGCGGTTCACCAGCGTGGACGGGGTGGCCATCGGGTTCAGCGCGGCGGTGAACGGCGGCGCGGAGGGCTTGACGGCCGATTCCGGCGTGAAGACGGGCGGCATCCGGGAGACGCGGTCGGACGGGGACGCGATGTGGAACTTCGCGACGATCGGTGTGAAGGTCGTGGTGATCCGCTAGGGCGCCGGACGGGCCATGGCTAGGCGCCGTGCCGGGATGCGCCGTCGGGAGGCTGCGGGACCGTGGCGGCCGGGCGTGTCCACGCGGCGGTGCCCGCGTGCTCGCCCCGCGCCCCTTCGGGGTGTTCGAGCCGCGGTGGCCTGGAGACCGCGTCCGCCGCAGCGCAGGCCGCCAGCAGATCGCGCATGGACACCGGTTGCACTGTGGGCATGGACGCCTCCTGAGCCGCGGGGGCGGACGTACTTAGGCACGCCTAAGTACGGGCTGGATACCATGTCACCACGCCCGGGATGTCCTGCGCAATATCTTGCCGACGGCTTGTCGGAATGTGTCGGCGGCCTCAGCCTGACAGCGTCTCCAGGTCCGTCTCGGACCAGCGTTCGCCCAGGCCGGTGACGGTCACGTGCCGTACCTCGTCCGTGGTGTCGCCGACCGCGCGGTGGATGACCACCTGGAGGCGGTCCTCGGTCAGCTCCTCGACCTTGCCCTCGCCCCATTCAACGACGATCACCGAGTCGGGCAGCGAGACGTCGAGGTCCAGGTCCTCCATCTCGTCCAGGCCGCCGGAGAGCCGGTAGGCGTCGACGTGCACCAGGGGCGGGCCGTCACCGAGGGACGGGTGCACCCGGGCGATCACGAAGGTCGGCGAGGTGACCGCGCCGCGCACGCCCAGGCCCTCACCGAGCCCGCGGGTCAGCGTGGTCTTGCCCGCGCCCAGCTCGCCGGTGAGCATCACCAGGTCGCCCGCGCGCAGCAGCTTGGCCAGTCGGCGGCCCAGCTCCCGCATCTGCTCCGGGGAGGTGACGGTCAGCTGGGTCTCAGCGGGGTTGTGCGGTGCTGCTGGTGCTTCCATAGCCACTTACGGTAGCCCCTGCGGGCACCGCACCCGCGCGGGTGAGCAGGTCGGCGAGGCGGTCGGTGACCACTTCCGGGTGCTCCAGCATCACCAGGTGCCCCGCGTCCGGCACGAGCACCAGCTCGGCGTCGGGCAGCAGGTCGGCGATGGCCTCGCTGTGCTCGCTGGGCGTGACCAGGTCCTGGACGCCGGCCAGCACGAGCACCGGCATGTCGCGGAAGCAGACGAGCGCCCCGGTCTTGTCGTGGTCGGTGAAGGCCGGGTAGAACTCGGCGACCACGTCGATCGGCGTCGACTCGATCATCCGCTCGGCGAAGCGCTCCACGGCCGGGTCGACGTCCCGGCCCGCGAACGAGTACCGCTTGATGATCCCGGCGAACAGGTCGGCGGTGGCCCGGCGCCCCTTCTCCACCCACTCCGCCTGCTGCCCGAGCGCCTTCAGCACCCCGGGGAGGATCCGGCGGACGGCGTTGACGCCGGCCACCGGCAGCCCGAAGTTGACCTCGCCGAGCCGCCCGGACGACGTGCCGACGAAGGCGGTGGCGACGACCCGGTCCCGGATCAGCTCGGGGTACTCCGCGGCGAGGGCCATCATGGTCATGCCGCCCATCGAGTGACCGACCAGCACCACCGGCCCGTCCGGTGCGGCGGCGTCGAGCACGGCCTTCAGATCGCGGCCGAGCTGGTCGATGGTGACGGGCACCCGGTCCCGGGTCTGGGCCACGCCCCGCGCGGACCGCCCGTGACTGCGCTGGTCCCAGTACACGGTCCGGACGACCCCGCGCAGGGCCGCCCGCTGGAAGTGCCAGGAGTCCATGCTGAGGCAGTAGCCGTGGCAGAAGACGACGGTGACAGGGGCGGGGGCCTTGCGGCCGAAGAGCCGGCGCCGGCGCGGGGAGACGTTCGGGCCGGCGTCCGGCTCGGCCTCGTCGACCTCGTAGTACAGCTCGGTGCCGTCGTCGGCGTACGCCTTGCCGGGGGTGCCGCGCAGGGTGCCGTAGGGGCCCGCCGCGTCCAGGGCCAGCCGGGCCTTGCGGCGCATTCCGCGCCCCACCGTCATCCGTTCGATGGCGACACCGGCCGCCGCTCCCGCGGCGAGCACGCCTATCGCGGCACCGGCGAGGCCGGTCGCCCTGCGCCAGCTCCCGGCCGCCCCCGCGGCGGAGGCGGCGGCCGCCGAGGCGACGACTTCCGCCACGACCTCCGCGCTGCTCTCGCTCACGTACCGCTCCTCTTCGCCGTACTGCAGTTCGCCTGGGTGGGTGCCGTCGCGGAACGGGTTACCCGAGTTCTTGCACGTTCACGTGAATGCGCTCACATGGACGCGTTCACATCGACGTTCACATCGCCGCGTCTATGTGGACGCGCTCACATGGAACGCGTTCACGTGGCCGCGTCCACATAGACGCGGGGAACGCGCGTTCCGATGCGTGTGACGATCTCGTACGCGATCGTGCCGCAGGCCTGCGCCCAGTCCTCCGCCGTGGGCTCACCGCGGTCGCCGGGCCCGAACAGCACGGCCTCGCTGCCCACCGGGGGCTCGTCACCGCCCAGGTCCACCACGAACTGGTCCATGGCCACCCGCCCGGCGATCGTCCGCCACTTGCCGCCGACCAGCACCGGGCCGGTGCCCGAGGCGTGCCGCGGGATGCCGTCCGCGTAACCGACGGGCACCAGGCCGAGCGTGGTCTCGCCGGGGGTGACGTAGTGATGGCCGTAGCTGACGCCGTGTCCGGCCGGGGTGTGCTTGACCAGGGCCAGCGAGGCGCTGAGCGTCATCACCGGACGCAGCCCGAAGTCCGCCGGGGTGCCCAGCTCCGGGCTGGGCGAGACGCCGTACAGGGCGATGCCCGTGCGGACCAGGTCGAAGTGGGACTCGGGCAGGGTGAGGGTGGCCGGCGAGTTGGCGATGTGCCGCACCTCGGGCCGTACGCCCCGGTCCTCGGCGTACGCCAGCATCTCCCGGAACCGGGTGAGCTGGGCGGTGATGGACGGGTGCCCCGGCTCGTCGGCGCACGCGAAGTGCGACCACACTCCGGTGACGCGGACCAGTCCCTCGGCCTCCGCGCGCAGGGCGGCACCGACCAGCTCGGCCCAGTCGTCCCCCGGCTGGCAGCCGTTGCGGCCGAGTCCGGTGTCGGCCTTGAGCTGCACGCGCGCGGGCCGCCCCGCCGCCCGGGCGGCCTCGACGACCTCCCGCAGGGCCCACATGCCGCTCAACGAGACGTCGATGTCGGCCTCGATCGCCTGCCGCCAGGGCCCGCCCGGCACCCACAGCCAGCACAGGATGCGGCCGGGCAGCCCGGCCGCGCGCAGCGCGAGGGCCTCCTCGGCCGTGGCCGTGCCGAGCCAGCTCGCGCCCGCCGCGAGGGCGGCGCGGGCACACGGCACCGCGCCGTGGCCGTATCCGTCGGACTTGACGACGGCCATCACGGCGGCGCCCTCGGCCCGGGCGCGCAGGGCCCGCACATTGGCGCGCAGGGCGCCCAGATCGATCTCGGCGCGGGCGCGCAGGGCGGCGGTCGGCACAGCTGGTGTCTCACTCATGGCTCCCCCAGTCTCTCAGAGCCCCCCTCGGCGGGACGTGGGCCGGGTCCCCGCCGTTGCGCCTCCGGCCGTCAGCGGGGGGCGGTCCTCGGCGGAGCGTGGGCCGGGTGCCGCCGTTGCCCCTCCGGCCGTCAGCGGGGGGGTCCTCGGCGGGGCGTGGGCCGGGTGCGGCGGTTGGCCTCCGGCCGTCAGCGGGGCGGTCCTCGGCGGAGCGTGGGCCGGGTGCCGCCGTTGCCCCTCCGGCCGTCAGCGGGGTGCGGGTGCCTGGGGGCCGGTCGCGCAGTTCCCCGCGCCCCCAGGGAGTTGCACCGCGGCGCCCCGGGTGAGGACCCGGGGCCCGCCGTTGCCCCTCCGGCCGTCAGCGGGGTGCGGGTGCCTGGGGGCCGGTCGCGCAGTTCGCCGTGGCCCGGCCCCGGGGAGTTGCGCCGCCGTCGGTCGCGCCGTGCCGGTCAGCCTCGTACGTCTCTCCAGGCCTCCGGGATGTGTGAGGCGACGTCATGTGCGCCCGTGGGCGCGCCGTCCGCTGCGAAGCGGCCCGCCAGCCCGTGCAGGTACGCGGCCACGCTGCCGGCGTCCGCCGCCCGCAGCCCCGAGGCCAGCAAGGACCCCGCCAGCCCGGACAGCACGTCACCGCTCCCGGCGGTGGCCAGCCACGGCGTCCCGGTGGCGTTCACCCGCACCGGTCCGCCCGCGAAGTCGGCGACGAGTGTGGTCGACCCCTTCAGGAGCACGGTCGCCCGGTACACCGCCGCCAGCTCCCGCACCGCGGCCAGCCGGGCCGCCTCGACCTCCTCGCGCCGCACCCCCAGCAACGCGGCGGCCTCCCCCGCGTGCGGGGTCATCAGCGTCGGCGCCGTACGCCGCCGCACCGCGTCCCGGTCGGCCAGCCGCAGCCCGTCCGCGTCCAGCAGCACCGGCACGTCCGCCTCCAGCACCTCGGCGACGGCGGCCGCGTCGTCCCCGGCGCCGGGCCCGACCACCCAGGCCTGCACCCGCCCGGCCTTCGCGGGCCCGGCGTCGGAGACGAGGGTCTCCGGGAAGCGCGCGATGACCGCGTCCCCGGCCGGCCCGACGTACCGCACGGCCCCGGCCCCGCCCCGCAGCGCGCCCGACACCACCAGCACGGCCGCCCCGGGGTAGCGGGCCGACCCGGCGGCGATCCCGACCACCCCGCGCCGGTACTTGTCGCTCTCCCCCGTCGGCAGCGGCAACAGCCGGGCCACGTCGGCGTGTTGCAGAGCCTCCAGTACGGCGTCGGCGGACGGTGGTTCGAGACCGATGCCGACCAGCCGCACCACTCCCGCGTACTCCCGCGCGGGATCCACCAGCAGCCCCGGCTTGTACGCGCCGAAGGTGACGGTCAGGTCGGCCCGGAGCGCGGCCCCCCGCACCTCCCCGGTGTCCGCGTCGACGCCGCTGGGCAGGTCCACGGCCACGACGGCGGCCCGGGACCGCGCCACCACCCCGGTGAGCCGCTCGGCGTCCGGCCGCAGTCCGCCCTTGCCGCCGATCCCGACGATCCCGTCCACCACCAGGTCGGCCCGCAGGATCAGTTCGTCCAAGGAGGCGGCGGGGTCCGCGGCGGTGACCGTGCCGCCCGCCCGCCGCAGGGCCGCCAGCCCCCCGCCGTGGGCCCGGCCGGGCGTCAGCAGGACGGCCGTCACCCCGGCGCCGCGCCGGGCCAGCCGGGCCCCCGCGTAGAGGGCGTCCCCGCCGTTGTCCCCGCTGCCGACGAGCAGCACCACCCGGCTGCCGTACACCCGCCCGAGCAGGTCGGCGCAGGCGGCGGCCAGCCCGGCGGCGGCCCGCTGCATCAGCGCGCCCTCCGGCAACCGTGCCATCAACGCCCGCTCGGCGGCCCTTACCGTCTCCACGCTGTACGCAGTACGCATGGCACCGAGTCTGCCCCGTAACCCCCACCGCCCACACCCGGGCCCGGGACCGGTCAGCCCTCGGCGACCACCACGGCCGAGGCCACGCCCGCGTCATGACTGAGCGACACGTGCCAGGCCCGCACACCCAGCTCGGCGGCCCGCGCGGCCACGGTCCCCTTCACCCGCAGCCGTGGCTGCCCGGTGTCCTCCACGTACACCTCGGCATCGGTCCACTGCAGCCCCGACGGCGCGCCCAGCGCCTTCGCCAGCGCCTCCTTGGCGGCGAACCGGGCCGCGAGCGAGGCGATGCCGCGCCTGTCCCCGCTGGGCAGCAGCAGTTCCCGCTCCACGAACAACCGGTCGGCCAGGCCCGGCGTCCGCTCCAGGGACGCCCGGAACCGGTCGATCTCGGCGACGTCGATGCCCACCCCGATGATGCTCATGCCGAGCACCCTACGACCCCGGTGACAGGGCGGCGGCGCTGGCGACACGGCGACACCACGTCGGACCCCCGGCGCCGCACGACGGCCGGAAGGGGCGCTCTACGCTTCCGGCATGACGTCCTCGCGTGCCTATCTCTCCGACCTCTTCTCCCTGGACGGCCGTGTCGCCGTGGTGACCGGAGGCAGTTCCGGTATCGGGCGGGCCATCGCCGGGGCACTGGCCCGGGCCGGGGCGAGCGTGGTGATCGTGGCCCGGAGGAAGACAGAACTGGTCTCAACGGTGGACGAGTTGGTGGCGGACGGCTGCCGGGCCGCCTGGGTCAGCGGTGACCTGGGCACCCGCGACGGGGTGCGCGCGGCGGCCGAGGAGGCCGCGGCCGTCTTCGGTGAACCCGACATCCTCGTCAACTCCGCGGGGATCAACCTCCGTCCGCCGATGGACGAGTTGGGCGAGGACGTGTGGGACACCACCATGGCGGTGAACCTGGAGGCCCCGTTCCTGCTCGGACAGCGGTTCGGCCCCGGCATGGCCGAGCGGGGCTTCGGGCGGATCATCCACGTCACCTCCCAGCAGGCGCACCGCGCCTTCGTGCAGAGCGGCGCCTACGGCGTCTCGAAGGGGGGTCTGGAGTCCCTGGCCCGCTCCCAGGCCGAGGCGTGGTCGCCGCACGGCGTCACCTGCAACACCCTGGTGCCGGGCTTCGTGCTGACCCCGCTCAACAGGCGGCTCCAGTCCGACCCCGGGAAGGTGGCGGCGCTGGCCGCTCGGACGATGGTCGGCCGCAACGGTCTCGCCGAGGACTTCGCGGGCGCGGCCGTGTTCCTGGCCGGCCGCGCCTCCGCCTACATCACGGGCCAGTCGATCCACGTGGACGGCGGCTTCTCCGTCCACTGACGGAGCCGCGCCGGACGGGGCCCCGCTCGACGAGGCTCCGCCTCCTCACTCCACCGTGACCGACTTGGCCAGGTTGCGGGGCTGGTCCACCTCGTTGCCCCGGGCCGTGGCCAGCTCGCAGGCGAAGACCTGGAGCGGGACCGTGGCCACCAGCGGCTGCAGCAGGGTGGGCGTGGCCGGGATGCGGATGAGGTGGTCGGCGTAGGGGACGACCGCCTCGTCGCCCTCCTCCGCGATCACGATGGTCCGCGCGCCCCGCGCCCTGATCTCCTGGATGTTGGAGACGATCTTGTCGTGCAGGACGGACCGGCCGCGCGGGGACGGGACGACGACGACCACCGGCACGTCCTCCTCGATCAGCGCGATCGGGCCGTGCTTCAGCTCGCCGGCGGCGAAGCCCTCGGCGTGCATGTAGGCCAGTTCCTTCAGCTTGAGCGCGCCTTCGAGGGCCACCGGATAGCCCACGTGCCGGCCGAGGAACAGCACCGTGTCCTTGTCGGCCAGCGTCCGCGCCAGCGCCCGCACCGGCTCCATGGTCTCCAGGACCCGCTCGACCTCCTCGGAGATGCGGGACAGGTCCTTGATCACCGCCTGGATCTCGTCGCCCCACTTGGTGCCCCGCACCTGGCCCAGGTACAGCGCGACCAGGTAGCAGGCGACCAGCTGGGTCAGGAACGCCTTGGTGGAGGCGACGGCGACCTCCGGGCCCGCGTGCGTGTAGAGCACCGCGTCCGACTCGCGCGGGATCGTCGAGCCGTTGGTGTTGCAGATCGCCAGCACCTTCGAACCCTGCGCCCGGGCGTGCCGGAGGGCCATCAGGGTGTCCATGGTCTCGCCGGACTGGGAGATGGCGATCACCAGCGACCGCCCGTCCAGGATCGGGTCCCGGTAGCGGAACTCGCTGGCCAGCTCCACCTCGCACGGGATGCGCGTCCAGTGCTCGATGGCGTACTTGGCGATCAGGCCCGCGTGGAAGGCCGTACCGCACGCCACGATGACGACCTTGTCGATCTCGCGCAGCTCGGAGGGGGTGATCCGCACCTCGTCCAGGGTCAGTGAGCCGGACGGGTCGATGCGGCCGAGCAGGGTGTCGGCGACCGCCTTGGGCTGTTCGGCGATCTCCTTGAGCATGAAGTAGTCGTACCCGCCCTTCTCGGCCGCCGAGGCGTCCCAGTCCACGTGGTAGGAGCGGACCTCGGCCGGGCGGCCGTCGAAGCCCGTGACCGTGACGCCGTCGCGCCGCAGTTCCACCA
This sequence comes from Streptomyces sp. NPDC017676, assembly GCF_044329325.1. Taxonomy (NCBI): domain Bacteria; kingdom Bacillati; phylum Actinomycetota; class Actinomycetes; order Kitasatosporales; family Streptomycetaceae; genus Streptomyces; species Streptomyces sp. NPDC017676. Next base: position 198,130 of record NZ_JBIRJA010000011.1, on the reverse strand, counting down.
CCTGGTCCTGGCCCAGCTCGATCGCCGAGCGCGTGTGGGCGATGAACGCGGCGACGTCGGAGGCCAGGAACGCCTCACCCTCGCCGACGCCGACCACCAGCGGGGAGTTCCGGCGGGCGCCGACCACCACGTCCGGGTCGTCGGCGTGCACCGCGACCAGCGTGAACGCGCCCTCCAGCCGCCGGCACACCAGCCGCATCGCCTCGGCGAGGTCGGCGGTCGCCGAGAACTCCTCGGCCAGCAGATGGGCGACGACCTCGGTGTCCGTCTCGGAGTTCAGCTCATGGCCGCGCTCGGCCAGTTCGGCGCGCAGCACCGCGAAGTTCTCGATGATGCCGTTGTGGACCACCGCGACCCGGCCCGCGTTGTCCAGGTGGGGGTGCGCGTTGGCGTCCGTGGGGCCGCCGTGGGTGGCCCAGCGTGTGTGTCCGATGCCGGTCGTGCCGGCCGGCAGCGGCCGTTCGACCAGTTCCTTCTCCAGGTTGACCAGCTTCCCGGCCTTCTTCGCGGCGGCCAGCCCGCCGTCCGCCAGTACGGCGACACCGGCCGAGTCGTAACCCCGGTACTCCAGCCGCTTCAGCCCGGCCATCACGACATCGAGCGCCGACTGCGACCCTACGTATCCCACGATTCCGCACATGAACCGCAGCCTACGGGCCGTCCCCCCGTCAAAAGTGGTGCCGCGTGCCCGGATTCGGAAATCCTGGGTCCGTTCAGAGCACATCCGCAGCACATCCACACTCCCGCACAACCGTGCGAGCGGGTCGGAGGTCTACCGGACGAACGCAACAAGCGAACACCGGGAGACACACAGGTGAAGCGTAGACATCGCACCGTTCTGGCCACGGCCGTCGCCGCGACGCTGGCGGGGGGCCTGACCGTCGGGCTGACCGGACCCGCCTCCGCGACCGGTCCGAGCGCGACGGCCGCGAAGCAGGCCCTGACCGACTTCAACGGTGACGGGTACGGCGACTTCCCCGTCACCGCCCCGGCCGCCCGGCTGAACGGCAAGTGGCGGGTGGGCGCGGTCAGCGTCCTCTACGGCTCCGCCCGGGGCGTCTCCGCCGACCGGCGCACCACCATCACCCAGGACACCGCCTGGGTGCCGGGCGCGGCCGAGAACGGGGACCTGTTCGGCGCCGCGACCACCGCGGGCGACTTCGACCACGACGGCTACACCGACCTCGCCGTCGGCACCCCGCTGGAGGACGTGGGCCAGGACGTCAACGGCGGCCTGGTACAGATCATGTGGGGCTCCGCGAAGGGCCTCGCCTCGGCCACCACGATCCCCGACCCGGCCCCGGCCGCCCACGACCGCTTCGGCGCCTCGCTCGCCGCCGGCGACTTCGACGGCGACGGCCGCACCGACCTGGCCGTCGGCACCAACGGGTCCACCCTCTACACCTTCCGCAAGGGCATCTCCCGCGGCGGGAAGGCCGGCGCCCTCGCCACCCGCTCCCTGCCGCTGCGCTCCGCGCCGGAGGCCGGGATCACCAACCTCTCGGCCGGGGACGTCACCGGCGACGGCCGAGCGGACCTGGTGGTCAACGGCCTGAACCCCACCAAGGGCGCCGACGGCACGTACTACAACGTCAACTACTTCGTGCCGGGCACCGCCACCGGCCCCTCGACCAGCAGCGCCAAGAAGATGCCCGGCGGCGTCGCCGGCGCCATCGGCGACCTCGACGGCGACGGGCGCGGCGACATCGTCACCGGCGTCTACTGGGGCCGGACCACCGCCGACGGCCCCATCGGCGGCAAGGTCGTCGTCACCTACGGCTCCGCCTCCGGCCCCTCCAGCCGCACCCAGACCATCACCCAGGAGTCGGGCACCGTCCCCGGCGACTCCGAGAACTGGGACAAGTTCGGTCAGGCGGTCGCCCTCGGCGACGTCAACGGCGACGGCCTGCTCGACCTCGCCGTCGGCGCCCCGCAGGAGAACATGCGGCTGTGGGGGCACATGTACTACGGCATGGGCACCGTCACCGTGCTGTACGGCTCGAAGTCCGGCGTCGACACCAGCGCCGCGCCGCAGTACTTCTACCAGGGCAACCACGACGTCCCCGGCGAGCCGTACGGCAACTTCGGCACGGCCGTGCTGCTCACCGACCTCGACCACGACGGCGGCGCCGACCTGATCGCCGGCACCCCGTGGGCGGACAACGGCGACGGCACCGTCACCGTGCTGCCGTCGGGCCCCGCGGCGGACGGCGGCCGGCGCATCGGGACGACGGGCGCTCAGCTGCTCAAGCCCGCGCAGGTCGGGATGGAGATCCTCTGGGCCGTCCCGCAGTTCGGCAGCATCCTCCAGAACTCCCGCCAGGTGTCCCTGATCAACACCTGAGGCACCCGCCGAGACGGCCCGGGCGGGGTGGGGAGGGATCGCGTCAGACACGCCACCGGACGCGTGACATACCCCACCCCGCCATCCCGTTCAGACTCCGTTAACAATGGACTGTGATCTCACCGGTCTCCTCGATGCCCCGGAGCGCCCACCGGCACAGGCCGGAGGCGACTCCCTACGTCGATCTCACCCGTGCCGAGTGGAGCGCCCTGCGCGACAAGACGCCGCTGCCGCTCACCGCCGAGGAGGTGGAGAAGCTCCGTGGCCTCGGTGACGTCATCGACCTGGACGAGGTGCGGGACATCTACCTCCCGCTCTCCCGGCTCCTCAATCTCTACGTCGGCGCCACGGACGGCCTCCGGGGCGCGCTGAACACCTTCCTCGGGGAGAAGGGCTCCCAGGCCGGCACCCCGTTCGTCATAGGGGTCGCCGGCTCGGTCGCCGTGGGGAAGTCCACCGTCGCCCGCCTGCTCCAGGCCCTCCTCTCCCGCTGGCCCGAGCACCCGCGCGTGGAACTGGTCACGACGGACGGCTTCCTGCTGCCCACCCGGGAGTTGGAGGCCCGCGGCCTGATGTCGCGCAAGGGTTTCCCGGAGTCCTACGACCGCCGGGCCCTCACCCGCTTCGTCGCCGACATCAAGGCCGGCAAGGACGAGGTGTCCGCGCCGGTCTACTCGCACCTCATCTACGACATCGTGCCCGGCGAGAAGCTCACCGTCCGCCGCCCGGACATCCTGATCGTGGAGGGCCTCAACGTCCTCCAGCCCGCCCTGCCCGGCAAGGACGGCCGCACCCGGGTCGGTCTCGCCGACTACTTCGACTTCAGCGTGTACGTCGACGCGAGCGCCGACGACATCGAGAACTGGTACCTGAGCCGCTTCAAGAAGCTGCGCCAGACGGCGTTCCAGAACCCGAACTCGTACTTCCGCAAGTACACCCAGGTCTCCGAGGAGGAGGCCCTGGACTACGCCCGCACGCTCTGGCGGACCATCAACAAGCCCAACCTGGTCGAGAACATCGCCCCGACCCGGGGCCGGGCCGGCCTCATCCTCCGCAAGGGCCAGGACCACAAGGTCCAGCGCCTCAGACTCCGCAAGCTGTAGCGGAACCTGTTGGATGGGCGCATGTTGCATCTGCGCCTGATCACCCCCGCGGAGCGGACCGACGAGGTGGTCCGCCTGATCGAGACGACGGTCGGCACCACCCACCTCGTGGTCCTGCCCGGCGCCGCCCGTGACCCCGCCGGCGACGTCGTCCTGTGCGACGTGGCCCGCGAGGCGGGCGACGAACTCATCGCCGGGCTACGGCGCCTCGGTCTGGACGACACCGGCTCGATCGCCATGGAGACCATCGACCTCTCCCTGTCCCGGCGGGCCGACGAGGCCGAGGAGGAGGCGCCGGGAGAGGGCGCGGACGCGGTGCTGTGGGAGGGCCTGACCGAGGCCACCCACGAGGAGTCGACGCTGTCGGTCACCTACGCGGCCTTCATCACCCTGGCGACGATGATCGCGGCCTGTGGTGTCGTGCTGGACAACGCGATCCTGATCGTGGGCGCGATGGCGGTGGGCCCGGAGTTCGGCCCGCTGGCCGGCATCTGCACGGCTCTCGTGCGACGCCGGCCGCGCCTGGCATGGCGCTCGCTGACCGCCCTGCTGGTGGGCTTCGCGCTGGCGATGGCCCTGACCGCGGGGTTCAGTCTGCTGATGGACGCGGTCGGCCTGTTCAGCAAGGCGCGGCTGGAGGCCGATCGACCCAACACCGGCTTCATCTACGCGCCGGACTGGTTCTCGTTCGTCGTCGCCGTGCTCGCGGGGATCGCCGGCACGCTGTCGCTGACGTCCGCCAAGTCCGGCGCCCTGGTGGGCGTCGCCATCTCCGTGACGACCGTACCCGCGGCCGCCAACGCGGCCGTGGCCCTGATCTACGACGACACCCACCAGGCCGCGCGCTCCTCGGAACAGCTCCTGCTGAACCTCCTGGGCATCATCCTGGCGGGAACGTTCACGCTGCTGGCCCAGAAGTACTTCTGGAACCGGCACCGGCGACACCCATGGGGCCGCCGGCCCTAGGGTCTTTCGTTTGGATCAGGCCGGATCAGGGAGCGGGGTCTGGTGCCGTGCATCGCAAGGCGGAGGAGGCCGCCATGGCGGAGCCATGGCAACCGACGACAACGCGGCGAGGCGCGGCACCAGACCCCGCGAGCCCGGCATGATCCGAACGAGAGGCCCTAGCCGAGGGCGGACTTCACGGCGTCGGCCAGCCGCCCGGCGACAGAGCGGGCCTGCTCGATGTCGGCGGCCTCGACCATCACCCGCACCAGCGGCTCGGTGCCGGAAGGACGCAGCAACACCCGCCCGGTCTCCCCGAGTTCCCGCTCGGCCTCGGACACGGCGGCGGCGAGGTCGGCCGACGTACGCACCCGCGACTTGTCCACGTCGGGCACGTTGATCAGCACCTGCGGCAGCCGCTCCATGACGGAGGCCAGCTCCCGCAGCGTACGGCCGGTCTCCGCGACCCGGGCCGCCAGCAGCAGCCCGGTCAGCGTGCCGTCACCGGTGGTCGCGTGGTCGAGGACGATGACGTGCCCGGACTGCTCGCCGCCGAGGGCGTACCCGTGCTCCTTCATCTCCTCCAGCACGTACCGGTCGCCCACGGCCGTCTGCACGAGCCGGATGCCCGCGCGCTCCATGGCCAGCTTGAAGCCGAGGTTGGACATCACGGTCGCGACGACGGTGTCGGAGCGCAGTGCGGAACGCTCCCGCATCGCCAGCGCGAGCACGGCGAGGATCTGGTCGCCGTCGACCTCCTCACCGGTGTGGTCCACGGCCAGGCAGCGGTCGGCGTCGCCGTCGTGCGCGACGCCGAAGTCGGCGCCGTGCTCGACGACCGCGGCCTTGAGCTTGTCCAGGTGGGTCGAGCCGCAGCCGTCGTTGATGTTGAGGCCGTCCGGCTCGGCGCCGATCGTGACGACCTGGGCACCGGCCCGGGCGAACGCCTCCGGCGAGACCCCCGAGGCCGCGCCGTGCGCTTCGTCCAGGACGATCTTCAGCCCGTCGAGCCGGTTGGGCAGCACCGCGAGCAGGTGGGCGACGTACTGCTCGAAGCCCTCCTCGTACGACCGGATGCGCCCGACCCCGGCGCCCGTCGGCCGCTCCCACGGCTCGCCGTGCCGGTGGGCGTCGTAGACCGCCTCGATCCGGTCCTCCAGCTCGTCGGCGAGTTTGTGGCCGCCGCGCGCGAAGAACTTGATGCCGTTGTCCGGCATGGCGTTGTGGCTGGCGGAGAGCATCACGCCGAGGTCGGCGCCGAGCGCTCCGGTCAGGTGCGCCACCGCAGGGGTCGGCAGCACGCCGACCCGCAGGACGTCCACGCCCGCGCTGGCCAGGCCGGCGACCACCGCCGCCTCCAGGAACTCCCCGGACGCGCGCGGGTCCCGTCCGACCACCGCCGTCGGCTTGTGGCCCTCGAAGGTGCCCGCCTCGGCCAGCACGTGCGCCGCGGCGACGGAGAGGCCGAGCGCCATCTCGGCCGTCAGATCCGCGTTGGCGACACCGCGCACGCCGTCCGTGCCGAAGAGTCGTCCCACTTGTCCTCCTGAGGAAGCGTCCTTGCTGCCGGGAATGATGGCAGACGCCATGACATCCGATCACACAAGCCTTTGAGCGTCTTGTGTCGTTATACGCCCTTGGCGGGGATAAACGAACGCCCCGACGGCACAAGTGGCGTGCCGCCGGGGCGTTCGGAGTACGAGCAGGCAGCTGCTGATTAGCGCTTGCTGTACTGCGGGGCCTTGCGGGCCTTCTTCAGACCGGCCTTCTTGCGCTCGACCGCACGGTCGTCGCGCTTGAGGAAGCCGGCCTTCTTCAGCGGGCCGCGGTTGTTGTCGACGTCGGCCTCGTTCAGCGCACGGGCGACACCGAGACGGAGCGCACCGGCCTGACCGGAGACACCGCCACCCGCGATGCGGGCGATGACGTCGTAACGGCCCTCAAGCTCCAGGACCTTGAACGGCTCGTTGACTTCCTGCTGGTGCACCTTGTTGGGGAAGTAGTCCTCAAGGGTGCGACCGTTGATCTTCCACTTGCCGGTGCCCGGGACGATCCGGACGCGGGCGATGGCGTTCTTGCGGCGGCCCAGGCCGGCGGCCGGCTGCGGCTCGCCGAAGCGGGAGGCCAGGGACTCCGAGGTGTACTCGCCCTCGACGGGGACCTCGGACTCGGTGGTGTAGCTGTCGATGTCAAGCTCTTCGAGCGGCTGCTCGGCAGTGGTCTCGGCCACGATTCTCCTCAGATTCTCTTCAGTCTTAGGGGGTGGCCGGACTTACTGCGCGACCTGGGTGATCTCGAACGGCACCGGCTGCTGGGCAGCGTGCGGGTGCTGGTCACCCTTGTAGACCTTCAGCTTCGAGAGCATCTGACGGCCCAGCGTGTTCTTGGGGAGCATGCCCTTGACGGCCTTCTCGATGGCCTTCTCGGGGTTCTTGTCGAGCAGCTCGTCGTAGCGGACGGAGCGCAGACCACCCGGGTAACCGGAGTGGCGGTACGCCATCTTCTGGGTCCGCTTGTTGCCGGACAGGTGCACCTTGTCGGCGTTGATGATGATGACGAAGTCACCAGCGTCGACGTGCGGCGCGTAGATCGGCTTGTGCTTGCCCCGGAGGAGGGTCGCGGCAGTGGTGGCGAGACGGCCCAGGACAACGTCCTGAGCGTCGATGACGTGCCACTGGCGCGTCACATCGCCGGGCTTGGGGCTGTACGTACGCACGGTTCGTAGCCTTCGCTTCGAGTGAATGGTCCTAAACAAGGTCACCGAAACGATCACGACAGCCTTGACCCACGGCGGCGACGCAAACCGCGTGCGTGGGGTCGCTGGTCATCGGCCCGGTGGACCGGTGTAAGGGCCCGTCCCGTGAGAATGAGCAAGCCAATACACAACGAAGAAGTAGGTTACCGGGCAGCCCCCGGACGGGTCAAAACGAGGCAGGCCGTCAGAGGGACCCCGCACCACCGGCCCCCCGTCTAAGATGCGCCCCATGAGTTACGGGCAGGGGGGACCCCAGTCTCAGTGGGATCCCTGGAAACCGAATTCCCAGCAGCCGTGGAACAGCGGATCCGACGACGGGACGCCGGACTGGGCCGCGCTCGCCGAGGCATCGGAGACGCGGAACAAGCGCCGCAAGCTGCTGTTCATAGCCGGCGGCGCGCTCGCCACCGTCGCGATAGGCACCGCGGTCGCCATGGCCGTCGTCTCCGCGAACGGCGGTGACCCGCAGGCCGGTCCCAGCAACCTGCCCGCCAGCGGATCGCTGCCCGGCACGGGCACCGCGACGCCGTCCTTCGCGCCCACCAGCGCGCCGCCGCCGCTGGACCCCACGGACTTCATATCCAGCGCCAAGAAGGACACCGCCCCGCTGAGCCCGGACACCCTGTTCCCGGGCACCCAGCTGACCATGGGCGGCACGGTGTACAAGAAGGGCCCGACGGCCGACACCACGAGCTGTGCCACCGCCGCCGGCGGTACCCTCCCCAAGATCCTCACCGGCAACGGCTGCACCCGCCTGATGCGCGTGACCTACACGAACGGCGGCATCGCGGTCACCGTCGGCGTCGCCGTCTTCGACGACGCGGACAAGGCCGCCAAGGCCAAGGGCCAGACCGACGACCGGAGCATCGTGCGCTCGCTGTTCGGCAAGGGCGTCAAGCCCTTCTGCGACGGCGCGTTCTGCCGCTCGACCAGGAACGCCTACGGCCGCTACGCCTACTTCACGATCTCCGGCTTCACCAGCGGCAAGGACGTCACGACCAAGGACACCAAGGTGTTCGGTGCGGGCAACGACCTCGCCCAGTTCACCGCGAACCAGATCCACCGCCGCGGCCAGGTCCAGGCCTCGGCCGCCGCCCGGTAGCCGGGCGCGCGCCTACTGCCGCTTCAGCCGGAGCCGCAGCGGCACCACGGCCGACTCCAGCTGGGTGCGCAGGGTCATCTTGGAGGCACCCTCCGTGCGCTCGGCGAACCGGATCGGGATCTCCACGGCCGTGTGCCCGGCGCGTACGGCCTTGTACTTCAGCTCCACCTGGAAGCTGTAGCCCGCGCTGTCCAGGGACGACAGGTCCACGTCCCTGAGGGTCTGCGCCGACCACAGGTTGAAGCCGGCCGTGATGTCCTGGATCTCGGTGCCGAGGACGGCGCGCGCGTACCGGTTGGCGAAGCGGGACAGCAGCACCCGGTGCGCGCCCCACCGCTCGTCGAGCGAGCCGCCCTCGACGTACCGGCTGCCCACGACGAGACCGGCGCCGGTGGCGAGGGCCGCCTCCAGCATGCGGGGCACGGCCTCCACCGGGTGGCTGCCGTCGGCGTCCATCTGGACGACGTACGCGGCGCCCTCCGCGAGCGCGGCGGACATCCCGGCCGTGTACGCCCGTCCCAGCCCGTCCTTCGCGGTGCGGTGCAGCACGCTCATCCGGCGCCGCCCGCCGCTGTTGTACCGCGCCGCCAGCTCCTCGGCGATCCGCCCGGTGCCGTCCGGGCTGGAGTCGTCGACGATCTTCAGATGCAGGGCGTCCAGCGGCAGCCCGAGCACCGCCTCGGCCATCCCCGGCAGGTTCGCCGCCTCGTTGTACGTCGGCATCACCACGGTGACCGGCAGCTCGTCCTGTGCCATCACTGTCCCTCCCCTGCGGGCGCCGGAGTGCCCAGCGCCCGGAACCGCCAGCCCGCCGCGGCCCAGCGGTCCGCGTCGAGCACCCCTCGTCCGTCCACGATCCGGGGGCGGGCCACCAGCGCCGCGGCTCGCTCCGGGTCGATCTCCCGGAACCGCGGCCACTCGGTCAGGTGCAGCACCAGGTCGGCGCCGCGCAGCGCGTCCTCCACGGTCAGCGCGTACCCGAGCAGCGGGAACGCCTTGCGTGCGTTGTCCATCGCCTCGGGGTCGTGGACGGTGACGTCGGCGCCCTCCAGCCGCAGCCGGGCCGCCACGGCCAGCGCCGGCGAGTCCCGGATGTCGTCGGAGCCGGGCTTGAAGGCGGCACCGAGGACGGTGACCCGGGCGCCGAGCACGTCCGATCCGCACAGCTCGCGGGCCAGTTCCACCACCCGGTCCCGGCGCCGCATGTTGATCGCGTCCACCTCGCGCAGGAAGGTCAGCGGGACGCCCAGCTCGTCGGCGCGGTGCGCGAAGGCGCGGATGTCCTTCGGCAGGCAGCCGCCGCCGAAGCCGATCCCGGCGCGCAGGAACTCGGGGCCGATCCGGTCGTCGTGGCCCAGTGCCTCGGCGAGGGTGCGCACATCGCCGCCGGCCGCCTCGCAGACCTCGGCCATCGCGTTGATGAAGGAGATCTTGGTGGCGAGGAAGGCGTTGGCGGCCGTCTTGACCAGCTCGGCGGTCGGGAAATCGGCGATGACGAGCGGGGTGCCGGCGGCGAGGACCGGAGCGTACACGGCGCGCAGGATCGTCTCGGCGCGGGCACTGTCCACGCCGAAGACCAGCCGGTCCGGACGCAGCGTGTCCTCGACCGCGAAGCCCTCGCGCAGGAACTCCGGGTTCCAGGCGACCTCGGTGGCGTAGGTGCGCGCCAGCCGCTCCGCCGTGCCGACGGGCACGGTGGACTTGCCCACGACCAGCGCGTCCGGCGCCGCGTGCGCGGCCAGGGCGGCGAAGGCGGCGTCGACGTGGCTGAGGTCGGCGGCGCCGGAGTCCGCGCGCTGCGGGGTGCCGACGCACACGAAGTGCACCTCGCCGAAGGCCCCGGCCTCGGCGAAGGAGGTGGTGAAGCGCAGCCGGCCGCTCGCGGTGTGCTTCGCGATCAGCTCGGGCAGCCCGGGCTCGTGGAAGGGCACGCGGCCGGCGCTCAGCGCGGCGATCTTCTCCGGGTCGACGTCGACGCCGAGCACGTCGTGGCCGAGTTCCGCCATGCAGGCGGCGTGGGTGGCGCCGAGGTAGCCGGTGCCGATGACGGTGAGCCGCAAGAGAACGGCCTTTCTCGCTTCGGATGCTTCGGGTGCGTCAGGCGGTCTTGACCCAGATGCGGTAGTGGCCGGTGCCGCTGGAGTTACGGAAGGGCAGGTCGGCGAGGAGCCGGTAGTGCGGATTGCCCTTGACCGCGTCCGCGACGACGGCGTCCACCCGGGGGTTGGTGAGACCGTCCAGGACGATCAGGTCGAACTCGCCGTCGCGCAGCGCCGCGCGGTAGGCGGCGTCACCCTTGTGGTACGTGCCCTTCTTGTCCGTGTACTCCAGGGCGAAGACGCCCTGCCACTGCCGGTGGCTGGTCCTGTCGCGCAGGTAGTAGACGGGCACCTCGGGCGTCGAGGCGAGGTAGTGGCCCTTGCGGTCCACGTGGGAGTCGATGACCTGGATCATCTTCGAGGAGTCGGGCCAGACGCCGAAGCGCCAGTCCGCCTGCGAGATGCCGAGGCAGAGCGTCGCCGTCCACAGCATGATGCCGAGCTGGGGATAGCGGAAGTGCGCCCCGATCAGCCGGGTCACGCCGACACCGGCCATCGGCGCGGCGAACAGCAGGCCGAAGCCGACGTGCTTGAACAGCGAGACCACGGTCCCCAGGTGCACCTGGTAGGCGGGCGCGAGCAGCGCGGTGCCGCACAGCACCAGCCCCAGCAGGGCCCGCCAGCGCCAGCCGGGGTTGCCGAGCCGCTGGGCGACCGGCGACTCGTTCATCCGGCTGCGCCGCACGTAGGAGAGGGCACCCCCGACGGCGGTGAGGAACATCAGCCCGCCCCACTGGGCCGACCGCTGGAGCAGGAAGGCGGTGCTGTCGGAGCCGTGGGCGCGGTTGGTCGTGGTCTGCCGCACACCGGCGAGCAGGTCGGTGCTGTACATGCCGGCCGCCAGCAGGGCGCCGATGCCGAGCGCGAGGAGCAGCATCCGCAGGAAGGCCCTGCGGCCCTTGTGCGGCCAGCCGGTGAGCAGGGCGAGCACGACGATGGTCGGCAGGTACAGGGCGGCCGCGTACTTCACGCCGACGGCGAGGACGGCGACCGGCGCCGCGAGCAGTACGGCGGCCACGGGCGCCCGGTCGGTGCGGACGACGATCCAGGTGGCCAGGGCCAGCAGGAACACCGCGGCGGCGTCGTAGGTGGCGAAGTACCCCATGACGACGGTCGACTGCACCACGGCGAAGAGCGCCGCGCCGGCCAGCGCGGCCCGCTCGTTGAACAGCCGCCGGGTGAAGGAGTACAGCAGCGCGGTGGTGCCCAGCATGAAGGCCAGGCTCAGCACCCGGGCCCCGGTGAGCCCGAAGCGGCCGTCGACGGCGGCGGCGAGCACCGGGTACAGCTGCGGCGAGCCGGAGAAGTACGCCCCGTAGTCGATGGGCAGCGGGGTGCCGTGCAGCAGGTGCTGCAACTCCGCGTGGCCGGCGGCCAGGTACAGGGCCTCGTCCTGGAACGCCGTGTTGGACAGGCGTAGCGAGAGCACGGCCTGGACGGCCAGGACGAACAGCAGCACGGCCCGGCTCACCCAGGCGCGCCGCCGGCTGGCGGCCATGTCCCAGCCGACCTCGGGCGTCTCGGGAACGGTGTACCCGGGCTCGGCGGGCGCCGCCGGCTCGGCCACCGTGTGCAGGGCGTACGTCGGCTGGTCGTCCTGCTGCTGGTACGGATAGGTCCGGGGGTCGTAGTCGTACCCCTGGGGGACGTCGTGGCTCCGCGGGACGTCGTGGCTCTGCGGGACGTCGTAGCCCTGGGGTGTGCCGTGCTGCTGGGGGAAGTCGTGGCCCTGCGGCGGGCGCGGGACGTAGCCGTCGGAGTTGAACCAGCCGCCCTGCGGGTCGTCGTCCGCGTACGGGTCGTACGGCTGCGGGACGTAGTACTCGGGTCGTGAACTCATGACGGCTTCCGTACGTCGAAGCCGAACCGGTCGTCGGCGGCCAGGCGCTTGAACTCCTTCAGCGCCAGCGGGCTCGCCTCCAGCCGCCAGTCGGCGCGCTTCTTGTGGTTGAACCAGATGAAGCCGAGCATGTCGTCGTCCGCCGCGACGCCCGCGAACAGGTTGCGGATGTCGGCCCGCCGCCGTTCGCCGGGCATGGCGCCGGTCTCCAGCAGCAGGATCGGCTTCTTGGTGAAGGTGCGGACCCGGTCGCGGGTGGTCCCGAAGACGCTGTCGAAGGAGTTGTCCTGGCCGGCGGTGAAGTAGCCGATCAGTCCGACCCAGTCGACATAGGCGTCGCCCGGGTAGTACGGCTTGAGCTTCACGTCCGGGACCGGGTTGACGATGTTGGGCGACCAGGCCCAGATGACGTTGGTGGCGCCCGTGTCCACGAAGGTCTGGTGGATGTGCCGCCAGGCGGCCACGTACTGGGCCGGGGTCACGTCGTGCGTGCCCCACTTCTCCCAGTGGCCGTTGAACTCGTCCGCGAAGTCGATCACCACGGGGAGGTTCAGCTTGCGGACGGCGGCCGCGTACTTCTTGATGTACGGGTCCGACTTGCCCGCCGCGATGTCGGCGAGCGGGGTGTCGAAGGGCTCCCAGGACATCAGCGTCAGCGCGCCCTCGGCCCAGGCCTTGCGCACCCCGGTGGCGTCGAAGCCGTCACCCCAGCCGGCGTAGTACTCGACCAGGTTCGGCTGCTTGCCGGTCATCCGCGTGTACGCGTCGACGTTCTTCATGGAGTTCGGCGCGCCCGGCACCGCCGCGCCGAAGTACTTCTTCGCCGGCTTCAGCAGGGGGGTGACGTCGTAGGGGACGTCCTGGCCGGCGCTGACCGTGGCGTGCGGGGCGGCCGTGCCGCCGCCGGACGACGGCGAGTCGCCGGAGTCGCCGAGCAGCGAGCAGCCGCTCAGCGCGAGGACGCCGACGACGGCGCCGGCCAGCGCGGCGCGAACCGGACGGCCGCGGCCGGGACGGGCCGTACGGCCGCTGCGGGGTCGGGCCGTAAGGCCGCTGCGGAATCGTTTCGTCAGTCGCATCAGGCGGCCTCCGCCCCCGAGCGCGGCTGGACCAGGACCCGGCCCACGACCAGCGCGTAGAACAATCCGGACGACAGGATGAGGGCGAAGTCCGGCGCGTTCATGGTGAACGTCCGGTACACCGCGGCGGTGACCCAGATCAGCGCCGTGCCGCCGCTCCAGGCCCACATGCCGATCCAGAAGCGCCGCGTCTTGTTCTTCTTGGCGCCGGAGGAACCGGTCGGCTGCCAGCCCATCCGGTTCTTGCGCAGGATGTCCCAGATGGCGAAGACGTGCGCCCAGCCGTACATCATGCGGGCCGCCCACGCCTCCAGGCGGTACGGCGCCCGGTGCCACATCGGGAAGACGATCGTGGTGTAGAGGATGCTGGGCAGCACCAGGAGCAGGTGCTCCACCTTGAGCTTCTCCGGCATCATCAGCAGCAGCACGATCGGGATGACCGGCGCCGCGAAGGTGAACAGCGCGGTGTGGATGTAGTAGAAGAACCCGGACATGTAGCACAGCCGGCTGGAGAGCCGGATCTTCGCCTGCCAGAACTTGCGGCTGCCGAGCAGGCTCATCGAGCCCGAGCACCAGCGGTACTGCTGGTTGAAGAAGGCGCCCGCGGTGTCCGGGCACACCCCGGTGGACACCGCGACCGGGACGTACCTCAGGTCCCAGCCGAGCCCGCGCAGGTCGAAGCCGGTGTGCACGTCCTCGGAGTGCTCGATCAGGGTGGTGCCGCCGTTGGTCTCCAGGGCCGCCCGCCGGTAGATCGCGCAGGAACCGACGCAGATGGCGCCGTCACTGCCCTGCCGCGACACCTGCACGGACCGGTAGAACAGCTCCTGCACCGCGCCCGCGCCGCGCTCGATCCAGTTCTGCGAGTCGAGCACCCGGAAGTACTGCGGGGACTGGACGATGCCGATCCGCGGATCGGCGTCCATGTACGGCAGCAGTTCCTCCAGCAGATCGGCGCGCGGGGTGAAGTCCGCGTCCAGGATGAGGATGTACTCGCCGTCGGACTGGGCGAAGCCGAAGTGCAGGTTGCCCGCCTTCTTGAACCAGCCCCGGTTCTCCCGGGTGCCGTAGCGGAACCCGAAGTCCCGGGCCATCGCAGCCAGTTCCGGGCTCGCGCCGTCGTCCAGCACGAACGGCACACAGACCCCGGGATACCGGTCGGCCATCGCCCGCACGTGCCGCCAGGTGTTGTGCAGCACCTCGATGGGCTCACCGCACACCGGCAGGAACACGTCGACGGACGGGTGGACCTCGGGCCGCCAGTTCTGCACCAGCCGCCGGTGGTGGGCGATGTCGAAGTCCCGGGTGAAGCCGTTCACCCGCAGCGACACCAGGTAGTAGATCACCGTGAACACCAGCAGCGGGGTGTAGATCCACAGCACCGGCGTGGACTGGGCCAGCTTGAACTGGCTCACCACCAGACAGCAGAAGCTGACCAGCGAGCTGATGGTCAGGATCCACAGGTGCCGGTGCGCGTAGGAGTACTTCTCCCGGTCCGTCGGCGGCAGCGGCAGCAGTCCGAGCGCGGGGTTCCCGCCCCGCCCGGCCCGTCGCCGCCCACCACTCCGGCGCGCCGCGCGACGCCCCCCGGTCCGCACGGGACCCACTGAAGTCATGCCGTTGTCCAACCCCGGGCGTAACCGGCCGCCCGTCGACCCCCCAGCCAACCCCGGCCACCCCTGTCGAACATCTGGCCGGGACGCGCAACTGTATCCGAGAGGTATGGAACGCGTAAGAGTCGGTAAGAAGGATTACGTCCGGTAAGTCCAGACATGAGGCATAAGCTCAGCGAAATGCAACGTAACTAACAGGTTTCACAGCCCGGCACCCCGGGAAGCGACCGCTTGTTACGCGCCTCCTTGCTCCGGGCCGCCAGCAGCTCGTCGGCCGGATAGCCGACCTCCTCCAGCGTCAGCCCGTGCGGCCGTACGACATGCACGGCGGAGTCCCGAACCCGGGCCGCCAGCACCTTCCCCGGCCACTCCGGCCCCCGGTGCCCGTCCCCCACGAACAGCAGCGCGCCGATCAGCGACCGCACCATGTTGTGGCAGAAGGCGTCCGCGCGCACGGTGGCCGTGATGATCCCGTCATCCCCCCTGACCAGGCTCAGCTCCTGGAGGGTGCGGATCGTGGTCGCCCCTTCCCGCTTCTTGCAGTAGGCGGCGAAGTCATGCTCCCCGAGCAGCGACCGGGCGGCCTCGTTCATGGCGTCCACGTCGAGCGGCCAGTCGTGCCACAGCACATGGTTGCGCAGCAGCGGGTCCACACCGCCCGGATTGTCCGTCACCCGGTACGCGTACCGCCGCCAGACGGCCGAGAACCGCGCGTTGAAACCGCTCGGCGCCTGTCTGAGCGCCCACACCCGCACGTCCTTCGGCAGCCGGCCGGCGAGCCGCTTGAGCAGCTTCTCGTGATGCTCACGCCACACACCCTCGGGCAGGTCCACGTGCGCCACCTGCCCGCGCGCGTGCACCCCGGCGTCGGTCCGCCCGGCGACCGTCAGCTCATAGGTCTCCCGGGACCGGGTCACCGTCCGCAGGGCGTCCTCGATCTCCCCCTGCACGGTCCGCCTGCCACCGGCCTGCTTGGCCCAGCCGTGGAAGTCGGTGCCGTCGTAGGACAGGTCGAGACGGAGACGGACATGGCCGGGCTGTACTTCGTCACTCACGTACAGATCCTCTCAAGTACGCGAAAGCGGGCCCGCCCCGAAGGGCGAACCCGCTTCCCGCGTCAGGCAGAGCCTCAGGCGTCCTTGGACTCCTCGGCGGGAGCCTCGGCGGCCTCGGTCTCCTCGACCTTGGTCTCCTCGGCCTTGGCCTCCTCGGCCTCCTTGACCGCACGCTTGGTGGCGGCCTCGGCCTCGCCGGTCGCCTGCTGGGCGACCGTCAGCGCCTCGACCAGCTCGATGACGGCCATGGGCGCGTTGTCGCCACGGCGGTTACCGATCTTGGTGATGCGGGTGTAGCCACCGGGACGGTTCTCGTACCGCGGGCCGATCTCGGTGAAGAGCGTGTGGACGACGCTCTTGTCCGTGATGACCTGGAGCACCTGACGGCGGTTGTGAAGGTCGCCCTTCTTCGCCTTGGTGATCAGACGCTCGGCGTACGGACGCAGCCGGCGCGCCTTCGCCTCGGTGGTGGTGATACGGCCGTGCTCGAAGAGGCTCTTCGCCAGGTTCGCGAGGAGCAGCTTCTCGTGCGCGGCGCTGCCGCCCAGACGGGCACCCTTGGTGGGCTTCGGCATGTTCTTTCTCCTGTGTGTCTGCCCCGGCCGTGTCAGGTACCGGGGTCAGTATCCGAGCGAGCGGTTGCTCGTCGGAGATCCGGGGCGTCCCCGAAGGGGCGCCCCGGAAGGGGCGCGGGGCTGTAACAATATGCGGCTGACGCCGCGCGGGCGCGACCAGCCACAACCGGCCCGCAGAAGCAGTACGGCCTCCCCGCGGAGCTCTTAGTACTGCTCGGTCTCCACGAACCCGGCGTCCGCGTCGTCATCGGCACCGAACGCGTCCGCCGCGGCGGTCGGGTCGAATCCGGGCGGGCTGTCCTTCAGGGCCAGGCCCATGCCGGCCAGCTTCGCCTTGACCTCGTCGATGGACTTCGCACCGAAGTTGCGGATGTCCAGCAGGTCGGCCTCGGAGCGCGCGACCAGCTCACCCACGGAGTGGATGCCCTCACGCTTGAGGCAGTTGTACGACCGAACGGTGAGCTCCAGCTCCTCGATCGGCAGCGCCAGGTCGGCGGCGAGCGCGGCGTCCGTCGGGGACGGACCCATGTCGATGCCCTCGGCGTCGATGTTCAGCTCGCGCGCGAGGCCGAACAGCTCGACCAGCGTCTTGCCGGCGGAGGCCATGGCGTCACGCGGACGCATCGCCTGCTTGGTCTCGACGTCGACGATCAGCTTGTCGAAGTCGGTGCGCTGCTCGACACGCGTGGCCTCGACCTTGTACGTGACCTTCAGAACCGGCGAGTAGATCGAGTCGACCGGGATACGGCCGATCTCCTGACCCACCTGCTTGTTCTGCACGGCGGAGACGTAACCGCGGCCACGCTCGACCGTCAGCTCCATCTCCAGCTTGCCCTTGCCGTTGAGCGTGGCGAGGACCAGGTCGGGGTTGTGCACCTCGACACCGGCCGGGGGCGCGATGTCGGCGGCGGTGACCAGACCCGGGCCCTGCTTGCGCAGGTACATCACGACCGGCTCGTCGTGCTCCGAGGAGACGACCAGCTGCTTGATGTTGAGGATCAGGTCGGTGACGTCCTCCTTGACGCCCGGCACGGTGGTGAACTCGTGCAGCACGCCGTCGATCCGGATCGAGGTGACGGCGGCACCCGGGATCGAGGAGAGGAGGGTACGGCGGAGGGAGTTGCCGAGGGTGTAGCCGAAGCCCGGCTCCAGCGGCTCGATCACGAACCGGGAGCGGAACTCGTCGACGACCTCTTCGGTCAACGAGGGACGCTGAGCGATCAGCATGTGTGGATCAGATCCTTCTTTCGTGGACGCCCGCTATTTGACGTCCGACGGAAACCGCGCCCGGGAAAAGCGCGGGTACTGCAAGGGTACGGGCGGCACGACCCGAAAGAGCCGTGCCGCCCGCGACCAGCGACCTGGGAAGCGTCAGACGCGACGACGCTTCGGCGGACGGCAGCCGTTGTGCGGGGTCGGGGTGACGTCCTGGATGGAGCCGACCTCAAGGCCCGTGGCCTGCAGGGAGCGGATCGCGGTCTCACGACCGGAACCCGGGCCCTTGACGAACACGTCGACCTTGCGCATGCCGTGCTCCTGGGCGCGGCGGGCAGCCGACTCGGCGGCCATCTGCGCGGCGAACGGCGTGGACTTCCGGGAGCCCTTGAAGCCGACGTGGCCGGCGGAGGCCCAGGAGATCACGTTGCCGGACGGGTCCGTGATCGAGACGATCGTGTTGTTGAACGTGCTCTTGATGTGCGCGTGGCCGTGAGCGACGTTCTTCTTTTCCTTGCGGCGCACCTTCTTGGCAGCGCCCTGACGACCCTTGGGGGGCATCTACAAACTCCTAGAGGGAGGTGGTCGGTCCTACAGCGAAGACCGTGGACAGGTGTCCGCTGCGGACTACTTCTTGCCCGGCTTCTTCTTGCCGGCGATGGCGCGACGCGGGCCCTTGCGGGTGCGGGCGTTGGTGCTGGTGCGCTGACCGCGGACGGGCAGACCGCGACGGTGACGGAGACCCTGGTAGGTGCCGATCTCGACCTTGCGGCGGATGTCGGCCTGGATCTCGCGACGGAGGTCACCCTCGGTCTTGATGTTGTTGTCGACGTACTCGCGGATCGCGACCAGCTGCTCTTCGGTCAGGTCACGAACGCGGGTGTTCGGGTCGACGCCGGTCGCAGCCAGCGTCTCCTTCGAGAGGGTCCGGCCGATGCCGAACACGTAGGTGAGGGCGATCTCCACGCGCTTGTCGCGCGGGATGTCGACACCGGAAACGCGTGCCATTCAATGGCTCCTGGTGAATCTTCGGAGGTCTTCCACAGAACCGGCTCCCGGCCGCCGTACTAGGTACGAACCGGGTCCCCGGCCTCCGAACCGGGGGTGTCGAGCTGGTTGGCTCGGGCTCTGCGTATGAACATATTCAGCTCGCGTCGCGCGAAGACTCTGCGATAGAGGTGCAGAGGGTGATGGTCGTGCGTCAGCCCTGGCGCTGCTTGTGGCGCGGGTTCTCGCAGATGACCATGACCCGGCCGTGACGGCGGATCACCCTGCACTTGTCGCAGATCTTCTTGACGCTCGGCTTGACCTTCATGGGGTGAGGTTCTCCGGGTCAGTGCCATCGCACCGGGCGGGCCCGGGGCGCGGGCAAGATCTACTTGTACCGGTAGACGATCCGGCCACGCGTCAGGTCGTACGGAGACAGCTCCACCACGACCCGGTCGTCAGGGAGGATGCGGATGTAGTGCATACGCATCTTGCCGCTGATGTGTGCCAGGACCTGGTGGCCGTTCTGGAGCTCGACCTTGAACATGGCGTTCGGCAGAGACTCGACGACAGTGCCCTCGATCTCGATGGCACCTTGCTTCTTGGCCACGCTTCGCCCTTCGAATCGACTACCTTGATCGACTCTCAGGCGATCCCTGGGATTCCCCTGCGGGAGCATGCGGACATGCGGGTGCACGAGAGCCGACGAGTCAGTCTACGTCGGCGCACCCCGAAAGGCGAATCGAGGAAGTCTGCCCTACGGGGGAGATCGTTAAGCAAGCGGGTCCGGTGCCGCCGTGATGCCGTGCTCGGCGAGCTTGGCCCTGCCCCCGTCGGGGGCGGTGAGGACCAGCGGGCCCTGCTCCGTCAGGGCGACGGAGTGCTCCCAGTGGGAGGACCAGGTGCCGTCGGTGGTGATGACCGTCCAGTCGTCCGACAGGACCTCGGTGCGCGGGGTGCCCAGCGACACCATCGGCTCGATCGCGAGGCAGAAGCCCGGGACCAGCTTGGGGCCCTTGCCGCGCCGGCGGTCGACGTAGTTCAGCAGGTGCGGGTCCATGTGCATCTCGGTGCCGATGCCGTGGCCGCCGTAGTCCTCGATGATCCCGTACCGTCCGCCGCCCGGCTTGGGCTGGCGGCGGATGTACGTCTCGATCGCCCGGGAGATGTCGACCAGGCGGTTGCCCTGCTTCATGGCCGCGATACCGGCCCACATCGACTCCTCCGTCACCCGGGACAGCTCGATCAGCTCCGGGGCGTGACCGGAGCCCACGAACGCGGTGTAGGCCGCGTCGCCGTGCCAGCCGTCGACGATCGCGCCGCAGTCGATGGAGATGATGTCGCCGTCCTTGAGGACGACGTCGTCGGAGGGGATGCCGTGGACGACCACGTCGTTCACAGAGGTGCAGATGGTCGCGGGGAAGCCGCCGTAGCCCAGGAAGTTCGACTTGGCGCCGTGCTCGGCGAGCACCTTGCGGGCCACCTCGTCCAGGTCCCTGGTGGTGGCGCCCGGCACCGCGGCCTCGCGCGTCGCCGCGTGGATGGCGGCTACGACCAGGCCCGCCGCCCGCATCTTCGCGATCTGCTCGGGGGTCTTGATCTGCACCATGGGGGCCTGCGCTCTCCGTCACTCACATCGGCTGGGGATACCTGTACAACAGTACGGCCGCGGCGCCCTCGGGAGGGCACCGCGGCCGGAAGGACCGGGAGCTACTTCTCGGCCTTCTCGCGCTTGAGGGCCTCCAGCGCCCGCCGCGTGATCTCGTCCACCGGGCCCAGGGAGGAGATCGTCACGACCAGGCCCTGCGCCTTGTAGTAGTCGATGATCGGCTCGGTCTGCGTGTGGTAGACCTCCAGCCGCTTGCGGACGGTCTCCTCGGAGTCGTCGTCGCGCTGGTACAGCTCGCCGCCGCAGACGTCGCAGACACCCTCCTGCTTCGGCGGGCTGTACGTCACGTGGAAGACGTGGGAGGAGTCGTTCCGGCAGATGCGCCGGCCGGCGATGCGCTTGACGACCTCGTCCTCGGGTACCTCCAGGTCCAGCACGGCGTCCAGCGTGATGGCCTCGGTGCGCAGCAGCTCGTCCAGCGCCTCCGCCTGCGAGACGTTCCGCGGAAAGCCGTCCAGCAGGAAGCCGTTCTCCGCGTCCGGCTGCTCCATGCGGTCCTTGGCCATCGCGATCGTCACCTCGTCGGGAACGAGGTTGCCGGCGTCCATGTAGGACTTCGCGAGCTTGCCCAGCTCCGTCTGCCGACTGATGTTGGCCCGGAACAGGTCGCCCGTGGAGATGTGCGGGACGCCCAGCTTCTCTGCGAGCCGGACGGCCTGCGTTCCCTTACCGGCACCCGGCGGCCCGACGAGGACGATACGCATCAGCGGAGGAACCCTTCGTAATTGCGCTGCTGGAGCTGGCTCTCGATCTGCTTCACCGTCTCAAGGCCGACACCCACGATGATGAGGATGCTGGTCCCGCCGAAGGGGAAGTTCTGGCTTGCCCCGAAGCCCACCAACGCCATTGTCGGTACGAGAGCGATCAGACCCAGATACAGCGAACCCGGCCAGGTGATCCGGTTGAGCACGTAGCTCAGGTACTCAGCGGTCGGTCGGCCAGCCCGGATGCCCGGGATGAAGCCACCATACTTCTTCATGTTGTCGGCTACTTCTTCGGGGTTGAAGGAGATCGCCACGTAGAAGAACGCGAAGAAAACGATGAGCAAGAAGTACGAAACGATGTAAATCGGGTGGTCGCCCTTGGTGAGGTTCTGCTCGATCCAGGTCTTCCAGCCCGACTTGCCTCCCGCGAACTGCGCCACGAGCGCCGGGATGTAGAGCAGCGAGGAGGCGAAGATGACGGGAATCACACCCGCCTGGTTCACCTTGAGCGGGATGTACGTGGACGTGCCGCCGTAGGAACGGCGTCCGATCATGCGCTTCGCGTACTGCACCGGGATGCGGCGCTGGGCCTGCTCGACGAAGACGACGAGCGCGACCATGACCAGGCCCACCGCGATGACGGTGCCGAACTCGATCCAGCCGCCGGCCAGCGTGCCCTGCTTCTTGATGGCCCACAGCGCCGACGGGAAGGTGGCGGCGATCGAGATGAACATCAGGATCGACATGCCGTTGCCGATGCCGCGGTCGGTGACCAGCTCGCCGAGCCACATCACGACGGCCGTGCCCGCGGTCATGCAGATGACCATGGTGATCGTGGTGAAGATCGCCTGGTCCGGGACGATGCTCGTGGCGACCGAGCAGCCGCTGAAGAGGGCGCCGCTGCGGGCGGTGGCCACCAGGCCGGTGCCCTGGAGGATCGCGAGCGCCACGGTGAGGTAGCGGGTGTACTGCGTGATCTTCGCCGTACCGGCCTGGCCCTCCTTCTTCAGGGCTTCCAGGCGCGGGATGACCACGGTCAGCAGCTGAAGGATGATGCTGGCCGTGATGTACGGCATGATGCCGAGCGCGAAGACCGTGATCTGCAGCAGCGCACCACCACTGAACATGTTCACGAGGCCGAACAGGCCCTGGTTGCCCTGGGCCTCGTTCACACAGGTCTGGACTGCCTTGTAGTTCACGCCGGGGATCGGGATGTGGGTACCGACCCGGTAGACCACGATGATGCCCAGCGTGAAGAGCAGCTTCTTGCGCAGGTCGGGCGTCCTGAACGCCCGGGCGAACGCGGTGAGCACGGTGCCTCCTGCGACCCCCGCGCAACTGCGTCAAGGGTGACGGTCTGAGTTCGACGAATACGAAAAAGAACAGTGCAGGCCACCTTACCGGCGACACTGCCCCCCTAGGAACGACCGACCGGGGATACCTCATTGTGAGGTATCCCCGGTCGGGATCGTTTACGTCATCGAGGCGTCGTCCGAAGGACTCAGACGAGCTCGGTGACCGTGCCGCCGGCGGCGGTGATCTTCTCCTTGGCGGAGCCGGAGACGGCGTCGACCGTCACCTGCAGCGCCACGGAGACCTCGCCCTGGCCGAGGACCTTGACGAGGCTGTTCTTGCGAACGGCACCCTTGGCCACCAGACCCTCGACCGTGACCTCGCCACCCTCGGGGTAGAGCGCGGCCAGCTTGTCGAGGTTCACGACCTGGTACTCGGTCTTGAACGGGTTCTTGAAGCCCTTCAGCTTCGGGAGGCGCATGTGCAGCGGCATCTGGCCGCCCTCGAAGCGCTCCGGAACCTGGTAGCGGGCCTTGGTGCCCTTGGTACCACGACCGGCCGTCTTACCCTTCGACGCCTCACCACGACCGACACGGGTCTTGGCGGTCTTGGCGCCGGGGGCGGGACGGAGGTTGTGGATCTTCAGCGGGTTCTGCTCCGCCATGATCAGTCGACCTCCTCGACCGTCACGAGGTGGCGGACGGTGTGCACCATGCCGCGGAACTCGGGGCGGTCCTCCTTGACGACCACGGTGTTGATCCCCTTGAGACCAAGCGACCGCAGGGTGTCACGGTGGTTCTGCTTGCTGCCGATGTAGGACTTGACCTGCGTGATCTTGAGCTGCGCCATGATTACGCACCCGCCCCGGCACGCGCACGCAGCAGGGCCGCGGGAGCGACGTCCTCAAGCGGCAGACCACGGCGGGCCGCGATCTCCTCGGGACGCTGCAGACCCTTCAGGGCCTCCACGGTCGCGTGCACGATGTTGATGGCGTTGTCGGAGCCGAGCGACTTCGACAGCACGTCGTGGATACCGGCGCACTCCAGCACGGCACGCACCGGACCACCGGCGATAACACCGGTACCCGGGGACGCGGGCTTGAGCAGCACGACGCCGGCAGCCTTCTCACCCTGGATGGGGTGCGGGATGGTGCCCTGGATCCGGGGGACCTTGAAGAAGTGCTTCTTGGCCTCCTCAACGCCCTTGGCGATGGCGGCCGGCACCTCCTTGGCCTTGCCGTACCCGACACCCACGGTGCCGTCACCGTCGCCCACCACGACCAGCGCGGTGAAGCTGAAGCGACGACCACCCTTCACAACCTTGGCGACGCGGTTGATCGCGACGACGCGCTCGACGTACGCGGTCTTCTCGGCGGCAGCAGCGCCGCCGTCACGGCCCTTCCGGTCCCGCCGCTCGCCGCCACCGGCACCGCTTCCGCGGCGCTGGGGTCCAGCCATTGGATTACCTCTCTCTTTCCGCTAGCTACAAGCGGCTCAGAACTTGAGCCCGGCTTCGCGGGCGGCGTCCGCCAGGGCGGCGATGCGCCCGGCGTACTGGTTGCCACCACGGTCGAACACGACGGCCTCGACACCGGCGGCCTTGGCACGCTCGGCGACCAGGGCGCCGACCTGCTTGGCCTGCGCGGACTTGTCGGCCTCGCCGCCACGGATCGACGCGTCCAGGGTGGACGCCGACGCCAGGGTGTGGCCCTTCAGGTCGTCGATCACCTGCGCCACGATGTGGCGGTTGGAGCGGGTCACGACCAGACGGGGACGCTCCGCCGTACCGGAGATCCGCTTGCGGATCCGGATGTGACGGCGCTTGATCGCGGCGCGCTTGTAGGCGTCGCCCTTGAGGATCTTCTGCCCGTATGCCATGGCTTACTTACCCGCCTTTCCGACCTTGCGGCGGATGACTTCGCCCTCGTACTTGACGCCCTTGGCCTTGTACGGGTCGGGCTTGCGCAGCTTGCGGATGTTGGCCGCAACCTCGCCGACCTTCTGCTTGTCGATGCCCTCGACCGAGAAACGGGTCGGGGTCTCCACCTTGAAGGTGATGCCCTCGGGGGCCTCGACCAGGATCGGGTGGCTGTAACCGAGAGCGAACTCCAGGTTCGAACCCTTGGCGGTCACTCGGTAACCGACACCGCTGATTTCGAGCTTCTTCACGTAACCCTGGGTCACGCCGGTGATCATGTTCGCCACCAGCGTGCGGGAGAGGCCGTGCAGGGCCTTGCTCTGACGCTCGTCGTTCGGGCGGGTCACCTGGAGGGTGCCGTCCTCGCCCTTAGCGATGTCGATCGGCGCGGCAACGGTGTGGGTCAGCGAGCCCTTGGGGCCCTTGACCGAGACCGTCCGGCCGTCGATGGTGACGTCCACGCCGGCGGGAACCGCGATGGGGAGCTTGCCGATGCGCGACATAGCTGTTTCCTCCGTTCCCTTCTGCTACCAGACGTAGGCGAGGACTTCCCCACCCACGCCCTTCTTGCCGGCCTGCTTGTCGGTGAGGAGCCCGTGCGACGTGGAGATGATCGCCACGCCGAGGCCGCCGAGCACCTTCGGCAGGTTGGTGGACTTCGCGTACACCCGGAGACCGGGCTTGGAGATCCGCTTGATGCCCGCGATGGAGCGCTCACGGTTGGGGCCGAACTTCAGCTCCAGGACGAGGTTCTTGCCGACCTCGGCGTCCTCGACCTTCCAGCCCGTGATGAAGCCCTCCTGCTGGAGGATCTCCGCGATGTGCGACTTGATCTTGGAGTGCGGCATCGACACCGAGTCGTGGTACGCCGAGTTCGCGTTCCGCAGACGCGTCAGCATGTCTGCGATCGGATCAGTCATGGTCATGAATTGGCCTGTGGCCTTTCTCGCCGGGGTTTCCTATATGCGCCATCCCTCTCCCCGTACACGGACGGGACGGGTGCGGCGCGGGGACCTACGGCGTAGTAAGTCGTTCAGGGCGGCAGAGGCCCAACCCTCCTAGCCTAAGCCATGAGGGCAGGCGCCTCTGCCGTCCCGGTTGCTTACCGAGAGGTCCAGGAATCCCTAAAAGTCGGGATTACCAGGAGCTCTTGGTCACGCCCGGCAGCTCGCCACGGTGAGCCATCTCACGAAGGCACACGCGGCACAGGCCGAACTTGCGGTACACGGAGTGGGGACGGCCGCAGCGCTGGCAGCGGGTGTAGCCACGCACACCGAACTTGGGCTTGCGAGCAGCCTTCGCGATGAGAGCCTTCTTCGCCATCTCGCTCACGCCTCCTTGAACGGGAAGCCGAGGTGACGGAGAAGGGCACGGCCCTCTTCGTCGTTGGTCGCCGTGGTCACCACGGTGATGTCCATACCCCGGACGCGGTCGATCTTGTCCTGGTCGATCTCGTGGAACATGACCTGCTCCGTGAGACCGAAGGTGTAGTTGCCACGGCCGTCGAACTGCTTGGGGGACAGGCCGCGGAAGTCGCGGATGCGCGGCAGCGCGAGCGACAGGGTGCGGTCCAGGAACTCCCACATGCGGTCGCCACGGAGCGTGACGTGGGCACCGATCGGCTGACCCTCACGCAGCTTGAACTGCGCGATGGACTTGCGGGCCTTGGTGACGGCCGGCTTCTGACCGGTGATCGTGGTGAGGTCGCGGATGGCGCCCTCGATCAGCTTGGAGTCGCGGGCGGCGTCGCCCACACCCATGTTGACCACGATCTTGACGAGGCCCGGGACCTGCATGACGTTCTCGTACTTGAACTCGTCACGCAGCTTGCCCGCGATCTCCTCGCGGTACTTCTGCTTCAGACGCGGAGTGGTGGTGGTAGCCATCAGATGTCCTCACCCGTCCGCTTGGCAACGCGGATCTTGTTGCCCTCTTCGTCGAAGCGGTAGCCGACACGCGTGACGACCTTCTGACCGTCCTTCTCCACGACCAGCTGGACGTTGGACACGTGGATCGGGGCCTCGGTGGTCACGATGCCGCCGGCCTGGGAACCGCTGGCGGTCGGACCGGCCTTGGTGTGCTTCTTGACCCGGTTGACACCCTCGACCAGGACGCGCTCCTCGCGCGGGTAAGCGGCAATGACCTTGCCCTGCTTGCCCTTGTCCTTGCCGGTGATGACCTGGACCAGGTCGCCCTTCTTGATCTTCATGCTTACAGCACCTCCGGAGCCAGCGAGATGATCTTCATGAACTTCTTCTCGCGCAGCTCACGCCCGACCGGGCCGAAGATGCGGGTGCCGCGAGGGTCGCCGTCGTTCTTCAGAATGACGGCGGCGTTCTCGTCGAAGCGGATGTACGAGCCGTCCGGACGGCGGCGCTCCTTGACGGTGCGAACGATGACCGCCTTGACGACGTCACCCTTCTTCACGTTGCCACCGGGGATCGCGTCCTTGACGGTGGCGACGATGACGTCACCGATGCCCGCGTAGCGGCGACCGGAGCCACCGAGCACACGGATGCAAAGGATCTCCTTCGCACCAGTGTTGTCGGCGACACGCAGTCGCGACTCCTGCTGGATCACGTCTATCTCCTGTTTGTCTGCCGGTTCCCCGGGGGCCGCTCAGCGAGCGGCCCCCGGAGCCTGGCGGAACTGTCCTGCGAGGGGCGCCCCGCAGGAGAATTACTTGGCCTTTTCGAGGATCTCGACGACGCGCCAGCGCTTCGTCGCGGACAGCGGCCGGGTCTCCATGAGGAGGACGCGGTCGCCGACGCCCGCGGCGTTCTGCTCGTCGTGGGCCTTGAGCTTGTTCGTACGGCGGATGACCTTGCCGTACAGCGCGTGCTTCACACGGTCCTCGACGGCGACGACGACGGTCTTGTCCATCTTGTCGCTGACGACCAGACCCTCACGGGTCTTGCGGAAGCCTCGGGCTTCGGTGTTCTGCTCAGTCACGTTGCTCTCGCTCATCAGGCGCTCTCCACCGTCTCGATGCCCAGCTCGCGCTCACGCATCAGGGTGTAGATCCGCGCGATGTCCTTGCGGACGGCCTTCAGCCGACCGTGGTTCTCGAGCTGACCGGTCGCCGCCTGGAAGCGGAGGTTGAACAGCTCTTCCTTGGCCTCGCGGAGCTTCGCCAGAAGCTCCTCGTTGCCCAGCTCGCGCAGCTCGGACGCCTTGGTACCGGCCGACATCACGCTTCACCTGCCTCGCGCTTGACGATCCGGCACTTCATCGGCAGCTTGTGGGCCGCACGCGTCAGCGCCTCACGGGCGATCTTCTCGTTGGGGTACGACAGCTCGAACATCACACGTCCGGGCTTGACGTTGGCGATCCACCACTCCGGAGAACCCTTACCGGAACCCATGCGGGTCTCGGCCGGCTTCTTGGTGAGGGGACGGTCCGGGTAGATGTTGATCCAGACCTTGCCGCCACGCTTGATGTGGCGGGTCATCGCGATACGAGCCGCCTCGATCTGGCGGTTCGTCACGTAGGCCGGGGTCAGCGCCTGGATGCCGTACTCGCCGAACGCAACCTGCGTCCCACCCTTGGACATACCGTTGCGCTTCGGGTGGTGCTGCTTGCGGTGCTTGACCCTACGGGGGATCAGCATGACGGTCAGGCCTCCGTTCCGGTGCTCTCAGCCGGAGCGGCGGCGGGAGCCTCGGCCTTGGGGGCCTCGGCACCGGCAGCCTGCTGCGGCTTGCGACCGCGCCGCTCGCCACCGCGGCCACCACGGGCCGGGCGGTCGGCGCCACCGCGGGCCGGGCGGTTACCCGCACGGGCGGCAGCGTTCTCGGCGCGGACCTCGGCGATGTTCTTGACGTCGCCCTTGTAGATCCAGACCTTCACACCGATGCGGCCGAAGGTCGTCTTGGCCTCGAAGAAGCCGTAGTCCACGTTCGCGCGGAGCGTGTGCAGGGGCACACGGCCCTCGCGGTAGAACTCCGAGCGGGACATCTCGGCGCCGCCGAGGCGGCCACCGCACTGGATCTTGATGCCCTTGGCGCCGGCCTTCATGGCGGACTGCATGCTCTTGCGCATGGCCCGGCGGAAGGAGACGCGGGAGGAGAGCTGCTCGGCGACGGCCTGGGCCACCAGCTGAGCGTCCGTCTCCGGGTTCTTGACCTCAAGGATGTTCAGCTGGACCTGCTTGCCGGTCAGCTTCTCCAGGTCACCGCGGATGCGGTCGGCCTCGGCGCCGCGGCGGCCGATGACGATGCCCGGGCGAGCGGTGTGGATGTCCACACGCACGCGGTCACGGGTGCGCTCGATCTCGACCTTGGAGATGCCGGCGCGCTCCATGCCGGACGTCATCATCCGACGGATGGCGACGTCTTCCTTGACGTAGTCCTTGTACAGCTTGTCGGCGTACCAACGCGACTTGAAGTCGGTCGTGACACCGAGCCGGAACCCGTGCGGGTTTACCTTCTGGCCCATTACCGGGTTCCTTCCTTGCTGCTGACGACCACGGTGATGTGGCTGGTCCGCTTGCGGATCCGGTAGGCACGGCCCTGGGCACGCGGACGGAACCGCTTCAGGGTCGGGCCCTCGTCGACGTAGGCCTCGGAGATGAAGAGGCTGTCGACATCGGTGTGGTCGTAGTTGTGCGCGGCGTTGGCGATGGCGCTGTCGAGCACCTTGCCCACCGGCACCGAGGCGGCCTGCGGAGCGAATCGCAGGACGGCCTGGGCCTCCGTGGCGTCCATGCCACGGATGAGGTCCACCACGCGGCGGGCCTTCATGGGCGTGACGCGGATGTACCGCGCCTGGGCCCTGGCTTCCATGGTTGTCCCTTCAGTTACTTACGTGTCTGAATGCGATCCGCTGCTAGCGGCGCTTCGACTTCCGGTCTTCCTTGACGTGGCCCCGGAAGGTGCGCGTCGGCGAGAACTCGCCGAGCTTGTGGCCGACCATCGACTCGGTGACGAACACCGGGATGTGGGTCTTGCCGTTGTGCACCGCGATCGTGTGGCCGAGCATGGCCGGGACGATCATCGAGCGACGGGACCAGGTCTTGATGACGTTCTTGGTGCCGGCTTCGTTCTGCGTGTCCACCTTCTTCATCAGGTGGTCGTCGACGAAGGGCCCCTTCTTCAAGCTACGAGGCATCTCAACCCGTCCTTAGCGCTTCTTGTTCGTCTTGCGGCGGCGGACGATGTACTTGTTCGACGCCTTCTTGGGCGAACGAGTACGGCCTTCCTTCTTGCCCCACGGGGACACAGGGTGGCGACCACCGGAGGTCCGGCCCTCACCACCACCGTGCGGGTGGTCAACCGGGTTCATGACCACACCACGGACGGTCGGGCGAACGCCCAGCCACCGCTTGCGGCCCGCCTTGCCCCAGTTGATGTTGCTCTGCTCGGCGTTGCCGACCTCGCCGACGGTGGCGCGGCAGCGCACGTCGACCAGGCGGATCTCACCGGACGGCATGCGCAGGTGGGCGTAGGCGCCCTCCTTCGCGAGCAGCTGCACGGAGGCACCGGCGGAGCGGGCGAACTTGGCACCGCCACCGGGACGGAGCTCGATCGCGTGGATCGTGGTACCGACCGGGATGTTGCGGAGGGCCAGGTTGTTGCCCGGCTTGATGTCGGCCCCGGGACCGTTCTCCACGGTGTCGCCCTGCTGCAGGTTGCGCGGGGCGAGGATGTAGCGCTTCTCGCCGTCGGCGTAGTGCAGCAGCGCGATGCGCGCGGTGCGGTTGGGGTCGTACTCGATGTGCGCGACCTTCGCCGGCACGCCGTCCTTGTCGTGACGACGGAAGTCGATCACACGGTAGGCGCGCTTGTGTCCGCCACCCTGGTGGCGAACGGTCACACGACCGGCGTTGTTACGGCCGCCCTTGCTGTGCAGGGGACGGACCAGCGACTTCTCCGGCGTGGACCGCGTGACCTCGACGAAGTCGGCGACGCTGGCGCCACGACGGCCCGGCGTAGTCGGCTTGTACTTGCGGATTCCCATTTCTCAGTCCTCGTCCGATATCGGACGATCCGGACCGCCCTCAGGCGGTCGGACCGCCGAAGATGTCGATACGGTCGCCCTCGGCGAGGGTCACGATCGCGCGCTTGGTGCCCGCGCGCTGGCCGAAGCCGGTGCGGGTCCGCTTGCGCTTGCCCTGGCGGTTGATCGTGTTGACCCCGGTGACCTTGACGTCGAAGACCGCCTGGACGGCCTGCTTGATCTGGGTCTTGTTGGCGTTCGGGTCGACGATGAACGTGTACTTGTTCTCGTCGAGGAGCGCGTAGCTCTTCTCGGAGACGACCGGCTTCAGCAGGACGTCACGGGGGTCCGTGTACGACTTGCTCAGCGGGGTCTCGACGGTGTTCTTGCCCTCGGCGGCGTGACGGCGCGCCTTGGCGACGCGCGCGGCCTTGGCGGCCTTGGCGGCCTTCGAGGCGATAGCGGGGTGACGGATGGCCATCAGACCTCGCTCCCTTCGGTGTCGTTAGTCCGCTCCGCAGAGGGGGCGCCGGCGACGAAGGACTCGAAAGCGGCCTGGGTGAAGACCACGTCGTCCGAGACGAGAACGTCGTACGTGTTCAGCTGGCCCGGCTCCAGGATGTGGACCTGGGGCAGGTTGCGGGCGGACAGCCACGCGGCCTCGTCGGCGCGGTCGACGACCAGGAGCAGGTTCTTTCGCTCCGAGATCTTGCCGAACAGCGACTTGGCGGCCTTGGTGCTGGGGGTCTCGCCCTCGACCACGCCGGAGACGACGTGGATGCGGTTGTGACGCGCCCGGTCGGTGAGGGCACCGCGCAGGGCGGCGGCCTTCATCTTCTTCGGGGTGCGCTGCGAGTAGTCGCGCGGCACGGGACCGTGCACGACGCCACCACCGGCGAACTGCGGCGCGCGGGTCGAACCCTGGCGGGCGCGACCGGTGCCCTTCTGGCGGTACGGCTTCTTGCCGCCACCACGGACTTCACCGCGGGTCTTGGTCTTGTGCGTGCCCTGGCGGGCAGCGGCCAGCTGCGCGACGACGACCTGGTGGATCAGCGGAACGCTGACCTTGGCGTCGAAGATCTCCGCGGGGAGCTCGACGGAACCGGCCTTCTCGCCCGCCGGCGAAAGGATGTCAACAGTGCTCATCGGTTACCTCAGGCCCCCTTGGCCGCGGTGCGGACCAGGACGAGGCCGCCGTTCGGACCGGGAACCGCGCCCTTGATGAGCAGCAGACCCTTCTCCGCGTCAACGGCGTGGACGGTCAGGTTCTGGGTGGTGACCCGCTCGTTGCCCATGCGACCCGCCATGCGGAGGCCCTTGAACACACGGCCCGGGGTGGCGCAGCCACCGATGGAACCGGGGGAGCGGTGCTTGCGCTGGGTGCCGTGTCCGGCGCCGAGGCCACGGAAGTTGTGGCGCTTCATGACACCGGCGAAGCCCTTGCCCTTGCTCTTGCCGGTCACGTCGACCTTGACACCGGCCTCGAACACCGCAGCGGTGATCTCCTGGCCGAGCGTGTACTCGGAGGCGTCCGCGGTGCGGATCTCGACGAGGTGGCGACGGGGGGTGACGTCGGCCTTGGCGAAGTGGCCCTTGAGGGGCTTGTTCACCTTGCGCGGGTCGATCTCGCCGAAGGCGATCTGAACGGACTCGTAGCCGTCGACGTCATTCGTACGGACCTGGGTGACGACGTTGGGCCCAGCCTTGACGACGGTGACCGGAACAACACGGTTGTTCTCGTCCCACACCTGCGTCATGCCGAGCTTCTCGCCCAGGATGCCCTTGATCTGCTTAGCCATTCTCAGCCCACCAGCCTCAGAGCTTGATCTCGATGTCGACACCGGCCGGCAGGTCGAGTCGCATCAGAGAGTCAACGGTCTTGGGGGTCGGGTCGAGGATGTCGATCAGGCGCTTGTGCGTGCGCATCTCGAAGTGCTCGCGCGAGTCCTTGTACTTGTGCGGCGACTTGATGACGCAGTACACGTTCTTCTCAGTGGGCAGCGGCACCGGGCCCGCGACCGACGCACCGGTACGGGTCACCGTCTCGACGATCTTCTTCGCCGAGGAGTCGATGACCTCGTGGTCGTAGGCCTTGAGCCGGATGCGGATCTTCTGTCCCGCCATGGCTACTCAGTAGTCCTGTCTCTTCTCACGCTCTGGAACCCGGCGGTTCCTGCATCCCTCGTTCTCCGACCCACGCGGTCGGGCGTGTCGCGCTCCCGCTGACACGGATGTCCCTTGTCCGAACATCCCCGCGGGATTGACACGGCCCTTCCGGAACCGCGGACCGGGGACCTCGGGTCCACCGGGCGCCTGGCCGGTGCCGCGCCCACGCTTCCCGGAAGATTCCCGTACGTCCGCCCCAGTGCTGCCCGAGGGCAGTTAGGGCGACGAGTACTGTGGGACTCGCTTCCGGTCCTCCCGGCGGGAGGCGCGCAGCATCAACACTCGACCGAGCAACTCGGACAGTCTGCCATATGGGGCAGCGCCTCCGCCAATCGAGCCGAAGAGATTACCCCGAAGGTGACGTAGGTCAAACCGTAGGGTTGTGTGCGGCGTGATCACGGATCGGTGATCAGAGTCCGAACAGTTCCGCGCAGTCGAAGCGGAAGTCCTCCGTCATCCGGAGCCCGCCGTCACTCCCCCGGTCGACCGTCCAACGCCGCGAGACGGTCCTGACCTGCCCGCGGCACTGCTCCTTGGACGAAGCCGGCCTGGGCGTTCCGCCGACCCGGGATCCCAGGAGTCCGGCTCAGCTGTGTCCGGGCGGAGAGGGCGTGCCAGGCGGGATCCCGGACGCGCCACTCCGCCGCCGGCTCGGCGCCGTCGGCGGCGCCCTCGCGCACGGTGTACGGCACGGACTGCCGCTCTACGGGTGACCGTCCCCCACCCGCGCGCTCTCCAGCGGGCCCAGGTACAGCGCCGGCAGCCCGCCCGTGTCGATCAGCAGGCGCTGCACCACCACCGTCGGGTCCACCATCCAGAACCTCAGCCGGTGGACGCCCGGCTTCGTCACGGTGTGCGTGGTCGCCGTCGCGTTGATGTTGTCCGAGGTGTGCCGCGCCCACACCGTGTTCAGCGCGCCGTCGTCCGCGCCCGCCGTGATGTCCACGGTCCGGATCGGGCCGTCGTCCAGCGAGATGCCGTAGCGCAGGCCCGAGACGCCGGGGACGGCCGGGTTGCGGGGGGACAGGTGGGCCCAGACCGTCACCTCGCCGGGCGCGGACAGCAGCGTCACCTCGTACTCCAGGCGAGGTGAGCCGCCACCCGGGGTGCGGCTCGGGGACGTCACCGGCCACGGGGTCATGCCCGCACCGGTCCGTCCGATGCCGTCGATGCGGCGCCACTGCCCGACCGCCCGGTCGTAGTGCTCGGCGTCGATCGCCACGTAGCCGCCGGCCTCCACGAAGCCCCGCGGCCGCACGCCCGAGGGGCGCTGCGCCACACAGCGGACCGGGACCGACGCGCCCGCGCCGTGCACCGTCAGGGTCGCCTCCGCGGGCCCGGCCGGAGCGCGGTCCCAGTCCACCTCCACCTCCAGGCGTACCTGCTGGTCCACCCGGCCGCGCGGGCGGTCCACCCGCAGCCAGGGCGCCGAGACCGAGACCTCATAGGGGAAGGGCGTACGGCCCCGGTTGAAGATCTCCACGTACTGCTGGGGGCGGGTCTGGTACGGGCTGAACGGTGGCAGCGAAGCGGCCGAGGAGGCGCCTCCCGGCCACCACTCCCCCGCGTCTTCGGCCCCGTCCACGGACACGCCCAGCTCCGCACCCGAGGGCACCTCGATGCGCCTCACCGCGGGGAACAGCACATCCGGCAGCGCCACGTTGTCCTTCTCCGGCTGCTGCCAGCCCGCGTTGGGGCCGTAGCGGTCGACGTCCCCGTAGTCGATGTGGGGCTGGGTCTGGAAGCCCTGCCATTTGCCTTCGGTGACACGGGAGCTGAAGCGGTCGGCGAGGGCGATGTCCTGGCCGAGGGCGGCTTCCGCCTGTGCCGCGCGGTCGTTGGTCGCGGCCCGGCCCTGCGCCGCGTACAGCAGGTTCGTGAACTCCGCCTCCCGCAGCGCGTACAGGTTCGCGGTCGCCGTGACCGCGTAGCCGGCGAGTTCGAACCACGCGTCCCGCAACCGCTCCGGCAGTCTGCGCTCGACGCGTTCCGCGCGGTGGCCCAGCGCGCGCCACTCCTCGGTGACCCGTTCCAGTTCCCGGTGTGCGAAGTAGTACGGGCTCTGCCGGTCGTCGTACACGACCTGGTCACCGGAGAGGGTGATCCGGCGGTTCAGCAGCTCCGGCTTGCGGCGGGCCTGGAGCCGGCCGTAGGCCGCCAGCAGCGAGGCGATCTCCTTGGCCTGCGCCTCGCCGAAGTTCTGGCGGGCGTAGCGCTCCTCCCACGCGCCGAGGCGCTCCAGCGGCCAGGCCTCGGGGTTCCAGGCGTAGGAGAGGAAGAACTCCGTCGGCAGCTCGTTGCCCTTCAGGTCACCGACGTTGACCACCCACAGGCCGTGGTTGCCGTGGGCGTGCGCCTGGTGGAGCTGGTCCCAGACGTTCCTGAGGTTCGCGGTGTCGACCCACTTGTAGTTGCGGCCGGCGCCGACGTAGTCGAAGTGGTAGTACAGGCCGTACCCGCCGGTGCGGGGGCCGTCCGGGTGCTTGCGGATGTTGCCCCAGTTGTCGTCCGTGAGGACCACGGTGACGTCGTCCGGGGCGCGCAGGCCGCGGTCCCAGTAACGCTGGACCTCCTTGTAGAGGGTCCATACCTGGGGTGTCTCGGCCGCCGGCCTGCCGGTCACCTCCTCGATGATGCGGCGCTGGTCGGCGATGATCTCCCGCATCAGTTCGATGCCGTCGCCGTCGGGGAGACTCGTGTCGCCGTTGCCGCGCATGCCGAGGGTGACGACGCCCTCGAAGCCCTGGTCGACCATGCGCTGGACACCGGCGCGCCAGTACGCGCGGATCGCCTCCGGGTTGCGGCGGTACGACCATTCGCCCGTGCCCCCGTAAGGGTCGGTCCCGGAGCCGGCGTGCCGGTTCCACTCCTCGATGCCCCGCATCATCGGCGCCTCGTGGGACGTGCCCATGACGATGCCGTACTCGGCCGCCCGCCGGTGGTTGTCCGGGTCGTCCTCCGCGAACGCCCGGCCCCAGACCGCCGGCCAGAGGTAGTTGCCCTTCAGGCGCAGCAGGACCTCGAAGACCTTCGCGTAGAAGTCGGCGGTGAAGCCGCCGGGGTAGCCCGGTGCCTTCCCCGGGCCGAAGTACGCCGGTGCCCAGGTGCCGAGCGCCGGGTTCTCGTCGTTGATGAAGACGCCCCGGTACTTCACCGCCGGGGTCCCCTGGGTGAAGCGGCCGGCCTTCACCCAGACGGCGTCGCGCCGGGCCGGCGGTACGTCGTCCCACCAGTGCCAGGGCGAGACGCCGATGCCGTACGAGACGTCGTACGCCCCGAAGATCGTGCCCCGCGGGTCGCTGCCCGCGATGACGAAGGCCCGCTCCACACCGGGCATCGGGTGCTCCACGACCGTCTGGAGCGAGGTCTCCCATCGGCCCCGCACGCCCGTGACGTCGAGCTTGCCCGACCGGATCAGGCCGTCGATCAGCGGACTGCGGCCGATCGTGCCGAGCAGCACCGGGAAGCGGCCGATCGTCGTGCCCGGGCGGACGCCGGTCACCCGCGCGAGGTCGTCCCGCAGGTCCCCGGACACCCGCACGACCCCGGGATGGTCCTCCGCGCTCACCACCACGGGCGCGCCGACCAGGGAGAAGACCCCGCCCGTGAAGGAGATGTACGCCCCCGGGTCCGTCACCCGGAGCCCGTCCTCCGGGGCGGCGGACGCGGTCCCCTGGGTCCCCACGGGCATCGCGGCCAGCCCGGCGCCCAGGACCGTCCCGCCAAGCACCGTCCTACGGCTGACGTGCGCAGACGACATACCTCACCCCTCCAGCCCCTCCGGCATCTATTTGCTCATCGGCATGACAAATAGTGGGGGGAGGCAGGGGCGGGGGGAACGGGTCGTACGCGCCGAATAGTTTCGAAGCCGTCAGTACGCCGTGGCCGCGAGCAGGAAGCCGTCCTCCGGCACCAGATTGTTCGCGCTGAGCAGGTTGCCGTCCGTCGGCAGGCCGACCGACCTGCGCTGCGCCCCGATCCCCGGATCACGCACGGACACGGTCAGGGTGTAGGCCGGCTGCCCGGTGATGGTGTTCGAGGAGTCGATCGGCGGCTGGAGCTTCTCCACCACGTCCCTCGCGTCCTGCCCGGGGCACAGGGCCTCCAGCGGCAGGGACACCTCGGCGCTGTCACCGGTGCCCGGCTTCGTGGCGGAGTCCCAGGTGACGGGCAGGCCATGGGCCCCGCCGACCAGCCCCCGCGGGCCCTCGATCTCGACGGCGACGCCCTCGCCGCCCAGGGCCCGCGACAGATTCAGCGATCCCTCGGGGCCCGGCGCGAAGAGCAGGCCGATGGTGAAGCGGCCGGGGGCGCGGGGCGGCTTCTCGTAGCCGTAGGAGCCGAGGACGAGCCGCGGGCCGGGCACCGGGGCCGGGGACTTTGCCGCGGGGGGTGCGGACGCGGACGCGGGCAGCGGGAAGTAGTGGTAGCCCTTGGCCCCGCACCGGCCGCCGTCGGAGAAACCGCCTCCCGGCAGCGGGATCGTGCGGGCCGGGCCCGACGCCGCCGAGGCGCCCCAGGAGAACAGGCCCTGCTGCCAGGCCATGGCGATCACCACGGCCGCCACGGCCAGCCAGGGGACGACCGTCTGGAGCGCCGCGTGTATCAAGGTCCTCTTCCTCACCCGCAGAACCGTATGCGGTCCGGGATGGGACGGACGGCGAGCCCCTGGCGGACATGCGAAGAGGCCCTGGCGGGACATACGAAGCGACCCGGGCGGGACATACGAAGAGGCCCGTACGACCGGAGTCGTACGGGCCTCTCGCAGGTCGAGACCTTCGGGTCAGGCACTGACCCTCAAGCCATCAAGCCGCAAGCAAGCGGAACTTACTTGACGATCTTGGTGACCTGGCCGGCGCCCACGGTGCGGCCACCCTCACGGATGGCGAACTTCAGGCCCTCTTCCATGGCGACGGGCTGGATGAGCTCCACCTTCATCTCGGTGTTGTCACCCGGCATGACCATCTCGGTGCCCTCGGGGAGGGTCACCACGCCGGTCACGTCCGTCGTGCGGAAGTAGAACTGCGGACGGTAGTTGTTGAAGAACGGCGTGTGGCGGCCACCCTCGTCCTTGGAGAGGATGTAGGCCTGCGCCTCGAACTCGGTGTGCGGGGTGACCGAGCCCGGCTTGATGATGACCTGGCCGCGCTCGACGTCCTCGCGCTTGATGCCACGGAGGAGCAGACCGACGTTCTCACCGGCCTGACCCTCGTCGAGCAGCTTGCGGAACATCTCGATGCCGGTGACCGTGGTGGAGGTCTTCTCCGGCTTGATGCCGATGATGTCCACGTTCTCGTTGACCTTGAGGACACCACGCTCGATACGGCCGGTGACGACCGTACCGCGACCGGTGATGGTGAAGACGTCCTCGATCGGCATGAGGAACGGCTTGTCGACGTCGCGCTCCGGCTGCGGGATCGACTCGTCGACGGCCTTCATCAGGTTGAGGACGGAGTCCACCCACTCCTGCTCGCCCTCAAGGGCCTTGAGCGCGGAGACCTTGACGACCGGGACGTCGTCGCCGGGGAACTCGTACTCGGAGAGGAGCTCACGGACCTCAAGCTCGACGAGCTCCAGGATCTCCTCGTCGTCCACCATGTCGGCCTTGTTCAGGGCGACGACGATGTACGGAACGCCGACCTGGCGGGCCAGGAGCACGTGCTCCTTGGTCTGCGGCATCGGGCCGTCGGTGGCGGCGACCACGAGGATGGCGCCGTCCATCTGCGCCGCACCCGTGATCATGTTCTTGATGTAGTCCGCGTGACCCGGGCAGTCGACGTGGGCGTAGTGACGCGCCTCGGTCTGGTACTCGACGTGCGCGATGGAGATGGTGATACCGCGCTGACGCTCCTCAGGAGCCTTGTCGATGTTGTCGAACGGGGTGGCCTCGTTCAGGTCCGGGTACGCGTCGTGCAGCACCTTGGTAATGGCGGCCGTGAGGGTCGTCTTACCGTGGTCGATGTGACCGATGGTGCCGATGTTGACGTGCGGCTTAGTCCGCTCGAACTTCGCCTTCGCCACTGGGGTCCTCCTGTGGAGTGGTTCTGTACGCCTTACTTCATCGGCGCCAGGTGATCTTTGCTGTAAAGGCCCGGAACCCGGGGCAAACGCTCACGATTGCGGACGTTTGCCCCTGGAGGCTCCGGAGTCAAGCCTACGGCGTGTGAACGCGGTGCGTTACTCGCCCTTGGCCTTCGCGATGATCTCCTCGGCGACGTTCCGCGGAACCTCGGCGTAGGAGTCGAACTGCATCGAGTAGCTTGCGCGACCCGACGTCTTGCTGCGGAGGTCGCCGACGTAGCCGAACATCTCCGACAGGGGCACGAGGCCCTTCACGACGCGGGCACCAGCCCGCTCCTCCATGGCCTGGATCTGGCCACGGCGGGAGTTGATGTCGCCGATGACCTCACCCATGTAGTCCTCGGGCGTGGTGACCTCGACGGCCATCATCGGCTCAAGGAGCACGGGCTTGGCCTTGCGCGCGGCCTCCTTGAAGGCCTGCGAACCGGCGATCTTGAAGGCGAGCTCGGAGGAGTCGACCTCGTGGTAGGCACCGTCCAGCAGGATGACCCGGACACCGGTCATCTCGTAGCCGGCGAGGATGCCGAACTGCATGGCCTCCTGCGCACCGGCGTCCACCGAAGGGATGTACTCCTTCGGGATACGGCCACCGGTGACCTGGTTCACGAACTCGTAGGCCATGTCACCGCTCTCGATCGGCTCGATCGAGATGATGACGCGACCGAACTGGCCGGTGCCACCCGTCTGCTTCTTGTGGGTGTACTCGACCTTGTCGACCTTCTGGCGAATGGTCTCACGGTACGCGACCTGCGGCTTGCCGACGTTGGCCTCGACCTTGAACTCGCGCTTCATGCGGTCGACCAGCACTTCGAGGTGCAGCTCGCCCATACCGCCGATGACGGTCTGGCCGGTCTCCTCGTTGGTGTGCACCTGGAAGGAGGGGTCCTCCTCCGCGAGACGCTGGATGGCGACACCCAGCTTCTCCTGGTCACCCTTGGACTTGGGCTCGATCGCGACCTCGATCACCGGCGCCGGGAAGTCCATGGACTCCAGGATCACCGGGTTCTTCTCGTCGCACAGCGTCTCACCGGTGGTGGTCTGCTTCAGGCCCATGACGGCGACGATGTCGCCCGCGCCCACCGACTCGATCTCCTCACGCTTGTTGGCGTGCATGCGGTAGATCTTGCCGATGCGCTCCTTGCGGCCCTTGACGGAGTTCAGCACGGCGGTGCCGGACTCCAGGCGGCCGGAGTACACGCGGACGAAGGTGAGCTTGCCCAGGTGCGGGTCGCTCATGATCTTGAACGCCAGCGCGGACAGGGGCTCCTCGTCGGACGGCTTGCGCTTGATGACCGTCTCCGGGTCCTTGACGTCGTGGCCCTCGATGGCCTCGATGTCGACCGGGGACGGCAGGTAGCGCACGACCGCGTCGAGCAGGGGCTGGACGCCCTTGTTCTTGAACGCGGTGCCGCAGAACACCGGGGTGACGGTGGTGCCGGTGCCCTTGCCGGACGCGATGGTGATACGACGGATCGCGGCGTACAGCTGCTCCTCGGTGGGCTCCTCGCCCTCCAGGTACAGCTCCATGATCTCTTCGTCGTTCTCGGCGACGGCCTCGACCAGCTTGCCGCGCCACTCCTCGGCGGCCTCGGTGTGCGTGGCGGGGATGTCGACGGTGTCGTACATCTCGCCCTTGGTCGCCTCGGCCGACCAGACCAGGGCCTTCATCGTCACCAGGTCGACGACGCCCTTGAAGTCCGCCTCGGCACCGATCGGCAGCTGCATGACCAGCGGCTGCGCGCCCAGACGGTCGGAGATCATGTCGACACAGCGGTGGAACTCGGCACCGGTGCGGTCGAGCTTGTTGACGAAGCAGATACGCGGAACGCCGTAGCGGTCCGCCTGACGCCACACCGTCTCGGACTGGGGCTCAACGCCGGCGACGCCGTCGAACACCGTGACAGCACCGTCGAGCACGCGCAGGGAACGCTCCACCTCGACGGTGAAGTCGACGTGACCCGGCGTGTCGATGATGTTGATGGTGTGGTCGACGTCCTCCAGCGACCAGTGACAGGTGGTGGCAGCAGAGGTGATCGTGATGCCACGCTCCTGCTCCTGCTCCATCCAGTCCATGGTGGCAGCGCCGTCGTGGACCTCACCGATCTTGTAAGACACACCGGTGTAGAACAGGATCCGCTCGGTGGTGGTCGTCTTGCCCGCGTCGATGTGGGCCATGATCCCGATGTTTCGGACCCTGGCCAGGTCAAGTGAAGTGGTAGCCATAAGGCTTCAGTCTTCTCTCGGTCTCGATGTGGGTAGCGACTACCAGCGGTAGTGCGCGAAGGCCTTGTTGGACTCGGCCATCTTGTGGGTGTCCTCGCGCTTCTTCACGGCCGCACCGAGGCCGTTGGAGGCGTCGAGAAGCTCGTTGAGGAGACGCTCGGTCATGGTCTTCTCGCGACGGGCGCGGGAGTAACCGACCAGCCAGCGCAGCGCCAGGGTGTTGGCACGGCCGGGCTTGACCTCGACCGGGACCTGGTAGGTGGCGCCACCGACACGGCGGGACTTGACCTCAAGGGTCGGCTTGATGTTCTCAAGAGCGCGCTTGAGCGTGATGACCGGGTCGTTGCCGGTCTTCTCGCGCAGGCCCTCCATGGCGCCGTAGACGATGCGCTCGGCGGTGGAGCGCTTGCCGTTCAGCAGCACCTTGTTGATCAGGGAGGTCACCAGAGGAGAGCCGTAGACCGGGTCGATGATGACCGGGCGCTTCGGGGCGGGGCCCTTACGAGGCATTCTTACTTCTCCTTCTTGGCGCCGTAACGGCTGCGAGCCTGCTTGCGGTTCTTGACACCCTGGGTGTCGAGCGAGCCGCGGATGATCTTGTAGCGAACACCCGGCAGGTCCTTCACACGGCCGCCGCGCACGAGCACGATGGAGTGCTCCTGCAGGTTGTGTCCCTCACCCGGAATGTAAGCGGTGACCTCGATGCCGCTGGTCAGACGCACACGCGCGACCTTGCGGAGGGCCGAGTTCGGCTTCTTCGGGGTGGTCGTGAACACGCGCGTGCAGACGCCGCGACGCTGAGGGGAACCCTCAAGTGCGGGCGTCTTGTTCTTCTCGACCTTGTCCTGCCGGCCCTTGCGGACCAGCTGCTGGATCGTAGGCACTACTTCTCCGGTTTCTGTGTGCCGATGGGTACAGCTAACCTGGAACGTCGCCGACCCACGCGGTCGGGTGTGTCGAATCCGCCAGACTCCCGCCGCAAGGCGAGAAGGGCGCAGATTACGGTGGCCGGTCGCGGCTCGCCATGCGGTTTGCAGGCACGCACAGGAGCCAGGGCACACCCCAGGCACAAGGTCTGAGCGTACCTACCTCATTCGCTGCGGTCAAAACAAATGGGGTGGGCAGCGACACGCCAGCTCTTGACATAGCCGACATCCCCGAGCCGCAGGGCGGACTTCCAGGCGTCTCCCCTGGCGACGACATCGAGATCGTGTACGACGCTCCGCAGGCCGTTCGCGAGGAGCGGACCGCTGCCTGCCACCCCGTGATCGACGGTCGGCAGCCTGAGCAAGAGGACCGGCAGCCCGACCGCCGAGCGTCCGGGAATCCCGAACGCAAAGGGTCCTCGGAGCGCTGCCGGAGCAGCACCCCCAGAGCCACCAGGACGGCTGCGGAGAGCGCGAACCAGGGCCGCAGGCGGATCCATGCGGGGGGAGACGGTGTGAGCGCTCCAGACGAGCACCATGACCGCCACCGGGCCGGCCGGGCCGCGTGCGCTGCCGGCCCAGCCCCGGGGGCACGACCGATGCGGCCGCCCGGCCGAAGAAGACACGGGCCGACCCCACCAGATTTCCCCCAACACCATTCTCACGCCGGCTACTTGCCCTGCGTGGGACATCGGGCCCGAACACGCCGAAGGGCGGTCACCCGCAAGGTGACCGCCCCTCAGTTCAAGCTGCTCGCTTACTGGTTGTACGGACCGTAGTCGTAGTCCTCCAGCGGCACGGCCTGGCCGGAGCCCGTGCCGAACGGCGAGTAGTCGATGTCGTCGTAGCCGACGGCCGAGTACATCGCGGCCTTGGCCTCCTCGGTCGGCTCGACCCGGATGTTGCGGTAGCGGGACAGGCCCGTACCGGCCGGGATGAGCTTACCGATGATGACGTTCTCCTTGAGGCCGATGAGGCTGTCGGACTTGGCGTTGATCGCCGCGTCCGTCAGGACTCGGGTCGTCTCCTGGAAGGAGGCGGCCGACAGCCAGGATTCCGTCGCCAGCGAGGCCTTGGTGATACCCATCAGCTGCGGACGACCGGAGGCCGGGTGACCGCCCTCCTGGACCACACGACGGTTCTCCTGCTCGAAGCGGGAGCGCTCGACCAGCTCGCCGGGCAGCAGCTCGGCGTCGCCGGACTCGATGATCGTCACGCGGCGGAGCATCTGCCGGATGATGATCTCGATGTGCTTGTCGTGGATCGACACACCCTGCGAGTTGTACACCTTCTGGACCTCGCCGACCAGGTGGACCTGGACGGCACGCTGACCCAGGATGCGCAGCACGTCGTGCGGGTTGGTGGCACCCACGGTGAGCTGCTGGCCCACCTCGACGTGGTCGCCCTCGCGGACCAGGACCTTGGCACGCTTCGAGATCGGGTACGCCGTCTCGTCGCTGCCGTCGTCCGGGGTGACGACGATCTTCTTGGTCTTCTCGGTCTCCTCGATCCGCACGCGGCCGGAGGCCTCGGAGATCGGGGCGACACCCTTCGGGGTACGGGCCTCGAAGAGCTCGACGACACGCGGCAGACCCTGGGTGATGTCGTCACCGGCCACACCACCGGTGTGGAAGGTACGCATCGTCAGCTGGGTACCGGGCTCACCGATGGACTGGGCGGCGATGATGCCGACCGCCTCACCGATGTCGACCAGCTTGCCGGTGGCCAGCGAGCGGCCGTAGCACATCGCGCAGGTACCGACGGCGGACTCGCAGGTCAGGACCGAGCGGGTCTTGACCTCCTCGACGCCACGGCCGACGAGCTCCTCGATGAGGACGTCGCCCAGGTCGGTGCCGGCCGGGGCCAGCACCTGGCCGTCGACCACGATGTCCTCGGCGAGGCAGCGCGCGTACACGGACGTCTCGACGTCGTCCGCCTTGCGCAGCACGCCGTCGGCGCCGCGGTCGGCGATCCGCAGACGCAGGCCACGGTCGGTGCCGCAGTCCTCCTCGCGGATGATGACGTCCTGCGAGACGTCGACCAGACGACGGGTGAGGTAACCCGAGTCGGCGGTACGCAGAGCGGTGTCCGCCAGACCCTTACGGGCACCGTGCGTGGAGATGAAGTACTCCAGCACGGACAGACCCTCACGGAACGAGGCCTTGATGGGCCGCGGGATCGTCTCGTTCTTCGCGTTCGACACAAGACCACGCATACCGGCGATCTGACGCATCTGCATCATGTTGCCTCGTGCACCCGAGTTCACCATCATGAAGATCGGGTTGGTCTTCGGGAAGTTGT
This sequence comes from Streptomyces sp. NPDC017676, assembly GCF_044329325.1. NCBI lineage: Bacteria > Bacillati > Actinomycetota > Actinomycetes > Kitasatosporales > Streptomycetaceae > Streptomyces > Streptomyces sp. NPDC017676. The sequence continues at coordinate 154,201 of NZ_JBIRJA010000011.1, read as the reverse complement.
CGTTCATCGCCTCGGCGACCTCGTTGGTCGCCTTGGTCCAGATCGCGATGAGCTCCTGCGTGCGCTCGTCCTTGGTGATCAGACCGCGCTCGTACTGCTTCTGAACCTTCTCGTCCTGCGCCTCGTAACCCTTGACGATCTCCTTCTTCGCCTCGGGGACGACGACGTCGGAGATGGCCACGGTGACACCGGAACGGGTCGCCCAGTAGAAGCCGGCCGCCTTCAGGTTGTCGAGCGTCGCCGCCACGATGACCTTCGGGTAGCGCTCGGCGAGGTCGTTGACGATCTCGGAGAGCTGCTTCTTGCCGACCTCGTAGTCGACGAACGGGTAGTCCTCGGGCAGCAGCTCGTTGAAGAGCGCGCGGCCCAGCGTGGTGTTCAGCCGGAAGCTGTCACCCTGCTGCCACTCCGGCTCGCCCTCCTCGCGCGCCGGCGGGGTCCAGCCGCGCGGCGGGATGGTGCCCACCGGGAAGCGGATGTCCACGCGCGACTGCAGCGAGAGTTCGCCGGCGTCGAACGCCATGATCGCCTCGGCCACGGACGCGAACGAGCGGCCCTCGCCCTTGACGTCACGCATCTCGCCGTCGGTGGTGAGGAAGAACAGACCGAGGACCATGTCCTGGGTCGGCATCGTCACCGGACGGCCGTCGGCCGGCTTGAGGATGTTGTTCGAGGACAGCATCAGGATGCGGGCCTCGGCCTGCGCCTCCGCGGACAGCGGCAGGTGCACGGCCATCTGGTCACCGTCGAAGTCCGCGTTGAACGCGGTGCAGACGAGCGGGTGGATCTGGATGGCCTTGCCCTCGACCAGCTGCGGCTCGAAGGCCTGGATGCCGAGGCGGTGCAGGGTGGGCGCACGGTTCAGCAGCACCGGGTGCTCGGCGATGACCTCTTCGAGGACGTCGTACACGACGGTGCGGCCACGCTCCACCATGCGCTTGGCGCTCTTGATGTTCTGCGCGTGGTTCAGGTCGACCAGGCGCTTCATCACGAACGGCTTGAAGAGCTCCAGCGCCATGGCCTTGGGCAGACCGCACTGGTGCAGCTTCAGCTGCGGGCCGACGACGATGACGGAACGCGCCGAGTAGTCGACTCGCTTGCCGAGCAGGTTCTGACGGAAGCGACCCTGCTTGCCCTTGAGCATGTCGGACAGCGACTTCAGCGGACGGTTGCCGGGGCCCGTGACCGGGCGACCACGACGGCCGTTGTCGAAGAGCGCGTCGACGGCCTCCTGGAGCATGCGCTTCTCGTTGTTCACGATGATCTCGGGGGCACCGAGGTCGAGAAGGCGCTTCAGGCGGTTGTTGCGGTTGATGACACGGCGGTACAGGTCGTTCAGGTCGGAGGTCGCGAAGCGGCCACCGTCCAGCTGCACCATCGGACGCAGGTCCGGCGGGATGACCGGGACGCAGTCCAGGACCATGCCCTTGGGGCTGTTGGAGGTCTGCAGGAACGCGGAGACGACCTTCAGCCGCTTCAGGGCGCGGGTCTTCTTCTGGCCCTTGCCGGTGCGGATGATCTCGCGGAGCTTCTCGGCCTCTTCCTCCAGGTCGAAGGACTCCAGGCGCTTCTGCAGCGCGGCGGCGCCCATCGAGCCGTCGAAGTAGGTGCCGAAGCGGTCGCGCAGCTCGCGGTAGAGCAGCTCGTCGCCCTCCAGGTCCTGGACCTTGAGGTTCTTGAACCGGTTCCACACCTCGTCGAGGCGGTCGATCTCGCGCTGCGCGCGGTCGCGCAGCTGCTTCATCTCGCGCTCGGCACCCTCGCGCACCTTGCGGCGCACGTCGGCCTTGGCGCCCTCGGCCTCCAGCTCGGCCAGGTCGGACTCAAGCTTCTTGGCGCGGGCCTCCAGGTCGGCGTCCCGGCGGTTCTCGATCTGCTGACGCTCGACCGAGACGTGCGCCTCCAGGGAGGGCAGGTCGCGGGTACGGCGCTCCTCGTCGACGTACGTGATCATGTACGCGGCGAAGTAGATGACCTTCTCAAGGTCCTTCGGCGCCAGGTCCAGCAGGTAGCCGAGGCGCGAGGGGACACCCTTGAAGTACCAGATGTGCGTAACCGGGGCGGCCAGCTCGATGTGGCCCATCCGCTCACGGCGCACCTTGGCACGCGTGACCTCGACGCCACAGCGCTCGCAGATGATGCCCTTGAAGCGGACGCGCTTGTACTTGCCGCAGTAGCACTCCCAGTCCCGGGTCGGACCGAAGATCTTCTCGCAGAAGAGTCCGTCCTTCTCGGGCTTGAGGGTGCGGTAGTTGATGGTCTCGGGCTTCTTGACCTCGCCGTGGCTCCACTGACGGATGTCGTCAGCGGTGGCCAGGCCGATCCGGAGCTCGTCGAAGAAGTTGACGTCGAGCACTATGCGTCAATCCCTCTCAGGGTCGTTAAGTCTGTGGTCTGAAACGGGGGCCTGGGGGTCGGCGGGGCCCTTGTGGGTCAGGGCCCCGCCGGACTCCCGTCAGACCTCTTCGACGCTGCTCGGCTCGCGCCGGGACAGGTCGATACCGAGCTCCTCCGCAGCGCGGAAGACGTCCTCGTCGGTGTCGCGCATCTCGATGGACATACCGTCGCTGGACAGCACCTCCACGTTCAGGCAGAGCGACTGCATCTCCTTGATGAGCACCTTGAAGGACTCGGGGATGCCGGGCTCGGGGATGTTCTCGCCCTTGACGATGGCCTCGTAGACCTTCACGCGGCCGGTGACGTCGTCGGACTTGATGGTCAGCAGCTCCTGGAGGGCGTACGCGGCGCCGTAGGCCTCAAGGGCCCACACCTCCATCTCACCGAACCGCTGGCCACCGAACTGGGCCTTACCACCCAGCGGCTGCTGGGTGATCATCGAGTACGGACCGGTCGAGCGGGCGTGCAGCTTGTCGTCGACCAGGTGGTGCAGCTTCAGGATGTACATGTAGCCGACCGAGATCGGGTCCGGGAACGGCTCACCGCTACGGCCGTCGAACAGCCGCGCCTTACCGGTCGGGAGCACCATGCGCTCGCCGTCCCGGTTCGGGATGGTGTGCTGCAGCAGACCCGCCAGTTCGTCCTCGCGGGCACCGTCGAAGACCGGGGTCGCGACGTTGGTGCCGGGGGCGACCTGGTCGGCGCCGATGGCCTGCAGGCGCTGGGCCCACTCCTCCGCGAGGCCGGAGACGTCCCAGCCGCGGCTGGCGAGCCAGCCGAGGTGGATCTCCAGGACCTGTCCCGGGTTCATTCGGGACGGCACACCCAGCGGGTTGAGGATGATGTCGACCGGGGTGCCGTCCTCCAGGAACGGCATGTCCTCGATCGGCAGGATCTTGGAGATGACACCCTTGTTGCCGTGCCGGCCGGCGAGCTTGTCACCGTCGGTGATCTTGCGCTTCTGCGCGACGTAGACGCGCACCAGCTGGTTCACACCGGGGGGAAGCTCGTCGCCCTCCTCGCGGTCGAAGACGCGCACACCGATGACCTTGCCGGTCTCGCCGTGCGGCACCTTCAGCGAGGTGTCACGGACCTCACGGGCCTTCTCACCGAAGATCGCGCGCAGCAGGCGCTCCTCCGGCGTCAGCTCGGTCTCACCCTTCGGGGTGACCTTGCCGACGAGGATGTCACCCGCGATGACCTCGGCGCCGATGCGGATGATGCCGCGCTCGTCCAGGTCGGCGAGGACCTCCTCGGAGACGTTCGGGATGTCCCGGGTGATCTCCTCGGGGCCGAGCTTGGTGTCACGGGCGTCGACCTCGTGCTCCTCGATGTGGATCGAGGAGAGGACGTCGTCCTGCACGAGGCGCTGCGACAGGATGATCGCGTCCTCGTAGTTGTGACCCTCCCACGGCATGAACGCGACCAGCAGGTTCTTGCCGAGCGCCATCTCGCCGTTCTGGGTGGCCGGGCCGTCGGCGAGGACCTGGCCCTCGACGACACGGTCGCCCTCGTTGACGATGACCTTCTGGTTGACCGAGGTGCCCTGGTTGGAGCGGGCGAACTTGGCCAGGCGGTACGTGATGTACGTGCCGTCGTCGTTGGCGGTGGTGATGTAGTCCGCGGAGACCTCCTGGACCACACCGGCCTTCTCGGCCTTGACGACGTCGCCGGCGTCGACGGCGGAGCGGTACTCCATGCCGGTGCCGACGAGCGGGGCCTCCGACTTAATCAGCGGAACGGCCTGGCGCATCATGTTCGCGCCCATGAGGGCACGGTTGGCGTCGTCGTGCTCAAGGAAGGGGATCATGGCGGTCGCGACCGACACCATCTGGCGCGGCGAGACGTCCATGTAGTCCACGTCCTCGGGGCCGACGTAGTCGACCTCGCCGCCACGACGGCGGACGAGCACGCGGCTCTCCTCGAAACGGAGGTCGTCCGTCAGCGGCGCGTTGGCCTGCGCGATGACGAAGCGGTCCTCCTCGTCGGCGGTCAGGTAGTCGACCTCGTCGGTGACCTGGCCGTCGATGACCTTGCGGTACGGGGTCTCGACGAAGCCGAACGCGTTGACCCGGCCGTAGGAGGCGAGCGAGCCGATCAGACCGATGTTCGGGCCTTCCGGCGTCTCGATCGGGCACATACGGCCGTAGTGCGACGGGTGCACGTCACGGACCTCGAAGCCGGCCCGCTCACGGGAGAGACCACCCGGGCCAAGAGCCGACAGACGGCGCTTGTGGGTGAGACCCGACAGCGGGTTGTTCTGGTCCATGAACTGGGACAGCTGGCTGGTGCCGAAGAACTCCTTGATGGAGGCGACGACCGGCCGGATGTTGATCAGGGTCTGGGGCGTGATCGCCTCGACGTCCTGGGTCGTCATCCGCTCGCGGACGACACGCTCCATACGCGCCAGACCCGTGCGGACCTGGTTCTGGATGAGCTCGCCGACGCTGCGCAGACGACGGTTGCCGAAGTGGTCGATGTCGTCGGTCTCGACGACGACCGTCTCTCCGTTGTCACCGGTGGTCTCGGTCTCGCCGGCGTGCAGCTTCACCAGGTACTTGATCGTCGCGATGATGTCCTCGACGGTCAGGATGCCCGCGTCCAGCGGGGTGTCCGTACCCAGCTTCTTGTTGACCTTGTAACGGCCGACCTTGGCGAGGTCGTAGCGCTTGGGGTTGAAGTAGAGGTTCTCCAGCAGCGTCTGCGCGGCCTCACGCGTGGGGGGCTCGCCCGGGCGCAGCTTGCGGTAGATGTCGAGCAGCGCGTCGTCCTGGCCCTGGGTGTGGTCCTTCTCCAGGGTGGCGCGCATCGACTCGTAGTCGCCGAACTCCTCAAGGATCTGCTCGGTCGTCCAGCCGAGCGCCTTCAGCAGCACGGTGACCGACTGCTTGCGCTTGCGGTCGATGCGGACACCGACCATGTCGCGCTTGTCGATCTCCATCTCCAGCCAGGCACCCCGGGACGGGATGATCTTGGCGGAGAAGATGTCCTTGTCGGACGTCTTGTCGATGCTGGAGTCGAAGTAGACACCGGGGGAACGGACCAGCTGCGACACCACGACACGCTCGGTGCCGTTGATGACGAAAGTGCCCTTGTTCGTCATGAGCGGGAAGTCGCCCATGAAGACGGTCTGGGACTTGATCTCGCCGGTCTCGTTGTTGGTGAACTCGGCGGTGACGAAGAGCGGGGCGGCGTACGTGAAGTCGCGCTCCTTGCACTCGTCGATCGAGTTCTTGGGCGGCTCGAAGCGGTGGTCCCGGAACGTCAGGGACATCGACCCGGAGAAGTCCTCGATCGGGGAGATCTCCTCGAAGATCTCCTCCAGACCGGACTTGGTGGGGACGTCCTGACCGTTCTCAAGGGCCTCCTCGACCCGAGTCTGCCAGGCGGTGTTGCCGAGCAGCCAGTCAAAGCTCTCGGTCTGCAGCGCGAGCAGGTTCGGAACCTCGAGGGGCTCCTTGATCTTTGCAAAGGAGATGCGCAGCGGGGCGGTGCTGGCGCCGTTGTTCGTATTCGCGGTCGAGGCAGTGCGCGAGGCGGCCAAGAGGGGGTCCTTCCGAGGGCTCGGACTCACTACGCGCGTACCGGTCCCTCTCCCGTACACAGGGACGGAAACCCCAGGTCAGGGGGGCTTCGGTCGACTGTGCTCAAGTGAGGGCAGACCCCTGGTGACGGGCAGGGGACAGCTAACAGGCAGCGCAAAGGGTCAGTGTAGCCACTTGGCACACTGATGTCCAGTGCGGGTTTTCGAAGACCCTCGTTGTCCTCAACGCCCTCTTCAACGCCCTCTTCAACGCCCTCGGCATGCCTGCCCTCAACGCACGTTGATACTGCCCTCTTCGTCGTCGATCCATGCCTCGGATTCGGATCCTTGTGACGACGCGTCCTGAGAATTGCGCGCTGCGTGCGGTTCGTCAAGGGTTCCTTGCCGGAACCGGAGCTTCGGGAGACACGACGAAGATCACCTTACCCCTCACGAACAGAGGTGCAAGGCAGCCCAGGCCGGACCCCGGGGAACGCCGAAGGGCGACCACCCGGATGGATGATCGCCCTTCGGTGCGTTCGCGTTACAGCCCTAGGGGGCCGTTTCTGCGGTCGCGAAGGTCTTACTTGACCTCGACGGACGCGCCGGCGCCCTTGAGGGCCTCGGCGGCCTTGTCGGCCTGCTCCTTGTTGACCTTCTCAAGGACCGGCTTCGGGGTGCCGTCGACGAGGTCCTTGGCCTCCTTCAGACCCAGGGAGGTCAGCTCACGCACGACCTTGATGACCTGGATCTTCTTGTCGCCGGCGCCGGTGAGGATGACGTCGAACTCGTCCTTCTCCTCCTCGGCAGCGGCCTCGGCGCCACCGGCGGCACCGCCGGCAACGACGACCGGGGCAGCGGCGGCAGCGGTGACGTCGAACTTGTCCTCGAAGGCCTTCACGAACTCGGAGAGCTCGATGAGGGTCATCTCCTCGAACTGGGCAAGCAGCTCGTCCTGGGTGAGCTTCGCCATGATGGCGGTCCTTCCACTCAAATCGGCAGGTGCCGGATGTACTGGATAAGGCGGGCGTACGTCGGCCCGCTGCGACCCGCGCCGTTGGTGCGGGTCAGAAAGCGAGCCGAATTACTCGGCACCGCCCTGCTCGGCCTGCTTGGCGCGCAGCGCGTCCACGGTGCGGACGAGCTTCGACGGCAGCGCCTGGAAGACGGAGGCAGCCTGGGACTGCTTCGCCTTGAAGGCACCGGCCAGCTTGCTGAGCAGAACCTCGCGGGACTCAAGGTCCGCAAGCTTCTTGATCTCGTCGGCGGAGAGGGCCTTGCCCTCAAGGACACCGCCCTTGATGACGAGATTGGGGTTGTCCTTGGCGAAGTCACGCAGACCCTTCGCCGACTCCACCGGGTCACCGGTGACGAAGGCGACGGCCGTCGGGCCAGCGAAGAGCTGGTCCTCCAGCGTGATCCCGGCCTCCTTGGCCGCAATCTTGGTCAGCGTGTTCTTCACCACGGCGTACTGGGCGTTCTCACCGAGCGACCGGCGCAGCGTCTTGAGCTGCGCCACGGTGAGACCGCGGTACTCGGTCAGCACGGCGGCGTTGGAGCTGCGGAACTTGTCCGTCAGCTCCGCAACCGCGGCAGCCTTGTCGGGCCTCGCCATAGAGCCTCGGCCTCCTTCCGGGTGATTCGGACCGCGCGGACCCGAAGGAGGACTGGGGAAAACGAAACGCCCCGGCGCAGGCGCACGGGGCGGACTCGACCGGCCGTACACGCGCTCGGCGCGCACACTCCGGGAGTTCTTCCACTGTCACCTGCGCGGGTCGCCCACTTTTCAGCGGATCCTTCGGCCACCGCACCCTCGTTCGAGCGCGCGGCAACGACCAGCGGTCTTTGGCTTCTGGAAGAGAGTACGGGACGGGGGGCCCGTCGAGCAAATCGGCCGTTTACGACCGCTCCGGCCGGGGCACAACAGGCTCCGCAGGCCGGGCGGGCAAGTGGTGGCGGCAGGCCCTCCGAGGGACGCTGAGCGCGCCTGGGAGGGCTCTGAGGGCCGCCGGGTCAGGACGTGGCGCCGGTGCCGCCCGTCAGCGTGCCGCCGGACTTCAGCATGTCCGCGAAGTCCTTGGTGTCGCCGGCCGGGGGCGCCTCGGCGGTCACCTTCACGCCGTAGTCGGTGTAGTAGGACGTGTTGGTCATGGCGCCGTTGGCCGTGTCGGCCTTCTCGGTCTTCTTGACCAGCAGGTCCTGGTCGTTGATCCAGATGTCGACGGTGTCGGTGGTCACACCGGCCTGGCTGAGCTGCTTCTTCAGGGCCGACAGCTGCTCGGCGCTGAGGTTGCTGGTCCTGCCCGCGAGGTCGGCGACGTTCAGCGTGCCCGAGTAGTGGGTGGTGTGGACGCCGGAGACCGTCTCCTCGCCGACCTTCTTGACGTCGCCGGAGGCCAGCAGCATCTTCACGGACTGGTTCGGCGTGGCGTTCTGGATCTGGTCCTTCATGTACGAACCGGAGGCGCCGCCGAGCTTGGCGAGGTCTTCGTAGGAGTACTTGATCCAGTGCTTGCCGCCGCCCGCCTGCTGGGCGTAGGTGTCGCTCATGTGCGCGTAGTAGGCGTCCGGCAGGTACCGGGCCTCCATGGACTGTGTGCCGGCCTTCTTCATCAGCTCGGCCATCTGGCCGCCGGTGTAGGTGATGGTCAGATTGCCCTTGAGGCCGTCGCCCCAGGTGAGCGCACCGTTCGCGGTCATCGACATCAGGTCGCCGATGGACGTGGTGGAGCGCACCTTGGCGGAGTCGGCCTTGTCGGTGGACTTCTCGGCGGAGCGCAGGGCGGCGATGGGGCTGACGTGCGTCGCGGTCTTGCCGGCCGCCTTGTCACCGCCGTCCTTGCCGGAGTCGGAGGAGCCGCACGCGGCCACTCCGGTCAGCGCGGCCACCACCGCTGTGCAAAGGGCCGCCCGGCGCACGGTCGTGCTCATCATCTACTCCCACCCCTAATGCGTGTCCTGTGCCTGCACGGTATGCCAGGCCACTGACAGTCGTGCGAGAAGTCGCACAAAGAAAGGACGGGCCCGGAACCTCCAAGGTTCCAGGGCCCGCCCTTTTCTTTACGCGTACCTGACGCGGCTACCGGGCTGAGCTGTGGGCTCAGACGGCGGCCGGGTCCTCCTCGACGAGGAGGTTGCGGGTGCGGTTCGGGTCGACCGGGATGCCGGGGCCCATGGTGGTGCTGACCGCGGCCTTCTTGATGTAGCGACCCTTGGCGGCGGACGGCTTCAGACGGAGGATCTCCTCCAGCGCGGCGCCGTAGTTCTCCACCAGCTTGGCGTCGTCGAAGGACGCCTTGCCGATGATGAAGTGCAGGTTCGAGTGCTTGTCGACGCGGAACTCGATCTTGCCGCCCTTGATGTCGGTGACGGCCTTGGCGACGTCGGGGGTGACGGTGCCGGTCTTCGGGTTCGGCATCAGACCACGCGGGCCGAGGACGCGGCCGAGGCGGCCGACCTTGCCCATGAGGTCCGGGGTGGCGACGACGGCGTCGAAGTCCAGACGGCCCTTCGCCACCTCGTCGATCAGTTCGTCGGAGCCGACGATGTCGGCGCCGGCGGCCTCCGCGGCCGCAGCACGGTCACCGGTCGCGAAGACCAGGACCCGGGCGGTCTTGCCGGTGCCGTGCGGAAGGTTCACGGTGCCACGCACCATCTGGTCGGCCTTGCGCGGGTCGACACCCAGACGGAAGGCGACCTCGACGGTGGCGTCGAACTTGGTCGTGGAGGTCTCCTTGGCCAGACGGACGGCTTCGAGCGGGGCGTACAGCTTCTCCCGGTCGACCTTGGCGTCCGCAGCGCGGAGAGCCTTGCTGCGCTTGCTCACAACTTGCTCCTGTGTGTTCTGAAGGAGTCGTGGTCCCTGGGCCGAGCAGGCCCTGCCACGTGCGACCGGCCACGGCCGCATGACTGCTGGGGGGTTGGGGTCAGCCCTCGACCGTGACGCCCATGGAACGCGCGGTACCGGCGATGATCTTCGCGGCGGCGTCCAGGTCGTTCGCGTTCAGGTCGGCCATCTTGGTCTGGGCGATCTCGCGGACCTGCGCCTCGGTGATCTTGGCGACCTTGGTCTTGTGCGGCTCGCCGGAGCCCTTCTCGATGCCCGCGGCCTTGAGGATCATCTTCGCGGCCGGCGGCGTCTTGGTGATGAAGGTGAAGGAGCGGTCCTCGTAGACCGTGATCTCCACCGGGATGACCCAACCGCGCTGCGACTCGGTCGCGGCGTTGTAGGCCTTGCAGAACTCCATGATGTTGACGCCGTGCTGACCCAGCGCCGGGCCGACCGGCGGGGCCGGGTTGGCGGCGCCGGCCTGGATCTGGAGCTTGATGAGCCCCGTGACCTTCTTCTTCTTGGGAGGCATAGCTCTCCGGGTCCTTTCGGTTCGGGTCCTGCCCGCCTCCGGGGACCACCCGGATGCAGGCATACCGCACAACGATAACGGGTATAGATGCGCGGCCAAAAACCGTGCAGGTCAGGAGGGCTGAACCAGCCCGCCTGACCTGCACGGAAGCGGTACGTCCAGAAAAGAACTAGTTCTTCTGGATCTGGTCGAAGGAGAGCTCGACCGGCGTCTCGCGGCCGAAGATCTCCACCAGGCCCTTGACCTTCTTCGAGTCGGGGTTGATCTCGTTGATGGTCGCCTGCAGCGTGGCGAACGGGCCGTCGGTGACGGTGACCGAGTCGCCGACCTCGAAGTCCAGCACCTGGACCTCGACCTTGCGCTGCGGGGCGGGCTTGCCCTCGGCCTCGGCGGCCTCGCGGGCGGCCTTCTCCTCGGCCTCCGGGGCGAGCATCTTGACGATCTCGTCCAGGGTCAGCGGGTACGGGTCGTAGGCGTTGCCGACGAAGCCGGTGACGCCCGGGGTGTTGCGGACGACGCCCCAGGACTCGTTGGTCAGGTCCATGCGGACCAGCACGTAACCCGGCAGCTTGTTCTGCTTGATCGTCTTGCGGTCGCCGTTCTTGATCTGGACGACCTCTTCCTGCGGCACCTCGGCCTGGAAGATGTAGTCCTCGACGTTCAGCGAGACGGCGCGCTGCTCCAGGTTGGTCTTCACGCGGTTCTCGTAACCGGCGTAGGTGTGGATGACGTACCACTCGCCGGGCAGGGTGCGCAGTTCCTCGCGCAGGGCCTCGACCGGGTCCACCGGGGCGGCGGGCTCTTCCTCGGCGGCCTCCGCGACGGCGGCCTCCTCGTCGGCCTCGGCCTCTTCGTCCTCGTCCTCGGCGTGCAGGGCGGCCTCCTCGGCCGGCTCACCCGCCTCGGCCTCGGCAGCCTCGAACTCGTCCTGCTCGTCCGCGCCCTCGACGATGTCGAGCTCGTCGTCCACCGTCTCGGCAGCCAGCCCTCGGGGCTCGGTGGCGTCGTCGTTCAGGTTCGGGTCAGACACGATGGCTGCTTCTTCCTGGATACATAGGGGTGGAACATGCGAAAACGGGCGCCGGTACCACGGCGCCCTTCGCTCTTGGCTCAGCCGAAGACGTACTTGGCCGCGTGGTTGAGCCCATAGTCAATCACGGTCACCAGGGCGATCATGATGGCGACGAAGAAGATCACCACGGTGGTGTACGAGGTGAGCTGGTTGCGCGAGGGCCAGACGACCTTGCGGAGCTCCGCGATGATCTGCCGGTAGAAGGTGGCCAGTCGCTTGAGCGGGCCCTTCTTTGCGCGCTTGCCGCCCTTGCGAGCCCTCTTCTTGGACTCGGACACCTCGTCCTGGGCGTCAGGCGTGTCGATGGAGCCCACGGCGTCCGTCATAGTCCTCACCTGATCCCGGGTCGTGGCCGTGCCGCGCCCGGTTTCTGAGCCGCACGGCGGTGCATTGCAGTACGTACATGCGCACACATCCTGGCGGTGTGTGTAGCAGGGCCGGAGGGACTTGAACCCCCAACCGCCGGTTTTGGAGACCGGTGCTCTACCAATTGAGCTACGACCCTTTGTGTGTCCCCCAACGTACCGCATCCGGCCGGGTGCCCGGTGTGCACCGGCTCGGCGGCGGCTGCTGAAGGCCAACGAGGTGAGAGTGTACGTGTTCCGGGGCCCGGCGTCGAACAGAAAGCGCCCGTCCGGGGCCACGTGACCGAAGATCGGCCAGGCCGGGGCCCGGATTCGGACCCGTGTTCACGCCTCGACCCTTCCTGTTCAGTCTGTGAAACCCGTGTGCCGGGCTCATTTCCGGTCTGGAACGATGGGCCGCATGAGCGCTGCAACCCCTCCCACCGAGCGCCGGGTCTCCGCCCGAGTCGGCGCGATCTCCGAGTCCGCCACCCTCGCCGTGGACGCCAAGGCCAAGGCCCTGAAGGCCGCCGGGCGTCCGGTGATCGGCTTCGGCGCCGGTGAGCCCGACTTCCCGACCCCGGACTACATCGTCGAGGCGGCCGTCGAGGCCTGCAAGAACCCCAAGTACCACCGCTACACCCCGGCCGGCGGCCTCCCCGAGCTGAAGGCCGCCATCGCGGCGAAGACGCTGCGCGACTCCGGCTGGGAGCCCGACGTCTCGCAGATCCTGGTCACCAACGGTGGCAAGCAGGCCATCTACGAGGCGTTCGCCGCGATCCTCGACCCGGGCGACGAGGTCATCGTCCCCGCGCCGTACTGGACGACCTACCCCGAGTCGATCCGCCTGGCCGGCGGTGTCCCGGTCGAGGTCGTCGCCGACGAGACCACGGGCTACCGCGTCACGGTGGAGCAGCTGGAGGCGGCGCGCACGGAGAAGACGAAGGTCGTGCTCTTCGTCTCCCCGTCCAACCCGACCGGCGCGGTGTACTCCGAGGCCGAGACCGAGGCGATCGGCCGCTGGGCCGTCGAGCACGGCCTGTGGGTGCTCACCGACGAGATCTACGAGCACCTGGTCTACGGCGAGGCCGCCGCCGTGTCCCTGCCGGGGCTCTTCCCCGAGCTGCGCGACAAGTGCATCGTGGTCAACGGTGTGGCGAAGACGTACGCCATGACCGGCTGGCGCGTGGGCTGGGTCATCGGCCCGAAGGACGTGGTCAAGGCCGCGACGAACCTCCAGTCGCACGCCACCTCGAACGTCTCCAACGTCGCCCAGGTGGCCGCGCTGGCCGCCGTCTCCGGTGACCTCGACGCCGTGGCGAGGATGCGCGAGGCCTTCGACCGGCGCCGCAAGACCATCGTGCGGATGCTCAACGAGATCGACGGCGTGGTCTGCCCGGAGCCGGAGGGCGCCTTCTACGCCTACCCGTCGGTCAAGGCCCTGCTCGGCAAGGAGATCCGCGGCAAGCGCCCGCAGGACACCGTGGAGCTGGCCGCGCTGATCCTGGAGGAGGCCGAGGTCGCGGTCGTCCCGGGCGAGGCCTTCGGCACGCCGGGCTACCTGCGGCTGTCGTACGCGCTCGGTGACGAGGACCTCGTCGAGGGCGTGAGCCGCATCCAGAAGCTGCTGGCGGAGGCCAGGGACTGAGTCGTCCGTTCCTGAGCAGGGGCACCTCCGGATTCCCGGAGGTGCCCCTGTTCGTTTGTGCGAGCAAGACCACGTGAGGGGAAACGGCTACCGGGACGGCGGGGACATACGGCAGGATCTGGGAATGGAGCGTGTACGTGATCTCTCTGAGCTGCCGAAAGCCCATCTGCACCTGCACTTCACCGGCTCGATGCGACCGGGCACCGTCCTGGAACTGGCCGACAAGTACGGCGTCCGGCTGCCCGACGCGCTGACGGAGGCGCTGACCAGCGGGGAACCGCCGAAGCTGCGGGCCACGGACGAGCGGGGCTGGTTCCGTTTCCAGCGGCTGTACGACGCCGCGCGCTCCTGCCTGCGCGAGCCGGAGGACATCCAGCGCCTGGTCCGGGAGGCCGCCGAGGAGGATCTGCGGGACGGCTCGGGCTGGCTGGAGATCCAGGTGGACCCGACGTCGTACGCGCCCCGGCTGGGCGGTCTGATCCCGGCCCTGGAGATCATCCTGGACGCGGTGGACACGACCTCGCGGGAGACCGGGCTCGGCATGCGGGTGCTGGTGGCCGCGAACCGGATGAAGCACCCGCTGGACGCGCGCACACTGGCCCGGCTGGCGGTGCGCTACGCGGACCGGGGCGTGGTCGGCTTCGGGCTCTCCAACGACGAGCGACGGGGCATGGCACGGGACTTCGACCGGGCGTTCCACATCGCGCGGGAGGGCGGTCTGCTGTCGGCCCCGCACGGCGGGGAGCTGACCGGCCCGGCGTCGGTCCGGGACTGCCTGGACGACCTGGACGCCACGCGGATCGGGCACGGGGTGCGGGCGGCGGAGGACCCCCGGCTGCTGAAGCGGCTGGCCGACCGGGGCGTGACCTGCGAGGTGTGTCCGGCGTCGAACGTGGCGCTCGGCGTGTACGAGAAGCCGGAGGACGTGCCGTTGCGCACGCTCTTCGAGGCGGGCGTCCCGATGGCGCTGGGCGCCGACGACCCGCTGCTGTTCGGCTCGCGGCTGGCCGCCCAGTACGAGATCGCCCGCCACTCCCACGGCTTCACGGACGCCGAACTCGCGGAGCTGGCCCGGCAGTCGGTGCGCGGTTCGGCCGCCCCGGAGGAGGTCAAGACGCGGCTGCTGGCCGGCGTGGACGACTGGCTGGTGCGCCCGGCGGCCTGAAGTGGGCGTACGGCGGATGGGGCTTGAAGCAGACCATCACCTCGACGGGGTGCCCGCCGCCGGGCGGATCGGCCAGGGGCAAAAACGACCCCAGGTACGCCATGCGCCCTTCGCCGACCCGGTTCTGGTACGGTCCCCGGCCCGCCGCGTCCGCGAAACAGGTGGCCGTCTCGGCGAACGCCTCCCGGTGGCCGAAGAGGAAGAAGGTACGCGCGTGCGTGGCGTGCCGCAGGTCGCCCCGGGAGCCGGCCCGACCCCGGCGCCCGCTCCGGGCGGCGGCGTCCCGCGCGGTGCGGGCCTCGTCGGTGCGGGCGGTCAGGGGGGTGCCCTGGCGCAGTCGGCGGCGCAGGTCGGGCCACTGGCTGGGGCGCAGGCCGAGGCGTTCGTGGACGAGGACGAGGTCGACCAGCTCGCCGACGCCCTCGTCGGGCGGGACGCCGTCGCGCAGCGGCACGTGGACGATCGTGTGCGGGGAGCGGGCGGCGAAGGAGAACAGGCCGGCGAGCCGGTTCAGCCCGTCGTGGTCGCCGAGCAGCATGCCGACGGGGTCGGGGGCGCGCAGCGAGGTGTGGCGCAGGGTGTGCCGGGGCTGGACGATCCGGTACTCGTGCGGTCCGGTACGGGGCCGGAACTCGCGCAGCCTCAGCCGCATGGGGGATGCCTCATGTGCGGTGCCTCATGGCGTCAGGGTCGCGGGTCGCCCGGTGTGTCCGCAACGGAGATTCCGCCCACCAAGGTCCTCGCCAGCCGGGCGGCGAACTCCTCGACGGGCGGGCGTTCGCCGGTCTCGGTGGCGTCGTAGGCGAACGCGCGCTGGGCGCAGGCGCCGAGGAGGAGTGAGGCGGCGGCGTAGGTGTCGGCGTCGGCGCGGACCCGGCCGGCGGCCTGTTCGGCGCGGAGGTAGGCGTCGAGGCCCTCGATGGGCAGGTGCGGGCCGGAGCCGATGGCGCGCAGCGCCTCGTCGTGTCGGCGCTTGAGCTGGGTCTCCGCGTACAGGGAGGCGGCGATCGGGAAGCTCTGCTCGTAGAAGAGGGCGGCCTGGCGGGCGATCTCGGTGAGGTTCCAGGTGAGCGTGCCCCGGCCCGGTTCGGCGGCGAGGCCGCTGAGCAGCGGGGTGAGGCGGGGCAGGCGCTCGGTGAGGACCCGTACGAACAGCTCTTCCTTGCTGTCGAAGTACTTGTAGAGGGCCGCTTCGGAGCAGCCGGCCGCGCGGGCGATCTCCTTGGTGGTGGCGCGGGCGAGTCCGACCGTGAGCATCAGCTCGTGGGCCGCGTCGAGGATGCGGACACGCGCCGGCTTCGTCTCCATGGGGCTCCGATCGGGGCTTGACGGGCGGGTGAGTGTTTACCCACCCTAGAGGCGTCCACGTGGTGAGTGAATACTCACCCACCACGTCCGCGGGCGAGGGGAGTCGGACGTCACCATGAAGCTCACTGTCTTCGGCGCCACGGGAGGGATCGGCCGGGAGCTGGTCGGCCAGGCCCTGAGCGCCGGTCACGAGGTCACCGCGGTCGTACGGGACCCGGCCCGGCTCGCCGTCACCGGCGACCGCCTGGAGGTGGTCCGCAGCGGCCTGACCGGCCCTGAGGAGCTGCGGCCCGTCGTACGGGGCCGGGACGCCGTCCTGTCGGGTCTGGGCGCGCGCAGCCGCAAGGACGCCGGGGTGGCCACCCGGCTCACCCGTACGGTGCTGGGCGCCATGGAGGCGGAGGGTGTACGCCGGCTGCTGGTGGTGAGCGCCGCGCCGGTAGGCCCTGCCCCGGCGCACGACGGCCCCCTGGACCGGGCGGTGCGGCACCTGGTGTCGGCGATCCTCAAGGACGTCTACGCCGACCTGCGCGCGATGGAGGCCGAGCTGGCCCGCAGCGGCACGGACTGGACGTCCGTACGGCCGCCCCGGCTCCAGGACAAGCCGCTGACCGGCCGCTACCGCACCGTCGTCGGCGGCTTCCCGCCCCGGGGCCGCTTCATCGCGCGCGCGGACGTCGCGCACGCGATGCTGTCGATGATCGACGCGAAGGAGACCCTGAGGCAGGGCGTCGGGGTGGCTTACTGAGCGGCGCGCTCGCTCCCGAGGGCTCCCGGAACCGCTACCGGAGGCTGACGCCGACGGTCACCGGCTCGTTGACCAGGGTGATCCCGAACGCCTCGCGGACGCCGGCGACCACCTCGCGGGCCAGGGCGAGCAGGTCCTCCGTGGTGGCGCCGCCCCGGTTGGTGAGCGCGAGGGTGTGCTTGGTGGAGATGCGGGCGGGTCCGCTGCCGTAGCCCTTGGTGAAGCCCGCCTTGTCGATCAGCCAGGCCGCGGAGGTCTTCGTACGGCCCTCCCCCGCCGGGTAGGCGGGCGGCTCGGCGTCGTCGCCCAGCCGTTCGCGCACGCGCGCGTGGAACGCGGCGAACTGCTCGTCGGTGAGGATCGGGTTGGTGAAGAAGGAGCCGGCCGACCAGGTGTCGTGGTCCTCGGGGTCGAGGACCATGCCCTTGCCGGCGCGCAGCTTCAGCACGGTCTCCCGGGCGTCGGCCAGCGGCACCCGGTCCCCGGGCTCCACACCGAGGGCCCGGGCCGCCTCGGCGTACTTGACCGGCGCGGACAGCCCGCCGGCGTCCTCCAGTTCGAAGCGGACCCGGAGCACGACGTAGCGCTCGGGGTCGGCCTTGAAGCGGCTGTGGCGGTACGAGAAGGCGCACTCCTCGTTCGTCAGCGTGACGGTCTCGCCGGCCCGCCGGTCGTAGGCGATCACCTCGGTGATCGTCGAGGAGACCTCCTGGCCGTAGGCGCCCACGTTCTGGATCGGCGTGGCGCCCGCGGATCCGGGGATGCCGGCCAGGCACTCGATCCCGGCGAGGCCGGCCTCGACGGTGCGGGCGACGGCGTCGGTCCACACCTCGCCGGCCGCCAGCTCCAGGGTGGTGCCGCGCAGTTCGACCCCGCGCGTCGCGATGCGCAGCGCGGTGCCGTCGAAGCCCTTGTCGCCGATGACCAGGTTCGATCCGCCGCCGATGACCAGCAGCGGGGTACCGCTGTCGTCGGCCTCGCGGACGGCGTCGATCACCTCGGCGTCGGTGGCGGCGGTCACCAGCCGCGTCGCGGGACCACCCAGCCGGAAGGTGGTCAGCGGGGCAAGGGGGGCGTCGTGGAGTACCTGCACGGGCCCAAGACTACGAGACAGGCCCGCGGGGGCCGCGCCGGCGGGAGGGCTGGGAGTGCAGGACGCGCGCGTACCGGCCCCTCCCCCGCTTCGCCGCCGTGCGCACCCGCGTCCCGTGCCCGGAAAAGCACGTACGCGCGCGTGGACCTGCCTTGCGGGCCGTGGGTCCACGCGCGCGTACGGTGCCGTCCCGGCGGCGGCTACGTCAGTCGCCGTGTCGCTTCCTCCCAGCTCACCGGGAGTTCGTCGGTGGGTGTCCGCCAGGTGGCGAACCGGACGTCCCGCATCTGGGCCGCCAGGGCGCGGGACGCCGGCCGGTGGGCTCCAGAGCGGGCGAACTCCTTGAGCGCGGCCGCCGACTCCCAGGCGGACAGGGTCCAGAAGGTCCGCCGCAGGGGCTGGGCCCTGAGACCGGCCCCGTAGGCGCCGGGCGCGCGGCGGGCCTGACGCCGGACGGCCGGGGTGCGGACGAGGAAGCGGAGGGCGCCCCACAGGGTGCGGGTCTCGAAGCGCGGGGCGAAGACGTGCGCCTCGGCGCCGGCCGGTGGAGTGTTCGGCACGGTCCAGGGAAGCGTGGGCATCGCAGGCTCCTTGCGCGGGAGTGGCGGGTCAGCCGGCGGCGGTTTCGAGGACCGGTGCGGGGGCCTCCCCGGCCGCGAGTGCGGCGCTGCGGCGGGCGGGGATCACCAGTGCCGCGACCGCGGCGAGTGCGACCACCGCCGAGCCGGTGACCAGGGCCGGCCGCAGACCGTCCACGAAGCTCTGTGCGGACTCGTAACCGCCCTGCGCGGAGAAGATCGACGACATCACCGCGATGCCGAGCGCGCCGCCCACCTCGCGCAGCGCGTTGTTCGCTCCGGAGGCGATCCCCTGCTCCTGCGGGCGGACGCTGGCCATGACCAGGCTGGCGGCCGGCGCGAAGTACAGGGCCATGCCGACGCCGCTGATGATGAGGCCGGGCAGCTGGACGGCGTAGGAGGCGTCCGTGGTGACCACCCAGGCCATGTAGCCGAGACCGGCGGCCTGGAGGAACAGGCCCGCGGCGACGACCGGCCGGCCGCCGATCCGGTCGGACAGCAGCCCGGCGACGGGCGCGACGAGCATCGGCATGCCGGTCCACGGCAGCATCCTCAGCCCCGCCTCGGTGGGCGAGTAGCCGAGGACGCCCTGCATGTACTGGCTGAGCAGGAAGATCGAGCCGAACATGCCGACGAACATCAGCAGGCTGGCGGCGTTGATCCCGGAGAAGGCCCGGGAGCGGAACAGCCGCATGGGCAGCATCGGATGCGCCGCGCGGGAGCCGTAACCGACGAAGCCCGCCAGCAGCGCCCCGCCCGCGCCGAGCGCGGTCAGCACCACGGGGTCGGTCCAGCCGTCGGCGGGCCCGCGGACCAGGCCGTACACGATCCCGAAGAGCCCGCCGCTGGCGAGGAGCGTGCCGGGAACGTCGAGGCGGGCGCCGGTGCCGTGGGACTCGGTGAGGCGCAGCCGGGCGAGCGGCAGCGCGGCGAGGCCCAGCGGGACGTTCAGCCAGAAGATCCAGTGCCAGGAGACGTGCTCGGTGAGGCTGCCGCCGATCAGCGGTCCGGAGGCGACGGCGAGGCCGTTCACCGCGCCCCAGATGCCGTACACCGTGCCGCGCCTGGCCGCGGGCACGGCCGCCGTGAGCAGGGTCAGCGTGAGCGGCAGCATCACGGCCGCGCCGACGCCCTGGACCGCGCGGGCGGCGATCAGGGAGTCGATGCCGGGCGCCATGGCCGCGGCGGCGGAGGCGCCGGTGAAGACGGCGAGTCCGGCGATGAACATCCGCCGGCGTCCGAAGCGGTCGCCGAGCGCGGCGCCGAACATCAGCAGGACGGCGAAGGTGAGCGTGTACGCGCTCACGGTCCACTCCAGGTCGTCCAGCGCCCCGCCGAGGTCCTCGCGGATGGAGGGCAGGGCGGTGGTGACGACGAGGTTGTCCAGGGACGCCATGAATCCGGCGACGCTGGTGATGACGAGGGCCCATATCGCGCTCGCGCGCGACGGGGCGGTGACCGGTGGTGCTGTCTGCTGTGCCATCGCTCCCCCAGGGAACTTAGTTAGTTATTGCTGACTAACTTTCTTGGACATGCCTGTGCCCGCCCGGGCGACAGAGGCCAGGCCCCCTACACCTCCAGGCGGCCCGTGAGCCGGGCCGACGGGTAGAGCCCCTCCCACACCCGGTGCCCGGGCGGAAAACCCATGGCCACCAGGCAGTTGATGAGCATCCCGTGGGCGAGGAAGGAGGTCGTCTCGTCGACGTCCGCGCCGAGCGCCAGCCGTACGGTGTCCCACAGCCGCATCCAGCCGGCCCGCACGCCCTCACCGAACTCCCGGTCACCCTCCTGCTCCGCGGCGGCCACGGCGATGTACATCTGCATCTGCATCATCAGCCACTCGGGCCGCTCCGCGATGACCTTGGTGTACGCGTTCGCCATGGCGTGCAGGGCCTCCTCGCCCCGCAGCCCCTCCGAGGCCTCCTCGAAGGTCCGGATGGTGTCCTCCACGCAGCGTTCGGCCGCCGCCAGGAAGATCGCCTTCTTGCCCGGGAAGAGCCGGAAGAGGTACGGCTGCGAGACACCGACCCGCTTGGCGATGGCCTCCGTGGAGGTGCCGTGGTACCCGCCGCGCGCGAACTCGGCGGTCGCCGCGCGGATGACGCTCTCGCGTCGTTCCTCTGCGCTCATCCTTGGCATGCCAAGAAGTTAGTACTCAATCACTAACTTCGTCAAGGACGTCGATGAGGTGTGCCCTGGGACGGCATGCGCAGGGGCGCCCCCCCACGGGAGGACGCCCCTCACACGCACCGCTCGGGCCGTTGCCCGCACCTGCTCGGACCGTCAGGCGAGCCGTACGACCGCCCGGGACATGCCCAGCACCTTCTGGCCGGCGCTCATCGCCGTCAGGTCCACCCGTACCGTGTTGTCGTCCAGCTTGGCCGCGACCTTGCCGCTGACCTCGATCAGGGCGCCCTGGTCGTCGTTCGGGACGACGACGGGCTTGGTGAAGCGGACGCCGTACTCCACGACCGCACCCGGGTCGCCGGTCCAGTCGGTGACCACGCGGATCGCCTCGGCCATGGTGAACATGCCGTGCGCGATGACGTCCGGCAGGCCCACCTCCTTGGCGAACTTCTCGTTCCAGTGGATCGGGTTGAAGTCCCCGGAGGCGCCCGCGTAGCGCACGAGGGTGGCGCGGGTCACGGGGAAGGTCTGCGCCGGCAGCTCGGTGCCGACCTCGACCTCGTCGTAGGCGATCTTCGCCGTCATCGGGTCCTCACGCCTCCTCGGCCGCGCGGGCCACGAGCTTGGTCCAGGCGGTCACGACGCGCTCGCCGGCCTCGTCGTGCACCTCACCGCGGATGTCCAGGATGTCGTTGCCCGCGAGGGACTTGATCGCCTCGATCGTGGAGGTGACCGTGAGCCGGTCCCCGGCGCGCACCGGGCGCGCGTAGGCGAACTTCTGGTCGCCGTGCACCACGCGGCTGTAGTCCAGCCCCAGCTGCGGGTCCTCGACGACCTGGCCGGCCGCGCGGAACGTGATGGAGAACACGAAGGTCGGCGGGGCGATCACATCGGAGTAGCCGAACGCCTTGGCGGCCTCGGGGTCCGTGTACACCGGGTTGGTCTCGCCCACCGCCTCGGCGAACTCGCGGATCTTCTCCCGGCCCACCTCATAGGGCGCGGTGGGCGGATAGGTCCGTCCCACGAAGGACTGGTCGAGCGCCATGGCCCGGCACCTCCTGATGTCTGCTGTGCTGGCCCCAAATTAGCCGGAAACCTGCCGCGGAACGCGCACGGGGGCGGCGCGGCGGACGGGCACGACGGACTGGGTGCCGAACCGGGGAAACGCCGTGAGGCCGCCCCCTCGGAAGGGGACGGCCTCACGGACGAGCCTGATTATCGCGTTTCGCGGTGCGCGGTGTGCGCGTTGCAACGCGGGCAGTGCTTCTTCATCTCAAGACGGTCCGGGTTGTTACGCCGGTTCTTCTTGGTGATGTAGTTCCGCTCCTTGCACTCCACGCAGGCCAGCGTGATCTTCGGGCGGACGTCGGTGGCAGCCACGTGAGTGCTCCTAAGACGAACGGGTGGACTGGTTCAACGCAAGAAAGAGTAGCCGATCGAAGGACCGACCCCGCAATCGGCTACTGTCAGTAGCGGTGACCGGACTTGAACCGGTGACACAGCGATTATGAGCCGCTTGCTCTACCGACTGAGCTACACCGCTTTGATGCGATCGGGTCCCGCCTCGCGACGGGAACCTCTCACACCAGAGCCCCAATACGGAATCGAACCGTAGACCTTCTCCTTACCATGGAGACGCTCTGCCGACTGAGCTATTGGGGCGAGCGATGAAGACATTACACGGTCCGCCGCCGTTCACCCAAATCCGTATCCCGCCGCCCGCCGGAACCCTCCCCACAGCCCGCTCGGCAGCCCCTTGAGCCCCGGGAGGCAGCCCCTTCAGCCCATGGAGGTGCGGCGCGACCGCCGGTGACGCGCGCGTGCGGGTGTGCGGGCGTGTGTCGCGCGGGACCGCTGTGCACCCGCTGTGTGCCCGCCCGCGCGGGTGAGCGACCGGGACCCGCCGAGGCGTCGCCACCGACACACCTGCGCGCCCGCGCCGGCCAGCCCGCACACGCGCGCGTGGGCTACGTGTGTGCCGCCTGGGCGGACCACGCCGGTACGACTATTGCGCTCCTGCGCGTCCCACGCGGTTCGTCGCCCTAGGCTCGACTCACTCTGCGTGATCTTGGGGCGGTGGACGGCCCCGATTCCTCCACGCCGCCCCACCCGCCCCCCGGCCCCACCCTGGAGCGCGATGCCCGACAGCCAGCCGCAGCCGCAACCGCCGTCGAACTCGTCGGGGTCCTCCGGACCGTCCGACCAGGCCGCGCTCCTGCTCTGCGGGGCGCGGCTCACCGACGGCCGAACGGTGGACGTACGGCTGGGCGGCGGACGCATCGAGGCCGTGGGCACCGCCGGCAGTCTCGCGCCGGGCCCGGCCCGGACGAGCGCCGCGCGCGTGGAGACGAGCACCGCGCGCGTGGACCTGAGCGGCTACCTGCTCCTGCCGGCGCCGGCCGAACCGCACGCCCATGGCGACACCGCCCTGTCCGCCGAACGCCCCGGCCCCGCGTCGTACGCCCCCGAGGACGTCCAGCGCCGGGCCACGGAGGCGGCCCTGCTCCAGCTCGGGCACGGCGCGACGGCGGTACGCGCGCACGTGCGCGTGGGCGACGTCCAGGGGCTCGGCGCGCTGGGCGCGGTCCTCCAGGCGCGGCGGTCGTTGCGGGGGCTGGCGGAGCTGACGGCGGTGGCGATGCCACGGCTGCTGACCGGGGTGGCCGGGGCCGACGGGCTCGCGATGCTGCGGGACGCGGTGAAGATGGGCGCCGGTGTGGTGGGCGGCTGCCCGGACCTGGACCCCGATCCCACCGGCTATGTGGAGACGGTCCTGGAGGTGGCCTCCGAACACGGCTGCCCCGTGGACCTCCACACGGACGCCGCCGACCCGGCCCGGCTCTCCCGGCTCGCGGCCATGGCGGGGGGCCTGCGCCCCGGCGTGACGATCGGACCGTGCGCCGGTCTCGCGCGCCTGTCCACCGAGGCCGCCTCCCGCGTCGCCGACCAGCTCGCGGCGGCCGGGGTGACGGTCGTGTGCCTGCCCCAGGGCGGCTGCGGCGGCGCCGACCGGCGGGGCGCGGCGCCGGTACGGCTGCTGCGCGCGGCCGGGGTGCGGGTGGCGGCCGGCAGCGGTGCCCTGCGCGACGTGTCGAACCCCGTCGGCCGCGGCGACCCGCTGGAGGCCGCCTACCTCCTCGCCTCCGCCCACGGCCTGCGCCCCGAGGACGCCTACGACGCCGTGTGCGCCTCGGCACGCGCGGTGCTGGGCCTGCCGGAGGTCCGCGTCGAAGCGGGCTTCCCGGCCGAACTGCTGGCCGTACGCGGCGACCACCTCCCCGGCGCGCTGTCCCTGGCCTACAGCCGGATCGTCGTCCACCGCGGCCGAGTGGTGGCCCGCACGAGCGCGGTCCGCGAGTACTGCAACACAGCGGCGACAGCGGAACTGGGCCTGCCGCGCCAGGGGCGGGGGGAGCTGTCGTGAGCGGCCGGCGCGGGTGCGCGCTGGCGTTCGCGGGGGCCGGTGGAGGGAGCGGGCGCCCGGGACGCGAGCGCGTGTGCGGGGTGCTCAGGACGCGGCGGTCAACTCGTGCGGCGGATGCGGCTCTCCGGGCGTACGGTCGGTTGCATGCGCATTGTCATCGCTGGTGGTCATGGTCAGATCGCGCTGCGGCTGGAGCGTGTGCTCTCCGCGCGCGGGGACGAGGTCGCGGGCATCATCCGCAAACCCGAGCAGGGCGACGATCTGCGCGCGGCCGGTGCCGAACCGGTCCTGCTCGACCTTGAGTCCGCCTCGGTCGAGGAGGTCGCGGCGCACCTTCAGGGCGCGGACGCGGCGGTGTTCGCGGCCGGCGCGGGCCCGGGCAGCGGCGCGGCCCGCAAGGACACGGTGGACCGGGGCGCGGCGGTGCTGTTCGCGGACGCGGCCGTACGCGCGCGCGTGCGCCGCTTCGTGGTGGTGTCCTCGATGGGCGCGGATCCCGCGCACCAGGGGGACGACGTCTTCGACGTGTACCTGCGTGCCAAGGGCGAGGCCGACGCCTACGTCACCCGGCAGGAGGCGCTGGACTGGACGATCCTGCGCCCGGGCGCGCTGACGGACGACGCGGGCACCGGCCTGGTCCGGCTGGAGGCGCACACGGGGCGCGGCTCGATCCCCCGGGACGACGTGGCGGCCATCCTCGCGGAACTGGTGGACACGCCGGCGACGGCCGGTCTCACGCTGGAGCTGATCAGCGGTTCGACGCCGGTGTCGGTGGCGGTGAAGTCGGTGGCCGGGAACTGAGCCGGGCCTCGGGCCGTTGACCGGTCGAGACCGCCTCGCCCTCCCCGCACGCCCGCTGACGAGCCGTAGAAACCCCCGCCCGCGCGCTGCCGGTCCGTCAGGGCTCAGAACAGCGGCAGTTGCCCGGGAAATTCGGGCACGGCGTAACCGTCCAAGGACGGTTGCACCGCCCCGAGTTGCGCCGGCCGACGCGACCCGGCGCAGGAGACGAGTTCCCCGTTCTCCCGCGCCCCGGGCGGGTCGTGCCGTGCGAATCGGCCCGCGACGACGGCGATGTCGCGGTGGCACACGGGACAGGTTCTGCGTCGGGAGGACATGCCGTCAGTGTGCCCGAGCGGGCGGTGGACGCACTCTCCCGGTCGACGGCGGTGGCGTGCTCAGGTCCGGGTCTCCGCCTCCCACCGGTCGGGGCCCACTCCGCGCCAGTCGATCAGCGGTGAGTCGGCCACCTCCTCCGGTTCGATCTCCAGCCCCGCCCGGCGGAGGAACTCCACCAGGTCCCGCACGTTGTGCGCGAGGCCGAGGATCTCGCCGTCCACCCGTACCCGGCGACCGCCGGTCGGGGACGGCAGGTGCACGATGATGGGACGTTTCCCGGCCATGGCTCCAGCATCATCCGGACCGGCCGGGCCCGCACCCGGGCCGGTCATTCGAGAATCCCCAGCGCGGTGTCCGGTCGGCACAGCGGGCACGCGGGAACTCCTTCTTCGGTGAGGGCGCGCACCGCCTGCTGCCGGCCGACGCCTCTGGCCCGCCCGCCGCCGGCACCCGTACAGCCGCCGACGTGGACGTACACCGCGCTCCGGCCGTTGGGACCGCGCTCGATGACCCACTCCGCGGCGGACTTCCGGGCGCCGAGGCGGCGCCGCCGTTCGGCCTCCCGGCGTTCCTCGTCGGCGATCCACCGGTCCATCAGCGCAAGCTGCCTGGCGGCCTGGTGTTCGACGACGCGGCGGGCGAAGCGCAGCATGTCGAGACGCGTCAGCGGACGGTCCTCGTTCACACGTTCGATTCTAGTGAGGTACGGGGCCGGAGCGCGACCAGCGGGTACCCCCGTCCTGCCGACGACACCCGGAGACAACGACGAAGGCCCCGTGATCTGCTCTCGCAGATCACGGGGCCTCGCTCCCGTGTGGCGGCGCCAGGATTCGAACCTGGGAAGGCTGAGCCGGCAGATTTACAGTCTGCTCCCTTTGGCCGCTCGGGCACACCGCCGGGTAGTGCTGCCGTTTCGAACCCGCCTTCGGCGGTGTTCCCCGGCAACGACGTAAACAATACCCGATGCCCGGGGGTGCTCCGCCACCCGATTGATCTCCACCCGGCGCAGCGCGGGGTGGCTAGGCTGGTGCGGATGCGGCCCGGTACTCCACCGGGCCCGGCGGTCGCCGCCGCGCACGCCGGCACGCACCCGATACGCACCCCGATACAAGGAGCCACAGGACATGGCCGACTCCAGTTTCGACATCGTCTCGAAGGTCGAGCGGCAGGAGGTCGACAACGCCCTCAACCAGGCCGCCAAGGAGATCTCGCAGCGCTACGACTTCAAGGGCGTGGGGGCCGCGATCTCGTGGTCCGGTGACAAGATCCTCATGGAGGCGAACTCCGAGGACCGGGTGAAGGCTGTCCTCGACGTCTTCCAGTCGAAGCTCATCAAGCGCGGCATCTCGCTGAAGGCGCTGGAAGCGGGCGAGCCGCAGCTCTCCGGCAAGGAGTACAAGATCTTCGCGTCGATCCAGGAGGGCATCTCCCAGGAGAACGCGAAGAAGGTGGCGAAGATCATTCGCGACGAGGGCCCCAAGGGCGTGAAGGCCCAGGTCCAGGGCGACGAGCTGCGCGTCAGCTCCAAGAGCCGCGACGACCTCCAGACCGTCATCGCCCTCCTGAAGGGCAAGGACTTCGACTTCGCGCTGCAGTTCGTGAACTACCGGTAAGAAGCAGCAAGCAAGAGAGAAGGGTGGGCACCCCGCGCCACGCGGTGCGGATCCGTGCGGTGCGGTGCCCACCTTCGCGTCTGCCGCGCCTTGCGGGGGGCGGCGCCCCGACTGCTGCCGCCCCTTGACTGCTGCCGCGCCCCGGCTGCTGCCGGGCACTCAGTCGCGTGAGTTGCCGAACAGGATCCGGTAGACGATCAGCAGCACCAGCGAGCCGCCGACGGCCGCGGCCCAGGTGGCGCCGTCGTAGAAGTGCTTGCTGATGGGGTGGTCCAGCCAGCGGGCCGATATCCAGCCCCCGATGAACGCGCCCGCGATGCCGATGAGGGTCGTACCGATGAAGCCGCCGGGGTCGCGTCCCGGCAGCAGGACCTTGGCGATGGCTCCGGCCAGCAGTCCCAGGATGATCCAACCGATGATGCTCATGCCGTGAACCTGCCCTTCCGCGCTGTGTCCGCGCTGTCGGTTCCCTGGGAGTCCTCGCTCCCGGACCCGCGGCGCGTCGCGCGCGTGTTCGTGCCGTGTCGATGAGGAGGACGCCACGGATCCACCCGCCGGTTGCCGCGATCAGTAGGGTGCGGCGCATGACACGTACGGACGCCGGGCTGCGCCGGACTCTGGGCGTGCGGGACGCCGTGGTCGTCGGCCTCGGCTCGATGATCGGCGCCGGCGTCTTCGCCGCTCTGGGGCCGGCCGCGCGGGCGGCCGGGTCCGGGCTGCTGCCCGGCCTCGCTCTCGCCGCCGTGGTGGCCTACTGCAACGCCACGTCCTCGGCCCGGCTCGCCGCCCGCTACCCGGCCTCCGGCGGGACGTACGTGTACGGCAGGGAGCGGCTGGGCGGTTTCTGGGGATACCTGGCCGGCTGGGCGTTCGTGGTCGGCAAGACGGCCTCCTGCGCGGCCATGGCGCTCACCGTGGGTGCGTACGCGTGGCCGGGGCAGGCGCACGCGGTGGCGGTCGCGGCGGTGGTGGCCCTGACCGCCGTCAACTACGGCGGAATCCAGAAATCCGCGTGGCTGACGCGGGCGATCGTCGCCGTCGTCCTGGCCGTTCTCGCGGCCGTGGTCGTGGTGTGCCTGGCCTCCGGGCAGGCCGACGCGGGGCGGCTGGACGTCGGGCTGTCGACGGGTTCCGACGGGGTGCTCCAGGCGGCTGGACTGCTGTTCTTCGCGTTCGCGGGATACGCCCGGATCGCCACCCTCGGGGAGGAGGTGCGCGATCCGGCGCGCACGATCCCCAGGGCGATCCCGCTGGCCCTGGGAATCGTGCTGACGGTCTACGCGTGCGTGGCCGTCGCCGTGCTCGCCGTCCTCGGCGCGGGCCGGCTCGGTCAGGCGACGGCGCCGCTGGCCGACGCGGTCCGGGCGGCCGGGGTGCCCGGGCTCGTGCCCGTGGTGCGGACCGGAGCCGCGGTCGCCGCGCTGGGCTCCCTGCTCGCGCTCATCCTGGGTGTCTCGCGTACGACGCTCGCCATGGCCCGGGACGGGCACCTGCCGGGCGCGCTGGCGGCCGTGCACCCGCGCTTCCGGGTGCCCCACCGGGCGGAACTGGCCGTGGGCGTGGTGGTCGCCGTGCTGGCCGCGACGGTGGACGTGCGCGGCGCGATCGGCTTCTCGTCCTTCGGCGTGCTGGCCTACTACGGCGTCGCCAACGCCTCGGCCTGGACGCTGAGCGCGGCCCCGCGCTCGCGGATGGTGCCCGCGATGGGCCTGCTCGGCTGCGCCACGCTGGCGTTCGCGCTGCCCCCGGCCTCGGTGGCCGTCGGCGCGGGCGTCCTCGCGGTGGGCGGGGTGGCCTACGGCGTACGACGGTGGTGGGCGGGGCGGCACCCGGGGTGACGTACGCCGGTGTGCGCCCCATCGGCTCGGGGCGCCGCCAGGGGCCGCGCCGCCGGCGCCCGAGGACCGGCCGGAGCGCGCGCCGCCGCCCCCTTCGAGAGCGCTCCGTCAAGGGCCCTCGACAAGGGGCAGTCCACTTCCTCCTGGGCGCGTGATCCGCTGATACTTGCGGTAGCGGGCAAGCCGATCGAGCTGCCTGGAGAGGTACCGGTCATGAAGGTGTTCAACCTGCTGCTCAACATCCTGTGGCTCGTCTTCTGCGGGCTCTGGATGGCGATCGGTTACCTGGTCGCCGCGCTGATCTGCTTCGTCCTGATCGT
Source organism: Streptomyces sp. NPDC017676 (assembly GCF_044329325.1). Lineage (NCBI taxonomy): Bacteria > Bacillati > Actinomycetota > Actinomycetes > Kitasatosporales > Streptomycetaceae > Streptomyces > Streptomyces sp. NPDC017676. The sequence continues at coordinate 125,523 of NZ_JBIRJA010000011.1, read as the reverse complement.
CACCATCCCGTTCGGTATCGCGTCGCTGCGTATCGCGGGGTTCGTGCTCTGGCCGTTCGGCCGCACCACCGTGCAGCGGCCTGGCGCCGGGGCGCCGTCGTGCGTCGGCAATGTCGTCTGGCTCGTCTTCGCGGGCTGGTGGCTCGCGCTGGCCCACCTGATCACGAGCATCCCCCTGTTCCTGTCGATCATCGGAATTCCCTTCGGCTGGGCGAACCTGAAGCTCATTCCCATCTCGCTCATGCCGCTGGGACAGGAGGTCGTGCCCACGGACGAGGCATTCGGCGGACGCTGAACCCGGCCCCTCATTGCCTGGTTCTCCGTTACCGCGGCCAACTGGAATCAGCCCGAACAGTGTCCGACAATGGGTGCATGTGGTGGATTTGTTCGGCCCGCACGAGTTCACAGAGCACTGAGCGCCGCTTCACGGTGTTCGCGCTCGGTCTTCTTCTGACCAGCACTGCCGGGTTAGGCACGGCGGAAACCGCTTCGGCGGAAACCCCGGCGCCCGCCCCTACGTATTCCCACCAGTCGGACCGTGGTTGCGACGAGGTGTGGGGGGACGGCGGCTGTGACACCCAGGGCGATCACGGGTGAATGTCGTTCCAGTTGTCGACGAGGTTCACGGACGGCGGATGTGGAGGCTTCGGCACCTGAACGAGAAAAGGCACGTAGACTACTTCGCCGTGCCTGAACTCCGCCTTCCAGGAGTTCCGGTAGCACACGACATCGTTCGGGTTGCCCCGCGTCGCATAGCACCGAGTGGCCGTATTCGCTGGTGAGCCACTTGCTTCACCTGTCGCGACCCCCCATGCGCCCAGCGTCGTACAGCAGGTCGCCGCCACTGCAAGAAGGCCTCTGCGTAAGGCTGCTTTCTGCATTTTCATCACCGTGAGAGTTGCGAGCACAAGGAGCACCGCGAGGCGGGAACACGACAGTCCGGCGGCCAGGGAACTGACACCCGGCCGCCGAACCCTCAAGTTCAGCCGTTGTTGTTGTTATTGTTGTTGTTCCCGCCTCCGCCATTATTGTTGTTATTGTTGTTGTTTCCACCTCCGCCGTTGTTGTTGTTATTGTTGTTGTTGTTGTTCGCGCCTCCGCCGTTGTTGTTGTTGTTATTGTTGTTGTTCCCGCCCCGGCCGTTGTTGTTGTTATTGTTGTTGTTGTTCGCGCCTCCGCCGTTGTTGTTGTTATTGTTGTTGTTGTTCGCACCTCCGCCGTTGTTATTGTTGTTGTTATTGTTGTTGTTCCCGCCCCGGCCGTTGTTGTTATTATTATTATTGTTGTTGTGGTGGTGGTGGCCGCCTCGGCTGTTGTTGTTGTTATTGTTGTTGTTGTTCCCGCCGTTATCGCTCGGCGCCATCGCGTGGATTCCGGTGGGTGCCGGGGCGGCGAACGCGCTCGACGGCACCAGGGTGCCTCCCGCAGCCAGAGCTGCCGATGCGGCTATCAGGGCCGCGCGCTTGGCGTACTTCTTCGCCATGATGTTTCCCTTCCGCGGGCATGGACGTCACAGATCGCAGTCCATTTCGAGGGTGAAAGGCATCTGCCGATGGCAATGCCCTGTCAGACCGGTTCCCGGGAGTTTCAGGTGCTGCATGCACTGCCAGAGTCATTCGGGAGGCACAGGCAGGGCACCCGGGTCTGACACTCTCCGGTCAGCATGCCCAGCCGCGGTCGGCGGGCGCATCGGGTGAGCACCCCAAGTTCCGCCCGTGACACCCCACGTCGCACCCCGGCACGCCCCACATGCCGCCTCGGCAGCCCGCAGCAAGACCCCACCGGTCCGGGGGTCTTGATCGGTCTGGATCTTTTGCGCGGCTCCGGCCACGGGGGGAAACTGACTGGTGATGGACCTTCTAGAGCGAGAGGCCGTGCTCCAGGACCTCACCGGTCACCTGAAGGCAGCCGTGAGCGGCCCTGGACGTCTGGCGCTTGTCCGCGGCGAGGCCGGCGTCGGCAAGACCGCTGTCGTCCACCGTCTCGCCCAACTCGCCGATCCCCAGGTCCGGGTCGTGATCGGCGCCTGCGACCCGCTCGCCACACCCCGTCCCCTGGGCCCACTGCTGGACTTGGCTCCGCGCCTGGGCCGGGAAGCGCGCACCGCCCTGACGGGCACACTGACCGGCAGCAGCCGTTCCGACGAGGTCTACGACTGCCTGCTCGCCGACCTGAGCGCCTACCCCAGCCTGCTGGTCGTCGAGGACATCCACTGGGCCGATCAGGCCACGATGGACCTGCTGCGGTACCTGGCCCGACGCCTGCCGAACGTTCCGGCGCTGGTTCTGGCCACGTACCGCGACGACGAGATCGGCCGCACCCACGGTCTGACCGCCCTCCTCGGCACCCTGGCCGGCTACCCGTGGGTGTACCGCCACGATCTGGCCCCCTTGAGCCACGAGGCCGTCGCCCGACTGGCCACAGGACGCACCGTGGACACCGAGCAGCTGTACCGCCTCTCCGCCGGCAACCCCTTCATCGTCGCCGAGATCCTGGCAGCGCCCGCCGAACCCATCCCGGCCACGGTGCGTGAGGCCGTCGCCGGACGCCTGGCGGGCCTGTCGGGCGCGGCGCGCCGGGTGGTCGACGTCCTGGCCGTCCTGGGGGTCCGGGTTCCGCTGCCCCTGCTGGCCGGCATCCTGCCGACCCCGGAGGAGGCTCTCGACGAGGCCGCGGCCTGCGGAATAGTGCGCACCCACGGGCAGGTGACGGAGTTCCGCCATGAGCTGACCCGGCTGGCGGTGCTGGAGGCCGTGCCCGCCGCCTACCGTCTGCGGGTCCACCGGCAGGTGCTGGCGGCGATGCGGTCCGGCCCGGTGGCCGCGGAGGATCTGCCGTTGCTGGCGGATCATGCCGACGGCGCCGGGGACCCGGCCGCCGTGTTGGAGTACGCGCCCGCAGCGGCCGTCCGTGCCGCCGCGCTGGGCGCGCACCGGGAAGCCGCCGCCCAGTACGCCCGTGCCCTGCGGTACGCCGACCGCCTGCCGCCCGAGCAGCACATCTCTCTGCTGGAGGGCCATTCCCAGGCCTGTCTGCTGTCCAGCCAGCTCGACGAGGGGACAGCTTCGTGCCGTACGGCGGTGAGGCTGCGCCGTGCGCTCGGCGACCGGTTGCGTGAAGGCGATGACCTGCGCCGGCTGTCATGCTGGCTGTGGCCGGCCGGCCAGACCGCCGAGGCAAGGCGGACCGGCCTGGACGCGGTGCGGGTACTCGAAGAGCTGACCCCGGGCCGGGAGTTGGCGCGGGCCTACCTGAACCTCTGTCAGCTGGCCTGCTACGCGCATGAGGGCGTGGCGGTGGTCGCCGCCCACGCCGAGAAGGCGATCGCTCTGGTTGAGCGCTCCGGCGATGCGGGCGTGCTCGTCCAGGCGCGCTTCCATACCGCGGCGGCACGCCTGCTGAGCGACGGGCGCGGCTGGGAGGACTGCGAGCAGGCGGTGTCGGACGCGAGAGGGCGGGACCTCTCGCTGGACACGGGTTTCCTGACGCTCGTCATGTGCTGGCTGGCCGCGTTGCGGCGGGACGCCACCCGGTCGGCCGCGGCCGTGGGCCGGGCGGAGACCTACTGCCTCGATCGCGGCCTGCCGGCCTATCTGCTGTGCGCGAGGGCCTGGGGCAGTTGGGGGCTGCTCCACCGGGGCCTGTGGCCGCAGGCCGCCGATGTCTCGGAGAAGGTCCTGTCCCACCCCGGCTCGCCACCGGTCGCCCGGGCCATGGCGTTGACCGTGCTCGGCCTGGTACGGGCTCGCCAGGGCAGGCCCGAGGTGTGGCCGCTGCTGGACCAGGCGGCGAGCCTGGTCGATCCGGGCTGCCTGCTGGACACGGGCCTGGGGTGGGAGGCCCGGGTCGAGGCGGCCTGGCTGGCCGGTGATCAGGAGCAGGTCCAGGCCGATGGCCGGCGCGGTCTGGCCGCGCTGGCGGACCGTACCCATCCCTGGCTGTCCGGTCCGCTGGCCTGTTGGATCCGCCGTGCCGGTGGACAGCCGCCGCGGGTCCCGGCGGCCGGACCGTACGCGCTGGAACTGGCCGGCGACTGGGCCGGCGCCGCGGCCCGATGGGAGCGGCTCGGCTGTCCGTACGACGCCGCGCTGGCCCGTCTGTCCGGTGACGCGCCCGCGCTGCGTCAGGCCCTGTCCGCCTTCGAGGCCCTCGGCGCCCGGCCGGCCGTGGCCCGCACCCGCTCTGTGATGCGCGACCGGGGTGTCCGCCCGGTCCGGCGAGGCCCGCGGCCGGCCACCCGCGCCAATCCGTACCGGCTCACCAACCGGGAGATGGACGTCCTGAAACTGCTGGACGAGGGTCTTTCGGACGCCGAGATCGCCGCCCGCCTCTACATCAGCCCGAAGACCGCGGGGCACCACGTGGGCGCCGTACTGACGAAACTCGACGTCCACACCCGCCACGAAGCCGCCCGCAAGCTGCACCATCCCGAGCGCGGATAGGGCTGCGCGACGGATTCGTCAGCTCAACTGAATTTGCAGTTGATGTTCTGGCTGCCGGTGAAGGTGTTGTTCCCCTGTGCGGCCTGGCCCGTCGGGTAACAGATCTGCAGGAGTGGCGGAATGCCCAGAACGGAGAGAAGCCCCCCGCCGCCTTGCGCCTGGGGCCCAGCGAGAATGTTGTTGTTGTTGGTGTTGGTATTCGTGTTCCTATCCCCGTTGTTGTTGTTATTATTGTTGTTGTTCACCCCTCCGGCATTATTGTTATTATTGTTGTTGGTGTTGTTACGAGTCGTCGTGTTCGTCGTGCTCTGTGTGTCGGTGCCTCCCAGCGCTCCGCGGTAGGGGGCCTGGAGCAGTGACGTGACGCCCAGGCGTGGCAGGAGTCCCCCGTCGCCCTGAGCCTGTGCGCCGGCGGCGCTGAAGAGCACCACCGTGATCGCGGCGGTACTGATCGCGGCGAACCGCTTGGTGAGCTTCACTCGGCCAACCTTTCGTCGTCCCTGGTGCCGATCCTCAGAGCACAGGATGACGACGGCGGGCCTCGCACAATCCCCGGGCGCGCGGTAAAGCCCGCGTTTTCCCCCGGACAGCCTCAGGATTCCGCGCGGTTCACCAAGTCGGGAACAATGCCCACCGAAACGGCGAATACGGGTTTCACCGGTGGCCGCCCGCCATCTTTTCGAGCCGGGCGATGCGCTCCGCCATCGGCGGGTGCGTGGAGAACATCTTGGACAGTCCCTGACCCGGACGGAAGGGATTGGCGATCATCATGTGGCTCGCCGTCTCGATCCGGGGCTCGGGGGGCAGCGGCAGTTGCTGGGTGCCCGTCTCCAGCTTGCGCAGGGCTCCGGCCAGGGCGAGCGGGTCGCCGGTGAGCTGGGCTCCGGAGGCGTCCGCCTCGTACTCCCGGGAGCGGCTGACGGCCAGCTGGATCAGGGTGGCGGCGAGCGGGCCGAGGATCATGATCAGCAGCATGCCGAACAGGCCGGGGCCGTCGTCGTCGTCCGAGCGGCCGACCGGGATCAGCCAGGCGAAGTTGACCAGGAACATGATCACGGAGGCGAGGGCGCCGGCGACCGAGGAGATCAGGATGTCCCGGTTGTAGACATGGCTCAGTTCGTGCCCGATGACGCCGCGCAGCTCCCGCTCGTCCAGCAGGCGCAGGATGCCCTCGGTGCAGCACACGGCCGCGTTGCGCGGGTTGCGGCCCGTGGCGAAGGCGTTCGGGGCCTCCGTCGGCGAGATGTACAGCCGGGGCATGGGCTGGCGGGCCTGCGTGGACAGTTCCCGCACCATCCGGTACAGCGCCGGCGCCTCGAACTCGCTGACCGGGCGGGCACGCATCGCGCGCAGTGCCAGCTTGTCGCTGTTCCAGTACGCGTACGCATTCGTGCCCAGAGCGACCAGGACCGCGACGACGAGTCCCGCGCGGCCGAAGAAGCTACCGATGACGATGATGAGTGCGGACAGTCCCCCGAGGAGTACGGCGGTCCTGAGCCCGTTGTGCCGGCGGTGCACGGTGCGCCCTCCAAGTCGTGCAGCTGGGGAACACTCTGATCCAGTGGACCCTCCCGCTGATGACAACGCCAGGCGGCGGCCCCGAGTTCCCCGGTGCGTACGGCGGTGCGCGACGGCCGTACGGATGACGTGCGGGTTCGGCCACGCGCGCGTGCCGGCACGAGTGCCCCACACGCGCGTGGCGACTCCTCAGAACAGTCCGCCGGCCGCGAAGCGCAGGACCAGCTGGGGTGCTCCGGAGAGGGCGACGGCGAGGACTCCGGTGAGGGCGAGGGTGGCGGTGACGGGCGCCGGGACGCGGTGCCGGGCGGGTTCGCCCTCGGGGGCGCGGAACAGCAGGGCCGTCCACTGGAGGTAGTAGAAGAGGGCGATCACGACATTGACGGCCATGACGACGGCGAGCCAGCCGAGGCCCGCGTCGACGGCCGCCGAGAACACGGTGACCTTGGCGAACAGGCCGATGACACCCGGCGGCAGCCCGGCCAGGCACAGCAGGAAGAAGGCCAGCAGGAGCGCGCTGAGCGGATTGGTGGCGTACAGGCCCCGGTAGTCGCTGATCCGGTTCAGGGCGCGGCCGCGGCCCACCAGGGCGGCCACCGCGAAGGCGCCGAGGTTCACGGCGGCGTACATCAGGGCGTACGCGACCGTGGAGCCGATCGCCTTCTGGGCGTCCTTGGTGTACCCGGCGGCGGCGATCGGCACCAGCAGGTAGCCGGCCTGGCCGACGGAGGACCAGGCGAGCAGCCGTACGGCGCTGTACGCGCGCGTGGCCTGCTGGCGCAGGGCGGCGACGTTGCCGACGGTCATGGTGAGGGCGGCCAGGGCGGCGAGCGCGGGCCCCCAGACGTCGGCGTACGACGGGAACGCGACGACCGTGACGAGGATCAGACCGGAGAAGCCGACGGCCTTGCCGACGACGGACAGGTAGGCGGCGACGGGCAGGGGCGCGCCCACGTAGGTGTCCGGCACCCAGAAGTGGAAGGGCGCGGCGGCCGTCTTGAAGGCGAAACCGACGAGGGTCAGGACGACGCCGGTCTGGGCGAGTGTGTGCAGTTGTCCGTCGACGTGCGGGAGGCGCTGGGCGACCTGGGTGAGGTAGAGGGTGCCGGTGGAGGCGTAGACGAAGCTGATGCCCATCAGGCTGACCGCGGTGGCGGTGACCGAGGACAGGAAGAACTTCAGGGCGGCCTCGGAGGACCGCTTGTCGCCGTGCCGGATGCCGACGAGGGCGAAGGCCGGCAGGGAGGCGACCTCCAGGGCGACGATCAGGGTGGCCAGGTCCCGGGAGGCGGGCAGCAGGGCGGCGCCGGCCGCGGAGGACAGCAGCAGGAACCAGAACTCGCCCGCGGGGACGCGCCGTCGCTCGTCGTCCAGGTGGGTGACGGAGAGCAGGGCCGCCAGCAGGGCGCCGCCGAGGACCAGGAACTGGATGACGAGGGTGAAGTGGTCGGCGGTGTAGCTGCACGCGCGCGCGGGGCCGCTGAGGCAGAAGGTGCTGCGGTCGCCGTCCAGGAGGGGCAGGAGCAGCAGGGTCGCCGCGGCGAGGCCCGCGACCGAGATCCAGCCGAGTACGGCCTTGCGGGGCTCCGGCAGGAAGAGGTCGGCGACGAGGACGACGAGCGCCACGACGGCCGCGAGGGTGGGCGGGGCGATCGCGAGCCAGTCGACGGACTGGACCAGCGACTCGGCAAGCGGCTGGGCGCTCATCGGGTGCCTCCTGCGAGGAGCTGCTGCACGGCCGGGTCGGTCAGGCCGAGCAGGGCCTTCGGCCACAGTCCGGCGAGGACGGTGAGGGCGACGAGCGGGGTCCAGGCGGCGAACTCGTACCCGTGGACGTCGGCGAGCTTGGGCACCTCCCGCTCCGCGCCGCCCATGCAGACGCGGCGGACCACGATCAGCATGTACGCGGCGGTGAGCAGGGTGCCGAACGCGCCGATCGCCATGAAGGTGAGGAAGCCGGGACGGCTGAGGCCGGCGGCGGGCTGGAACGCCCCGAACAGGGCCAGCATCTCGCCCCAGAACCCGGCGAGTCCGGGCAGGCCGAGGGAGGCGACGGCGCCGAAGGCGAGCAGACCGCCCAGGCGCGGGGCCCGGCCGTACAGGGCGGCGCCGGTCTGCTCGGCGAGGGTGTCGAGGTCGGTGCTGCCGGTGCGGTCCTTCAGGGCGCCGACCAGGAAGAACAGCAGGCCGGTGATGAGACCGTGGGCGATGTTGGCGAACAGGGCGCCGTTCACGCCGGTCGGGGTCATGGTGGCGATGCCGAGCAGGACGAAGCCCATGTGGCCGACGGAGGAGTACGCGATGAGGCGCTTGAGGTCGCCCTTCGCACCCCGCTTGGCGAGGGCCAGGCAGGCCAGGGACCCGTAGAGGATCCCGACGACGGCGAACGCGGCGAGGTACGGCGCGAACGTGCGGAAACCGTCCGGCGCCACCGGCAGCAGGATACGGACGAAACCGTACGTACCCATCTTGAGCAGGACACCGGCCAGCAGGACCGAGCCGACGGTCGGCGCGGCGGTGTGGGCGTCGGGCAGCCAGCTGTGCAGCGGCCACATCGGCGCCTTCACCGCGAGCCCGATCCCGATCGCCAGAACCGCGGTGACCTGCACGGACGTGCTCAGCGACCGGCCGTTGTCAGTGGCGAGTGCCACCATGTCGAAGGTGCCCGCCTTGATTCCGATCAGGAGCAGGCCGAGCAGCATGACCACGGAGCCGAGCAGCGTGAACAGGATGAACTTCCACGCGGCCCGGGTCCGGCCCTCGCCGCCCCAGCGGGCGATGAGGAAGTACATCGGGATGAGCACCATCTCGAACGCGAGGAAGAACAGCAGCAGGTCGAGGACGGCGAAGGTCGCGAGGGTGCCGGCCTCCAGCAGGAGCAGCAGGGCGACGAACGCCTTCGGGGACGGGCCCGACGGCGGCTTGAAGTAGGAGTAGAGCGCGCAGAGGAAGGTCAGCAGCGCGGTCAGGACCAGAAGGGGGAGGGAGATGCCGTCGATGCCGAGGTGGATCCGCACGTCGAGTGCGGGGATCCAGCTGATGTCGGTGGTGGCCTGCGTCTTCGACGGGTGGTCGTGGTCGAAGCCGAGCGCGAGGACGATCGCGGCGATGAGGACCGCGCCGGTCACGGTCACGCCGTGCCGGAGCACCGCCTGCCCCGGCGACTTCCCCTTCAGTCCGGGCGGGGCCGGGAGGAGAGCGGTGACGGCGCCGAGGAGCGGGCCGACGACGACGAATGCCAGAAGGAACTGCATCACGGACTCGTTGATATCGATCACGCCTGCTCACACTCCCGTGGCGACGAGGAGGACGGCGACCGCCAGGACGACGGTGCCGGCGAGCAGCGCGCTCACATAGGTCTGCACGTTGCCGGTCTGCGCCCGCCGCACGGCGGCCCCGAGCAGTCGGGGCACGGCGGCGGCGCCGTGTACGTAGGTGTCGACGACCTCGCGGTCGAGGAACCGGACGAGACTCGCCCCGGCCTGGACCGGGCGGACGAACAGCGCCGTGTACACGGCGTCCAGGTGGAAGCCGGCGGCCGCGTGCCGGTGCAGCGGGCCGAGCAGCAGCCGTGCCGGGTCCGCGGGGTCGGGGGCGTAGGCGATGTCTCCGTAGGCCGGCTCATGGGTGGCGATGGCCTCGGCCTCGACCAGTCCGGCGTCCTCCTCGGGGTGGGCGGCGACCGCACCGAGCGGGACGCGGGCGGCGAGCGCGGCGGTGCGCTGCCAGGCGCCGTAGGTGAGCAGCCCGCCGACCAGGGCGAGACCCGTGCCCAGGACCGAGGTGAGCAGGGTGGGGGTCAGGCCCCGGCCGTCGAACCAGTGGGGCAGCGCGCGGTAGGCGAGCCCGCCCAGAGCGAGGGAGGGGATCGCCAGGACCCAGAGCACCACGGTCATCGTCAGCGGCTGGCGGCCGTGGTCGGGGGCCTCGGCACCCCGGCCGCGGAAGGCCAGCAGCCAGAGCCGGGTGGCGTACGCGGCCGTCAGTAGGGCGGTGACCAGGCCGGCGACGAGGACGATCCAGCCGGCGGCGCCGGGGGCCCGCTCGGTGTGGCCGGAGGTCACGTGCTCGGCGGCGCCGAGGACGGACTCCTTGGAGAAGAAGCCGCTGAAGGGCGGGATCGCGGCCAGCGCGAGCAGCGCCACGGTCATCGTCCAGTAGGCGTCCGGGATGCGGTCGCGCAGGCCGTGCACGCGGGACATGGCGGCCAGCGAGTTGGTGCCGGCGGCGTGGATGATCACGCCTGCCGCGAGGAACAGCAGCGCCTTGAAGGCGCCGTGCGTGAGGAGGTGGAAGACGGCGGCACCGCGGTCGCCGACGGCGAGGGCACCGGTCATGTAGCCGAGCTGGCCGATCGTCGAGTAGGCGAGGACGCGCTTGATGTCGTCCTGGGCGAGCGCGGCGAGAGCGGAGCCGGCCATGGTCACGGCGGCCATGACGGCGAGGACCACCATCGCGGCCCGGGAGGCCTCGAAGAGCGGGAGGAGACGGGCGGTGAAGTAGACACCGGCGGCGACCATCGTCGCGGCGTGGATCAGCGCCGAGACGGGTGTCGGGCCCGCCATCGCGTCCGGGAGCCAGGTGTGCAGCGGGAACTGCGCCGACTTGCCCGCGACACCGGCGAGCAGCAGCAGCGCGATCACCGTCGGATGGTCGATGCCGCCGCTCGCGACGGCATCGAGGACGCGGGTGATGCGGAACGACCCGGCGTCGGCGGCCAGCGCGAACAGACCGATGAGGAACGGCACGTCGCCGAGCTTGGTGACCAGGAAGGCCTTCAGGGAGGCGGCGCGGGCCTCGGGGGTCTCCCAGTAGTGGCCGACCAGGAAGTAGGAGCAGATGCCCATGACTTCCCAGCCGACCAGCAGCACGATCAGGTCGCCGGAGTAGACGACCAGGAGCATCGCGGAGGTGAACAGGGAGACGAGAGCGGCGTACGAGGGGTAGCGCGGGTCGTCCCGCAGGTAGCCGGTGGAGTAGATCTGCACGCAGGCCGCGACGAACGCGACCAGGACGGCGACGAGCGCGGCGAAGCCGTCGATGTGCAGGGCCAGCTCGATCGGCACCGATCCGGTGGGCGTCAGCTCGGTGTGGGCGTCGACGGCCGCGTCGCCGCCCTGCCGTACGGCGACCAGCGCGGCCAGCACCAGTGAGGCCAGCGGCGGCAGCACGGCGAGCGGGCGGACGAACCCCGGGGCGGTGCGGCCGAGGAGCAGACCGCCCGCGGCGCCCAGGAACGGCAGCAGGGGGACGAGGACGGCGAGGGTGGTCGTGGTCACGCGGTGGCCTCAGCCTTCTCGGCCGCGGAGGTGCCGGGCCCCTCGGTGCCGGGGCCCTCGGCGGTGTCGCGGAGCTTGTCGATGTCGGAGGTGCCCCGGTTGCGGTGGACGGCGAGCACGATCGCCAGGCCGATGCCGATCTCGGCGGCGGCGATGGCGATGGTGAACAGGGTCAGCGCCTGGCCGGAGTGCAGGGTCTCCTTCGCGGCGCGGCTGAGCCAGACGTCGAAGGCGACCAGGTTGAGGTTGACGGCGTTGAGCATCAGCTCGACCGACATCAGGACCAGGATCGCGTTGCGGCGGGCGAGGACGCCGTACAGGCCGGTGCAGAACAGGAGGGCGGAGAGTACGGCGGGGTAGGCGAGGTGCATCAGCGGACGCCTTCCTTCCCGGGGACCCCGGGGCCGGCGTCGGCCTTGGCCTTGCGGGACAACACGATGGCGCCGACCAGTGCGGCGAGGAGCAGCACGGACAGCGCCTCGAAGGGCAGTACCCAGTGCCGGAACAGGCTCGCGCCGGTGACCTCGGTGGTGCCGGCGGCCGGGCCGTCCAGGTCGATCCAGGTGGTCCGGAAGGCATCGACGACCACCCACACCAGGGCGACGGCGGCGGCGACCGCGACCGTGAGGGCGGCCCAGCGGTTGCCGGAGTCGGCGTCCGGGGAGCGGCCGATGGGGGCCCGGGTGAGCATCAGACCGAACAGGAGCAGGACGACGACCGAACCTACGTAGATCAGAACCTGTACCCAGGCGATGAACTCGGCCGTGAGCAGCAGGTACTCCACGGCGAGCCCGCCGAGGGCGACCACCAGCCACAGGGCGGCGTGCACCAGCTGCCGGGTGGTGACGGTGACCAGCGCGGCGCCGAAGGTGACCAGGCCGACGAGCAGGAACGCGATCTCGACGCCGGTCGGGGACAGGAAGCCCGGTGTTCCGGAAGCGGCCACCGTGGCCGCGGCGAGGGTCACGACTCCCCCTCTTGCTGCTCGGCCGGCTCTGCCTGGGCGGCGGCCAGCTTCTCGGCGGTCTTGCGGGCGGCGGCGATCTCCTTGGGCTCCTCCGCGCCGGGGTCCAGGGCGGGCGGGGCCGGCACGGTCCACATCCACTCGCGGAGCTTGTCCCGCTCGTGGGTGAGGTCGCGGATGTCGGTCTCGGCGTACTCGAACTCCGGGGACCAGAACAGGGCGTCGAAAGGACACACCTCGATGCAGATACCGCAGTACATGCACAGGGAGAAGTCGATCGCGAACCGGTCGAGGACGTTGCGGCTGCGCTCACGGCCGCCGGGGGCGGCGGGCGGGACCGTCTCCTTGTGGGAGTCGATGTAGATGCACCAGTCCGGGCACTCGCGGGCGCACAGCATGCAGACCGTGCAGTTCTCCTCGAACAGGCCGATCACGCCACGGGAGCGGGGCGGGAGTTCGGGCAGGACGTCCGGGTACTGCTCGGTGACGTGTTTCCTCGTCATCGTGCGGAGGGTGACGGCCAGGCCCTTGGCGAGGCCGGAGCCGGGAATGCGCGGACGGGAGGGTGGGGACGGCACAGCCATGGTTAGCTGATCACCACCTTGACGATGCCGGTGAGGGCGATCTGGGCGAGGGAGAGGGGGACGAGGAGGGTCCAGGAGAGCTTCTGGAGCTGGTCCTCACGCAGCCGCGGGTAGGTGACGCGGAGCCAGATGACCACGAAGGCGAGGATCGCGGTCTTCAGCAGGGTCCAGACCCAGCCGAGGCCGTCGTGGCCCCACGGTCCGTGCCAGCCGCCGAGGAAGAGGACGGTGGTCAGGCCGCACAGCACGACGATCCCGGCGTACTCGGCGAGGAGGAAGAGCGCGAACCGCAGTCCGGTGTACTCGGTGTACGCGCCGAAGATGATCTCCGAGTCGGCGACCGGCATGTCGAACGGCGGGCGTTGCAGCTCGGCGAGTCCGGCGACGAAGAAGACGATCGCGCCGACGACCTGCCACGGCAGCCACCACCAGTGGAAGGCATGCACGATGCCGGGCAGGGAGACGGTGCCCGCCGCCATCGCGACCGAGGCCGCCGCCAGCAGCATCGGGAGTTCGTAGGCGAGCAGCTGGGCGGCCGTACGCAGACCGCCGAGCAGGGAGAACTTGTTGGCGCTGGCCCAGCCGGCCATCAGCGAGCCGAGGACGCCGACGCCCATCACCGCGAGCACGAAGAACACACCGGCGTCCAGGACCTGGCCGACGGCGCCCTCGCTCGGGCCGATGGGGATGGCGAGGAGAACGAGGAGGTACGGCAGCAGGGCCACGGCGGGGGCGAGCTGGAAGACGCGGCGGTCGGCGCCCGCCGGGACCACGTCCTCCTTCTGCGCGAACTTCACGCCGTCCGCGATGAGCTGCGCCCAGCCGTGGAAGCCGCCCGCGTACATCGGTCCGAGCCGGCCCTGCATGTGGGCCATCACCTTGTGCTCGGTCTGACCCACGATCAGCGGGAAGGTGAGGAAGACGACGAAGACGACCACGAGTCGCAGGGCGACGTCGAGCGCGCCGTTCACTGCGGGCCTCCTGCGGGGTCGTCGGGGATGGTCGGGTCGGGTGTGGTGGTGGCCGGGTCGTTCTCGGGGGCGTCGGGGCGCGGCTCGGGGGCGCGCGCCTGCTCCGGCTTCGGCTCCGGTGCCTGCGGGTGCGCTGGCGCGCGCTCGTGCTCGGGCTCCGGTGCCGGCTCCTCGCCCGACGCCGACTGCGGCTGCGGCTGCGGCTGCGGCTGCGGCTGCGGCTGCGGCTGCGGCTGCGGCTGCGGCTGCGGCTGCGGCTGCGCGGACTGGTCCGGCTCAGCAGGCGGTTCCGATTCCGCGGACCGGTCTTGGTCCGGCTCAGCAGGCTGCTCCGATTCCGCGGACCGATCCTGGTCGGCTGCCTTCCGCGGCTCCAGTCCGGCAGTGGGCTCCGGCTCGGCCGTGGGCTCCGGCTCGGCGAACGCCGGGCGGGCGTGGTGCCACGGGGCGTCGGAGCTGCGCGGGGCGGTGCTCCGACGGGCGGGGCGGGTGGCGCCGGCCGGTCCCGCCGACTCTGCCTGTCCCGCCGACTCCGCCCGTCCCGCCGACTCCCCCGGTTCCGTCGGCTCCGTCCGTCCCGTCCGCTGTGCCGGGCCGGCCTGTTCCGCGGGCTCCGTCCGCTTCGTCGGCGCCGTCGGACCGGTCCCCTCCGTCGAGACCGGCTCCGGCGCCGCCTGGGTGCGCTGCGAGGCCGAGCCCTCCGAGGCACTGCGGGCACGGCGCGGCCGGGCGGGTGCGGGCGTCGGGCCGGGCTCGTACGCCGCCGAGGCCTCGGCGGCCGGGCCTTCCGTGGGTCCTTGCGCCGCCGCCCGGGTGGCGTCGCCCTCGGTCGCGGCCTGCTTGCGCGTCGCCGCGTCCTCGCCCGGCACCGCCGCCTGGCTCACCGAGCCCTGGCTCGCACTCCGCATCCGACGCGGCCGACCGGCAGCACCAGCCCCGGCACCGGCACCGGCAGCAGCACCAGCACCAGCACCAGCACCAGCACCAGCACCAGCACCAGCACCAGCACCAGCGTCTGCCGGCCCGCCCGCGGCGGCGGCCTGGCTGGCCGAGCCCTCCGCGGCCGAGCGGGTGCGCCGTACCGGACGCTCCCCGGCCGCGCCTCCCGCCGCGCGGCCCGCCGCCCTGGCCGGGCGGGTCGGGGCGGGTGGGAGCTGGCCCTTCAGGGGGCCCCACTCGTTGGGGTCGGGCACGCCCGGGGGCAGCATCTGGCGGCGTTTGGGGCCGCCGTGTTCGGACTCGCCGGGTTCCTTCGCGCCCGGCCAGGCCTTGGCGACGCGGGCGGCGAGGACGAAGTCCTTGCGGAGGGGGTGGCCCTCGAAGGTCTCGGGGAGGAGGAGGTGCTCCAGCCCCGGGTGGCCCTCGAAGACGACCCCGAACATCTCGTGGGTCTCGCGCTCGTGCCAGGCGGCACCGGCGTAGACGCCGACGGCGGAGGGCAGGGCCGGTGCGTCGTGCGGCACGGTCGTGCGGACGAGGAGCCGGCGGACCGGGTGCAGGGCGACGACGTGCGCGCAGACCCGGAAGCCGGTGCCCGGCTCGTCGACCGCGCTCAGCCAGTCGAAGTAGGTGCAGGACAGGGTCGTACGGGCCGTCTCCAGGGCGGTGAGCCAGACGGACGGCGGTACGTCCACGGTCAGGACGTCGTAGGACTCCTCGGCCGTGGCCTCCGTACCGAAGAGTTCCTCCGCGGGGGCGGGCAGCCAGCCGACGGCCGTGCTCATCGCGTGTCCCCCTCACCGGCCGGCGCCGGGGGTCGCACCAGGCCGCTCTGGAGGGCGGCGGTGGACGGCCGGGCGGGCCCGTTGTCGTACCGCTCCCCCAGCGACTCGCGGGCGATCTTCTCCTGGAGCTTGAGGATGCCCTGGAGCAGCGCCTCGGGGCGCGGCGGGCAGCCGGGGACGTAGACGTCGACGGGAATGATCTGGTCGACGCCCTTCGTCACCGAGTACGAGTCCCAGTAGGGGCCGCCGCAATTGGAGCAGGCGCCGAAGGAGATGACGTACTTGGGTTCCGGCATCTGCTCGTACAGGCGCTTGACCGCCGGGGCCATCTTGTCCGTCACCGTGCCCGAGACCACCATCAGGTCGGCCTGGCGGGGGCCCGGCGCGAACGGGATCACGCCGAGGCGGATGAAGTCGTGGCGGGCCATCGACGCGGCGATGAACTCGATCGCGCAGCAGGCGAGGCCGAAGTTGAACACCCAGAGCGAGTAGCGGCGGCCCCAGTTCAGGACGACCTTCATCGGCTCGGGAGCGAGGCGGGCGAGCGCGCCCAGCCTCTTCGGCTCCGGCAGGTACACGGACTCGGGGGTCGAGGGGTTCACGTCCATGCCAGGACGCCCTTCTTGTATGCGTACAGCAGGCCGACGGCGAGGAAGCCGAGGAAGATGAACATCTCCACCAGGGTCGTCGCGCCGTAGCCGGGGGCGGCGAAGACCGTCGCCCAGGGGAACAGGAAGATCGAGTCGACCGCGAAGATCACGTACAGGAAGGCGTAGACGTAGTAGCGGACCTGGGTGTGGGCCCAGCCCTCGCCGACGGGGTCGACGCCGCACTCGTAGGTCAGGAGTTTCTCCGGTGTCGGCACGACCGGGCGCAGCAGTCGGCCCGCGCCGAAGGCGACCGCGACGAAGAGCACGCCGATGAGGGCGAGCAGTCCGACCACCGAGTAGGACCGGAAGTAGCCGGCCGCGACGACGTTCACCGCGGCGTACGACGAGTCCCCCAACGTCTCCCGCACCGTCCGTCCCTCGCTCCCTGACCTCGTGGACCTCGTTGACCTGTACGCACGGGAGTCTAGGCCCTGATAAAGAACCGGTAAGCAGCCCGTCAGACCCTGGGACAGCCGGTACCCGGAATGGGGTGGGGTTTTCCCCCGGCGGCGGAGGGCGGCGCACCGCATGGCGTGGACGGTGCCGCGCACGGCAGGCTGAGCAGCATGACCGCTCCCAGCCCCGCCGCCGACCGGACCGGCGGCACCGACGAACGTTACGGCCGTGCCGGTAACGGCGGACACGACGGACACGACGGCCGTGCCGGTAACGGCGGACACGACGGCCTGCACCGGCTGCCGCCGCCCCGGCCGGCCTATGAGGCGCACACCTGGAAGGAGATCGCGTATCTCCTGCTGAACCTGCCGGTGGCGCTGTTCGGATTCACGTACGCGGTCACCGTGCTGGTGGCCGGCGGCGCCCTCACCATCACCGTGATCGGTCTCCCGCTGCTCGCGCTGTCCCTGCTGGGCGCCCGGCAGCTGGGCAAGCTGGAACGGGCCCGGGCCCGCAAGCTGCTCGGGGTGCGGGTGGAGGAGCCGTCGCCGCTGCCGCTCGCCAAGGGCGGGGGCCCGGTGCAGCGACTGTGGATGGCGCTGAAGGACCCGGTGGGCTGGCGGACGCTGCTGTACGACGCCATCCGGCTGCCCTGGGGCATCCTCACCTTCGTCACGGTGCTGACCTCGCTGTTCGTGCTGTGGCCCGTGCTGCCGTACCTGGCGCGGGGCATGGCGAACCTGGACCGGGCGATGGTGCGGGGGCTGCTTTCGCCCTCGGACGAGCTGGAGCGCCGGATCGCCGAGCTGGAGTCCGACCGCGGGATCGTGGTGGACACGGCGGCGGCGGACCTGCGCCGGATCGAACGGGACCTGCACGACGGGGCCCAGGCGCGGCTGGTCAACCTCGCCATGGGGCTGGGCCTCGCCAAGGAGAAGCTGCTGGAGGACCCCGACGCGGCGGCGGCGATGGTGGACGAGGCGCACGGCGAGGTGAAGCTGGCCCTCCAGGAGCTGCGCGACCTCGCCCGGGGCATCCACCCGGCCGTGCTCACCGACCGCGGCCTGGACGCGGCCCTGTCGGCGGTCGCCTCCCGCTGCACGGTGCCGGTGACGGTGACCGTCGACCTGCCGGCCCGGCCGGCGGCGGCCATCGAGGGCATCGCGTACTTCACCGTCTCCGAGCTGCTCCAGAACATCAGCAAGCACAGCGGGGCCCGGTCCGCCTCCGTCGACGTGTGGCGCACGGACGAGCGGATGCTGATCCAGGTCCGCGACGACGGCCGGGGCGGCGCCCGGCTGGAGGGGGGCAGCGGGATGCGGGGCCTGGCGGACCGGCTGGGCGCGGTGGACGGCCTGTTCGTGGTCGACTCCCCGGCGGGCGGCCCGACGGTGGTCACGGCGGAGCTGCCCTGGCGCGACCGGCAGGAGTAGGCCCCCGCCCGCGCATGGCTCAGGAGTAGCCCCGCCCGCCCGGCCCGCACAGGGCCGGCCGACGCCGCCACGCGCGCGTGAGACGCGGAAACGCCTCACGCGCGCGTGGCGGCGTTTCGCACCGCGCTGCGACGGCGCCCGTCCACGGCACGGCGGCTGACACGGCGGCACTACGGCACTGCGGCTGACGGCGGCACCACGGCTGACCACGGCCTCCGGTCGACCACGGCAGTACGGCCGATCACGGCAGTACGGCTGGGCGGGAGCGTGGGGGTGGGGGTGGGGAAAACCCCCCGGTCAAGACGCCGACGGACTCCATACCCCGACAACGCCCGGCGGACCACCCTGGAGGTACGGCTGGAACCGCCGCCGGAACGAGGAGAACGGGACGACACCGATGGTCACGGACTACGGACAGGGGTACGCCACCCGCAGCGAGCCACGGCACCGGCTGCCCGCCGGGCTGCGGGCGCCCTTCGAGGCGCGGAGCTGGCGGGAGTTCGGCTACGTGCTGCTGAGCCTGCCGGTGGCGACCGTCCTGTTCTGCTGGACGGTGACGATGGTCACGCTCGGCGCCGGCCTGCTGGTGACCTTCCTCGGCATCCCGGTGCTGGCGGCGGCGCTCGCCGGCTGCCGGGGCTTCGGCGTGCTGGAGCGGGCACGGGCGCGCGGCCTGCTCGGCCTGGAGGTGGCCGACCCCGAGCCGCTGCGGCTGCGCAAGCCGGGCGCGGCGGCCTGGATGGGGGCGGTGCTCAAGAGCGGCGCCTCCTGGCGGCACGCGCTGTACGCGCTGGTGCAGTTCCCGTGGGCGGTGTTCTCGTTCTCGGTGGCGCTGACCTTCTGGTCCTGCGGCTGGGCGCTGCTGAGCTATCCGCTGTGGTTCTGGGTGTTCCCGGCGTACGCGGGCGAGGGCGGGATCCAGCTCTACGGCGACGCCCACCACAGCGTCTACCTCGACAACCCCTTCGAGATCACCGTCACCGCGCTGATCGGGCTGGTCTTCACCCTGGCCACGCCCTGGCTCGTACGGGCCCTGACCACCGTGGACGGGCTGCTCGTGCGCGGGCTGCTCGGACCGTCGCCGCTGTCGGCGCGGGTGGTGGAGCTGGAGTCCGACCGGGGCGTCGTGGTCGACACGGCCGCCGCCGATCTGCGCCGCATCGAGCGGGACCTGCACGACGGGGCGCAGGCCCGGCTGGTGAACCTGGCGATGGATCTGGGGCTGGCGAAGGAGAAGCTGCGGGAGGACCCGCGGACGGCGGCGCGGATGGTGGAGGAGGCGCACGGCGAGGTGAAGACGGCCCTCCAGGAGCTGCGCGACCTCGCCCGGGGCATCCACCCGGCCGTGCTCACCGACCGCGGCCTGGACGCGGCCCTGTCGGCGGTCGCCTCCCGCTGCACGGTGCCGGTGCGGGTCGAGGTCGACCTGCCTGCCCGGCCCGCCCCCGCCATCGAGGGCATCGCCTACTTCACCGTCTCCGAGCTGCTCCAGAACATCAGCAAGCACAGCGGCGCCCGGTCCGCCTCCGTCGACGTCTGGCGCTCGGAGGACCGGCTGATGCTCCAGGTGACCGACGACGGCGTGGGCGGCGCCGACGCCTCCCGGGGCTCCGGGCTGGCCGGCCTCGCCGCCCGCCTGGACGCGGTGGACGGGATCCTCATGGTGGACTCCCCGGCGGGCGGCCCCACCCGGGTGATCGCGGAACTGCCCTGGCGCGGCTGAACACCCGAACGGCTCAGAGCGGGAGCGGCGGCACGCAGGGGCTACTGCCGGGCGGGCGCCGGGGCGTCGCCGGCCGCGGCCCGGCCGCCGCCCACGCCTGAACGGTGGAACGACGGCGCGCCCGAGCACCTGAACGACGCAGCGGCAGCACGCCCGCACGGCAGACCAGCGGCACGCCCGCACGGCGGAACGGCAGCACGCCCGCACGGCAGACCAGCGGCACGCCCGCACGGCGGAACGGCAGCACGCCCGCACGGCAGACCAGCGGCACGCCCGCACGGCGGAACGGCAGCACGCCCGCACGGCAGACCGGCGGCACGCCTGAGTACCAGACTGACGGTGACGGAACGGCGGCACGCCTGACCGCCTGAATGGTGGCGCGCCCGCGCGGGCGGCGCATGCGGACATGTACGAGCCCCGGGGGCACGCCCCGCCCGCGCCCCCGCTATTCCCCCGGCATTCCCCCGGGTCCGGCGGCGGTCCGGGGGGATTGCTGGAATGCTGGACCCCCGAAGGACGCCCCGGACGGACGGCGTCGCGGGGGATCAGGCTGTGGGGGGCCGGAAGAATCGTGGAGGACAGGGTGCGGGTGGTCATCGCCGAGGATTCAGTGCTGCTGCGGGAGGGCCTGACCCGGCTGCTGACCGACCGCGGGCACGAGGTCGTGGCGGGCGTCGGCGACGCGGACGCGCTGGTGAAGACCATCTCCGAGCTGGACGAGCGGGGCGAGCTGCCCGACGTGGTCGTGGCGGACGTACGGATGCCGCCGACGCACACCGACGAGGGCGTCCGGGCGGCCGTACTGCTGCGCCGGCTGCACCCCGGACTCGGGGTGCTGGTGCTGTCGCAGTACGTCGAGGAGCGCTACGCCACCGAACTGCTGGCCGGTTCCAGCCGGGGCGTCGGCTATCTGCTCAAGGACCGGGTGGCGGACGTACGGGAGTTCGTGGACGCGGTGGTGCGGGTCGCCGAGGGCGGTACGGCGCTGGACCCGGAGGTGGTCGCGCAGCTGCTCGGCCGCAGCCGCAAGCAGGACGTGCTGGCGGGGCTGACCCCTCGGGAGCGCGAGGTGCTGGGGCTGATGGCGGAGGGGCGGACGAACTCGGCGATCGCCCGGCAGCTCGTGGTCAGCGACGGCGCCGTGGAGAAGCACGTCAGCAACATCTTCCTGAAGCTCGGTCTGGCCCCGAGCGAGGGGGACCACCGGCGCGTTCTGGCCGTTCTCACCTACCTGAACTCCTAGCCGGCCGCCCGGTGTCAGCCTCCCGTCAGCGCCGCGTCAGCCGCTCCCGCTTCGGTGGAGGCGGGTACCCGGGAGGAAGGCCCGGGGCGACCCGTAGGGGGCGACCGGGGGTCCGGACGGGAGCCGGAGGAGAGAACCTGTACACGCGCGGGGAGCGCCTTGGACGGTGCTCAGGCGATGCGGGACATGATGTGCACACAGCGCGACAGGCCGTCTCGAAATGTCGTCCAATCCCTGGATGGCCTCGGGAAGGCGACCCTAACCGACGTAGGGTTGATCCTGGGATGGTCCGTGGGACGACCAGGCCCCGGACAGCCGCCTCGAAGGAGGTCCAGTTCAGTGACCAGCCAGGTCAGCAGCCCAGCGGAGCAGACCGACGGAACCGTCGTGGGAGAGCAGCGCAAACCGGGCGGCGCGAAGGACGTGCGGCGCCTGGACCGGGTGATCATCCGGTTCGCGGGGGACTCGGGTGACGGCATGCAGCTCACCGGGGACCGTTTCACCTCGGAGACCGCTTCCTTCGGCAACGACCTCTCCACCCTCCCGAACTTCCCCGCCGAGATCCGCGCCCCCGCCGGCACCCTGCCCGGTGTCTCGTCCTTCCAGCTCCACTTCGCCGACCACGACATCCTCACTCCCGGTGACGCGCCGAACGTCCTGGTCGCCATGAACCCGGCCGCCCTGAAGGCCAACATCGGCGATCTCCCGCGCGGAGCCGAGATCATCGTCAACACCGACGAGTTCACCAAGCGGGCCCTGCAGAAGGTCGGGTACGCCAGCGACCCGCTCCAGGACGGCTCGCTCGACGGCTACAGCCTCCATCCGGTGCCGCTGACCACGCTCACCGTGGAGGCGCTGAAGGAGTTCGACCTCTCCCGCAAGGAGGCCGAGCGCAGCAAGAACATGTTCGCGCTGGGCCTGCTGAGCTGGATGTACCACCGGCCCACCGAGGGCACCGAGAAGTTCCTGAAGTCGAAGTTCGCGAAGAAGCCGGACATCGCCGAGGCCAACATCGCGGCGTTCCGCGCGGGCTGGAACTTCGGCGAGACGACCGAGGACTTCGCGGTCTCCTACGAGGTGGCGCCGGCCACCAGGGCCTTCCCGGTCGGCACCTACCGGAACATCTCCGGAAACCTCGCCCTCGCCTACGGCCTGATCACCGCGTCCCGCCAGGCGGATCTGCCGCTGTTCCTGGGGTCGTACCCGATCACGCCGGCCTCGGACATCCTGCACGAGCTGAGCAAGCACAAGAACTTCGGCGTGCGCACCTTCCAGGCCGAGGACGAGATCGCGGGCATCGGCGCGGCGCTGGGCGCGGCGTTCGGCGGCTCGCTGGCGGTGACCACGACGAGTGGCCCCGGTGTCGCCCTGAAGAGCGAGACGATCGGCCTCGCGGTCTCGTTGGAGCTGCCCCTGCTGGTGGTGGACATCCAGCGCGGCGGCCCGTCGACGGGTCTGCCGACCAAGACCGAGCAGGCCGACCTGCTCCAGGCGATGTACGGCCGCAACGGCGAGGCGCCGGTGCCGGTGGTGGCGCCGCGGACCCCGGCCGACTGCTTCGACGCCGCGCTGGAGGCGGCCCGGATCGCGCTGACGTACCGGACGCCGGTGATGCTGCTGTCCGACGGCTATCTGGCCAACGGCTCCGAGCCGTGGCGCATCCCCGACCTGGGCGAGCTGCCCGACCTGCGGGTGCGGTTCGCCTCCGGCCCGAACCACACGCTGAAGGACGGCACCGAGGTCTTCTGGCCGTACAAGCGGGACCCGAAGACCCTGGCCCGGCCGTGGGCGATCCCGGGCACCCCGGGCCTGGAGCACCGCATCGGCGGCATCGAGAAGCAGGACGGCACGGGCAACATCTCCTACGACCCGGCCAACCACGACTTCATGGTCCGCACCCGGCAGGCCAAGGTCGACGGCATCGACGTACCCGACGTGGAGGTCGACGACCCGCACGGCGCCAGGACCCTCGTCCTCGGCTGGGGCTCGACCTACGGCCCGATCACGGCGGCGGTACGGCGGCTGCGCACGGCCGGCGAGTCGATCGCCCAGGCCCACCTGCGCCACCTCAACCCCTTCCCGCGCAACCTCGGCACGGTGTTGAAGGGCTACGACAAGGTGGTCGTCCCCGAGATGAACCTCGGGCAGCTCGCCACCCTCATCCGGGCGAAGTACCTGGTCGACGCCCACTCCTACAACCAGGTCAACGGCATGCCGTTCAAGGCGGAGCAGCTCGCCGCGGCGCTGAAGGAGGCCATCGATGACTGACGCCACCAACAGGCTGCTCCAGCTGGTCCCCAAGGCCGAGGCCAAGCAGTCGATGAAGGACTTCAAGTCGGACCAGGAGGTGCGCTGGTGCCCGGGCTGCGGTGACTACGCGATCCTCGCGGCCGTCCAGGGTTTCATGCCGGAACTGGGCCTCGCGCGGGAGAACATCGTCTTCGTCTCCGGCATCGGCTGCTCCTCCCGCTTCCCGTACTACATGAACACGTACGGGATGCACTCCATCCACGGCCGCGCCCCGGCCATCGCGACGGGCCTGGCCTCCTCCCGCCGGGACCTGAGCGTGTGGGTCGTCACCGGTGACGGCGACGCGCTGTCCATCGGCGGCAACCACCTGATCCACGCCCTGCGCCGCAACGTCAACCTGAAGATCCTGCTGTTCAACAACCGGATCTACGGCCTGACGAAAGGCCAGTACTCGCCGACCTCCGAGGTCGGCAAGGTCACCAAGTCGACGCCGATGGGCTCGCTGGACGCGCCGTTCAACCCGGTGTCGCTGGCGATCGGCGCGGAGGCGTCCTTCGTGGCGCGCACGATCGACTCGGACCGCAAGCACCTGACCGAGGTGCTGCGCGCCGCCGCCGACCACCCGGGCACGGCGCTGATCGAGATCTACCAGAACTGCAACATCTTCAACGACGGCGCGTTCGACGCCCTGAAGGACAAGCAGCAGGCCGAGGAAGCGCTGATCCGGCTGGAGCACGGCCGGCCGATCCGCTTCGGCGCCGACGGCTCGCGGGGCGTCGTCCGCGACCGGCGGACCGGCGACCTGAAGGTGGTGACCGTGACCCCGGAGAACGAGGCCGAGGTCCTGGTGCACGACGCCCGTGCCGCGTCCCCGACCACGGCGTTCGCCCTGTCCCGGCTGGCCGACCCGGACACCCTGCACCACACCCCGATCGGCGTGTTCCGCTCCGTCGAGCGGCCGGTCTACGACACGGCGATGGCCGAGCAGCTCGACACCGCGATCGAGCAGCACGGCAAGGGCGACCTGGCCGCGCTGCTGGCGGGCGGGGACACCTGGACGGTCGTCGGCTGATCCGTCCGTCGGCTCAGGAGGCCCGGGACTGGTTTCCCCGGGCCTCTTCGTATGCGCGGCGGCTCTCGTCGTAGGCCCGGCGGCTCTCGTCGTAGGCCCGGCGGGCCTCCTCGACCGCGTCCATGCGGGCGTGCGTCCACTGGGCGAGGGCCCGGACCTGCTCCGCCGCCTCGCGGCCGAGGCCGGTGAGCGAGTAGTCGACGCGGGGCGGGATGACCGGCTTGGCGTCCCGGTGGACCAGGCCGTCGCGCTCCAGGGTCTGGAGGGTCTGGGTGAGCATCTTCTCGCTGACGCCCCGGCCGCCGAGGCCGCTGATCGCACGGCGCAGCTCGCTGAACCGGTACGGCCGCTCCAGCAGTTCGATCAGTACGAGGACGCCCCAGCGGCTGGTGACGTGTTCCAGGACCAGGCGGTGCGGGCACATCGCCTCGGCATCCACCACGTTCTTCCTTACCGGCATACCAGTACCCTACTTCAAAGTGGGTACTTTCGCTCGGTTAGTGCAGCTCCTAGGGTGAGTGACATACCCACTGGAGAAGGAGTCACCCACCATGAGCATCGTCGTCACCGGAGCCACCGGACACCTCGGCCGGCACGTCGTGGAGCAGTTGCTGGAGAAGGTCCCGGCCGAGCAGGTCACCGCCGTCGTGCGGGACGAGGCGAAGGCCGCCGACCTCGCCGCCCGCGGAGTGCGGCTGGCCGTCGCCGACTACAACGTGCCCGAGACCTTCGACGGCCTGTTCGCCGCCGGTGACAAGGTCCTGCTGATCTCCGGCAACGAGTTCGACAAGGGCCGGGTGGGGCAGCACACGGTCGTCATCGAGGCGGCCAAGGCGGCCGGCGTGGCGCTGCTCGCCTACACCAGCGCCCCGGGCACCCTCACGGCCGCGCTGGCCGACGACCACCAGGCGACCGAGCGGGTGCTCCTCGCCTCCGGCCTGCCCTACAGCCTGCTGCGCAACGGCTGGTACCACGAGAACTACACCGAGAACCTGGCACCGGTGCTGGAGCACGGTGCGGTCGTGGCCGCCGCCGGTGACGGCCGGGTCTCCTCGGCCGCCCGCGCCGACTACGCCGCTGCCGCGGTCGCGGTGCTGACCGGCGAGGGCCACGAGAACACGACGTACGAGCTGGGCGGGGACGAGGCGTGGAGCTTCGCCGAGTACGCGTCCGAGCTAAGCCGGCAGACCGGCCGGGAGATCGTCTACAACCCGGTCCCGGTGGAGACCCTCACCGGCATCCTGACCGGCGCCGGGGTGCCCGCGCCGGTGGCCGGGATCCTGGCCGGCGTGGACGCGTCGATCGAGAAGGGCGAACTGGTCGTCTCCTCCGGCGACCTGTCCCGGCTGATCGGCCGCCCGACGACACCGCTCGCGGAGGCCGTCACCGCCGCGCTCAAGGGCTGACCCGGACGGCCTACCCCGGCTGTCATGACCGTATGGCGATACGAGCATGACAGCCGGGGCGGCCCGGCGCTACCTTCGTCTCCGTGCGTCCACGCCGGACGCACGGGCGAGAAGGAGGGGACGTGGCCGGGACGTCCGAGCGTGAGCACCGCACAGGCCTGCTGAACGGCTTCGCCGCCTACGGGATGTGGGGCCTGGTGCCTCTGTTCTGGCCGCTGCTCAAACCGGCCGGCGCCATGGAGATCCTGGCCCACCGCATGGTGTGGTCCCTGGTGTTCGTCGCCGCCGCGCTGCTCTTCGTACGCCGCTGGGCCTGGGCCGGGGAGCTGCTGCGCCAGCCCCGTCGGCTCGGCCTCATAGCCGTGGCGGCCGGTGTCATCACCGTGAACTGGGGCGTCTACATCTGGGCGGTGAACGCCGGCCATGTCGTCGAGGCCTCGCTCGGCTACTTCATCAACCCGCTGGTCACCATCGCGATGGGCGTGCTGCTCCTCAAGGAGCGGCTGCGGCCCGTGCAGTGGGCGGCGGTCGGCATAGGCCTCGCCGCCGTCGTCGTACTGACCGTCGGCTACGGCCGCCCGCCGTGGATCTCCCTCTGCCTCGCCTTCTCCTTCGCCACCTACGGGCTGGTGAAGAAGAAGGTGGACCTCGGCGGCGTCGAGTCACTGGCCGCCGAGACCGCGATCCAGTTCCTGCCCGCGCTCGGCTATCTGCTGTGGCTGACCGCGCACGGCGGGGCCAGCTTCCTGAACGACGGCGGCGGACACGCCGCCCTGCTCGCCTCCACGGGCATCGTCACCGCCCTCCCGCTGGTCTGCTTCGGCGCGGCGGCGATCCGCGTGCCCCTGTCCACGCTGGGCCTGCTCCAGTACCTGGCCCCGATCTTCCAGTTCCTGCTCGGCGTCCTGTACTTCCACGAGGCCATGCCGGCCGAGCGGTGGGCCGGGTTCGCGCTGGTCTGGCTGGCGCTCCTCCTGCTCACGGGCGACGCGCTGCGGTGGGCGAGGCGGCCCGCGCGGCTCGCGGTGCCGAGCACCCGCACGGTCGGGACATCTCCGTCGCCATCGGCTTCCGCTGCTCCGTCGGCCCCGGCGTCGACCCCGGCGGATGCCTGACCCGAGTCGCCCGAGTGGGCGGAGCGCCCCCCTCCGCCGACGCGTCCGGCTATAAGTGGGGGCCATGACCACACAGGCGCCCGCCCCCCTGCACTGGAAGCTCGTCATCGACGCGGCCGACCCGCACGCACAGGCCGACTTCTGGGCCGCCGCGCTGCACTACCTCCCCGAGGACAACAGCGCCCTCGTCGAACGGCTGCTGTCCTTCGGCGCGCTGTCCGGGGAGGCCACCGTCGAGTACCACGGGCGGCCCGCGTTCCGTGACCTCATCGCCGTACGGCACCCCGACGACCCGTACGACCCCGAGACCGGCACCGGGCTCGGGCGGCGGTTGCTGTTCCAGCGGGTACCGGAGCCGAAGACCGTGAAGAACCGGCTCCACCTCGACGTCCACGCCGGCCCGGAACGGCGCGCGGACGAGGTGACGCGCCTTCAGGCGCTGGGCGCGCGGGTGGTGCGCGAGGTCGAGGAGCCCGCTGGCCAGTGGGTGCTGATGACGGACCCGGAGGGCAACGAGTTCTGCGTGCAGTGACCCCGGGTGCGCCCGCGCCGCCCGGGGCCGGTCACGCCCGCGCCGCCGCCTTCGCCGCGCGGTCGGTCAGGCGGACCATGCGGGCGCGGGCGGACTCCAGCGGGCCCGGGTCCTGCGCGGCGGGGCCCGGCTCGGTGGTGAGGTCCGTCCACAGGTCGATCAGGTCGCGGCCCAGCCGCAGGCCCTCCTCCGGGTCGCGCACCGCGCGCCAGGCGGTGGCCGCGCTGCGCACATTGTCGTAGGCGGCCTCCCCGTCCCGTGCCTGGCGGCGCTGCCGGGCCACGTCCAGGGACAGCCGGAAGGCGCGGACCGGGTCACCGGCCAGGTAGGCGATGTAGGCGGACAGTTCGAGCAGGTGCAGCACCTCGGCGTGGCGCGGGCCGAACACGGCGGTGGCCTCGGCGAGCGTCCGGTCGGCGAGTTCCGCCGCCGTGTCGATCCGGCCCGCCCGCACGGCCTCGTTGATCCGGCGCATCGGCTCGGTGAGCAGCTTCGCGCCCTCGGCGGTCTCGGTCAGCGGCCCGTCGCCGAGCACCTCCTCGGCGACCGCGTCGAAGCCACGGGCCGGCGTTGGGGTGGGGGCGGCGGGCTCCGGCGGTACGGCGGCGAGGGGGCCGCGAGCCGTGGGGCCCTGGGTGCCCGTGTCGGGCTCGTTCGTCACCGGCGCCGGTCCGAACGGCCCGGTCGGGTCCTGCACGATGTCCCGCGTCCCGGCCCTCGCCGGCCGCGGGGCCACCCGGACCGCCTCCCCCGTCACCCGGCTGGAGCCGTCCGCCGAGACCTCCAGGGGGACCACACAGCCCCCCAGGTCGTCGTGGACCGTGGCGCGTATGGGCGCGCCGACGCTGATGGCCAGGCGCTGGAGGTGGTCGAGCACGGCCTGCTGGATCTCCTCGCCCGGTGCCGCCACGACCGATGCCCCGTCCACCGACGCGCCTCCCGTGCCGAACACCCGGACGGACACCGCCGCCGGACGACCCACGGGCCGCGGCGCCCGCTTCTTCTCGAAGCTGACTCCAGCCATCGGTGTCCCTCACTCCCCCGGCGTCGCGATCCGGTCGTACGCGTCCTGCCCACCAGTGTGTCCGCTCCCCCACGGTTTCCACGTCACCGCGACGTCACAGCCTCGCACCAGCCGCACCCTGGCGGAGGTTGCTTGCGTATGCATAGAATGCAGACGCATTCAATCGCGGTACGACATGACGCGTCTGGGGGACCCATGAGCCGCCGCTTCCTCTTCGTCCTGGGCAGCGCCCGCGAGGCGGGCAACACCGAACTGCTGGCCCGTGAGGCCGCCGCGCAACTGCCCGGCGACACCGAACAGCACTGGATCCGCCTCGCCGACCACCCCCTGCCCGACTTCGTGGACCTGCGGCACGACAGCGACCACGTCCGGCCGTCCCCGGACACCCCGGCCGGCCTGCTGCTGGACGCCACGCTGGCGGCGACGGACATCGTGATCGCCTCGCCGCTGTACTGGTACTCGGTGTCCAGCCTGACCAAGCGCTACCTGGACTACTGGTCGGCCTGGCTGCGCACCCCCGGCGTCGACTTCAAGGCGACGATGGCCGGCCGCACCCTCTGGGGCATCGCCGCGCTGGCGGACGACGAGCCGTCGGTCGCCGACCCGTACGCCGGCACGCTCAACAACTCGGCCGCCTACCTGCGGATGCGCTTCGGCGGGGTCCTGCTCGGCAACGGCAGCGCGCCGGGCGACGTACGCGGGGACGCCGATGCGCTGGCCCGTGCGAAGACGTTCTTCGCACAGGACGCGCCCCTCGCGCGCTTCCCTCACGAGGCCGTCGGCGCCCCGCTCCGGTGAGCGGGCGCTAGGCGTTGATGTCCTTCGCCGTGAACCGCGCCCAGGCCGCCGCGCCGAACACGGCCGCGTACAGCGCCTGGAGACCGAGGTTCTTCACCAGGTCGTCCCAGTAGACCGGGTCGCGCATCAGGTCGGCGAAGGACAGCCAGTAGTGCGGGAACAGGTACGGCTGGAGGGCGTGGAGCTGGGGTATCTGGTCGACGATCTGCACGGTGATGAGCAGGCCGACCGTGGTGGCCATCGCCGCGATGCCGCTGTTGGTGAGCGTCGACACGAACAGGCCGAGGGCCGCCACACCGACCAGTGACGCGGCCACGACCAGGGCGATCAGCAGAGCGCGGCCGAGCCCCTCGGCGAAGCTGATCCGGGTGCCGGAGATCGTCGTCAGCTCTCCGAGCGGGAAGAGCAGCGCGCCGACGAGCAGCGCCGAGACGGCGACGACCAGCGTGGCCAGCAGGCAGAAGGCCAGCACCGTCGCGTACTTGGTGAGCAGCAGCCGGGTACGGCCGGCCGGCGCGACCAGCAGATAGCGCAGGGTGCCCGCGCCGGCCTCCCCGGCGATCGCGTCGCCCGCGACGACACCGACCGCCATCGGCAGGAAGAACGGCAGGGTCGCGGCCAGCGCGGTGAAGACCAGGAACAGGCCGTTGTTGGTGATCTGCGAGATGAACGCCGGGCCCTCGCCGCCGCCGCCCGCCGGCCCGCCGCCCCGCGTCTCGATCTTCACGGCGATCCCGACCAGCACCGGCACCGCGGCCAGCACCCCGAGCAGGGCCAGCGTGCGCCAGCGGCGGACGGTGGTGACCAGCTCGCTGCGCAGCAGCCCGAGGGTCCACAAGGGGTTCGGCCGGCGCCCGGCACCCGCCTGGAGCACATCAGCCCGCGACATCGAAGCCCTCCCCGGTCAGCGCCACGAACGCGTCCTCCAGCGAGGCCCGTTCGACGGTGAGGCCCCGGACCCGGACGCCCGCCGTGACCAGGGCCGCGGTCACCTCGGCCAGATCCCGCGCGGGCGGCTCACCGGTGACCCGGTCCCCGTCGGCCGTCACGTCCCCGACGCCCAGTTCCTTCAGCACGCGTGCCGCCTCCGCCGGGTCCGGGGTGGTCACCACCAGCCGGTCGCGGGCCCCGGCGGCCAGGTCGGCCACCGCGCCCTGGGTGACGAGCCGGCCCTGCGCCATGACCGCCGCGTGGGTGCACACCTGCTCGATCTCGTCGAGGAGGTGGGAGGAGAGGAAGACGGTCGTGCCGTCGGCGGCCAGCTCCCTGATCAGGGTGCGGATCTCACGCATGCCCTGCGGGTCGAGGCCGTTGGTGGGCTCGTCCAGGACGAGCAGTCTGCGCGGCTGGAGCAGCGCGGCGGCCAGTCCCAGGCGCTGTTTCATGCCGAGCGAGTACGCCTTC
Organism: Streptomyces sp. NPDC017676; assembly: GCF_044329325.1. Lineage (NCBI taxonomy): Bacteria > Bacillati > Actinomycetota > Actinomycetes > Kitasatosporales > Streptomycetaceae > Streptomyces > Streptomyces sp. NPDC017676. Next base: position 94,995 of record NZ_JBIRJA010000011.1, on the reverse strand, counting down.
GCCCTCTTGCCGGCGGCGGCCGCGAGACCGACCCGGTCCAGCGCCACGGCGACGCGGGCGCTCCGGGTGCGGGGGTCGGCGGTCGGGTCCGCGGCGTCGTAGCGCAGCAGGTTGTCCCGGCCGGAGAGGAAGCCGTACAGGGCGGGGCCCTCGATGAGTGCGCCGACCTGCGGAAGGACCGTACGGGCCGCGCGCGGCATGGGCCGGCCGAGCACCCGGGCGGTGCCCGCGGTCGGCTCGATCAGGCCCATCAGCATGCGGATCGTGGTGGTCTTGCCGGAGCCGTTCGGGCCGAGGAAGCCGAAGACGCTGCCCGCCGGGACGGTCAGGTCGAGACCGTCCACGGCGAGCTGTCCGCCGCGGTAGCGCTTGGTGAGGCCGCGCGTGGCGATCACACTCGCCGTCGCGTCGCCCGGTTCCGGCTGCGTGGCGGACGGCTCGTCCATCGGCTCCCCTCGGTTCATCCCGTGCGTCTCATCGGGTGCGTCTCGTCCGGTGCGTCTCGTCCGGTGCGGTGTGCCCGGGAGGTCACTTCCCCGCGTCGGCCGCCTTCACCAGGGCCTCCTTGGTCACCGTGCCGGCGTACACCTTGCCGTCGTCGGTGATCAGGGCGTTGACCAGGCGGGTGGAGAAGACCGTGCCCTTGCCGAACTTCCCGGAGACCGGGTCGCCCAGCGAACCGAGGAAGCCGCCGAGGTCACCGCCCTGGGATCCGGTCGGCAGGCCGCCCTTGGCGCCGGTGTCGAAGGTGGCGACGGACGTCCAGCCCTTGCCCAGCACCTTCAGCCCGTCCTTGCCCTCCAGGCCCCCGGCGAGGCCCTCGCCGTGCTTCGGGGCCCCGGCGCCGTCCTCCTCCTCGGTGACCTTCGCGCCCTTGGGCGGCGTGAAGTCGAACGTGGAGGCGGCCGGCCGGGCGAAGGAGACCTGGGTGAAGCCCGCGTCGAGCACGGCGGCGCCGCCGCTCCTCGGGGTCAGCGTGAACTTCAGCGGCATACCGGTCTTCGCGTCGACGGCGATGCTGATAGCGCCGACCGTGGTGCCGGACTGCTTGGGCCGGATCAGCAGCTTGTAGGCGTCGCGCCCGGCGACCTGCGCGGTGCCGTCGACGGTGACGGACGTGGTGTCGTCCACCGACCTCAGGGCCTGGTCGGCGAAGTCCTTGGGCGTGGCCGGCGGCTTGGCCTCGTGCTCCTTGCCGGAGGCGGCTCCGGTGGAGTGGTAGACCTCGTTGCTCTTGCTGTCGTAGCCCCAGACGTCCTTGCCGTCGTGGATCAGGCTGTACTCGGCGCCGCTCTCCAGCAGCGAGAGTTTCTGCCGGTCCGGACCGTCGGCGGCGACGCGCAGGGTGTGCGTGCCGGAGACCAGCTCGGTGAGCTTGGCCTGCGGGTCGGCGGAGGAGCCGTCACCCGAGCCGCCCCGGCCCGCGCCGGACATCAGGCCGTTCTCCAGACCGCCGAGGTCGGGCAGACCGAGGTCGGTGCTGACCTTGACCGTGCCGGACAGCTGCTGCACGTCCGACTTGGCGATCTTCTCGATGAGCTGCTGTGCGCTGATCTTCGGCAGGTCGGGGTCACCGGAGTCGGCGAGCGCCGGGACCAGCCCGATCGTGGCCGCCGCCACCCCCACCACCGCGACCGGCACGGCGTACCGGGCGGCCTTGCGCCGGCCGGAGCGCGGGTGCTCGTCCTGCGCGGCGCCCACTGCGTCGTCGGATTCGTACGGTGCCATGTGTGCCTTACCTCCGTCGTCGGCGGCGGCTGTCCTCACGCTGGTCCGCTGGTCCACCCTGAGCCGCCATTCTCACCCGAAACGGTGAGGAGTGGTGATTTCCGTGGTGTCCATCTGACCAAATCGGCCGTGAACAAGCGTCAGACCTCGGAGGCAACTCCGTCTACACCTGCGGTATGACACCCGGCGGCCGTTTCTCCACCCGACCCGTAGGGGTCGGTCGGACGCCGGGGCCCGTACGGGTGACCGGCCGGGTCAGCCCGCGCGGTGCACGACCGCGTCGCACAGCTCGATCAGCGCCGCCTTGGCATCGCACTCGCGCAGCGGGGCGAGCGCGGCCCGCGCCTCCTCCGCGTACCGCACGGTGTCCCGCCGGGCCTGCTCCAGCGCGGGGTGCGCGCGCAGCGCGGCCAGCGCCTCGGCGTGCCGGGCGTCGTCGCTGAGGTCGGAGTCCAGCAGCTCGCACAGCGCGACGTCCTCCGCCAGCCCCAGCCGGGCGGCCCGCTCGCGCAGCCGGAGCACCGGCAGGGTCGGGATTCCCTCACGCAGGTCGGTGCCCGGGGTCTTGCCGGACTCGTGGGAGTCCGAGGCGATGTCCAGGACGTCGTCCGCGAGCTGGAAGGCGACGCCGAGCCGTTCGCCGTACTGGGTGAGGACGTCGACGACCGTCTCGTCCGCGCCGGACATCATCGCGCCGAACCGGCACGACACCGCCACCAGGGAGCCCGTCTTGCCGGCCAGCACGTCCAGATAGTGCTCGACCGGGTCTCGGCCGTCCGAGGGACCCGCGGTCTCCAGGATCTGCCCGGTGACGAGCCGTTCGAACGCGAGTGCCTGCACCCGGACCGCCTCGGGACCGAGGTCGGCGAGGATCTGGGAGGCACGGGCGAAGAGGAAGTCGCCGGTGAGGACCGCGACGGAGTTGCCCCAGCGGGTGTTGGCGCTGTCCACGCCACGCCGTACGGCCGCCTCGTCCATGACGTCGTCGTGGTACAGCGTGGCCAGATGGGTCAGCTCCACGACGACGGCGGAGGGCACCACGCCCGGCGCGTAGGGGTCGCCGAACTGGGCGGCGAGCATCACGAGGAGTGGCCGGAACCGCTTCCCGCCCGCCCGTACGAGGTGCTGCGCCGCCCCCGTGATGAACGGGACCTCGCTCTTGGTGGCTTCGAGCAAGCCTTCCTCGACAGCCGCCAATCCGGCCTGGACATCGGCTTCCAGAGCCTGGTCCCGCACGCTCAGCCCGAACGGCCCGACGACGGTCACGAGGGGTCTCCTGTCTGCTGGTGTCTGCTGGCGATTACACGGTTTGTCGATAGGTCGCTGCCATCACTCAAGTCAGCGTATCCGGTCCTCTTTCGATCACCGATAGCGCCCACCGGTCCAGCCTGGGCGATACCGGATCATGACCGGCATGGTTTTGATCACACAGTGTGAGCGGATTTTTATCCATATAAGAGTAATCCGGACACTGCACCCTCGCCTCGGCAACCACGCTCCTCATATGCCGGGTTCCACCATCACCCCGACTTCAGACGCGAATCCCTCTAATCCCCCATGTCCGACTTAAAACTGTTTGCTATTTCGTGAGTTGGGTCACGCGCCCGGTCGGCCCGCCCCCTCGGCCCGACCCTCGTGAGTCCTTGTCCCGTCGGCGAGTTGAGGATTGGCAACCGCAAAGGATCAAGCACCTCATACGGCGTCGATCAAGGTCAAATCGCACGTTGTATGACTCCGACCCTTGTTCCCGACATGTGCTCTCGCATACGTTCCGGGCCGTCGGGCGGACGCCGAATCCTGCCGCCGCCCGCATACCCATCGACGAACTCACTCGTACGGCAGGAGCGGGGGACCCAGGTAAGCCGCCGGTCCGGAACGGCACACGCCGCGCCGGGACGGCTAGGGGTGAAGCCATGCCTCCGTCAGGAGCACGGCCGGGCACCTCCCCGCCCGAACCCGACAGCTCACCTCGCAGGCGCCGGAGAGGAACGCCCCATGTCTGCTGTCGCCCAGCCCCGCCGTACCCGGAACAGCCGCCTCGTCCGCGCGCTCACCGCCGCCGGCACCGGCGCCGCCGTCCTCGCCCTGCCGCTCATCGGCGCGACCGGCGCCTCCGCGGCCCCCAGCACCGCCACCACGGCGGCCACCACCCCCGCCGGCTACCCGGACAACCTCGACGGCTGGATCCGCGAGTCGCTGGCGATCATGGCCGAGAAGCACATCCCGGGCACCTACAACGGCATCTACCGCAACATCATCCGCGAGTCCTCGGGCAACCCGAAGGCCATCAACCTCTGGGACTCCAACGCCGCCAAGGGCATCCCCTCCAAGGGCCTGCTCCAGGTCATCGACCCGACCTTCAACGCGTACCACGTGGCCGGAACGTCCTTCGACATCTACGACCCGGTCGCCAACATCACCGCCGCCTGCAACTACGCGGCCGCCCGGTACGGGTCCATCGACAACGTGTTCGGCGCCTACTGACCGGCACCGGCGGCCGGGCCGGGCGCTCCTGATACTCCGGTCAGCCGGCCGGGAAGAGTCCTTCGAGGACGACGGCGACGCCGTCGTCCTCGTTCGACAAGGTGACCTCGTCGGCCACCGCCTTGAGTTCCGGATGCGCGTTGGCCATGGCGACACCGCGCCCGGCCCAGTCGAACATCGGGATGTCGTTGGGCATGTCGCCGAACGCGAGGGCCCGTTCGGCGGCGATCCCGAGCCGTTCGGCGGCGAGCGCCAGCCCGGTCGCCTTCGTCACCCCGCACGGCTGGAGCTCCACCGTGCCCGGCCCCGACATGGTGACCGTCGCGAGGGAGCCCACCGCCGCGCGGGCCACGGCCGCCAACTCGTCGTCGGACAGAGTGCCGTGCCGCAGCAACACCTTGCTGATGGGCGCGCACCACAGGTCGTCCCGCCGGCCGACCCGCACCGCGGGCAGCGTCGGGTGGGGCATCCGATAGCCGGGCTCGATGAGCGTGAGCCCGTCCACGCCGTCCTGGTCGACCGCCGCGTAGACCTGCCCCACCTCCGCCTCGATCTTGCCGAGCGCCGTCTCGGCCAGCTCCCGGTCCAGCCGGACCGACCACAGCAGACGGCCGGTCGCGGCGTCGTAGACCTGGGCCCCCTGCCCGCACACCGCGAGCCCGGCGCACCCGAGGTCCGCGAGCAGCGGCCGCACCCGCGGGGCCGGGCGGCCCGTCACCACCAGGTGCCGGGCGCCGGCCCGCGCCACCCGCGCGAGCGCGGCGAGGGACCGGTCCGAGACGGTGTCGTCGCCGCGCAGCAGCGTCCCGTCCAGGTCAGTGGCGATCAGTGCATATGCCGGGGTGGGTGCCATGATCAGAGAATACGGACAGCACGCCCCGCCGACTCACCTGTCATTTCCCGCACTTACGTGCCGTCCCCGCCCAACCGCTCGCCGCGGACGGCGCGATGGGCGCTGCCCGGTGAGGCACTGCCCAAGACACGCTGCTCAGCCGTAACGTGTGGCCCGACCACATGGAACGCAGTGCCATGCATGGCCCGGATGAGAGTGAGGCAGCACCCCATGCCCCCCTTCGACGTCCCCGAGGGCGACCCCTTCGGTCCGTACAACCTTCCCTACGGCGTGTTCTCGCCCTCCGGCAGCACGGAGCGGAGGATCGGCGTCCGGCTCGGGAACCACGTCCTCGACGCGGGCGCCGCGGCCGCCGCGCTGGGCTCGCCGCACCAGCCGCTGCTCGCCCGGCCCACCCTCAACCCGCTGCTGGCCGCCGGCCGCGCCACCTGGTCGGACGTACGGCGCGCCCTCACGTCCTGGGTCACGGACCCGGCGCACCGCGCGACCGTCGAGCCGCTGTTCCACCCCCTGTCCGAGGTGACCCTGCACCTGCCCTTCGAGGTCGCGGACTACGTCGACTTCTACGCCTCGGAGAACCACGCCCGCAACGTCGGCCAGATCTTCCGCCCCGGCGCCGAGGACTCCCTCACCCCCAACTGGAAGCACCTGCCGATCGGTTACCACGGCCGCTCCGGCACCGTGGTCGTCTCCGGCACGGACGTCGTACGCCCCTCCGGGCAGCGCAAGGGCCCGGCCGACCCCGCGCCCGTCTTCGGCCCCTCGATCCGGCTGGACATCGAGGCCGAGGTCGGCTTCGTCGTGGGCGTGCCGTCGCGGCTCGGCACCCCGGTCGCGCTCGGCGACTTCCGGGAGCACGTCTTCGGGCTGTGCCTGCTGAACGACTGGTCCGCGCGGGACATCCAGGCCTGGGAGTACGTCCCTCTCGGCCCGTTCCTCGGCAAGTCCTTCGCCACGTCCGTGTCGGCGTGGATCACCCCGCTGGAGGCGCTGGAGCACGCACGCGTGGCGCCCCCGGAGCGCACGCACCCGCTGCTGCCCTACCTGGACGACTCGGCGCCCGGCACCGAGCCCGGCGGTTACGACCTGCGCATCTCGGTCTCGGTCAACGGCCATGTGGTCTCCGAACCTCCCTTCTCCACCATGTACTGGACCGCCGCCCAGCAACTCGCCCACATGACCGTGAACGGCGCCTCGCTGCGCACGGGCGACCTGTACGGCTCCGGCACGGTGAGCGGCCCCACCGAACGCCAGCGCGGCTCCCTGCTGGAACTGACCTGGAACGGCCGCGACCCCCTCGAACTCCCCGACGGCAAGCGGACCTTCCTGGAGGACGGCGACGTGGTCACCCTGTCGGCCTGGGCCCCGGGCGCGAACGGCAGCCGGGTGGGGCTGGGGGAGGTCAGCGGACGAGTGGTGTCGGGCTGACCCCGCGGGGGTCACCGAACGGGAGCGGCGGGCGGGTCTGGTGGCTTGCGTGGCGGGCCGGGTGGCTCGCCAGGCGGGCCGGGTGGCTTGCGTGGCGGCTGGGTGGGTGGCGAGGCGGGGCGGAGGGTCACCGAACGGGCGCGCCGGGTGGGCCGGGTGGCTTGTTGGGCGGGCCGGGCGGGGGCGGGGCCGGGGGCGCGGAGCTGGGTCGGTCCCGGCGGATCGGTGTCGACACCTGACTCCGGCCGCCCGTCTTCGTCATACTGACGGGGACACGCACCACGCGCGAGCCGCCGTCGCGTGACGCGTGCCCGGCACCACCGTCACCCGCACACCTCTCCGACCAGGAACCGGGGCCCCGGCATGACTGTCTGCCTGCTCCTGCTGAGCGTCGTCGCCCTGACGGCCGCCGTACCGGCGCCGCGCGCGCTGACCCATGCCTCCTGGCCCGAACGGGAACCCGTGGTCGCGCTGTGGGTGTGGCAGTGCCTCGTCGCCACGGTCCTGCTGTGCTGCCTGACCGCGCTGGTCCTGGGCGCGGCGGCCGTCTTCCACACCGTCCGCGACCGCGTGTTCGCGCCCGCGCCGCCCGCCGTCACCGCCGCGTACGACCTGTCCACCGCGCCGGTGTGGGCCGCCGCGCTCACCGTGCTGCTGGCCTGCGGGGCCGCCTGGACGACGGCGATGCTGGCCCGCGAACTCGTCGAGGCCCGCCGCAGCCGCGGCCAGGCCCGGGCGCACCTGCGCGAGCGCGCCCCGGAGCTGCCGGCCGGGCTACCGGCGGCGCGCGGGCCGATGCTGGTGCTGGAGGACGAGTACCCGGACGCCTGGTGGATGCCGGGGCACCCGCCACAACTGGTCGTCACCACCGGGGCGTTGCACCGCCTCACCGACCTTCAGCTGGACGCCGTCCTCACCCACGAGCGCGGACACGCCCGCGCCCACCACGACTGGCTGCTCCACCTGTCCACCGCCCTCGCCACGGGCTTCCCTCGCGTGCCGCTCTTCGCCCACTTCTGCGACCAGACGCACCGCCTGGTCGAGCTGGCCGCCGACGACACGGCCTCCCGGCGCTGCGGGCACCTCACCACGGCCCTGGCCCTGATCGAGCTGAACCAGCACCGGGGCGTCCTGTCCTGCGACTCCAGCCGCCGCCTTCTCGGCGAGCGCGTCGACCGCCTGCTGGAGCCGCCGCCCCGGCTGCTGCGCCGGCACCGGGCGCTGACGACGACGGTGGCCGCGCTGGTGCCGCTGCTCCCCCTGCTGATCACCTTCGCCCCGGGCCTGACGGCACTGTCCTGAGAACCTGACGGCACCGCGTGGGCCCCGCCCCGGGGGTCCGGCGACCCAGGTGTCCCGCAAGTCCCAGCAGGCCCGAGGTCCCAGCACGTCCGGAGTGCCAGCTGGCCCGCAAGTCCCAGCACTCCCGGAAGTCCCAGCAGGCCCGGAAGTCCCGGCCGTCCCGGATCCCTGCGCATCCCAGGCCGCCCGGGCGTAGGCCGTCCACGGCGTCCCGGCTATATCCAGTCGTCCGGTTCCGGCTCGTCCATCGGCTCGGGCCAGTCGGCGTCCTGGCTGCCGACGGCGGCCGGCGTGGCGTCGGCAGCCGGGGTGTCGGCGGCCGACGGGGCGGCCCCGTCCAGGGAGGCCAGCACCTGGATCACCCCTTCGCCGTACGTCGCCAGCTTCTTCTCGCCGACGCCGTTCACCGTGCCGAGCTCGCGTACCGATCCGGGCCACCGGGTCACGATCTCGCGCAGGGTGGCGTCGTGGAAGATGACGTACGCCGGGACGCCCTGCTCCCGGGCCTGTTCGGCGCGCCAGGCCCGCAGGGCCTCGAAGGCGGGGAGCAGCGCCTCGGGCAGCTCGGCCGCGACGGCCTTGGCCTTGCGGTCGGCCCCGGAGGAGCCGGTGGAGCGCGACCGGGAGACGGTCGGCTTCTTCGGCTCCTTGCGCAGCGGCACCTCGCGCTCCCGCCGCAGCACCGAGCCGCTCGCCTCGGTGAGCACCAGCGTGCCGTACTCCCCCTCGACCGCGAGGAGCCCCTGGGCCAGCAGTTGCCGGACGACCCCGCGCCACTCGCCCTCGGAGAGATCCTGCCCGATGCCGAAGACGGACAACTGGTCGTGGTCGAACTGGATCACCTTGCCGGTGCGCTTGCCGAGCAGGATGTCGACGATCTGCATCGCGCCGAACTTCTGCCCGCGCTCGCGCTGCAACCGCACCACCGTGGACAGCACCTTCTGCGCGGCGATCGTGCCGTCCCAGGTCTCGGGCGGGGTGAGGCAGGTGTCGCAGTTGCCGCAGGCCGCGGTCTCGGGGTCCTGGCCGAAGTAGGCGAGCAACTGGCCCCGGCGGCACTGGGCGGTCTCGCACAGCGCGAGCATGGCGTCGAGGTGGGCGGCGGCCCGGCGGCGGAACGTCTCGTCGCCCTCGCCGGACTGGATCAGCTTGCGCTGCTGTATGACGTCGTTCAGGCCGTACGCCATCCAGGCCGTCGACGGCAGACCGTCGCGGCCCGCCCGGCCGGTCTCCTGGTAGTACCCCTCGATCGACTTGGGCAGGTCCAGGTGGGCGACGAAGCGCACGTCCGGCTTGTCGATGCCCATGCCGAAGGCGATGGTCGCGACCACGACCAGGCCGTCCTCGCGCAGGAACCGGGCCTGGTGGGCCGCGCGCGTGGCCGCCTCCAGGCCCGCGTGGTAGGGCACGGCCTGGATGCCGTTGGCGGTCAGGAACTCCGCCGTGCGCTCCACCGAGTTGCGCGAGAGGCAGTACACGATGCCGGCGTCGCCCGCGTGCTCCTCGCGGAGGAAGGCGAGCAGCTGCTTCCGGGGGTCGGCCTTGGGCACGATCCGGTACTGGATGTTGGGCCGGTCGAAGCTGGCGACGAAGTGCCGGGCCGTCGGCAGGTTCAGCCGCTGGGTGATCTCCTGGTGGGTGGCGCGGGTGGCCGTGGCGGTGAGGGCGATCCGCGGGACGTCCGGCCAGCGCTCGCCGAGGAGGGAGAGGGTGAGATAGTCCGGCCGGAAATCGTGACCCCACTGTGCCACGCAGTGGGCCTCGTCGATCGCGAAGACGGAGATCTTGCCGCGGGAGAGCAGATCCAGCGTGGCGTCCACCCGCAGCCGCTCCGGGGCCAGGTACAGCAGGTCCAGCTCGCCGGCCAGGAACTCGGCCTCGACCATGCGCCGCTCGTCGAAGTCCTGGGTGGAGTTGATGAAGCCGGCGCGGACACCGAGGGCGCGCAGGGCGTCCACCTGGTCCTGCATGAGGGCGATCAGCGGCGAGACGACCACGCCCGTGCCGGGCCGGACCAGGGCCGGGATCTGGTAGCACAGCGACTTGCCGCCGCCGGTCGGCATGAGGACGACGGCGTCGCCGCCCGCCACCACGTGCTCGATGATCTCCTGCTGCTCGCCCCGGAAGGCGTCGTACCCGAAGACCCGGTGCAGCGTGGCCAGCGCCTCGCTGCCGGCCGCGCCCGGCCCCTCGGTCACCTGTGTCATCTCGCTGATCCCGCCCGTCACGCCCATCGTCCTGTCCCCCGTCGGTCCCCCGTGTGTCGTCTCTCGACCGCTGCCTCCACCATAGGGGTCCGGACCGACAGTCCCGGAGTTGTCCACAGGGCAGCCGGAGAAGCGCACGTCAAGGACACGACTGTCGTTCACACGTTCGCGGGGGACCCGCCCGTTTCGGGCCGATAGTCTGAACGTACCGGCGAGACTCCGTCCCATGGGAGCACTGATGAGCGTCGCACCGAAGGCGTCCACGCCCAGCTGGCCGACCCCGCCGAAGGGCGGATGGACCGCCGACGACCTGGACCGCCTCCCGAATCTTCCTCCGCACACGGAATTGATCGACGGGAGCCTGGTCTTCGTGAGTCCGCAGACGATGTTTCATGTACGGGCCGTCGACTTCTTCAATTGGCAGCTCCAGTCGCTGGCGCCGGAGGAATTCGAGGTCATCCGCGAGTTCACGATCGACATCGACCGGCAGAACAGGCCCGAGCCAGACGTCGTGGTGGTAAGCGCAGACGTGGTGGAGGAGCCGAGCCAGACCCGCTTTCCGGCGGAGTCCGTCGTCATGGCCATCGAGGTCGTCTCCGAGGACTCCGTCTCCCGCGACCGTGAGACCAAGCCCCTGAAGTACGCCCGCGCCAAGATCCCCCACTACTGGCGGGTCGAGAACGAGAACGGGCGGGCCGCGGTGCACGTCTTCGAGCTGGAGCCGACGACCGGCACCTACACGAGCACCGGCATCTTCCGCGAGCGCATGAAGCTGGACGTGCCGTTCCCGATGGACCTCGACCTCACCCAGATCAAGACGCGCCGCGACAGGAGTCAGTGACCACGGCGACATACCGCTGCCCGGCACCCTGAGCGGGGGTGCCGGGCAGCGGCATGCACGCGGTGATCCTCAGCGCACGAAGACTCCCGCCTGGTTCGCCAGGTCCAGGAAGTACTGCGGCGCCACACCGAGGACCAGCGTCACGGCCACGCCCAGGCCGATCGCGAGCATGGTCAGCGGTGACGGGACCGCCACCGTCGGACCCTCCGGCCGCGGCTCGCTGAAGAACATCAGCACGATCACGCGGATGTAGAAGAACGCGGCGATGGCCGAGGAGATCACACCGATCACGACCAGCGGGGCCGCGCCGCCGTCCGCCGCCGCCTTGAACACGGCGAACTTCCCGGCGAACCCGGAGGTCAGCGGGATGCCGGCGAAGGCCAGCAGGAACACCGCGAACACGGCCGCCACCAGCGGCGAGCGACGGCCGAGGCCCGCCCACTTCGACAGGTGGGTGGCCTCGCCGCCCGCGTCGCGCACCAGCGTGACCACGGCGAACGCGCCGATCGTGACGAAGGAGTAGCCCGCCAGGTAGAAGAGCACCGACGACACGCCGTCCTTCGACGTGGCGATCACACCCGCGAGGATGAACCCGGCGTGCGCGATGGACGAGTACGCCAGCAGCCGCTTGATGTCGGTCTGGGTGATGGCGACGATCGCACCGCCCAGCATGGTGATGATCGCCACGGCCCACATGACCGGCCGCCAGTCCCAGCGCAGGCCGGGCAGGACGACGTACAGCAGGCGCAGCAGCGCGCCGAACGCGGCCACCTTCGTCGCCGCCGCCATGAAGCCGGTCACCGGGGTGGGCGCGCCCTGGTAGACGTCGGGCGTCCACATGTGGAACGGCACCGCGCCCACCTTGAACAGCAGGCCCATCAGGAGCATGGCGCCGCCGACCAGCAGCAGCGCGTCGTTGCCCATGGTGTTGGCGAGGGCCGGGTCGACGTCGGTGACCGTGCCGTCGACGACCTGGGCGATGCGCGCGTACGACATCGAGCCCGCGTAGCCGTACAGCAGCGCGATGCCGAACAGGGTGAACGCGGAGGCGAACGCGCCCAGCAGGAAGTACTTGACCGCGGCCTCCTGCGACATCAGCCGCTTGCGGCGGGCCAGCGCGCACAGCAGGTACAGCGGCAGGGAGAAGACCTCCAGGGCCACGAACAGGGTCACCAGGTCGTTCGCCGCCGGGAAGATCAGCATGCCGCCGACCGCGAAGAGCAGCAGCGGGAAGACCTCCGTGGTGGTGAAGCCCGCCTTCACGGCGGCCTGTTCGCTGTCGCTGCCGGGTACGGAGGCGGCCTGCGCGGCGAAGGAGTCGACCCGGTTGCCGTGCGCCGCCGGGTCCAGGCGCCGCTCGGCGAAGGTGAACAGGCCGACCAGGCCGGCCAGCAGGATCGTGCCCTGGAGGAAGAGGGCCGGGCCGTCGACCGCGATGGCACCCATGGCCGCGATGTGCGCCTTCGTGGTGCCGAACCCGTCCGCCGCGAGCGCGACGACCGCGGCGAACGCGGCGCACAGGGCGACGACGGACACGAACACCTGCGCGTAGTAGCGGGACCGGCGCGGCACGAACGCCTCGATGAGCACCCCGACCAGCGCCGCACCGATGACGATCAGCGTCGGCGACAATTGTCCGTATTCGATCTTCGGCGCGTCGATCTTCGAGATCGGTTCGGCCGCTGTTGTCCACAGGCTGTGGACGGCTGGTGCGCTCACTTGGCCGCCTCCACCTCGGGCTTGGGGTCCTTCTTCTGGACGTCGGACATGGTCTGCTTGACCGCCGGGTTGACGATGTCCGTCACGGGCTTCGGATAGACGCCCAGGAAGATCAGCAGCACGATCAGCGGAGCGACGACCACCAGCTCGCGCACGCGCAGGTCGGGCATCGCGGAGACCTCGGGCTTCACCGGGCCCGTCATCGTCCGCTGGTACAGCACGAGCGTGTACAGCGCGGCGAGGACGATGCCGAAGGTGGCGATGACGCCGATCACCGGGTAGCGCGTGAACGTGCCGACCAGGACCAGGAACTCGCTGACGAACGGCGCCAGTCCGGGCAGCGACAGGGTGGCCAGGCCGCCGATCAGGAAGGTGCCGGCGAGGACCGGGGCGACCTTCTGCACGCCGCCGTAGTCCGCGATGAGCCGGGAACCGCGCCGGGAGATGAGGAAGCCGGCGACCAGCATCAGGGCGGCCGTGGAGATGCCGTGGTTGACCATGTAGAGCGTGGCGCCGGACTGGCCCTGGCTGGTCATCGCGAAGATGCCCATGATGATGAAGCCGAAGTGCGAGATCGACGCGTAGGCCACCAGGCGTTTGATGTCCCGCTGGCCGACGGCGAGCAGCGCGCCGTAGACGATGCTGATGAGCGCCAGGACGAGGATGACGGGCGTCGCCCACTTGGACGCCTCCGGGAACAGCTGGAGGCAGAAGCGGAGCATCGCGAAGGTGCCCACCTTGTCGACGACCGCGGTGATGAGGACGGCGACCGGGGCGGTGGACTCCTGCATGGCGTTGGGCAGCCAGGTGTGCAGCGGCCACAGCGGCGCCTTCACCGCGAAGGCGAAGAAGAAGCCGAGGAACAGCCAGCGTTCGGTGCTGGTCGCCATGTGCAGCGAGCCGTTCGCGCGGGCCTCGGCGATCTCCGTGAGCGAGAAGTTCCCGGCCACCACGTACAGGCCGATCACCGCGGCCAGCATGATCAGACCGCCGGCCAGGTTGTAGAGCAGGAACTTCACCGCCGCGTACGACCGCTGCGTGGCGGCCGTCTCCTCGCCGTGCTCATGGGCACGGTCCCCGAAGCCGCCGATGAGGAAGTACATCGGGATGAGCATGGCTTCGAAGAAGATGTAGAAGAGGAAGACGTCGGTGGCCTCGAAGGAGATGATCACCATCGCCTCCACGGCCAGGATCAGCGCGAAGAAGCCCTGGGTGGGCCGCCAGCGGCGGCTTCCCGTCTCCAGCGGGTCGGCGTCGTGCCAGCCCGCCAGGATGATGAACGGGATCAGTACGGCGGTCAGCGCGATCAGCGCGACCGCGATGCCGTCGACGCCCAGTTCGTACCTGACCCCGAAGTCCTTGATCCAGGCGTGGGACTCGGTGAGCTGGTAGCGGGAGCCGTCCGGGTCGAAGCGGACCAGGACGGTGACCGCCAGGGCGAGCGTGGCGAGCGAGACGACCAGCGCCAGCCATTTGGCGGCGGTGCGCCGGGCGGCCGGTACGGCGGCCGTGGCCACCGCCCCGAGGGCCGGGAGCGCCGCCGTCACTGTGAGCAGAGGAAAGGACATCGGTATCAGACCGCCCTCATCAGCAGGGTCGCGGCGACCAGGAGTGCCGCGCCGCCGAACATCGAGACCGCGTAGGAGCGGGCGAAGCCGTTCTGGAGCCGGCGCAGCCGTCCGGACAGACCGCCGAAGCCGGCCGCCGTGCCGTTGACGACGCCGTCGACCAGGGTGTGGTCGACGTACACCAGGGAGCGCGTCAGGTGCTCGCCGCCGCGCACCAGGACCACGTGGTTGAAATCGTCCTGGAGGAGGTCGCGGCGGGCCGCGCGGGTGAGCAGGGAGCCGCGCGGTGCGACCGCCGGGACGGGCTTGCGGCCGTACTGGGCCCAGGCGATGGCGACGCCGACGACCAGGCAGACCATGGTGGCGCCGGTGACGGTCGCCGCGCTGAGCGGGGAGTCGCCCTCACTGTGTCCCGTCACGGGCTCCAGCCAGTGCAGGAAGCGGTCGCCAATGCTGAAGAAGGCACCTCCGAAGACCGAGCCGACGGCGAGGACGATCATCGGGATCGTCATGACCTTCGGGGACTCGTGCGGGTGCGGCTCGGCGTGCTCGCCCCGGGTCTCGGCGGCGGGCTCCACGCTGGGCTCGGCCGGGGACGGGGTCGGGGCCTTGCGCCACCGTTCCTCACCGAAGAACGTCATCAGCATCACGCGCGTCATGTAGAAGGCGGTGATGGCCGCGCCCAGCAGGGCCGCGCCGCCGAGGATCCAGCCCTCGGTGCCGCCCTTCGCGAACGCCGCCTCGATGATCTTGTCCTTGGAGAAGAAGCCGGACAGGCCGGGGAAGCCGATGATGGCGAGGTAGCCGAGGCCGAAGGTGATGAACGTGACCGGCATGTACTTCCTGAGGCCGCCGTAGCGGCGCATGTCGACCTCGTCGTTCATGCCGTGCATCACGGAACCCGCACCGAGGAACAGCCCGGCCTTGAAGAAGCCGTGCGTCACCAGGTGCATGATCGCGAAGACGTAGCCGATGGGGCCGAGGCCCGCCGCGAGGACCATGTAGCCGATCTGCGACATGGTCGAGCCGGCCAGCGCCTTCTTGATGTCGTCCTTGGCGCAACCGACGATCGCACCGAACAGGAGCGTGACCGCGCCGACGACCGTGACGGCCAGCTGCGCGTCGGGGGCGGCGTTGAAGATGGCACCGGAGCGGACGATCAGGTAGACGCCCGCGGTCACCATCGTCGCCGCGT
This sequence comes from Streptomyces sp. NPDC017676, assembly GCF_044329325.1. Lineage (NCBI taxonomy): Bacteria > Bacillati > Actinomycetota > Actinomycetes > Kitasatosporales > Streptomycetaceae > Streptomyces > Streptomyces sp. NPDC017676. Next base: position 79,670 of record NZ_JBIRJA010000011.1, on the reverse strand, counting down.
GGATGAGGGCGGAGACCGGGGTCGGGCCCTCCATGGCGTCCCCGAGCCAGGACTGCAGCGGCACCTGGGCGGACTTGCCGCAGGCGGCGAGCAGCAGCATCAGGCCGATCGCGGTGAGCTTGCCCTCGGAGGTGTCACCGGTGTGGCTGAGGACCGGGCCGAAGGCGAAGCTGCCGAAGGTGGTGAACATCAGCATGATCGCGATCGACAGGCCCATGTCGCCGACCCGGTTGACCAGGAAGGCCTTCTTCGCGGCCGTGGCGGCGCTGGGCTTGTGCTGCCAGAAGCCGATCAGCAGGTACGAGGCGAGACCGACGCCCTCCCAGCCGACGTACAGCAGAAGGTAGTTGTCGGCGAGGACGAGCAGCAGCATCGCCGCGAGGAACAGGTTCAGATAGCCGAAGAAGCGGCGGCGCCGCTCGTCGTGCTCCATGTACCCGACCGAGTACAGGTGGATCAGCGAGCCGACACCCGTGATGAGCAGCACGAACGTCATGGACAGCTGGTCCAGGCGGAAGGTGACGTCCGCCTGGAAGCCGGCCACCGGGACCCAGCTGAACAGGTGCTGCGTCAGGGTGCGCTGCTCCGCGCCCCTGCCGAGCAGGTCGGCGAAGAGGACGAGGCCGAACACGAAGGAGGCGGCCGACAGGAGCGTGCCGATCCAGTGGCCGACGCGGTCCAGGCGCCGGCCACCGACCAGGAGGACGGCCGCTCCGAGCAGGGGCGCCGCGATGAGCAGCGCGATCAGGTTCTCCACGATTCTTCCGACCCCTTACAGCTTCATCAGGCTGGCGTCGTCGACCGAGGCCGAGTGGCGGGCGCGGAACAGCGACACGATGATCGCGAGACCCACCACGACCTCCGCGGCGGCGACGACCATCGTGAAGAAGGCGATGATCTGGCCGTCGAGGTTGCCGTGCATCCGGGAGAAGGTGACGAACGCGAGGTTGCAGGCGTTGAGCATCAGCTCGATGCACATGAAGACCACGATGGCGTTGCGCCGGATCAGGACGCCGGTCGCGCCGATCGTGAACAACAGGGCGGCGAGGTAGAGGTAGTTGACCGGGTTCACTTCGACGCCTCCTCGGGCCGCTTGAACGTCTCCGGCTCGATCGCCCGGCGCTCCAGGCGCTCCTCCGCGCGCTGCTCCAGCGCCCGCAGGTCGTTGAGGGCCTCCGCGGACACGTCACGGATCTGGCCGCGTTCGCGAAGCGTCTTGTTGACGGTCAGCTCGGACGGGGTGCCGTCGGGCAGCAGGCCCGCGATGTCCACGGCGTTGTGCCGGGCGTAGACACCGGGGGCGGGCAGCGGCGGGAGGTGCTTGCCCTCGCGGACGCGCTGTTCGGACAGCTCGCGCTGCGTCTTGGCGCGCTCGGTGCGCTCCCGGTGGGTGAGCACCATGGCGCCGACCGCGGCCGTGATGAGCAGCGCGCCGGTGATCTCGAAGGCGAAGACGTACTTGGTGAAGATGAGGGACGCCAGCCCCTCCACATTGCCGTTCGCGTTCGCCCGGCCTGTGCCCTCGAACTCCTTCAGGGAGGCGTTGCCGATGCCGGCGAACAGCAGGACCCCGAAGCCGATCCCGCACAGCAGGGCCAGCCAGCGCTGGCCCTTGATGGTCTCTCTCAGGGAGTCCGCGGCCGTGACGCCGACGAGCATCACCACGAACAGGAACAGCATCATGATCGCGCCGGTGTAGACGACGATCTGCACGATCCCGAGGAAGTAGGCACCGTTGGCGAGGTAGAACACCGCCAGGACGATCATGGTGCCGGCGAGGCAGAGCGCGCTGTGCACGGCCTTCTTCATGAAGACGGTGCACAGGGCGCCGATCACCGCGATCGTGCCGAGGACCCAGAACTGGAACGCCTCACCGGTGGAGGTGGTGTAGGCGGCGAGCTGCTGTGCGCTCATCGGCGGATCACCTTCTCCGAGGCCGGCTCGTCCTCGCCGAAGGTGGACGCGGCCTCCTGCGGGACCTCGCCCGTGGAGACGGCCACCTGGCGGACCGTACCGGGCGCGGCCTGCGTCACCAGGCCGCGGTAGTAGTCCTGTTCGTCCGTCCCCGGGAAGATCGCGTGCGGCGTGTCGACCATGCCCTCTTCGAGACCGGCGAGCAGCTGCTCCTTGGTGTAGATGAGGTTGGCGCGGCTGGAGTCGGCCAGTTCGAACTCGTTCGTCATCGTCAGCGCGCGCGTGGGGCACGCCTCGATGCACAGCCCGCACAGGATGCAGCGGGCGTAGTTGATCTGGTAGACGCGGCCGTACCGCTCGCCCGGCGAGTAGCGCTCCTCGTCGGTGTTGTCGGCGCCCTCCACGTAGATGGCGTCGGCGGGGCAGGCCCAGGCGCACAGCTCACAGCCGACGCACTTCTCCAGGCCGTCCGGATGGCGGTTGAGCTGGTGCCGTCCGTGGAACCGCGGAGCCGTGGTCTTCTTCTGCTCCGGGTACTGCTCGGTCAGCCGCTTCTTGAACATGGCCTTGAAGGTCACGCCGAAGCCGGCCACGGGGTTCTGGAAGCCGGGCTTGGTCTGCCCGGACTCCTGAGGCTCCTCAGCCATCGGACGCCTCCTTTCCATCCGAAGATCCGTCACTGACAGTGTCCGGCCCACCACTGACAATCAGCTCCCGCTCGCCCCACCGGGGGCGGCGCCGCGGCACGGGCGGCAGCTCCTGACCGGGCAGCGGCGGCACCGGGAACCCGCCCGCCATCGGGTCGAACGCCGGCTGCCGGCCGCCGGGCTCCTCGGCCGGCCCGGCCTTGTCGCGGAACATGTCGGCGACGAAGGAGATCAGCAGCAGGGCGAGGACACCCCCACCGACGTAGAGGGCGATGTCGGCGAAGTCGTAGTTCTCGTTGCGCAGGGCGCGGACGGTCGCGACCAGCATCAGCCAGGTCACCGAGACCGGGATGAGGACCTTCCAGCCGAGCTTCATCAGCTGGTCGTAGCGCACGCGCGGGAGCGTGCCGCGCAGCCAGATGAAGAAGAACAGCAGCAGCTGCACCTTGATGACGAACCAGAGCAGCGGCCACCAGCCGTGGTTCGCGCCCTCCCAGAAGGAGCTGACCGGCCAGGGGGCGCGCCAGCCGCCGAGGAACAGGGTGGTCGAGACGGCCGAGACCGTCACCATGTTCACGTACTCGGCGAGCATGAACATCGCGAACTTGATGGACGAGTACTCGGTGTTGAAGCCGCCGACCAGGTCGCCCTCGGACTCCGGCATGTCGAAGGGGGCGCGGTTGGTCTCGCCGACCATCGTGACGATGTACAGGATGAAGGAGACCGGCAGCAGCAGGATGTACCAGCGGTCGTGCTGCTGCTCCACGATCGTGGACGTCGACATCGACCCCGAGTAGAGGAACACGGAGGCGAACGCGGCGCCCATGGCGATCTCGTACGAGATCATCTGCGCGCAGGAGCGCAGGCCGCCCAGGAGCGGGTAGGTGGACCCGGAACTCCAGCCCGCCAGCACGATGCCGTAGATGCCGACCGAGGCGATGGCGAGGATGTAGAGCATCGCGATCGGCAGGTCGGTGAGCTGCATCGTGGTGCGGTGGCCGAAGACCGAGATCTCGTTGCCGGCCGGTCCGAAGGGGATCACCGCGATCGCCATGAAGGCCGGGACGGCCGCGACGATCGGCGCGAGGACGTAGACCACCTTGTCCGCGCGCTTGACGATGAGGTCTTCCTTGAGCATCAGCTTCACGCCGTCGGCGAGCGACTGGAGCATGCCCCAGGGGCCGTGCCGGTTGGGGCCGATGCGCAACTGCATCCAGGCGACGACCTTGCGCTCCCAGACGATGGAGAACAGCACGGTCACCATCAGGAACGCGAAGCAGAAGACCGCTTTGACGACGACCAGCCACCAGGGGTCGCGGCCGAACATCGAGAGGTCTTCAGCGGCGAGGTACGGGCTCATGCCTCCACCTCCTTGGGGGCCTCTTCGGCGACTGCCGCCGGGCCGATGCGGACGAGGGAGCCGGGGCGTGCCCCGGTGTCGGAGGCGACGCCGGCACCGGCGGAGTTCAGCGGGAGCCACACCACCCGGTCGGGCATCTCGGTGATCTCCAGGGGCAGTCCGACCGTGCCGGCGGGGCCGGTGACGGTGAGGACCTCGCCGTCCGCGACGCCAGCCTCGGCGGCCGTCGCGGCGGACACGCGCGCGCGTGCGGCGTGCCGGGTCCCGGCGAGCGCCTCGTCGCCCTCCTGGAGGAGGCCCTGGTCGAGCAGCAGCCGGTGCCCGGCGAGCACGGCCTCGCCGGCGGCCGGGCGGGGCAGCGCGCCCGCGATCTCCATGGGCCCGGAGGCACGGGGGCCGTCCCAGGAGCCGAGCCGGTCGATCTCCGCGCGCGTGGTGCGCAGATCCGGCAGGCCCAGCAGCCGGCGCCCGTCGGCGCCTTCGGCACCGTCCATGGCGTCGGCGAGCATGTGCAGCACCCGCGTGTCGGTCGGCGCGAGCGGGCGGGTCATCTGGTCGGGCTTGAGCGCGGCCTCGAAGAAGCGCACGCGGCCCTCCCAGTTGAGGAAGGTGCCCGCCTTCTCGGCGACCGCGGCGACCGGCAGGACGACGTCGGCGCGGGCGGTGACCTCGCTGGGCCGCAGCTCCAGCGACACCAGGAAGCCGACGTTCTCCAGCGCCTCACGCGCGCGTGCCGGGTCGGGCAGGTCGGCGACCTCCACGCCGGCGACCAGGAGCGCCGAGAGTTCGCCGGTGGCGGCGGCCTCGACGATCTGGTGGGTGTCGCGGCCGTGGCGCGCCGGGAGTTCGGCGAGGCCCCAGACGGCGGCGACCTCCTCCCGCGCGCGCGGGTCGGTCGCCGGGCGACCACCCGGCAGCAGCGAGGGCAGCGCGCCCACCTCGACGGCACCGCGCTCACCGGCCCGGCGCGGGATCCACACCAGTTCGGCGCCGGTCGCGGTGGCGGCGCGCAGCGCGGCGGTGAGTCCGCCCGCGACACCGGCCAGCCGCTCTCCTACGACGATGACGGCGCCCTCGGCGCGCAGGGCCTCGGCGGCGAGGGTGCCGGGCTCCTCCAGGCCGACGCCGCTCGCGAGCGCGTCCAGCCACTCGGTCTCGGTGCCCGGAGCGGCCGGCAGCAGCGTGCCGCCCGTCTTCTCCAGGCCCCGGGTGGCGTGCGTGGCCAGCGCGAACACCCGCTGCTTGCGCTTGCGCCAGGCCTTGCGCAGCCGCAGGAAGACGCCGGGTGCCTCCTCCTCCGACTCGAAGCCGACCAGCAGGACGGCGGGCGCCTTCTCCAAGGAGGTGTACGTGACACCCGTACCGTCGAGGTCCCGGCCGCGGCCGGCCACCCGGGCCGCCAGGAAGTCGGCCTCCTCGCCGCTGTGCACGCGCGCGCGGAAGTCGATGTCGTTGGTGTCGAGCGCCACGCGCGCGAACTTGCTGTAGGCGTAGGCGTCCTCGACGGTCAGCCTGCCGCCGATGAGGACACCGGCCCGGGAGCGGGCGGCGCTCAGACCCCGCGCGGCGGCTTCCAGCGCCTCGGGCCAGGAGGCGGGCTCCAGGACACCGTCGGCGTTGCGCACCAGCGGCGTGTCGAGGCGGTCCCTCAGCTGCGCGTACCGGAACGCGAAGCGTCCCTTGTCGCAGATCCACTCCTCGTTGACCTCGGGGTCGTAGGCGGCGAGCCGCCGCATGACCTTGCCGCGCCGGTGGTCGGTGCGGGTGGCGCAGCCGCCGGAGCAGTGCTCGCACACCGACGGGGAGGAGACGAGGTCGAAGGGGCGGGAGCGGAACCGGTAGGCGGCCGAGGTGAGCGCGCCGACCGGGCAGATCTGGATGGTGTTGCCGGAGAAGTACGACTCGAACGGGTCACCCTCACCGGTGCCGACCTGCTGGAGCGCGCCCCGCTCGACCAGCTCGATCATGGGGTCGCCCGCGATCTGGTTGGAGAAGCGGGTGCAGCGGGCGCACAGCACGCACCGCTCGCGGTCGAGCAGCACCTGGGTGGAGATCGGTACGGGCTTCTCGTAGGTCCGCTTCTTGCCGTCGAAGCGGGACTCGGCGTTGCCGTGCGACATCGCCTGGTTCTGCAGCGGGCACTCGCCGCCCTTGTCGCAGACCGGGCAGTCCAGCGGGTGGTTGATGAGCAGCAGCTCCATCACACCGTGCTGCGCCTTCTCGGCGACCGGCGAGGTCAGGTGGGTCTTCACGACCATGCCGTCGGTGCACGTGATCGTGCAGGACGCCATCGGCTTGCGCTGGCCCTCGACCTCGACGATGCACTGGCGGCAGGCGCCGGCCGGGTCCAGCAGGGGGTGGTCGCAGAAGCGGGGGATCTCGATGCCGAGCTGCTCGGCGGCCCGGATGACCAGGGTGCCCTTGGGCACGCTGATCTCGATGCCGTCGATCGTCAGCGTGACGAGGTCCTCCGGCGGGACCGCCGCCTCTCCCCCACCCGCGGGAGCACTGGTGGTCACGGTCATGCGTTCACCTCCGGGCGGTCCGCCCAGGCCGTCGACTTGGCCGGGTCGAAGGGGCAGCCCCGGCCCGTGATGTGCTGCTCGTACTCCTCGCGGAAGTACTTCAGCGAGGAGAAGATCGGGGACGCGGCGCCGTCGCCGAGGGCGCAGAAGGACTTGCCGTTGATGTTGTCGGCGATGTCGGCGAGCTTGTCGAGGTCGGACATCACGCCCTTGCCGGCCTCGATGTCCCGCAGCAACTGCACCAGCCAGTACGTCCCTTCGCGGCAGGGTGTGCACTTGCCGCAGGACTCGTGGGCGTAGAACTCGGTCCAGCGGGTCACCGCCCGCACCACGCAGGTCGTCTCGTCGAAGCACTGCAGCGCCTTGGTGCCGAGCATGGAGCCGGCGGCGCCGACGCCCTCGTAGTCGAGGGGGACGTCGAGGTGCTCGTCGGTGAACATCGGCGTGGAGGAGCCGCCCGGCGTCCAGAACTTCAGGCGGTGGCCCGGCCGCATGCCGCCGCTCATGTCGAGGAGCTGGCGCAGCGTGACGCCGAGCGGGGCCTCGTACTGGCCGGGGCTCGCGACATGGCCGCTGAGCGAGTAGAGCGTGAAGCCCGGGGACTTCTCGCTGCCCATCGACCTGAACCAGTCCTTGCCGTTTTTCAGGATGGCGGGAACCGACGCGATCGACTCGACGTTGTTCACCACAGTGGGACAGGCGTAGAGGCCTTCCACCGCAGGGAAGGGGGGACGGAGCCGCGGTTGACCACGGCGGCCTTCGAGCGAGTCGAGCAGTGCGGTCTCCTCACCGCAGATGTACGCGCCGGCGCCGGCGTGCACGGTGAGCTGGAGGTCGAGTCCGCTGCCCAGGATGTTCTCGCCGAGGTAGCCCGCCTCGTAGGCCTCGCGCACGGCCTCGTGCAACCGCCGCAGGACGGGGACGACTTCACCCCGCAGATAGATGAAGGCATGCGACGACCTGATGGCGTAGCACGCGATCACGATGCCCTCGATGAGGCTGTGCGGGTTCGCGAAGAGGAGCGGGATGTCCTTGCAGGTGCCCGGCTCCGACTCGTCGGCGTTGACAACTAGATAGTGCGGTTTCCCATCACCCTGAGGGATGAACTGCCACTTCATCCCGGTCGGGAATCCCGCGCCGCCGCGGCCCCGCAGCCCGGAGTCCTTGACGTACGCGATCAGGTCGTCCGGTGACATGGCGAGGGCCTTGCGGAGCCCCTCGTACCCCTCGTGCCTCCGGTAGACGTCCAGAGTCCAGGACCGGTCCTCGTCCCAGAAGGCCGACAGCACGGGTGCGAGCAGCTTCTCCGGGCTCGGGTCCTTGACCTCGGATACCACGGTCATCACTCCCCCTCCTCTGCGGTAGGCCCCGCGGGGTGGGCAGGGTCGGAGGCCGATGTGTCCTGCGGCGCGTCATGGGAGCTGAGGTGCTCGGCCGGCGACGGCTCGTGCACCCTGTCCTGGGGTTCCTCGTGCGGACCGCCGCGCGGATGGACCACGCGCGCGGGTGCGGCCTCTCCCCTTGCCAGGCGAAGGCCCACCAGCGACGCGGGTCCCGCACTGCCGCCCTCCTCGACGGCCCCGGGCCGCTCGTCGGGGAAGCCGGCCAGGATCCGCGCGGTCTCCTTGAAGGTGCACAGGCGCGCCCCGCGCGTGGGCTGCACGGAGCGCCCCGCCCGCAGATCGTCGACCAGGCGCTTGGCGCTCGCCGGGGTCTGGTTGTCGAAGAACTCCCAGTTGACCATCACGACCGGCGCGTAGTCGCAGGCCGCGTTGCACTCGATGTGCTCCAGGGTGACCTTGCCGTCGTCCGTGGTCTCGCCGTTGCCGACGCCCAGGTGCTCCTGGAGGGTCTCGAAGATCGCGTCGCCGCCCATGACCGCGCACAGCGTGTTGGTGCAGACGCCGACCTGGTAGTCACCGGACGGCCTGCGCCGGTACATCGTGTAGAAGGTGGCGACGGCGGTGACCTCGGCCGTGGTCAGACCCAGCATGTCCGCGCAGAACCGCATGCCGGTGCGCGTGACATGGCCCTCCTCCGACTGCACGAGGTGGAGCAGCGGCAGCAGGGCGGACCGGGAGTCCGGGTAGCGCGCGATCACTTCGCGCGCGTCCGCCTCCAGCCGGGCCCGGACGTCGTCCGGGTACGCGGGTGCGGGCAGTTCGGGCATGCCCAGGCTGACGCCCCGCTCGGAAGAAGAGGTGGTCACCGGTCGACGCCTCCCATCACGGGGTCGATGGACGCGACGGCGACGATGACGTCGGCGACCTGGCCGCCCTCGCACATCGCCGCCATGGCCTGAAGGTTGGTGAAGGACGGGTCGCGGAAGTGGACCCGGTAGGGGCGGGTGCCGCCGTCGGAGACCGCGTGCACCCCGAGTTCGCCCTTGGGCGACTCGACGGCCGCGTACGCCTGTCCCGGCGGGACCCGGAAGCCCTCGGTGACCAGCTTGAAGTGGTGGATCAGGGCCTCCATGGAGGTGCCCATGATCTTCTTGATGTGGTCGAGGGAGTTGCCGAGCCCGTCCGGCCCCAGGGCGAGCTGGGCGGGCCAGGCGATCTTCTTGTCGGCGACCATGACCGGACCGGGCTGGAGCCGGTCCAGGCACTGCTCGACGATCCCGAGCGACTGGCGCATCTCCTCCAGGCGGATGAGGAAGCGGCCGTAGGCGTCGCAGGTGTCGGCGGTGGGGACGTCGAAGTCGTACGTCTCGTAGTCGCAGTACGGCTGGGCCTTGCGCAGGTCGTGCGGCAGGCCGGTGGCGCGCAGGATCGGGCCGGTCGCGCCGAGGGCCATGCAGCCGGCCAGGTCGAGGTAGCCGATGTCCTGCATGCGGGCCTTGAAGATGGGGTTCCCGGTGGCGAGCTTGTCGTACTCCGGGAGGTTCTTCTTCATCTTCTTCACGAACTCGCGGATCTGGTCCACCGCGCCGGGCGGCAAGTCCTGGGCGAGTCCGCCGGGCCGGATGTACGCGTGGTTCATGCGCAGGCCCGTGACCAGCTCGTAGATGTCGAGAATCATTTCACGATCACGGAATCCGTAGATCATGATCGTGGTGGCGCCCAGCTCCATGCCGCCGGTGGCGATGCACACCAGGTGGGAGGACAACCGGTTCAGCTCCATCAGGAGCACCCGGATGATCTTGGCCCGCTCGGTGATCTGGTCCTCGATGCCGAGGAGCTTCTCGACGGCGAGGCAGTAGGCGGTCTCGTTGAAGAAGGACGTCAGGTAGTCCATGCGCGTCACGAACGTGGTGCCCTGCGTCCACGTGCGGTATTCGAGGTTCTTCTCGATGCCGGTGTGGAGGTAGCCGATGCCGCAGCGGGCCTCGGTGACCGTCTCGCCCTCGATCTCCAGGATCAGGCGGAGCACCCCATGGGTGGACGGGTGCTGGGGACCCATGTTGACGACGATGCGCTCGTCGTCGGCGCGGGCCGCGGACTGGACGACCTCGTCCCAGTCGCCACCGGTGACCGTGTAGACGGTGCCCTCGGTGGTCTCGCGCGCGGAGGCGGCCGACGCGGCGGATGCTGACTGCGTGCTCACGAGTACGACCTCCGCTGGTCCGGAGCCGGAATCTGGGCGCCCTTGTACTCGACGGGGATGCCGCCGAGGGGGTAGTCCTTGCGCTGCGGGTGGCCCTGCCAGTCGTCCGGCATCATGATCCGCGTCAGGGCCGGGTGACCTTCGAAGACGATGCCGAAGAAGTCGTAGGTCTCACGCTCGTGCCAGTCGTTCGTCGGGTAGACGGAGACCAGCGACGGGATGCGCGGATCGCTGTCGGGCGCGCTGACTTCGAGGCGGATCAGCCGGTTGTGGGTGATCGAGCGCAGGTGGTAGACGGCGTGCAGCTCGCGGCCCTTGTCGCTCGGGTAGTGGACGCCGCTGACGCCGGTGCACAGCTCGAAGCGCAGAGCCGGGTCGTCGCGCAGGGTGCGGGCGACGCGGACCAGGTGCTCGCGTTCGACGTGGAAGGTCAGCTCGCCGCGGTCGACGACCGTCTTCTCGATGGCGTTCCCCGGGAGGAGACCCTGTTCCTCCAGGGCGCCCTCCAGTTCGTCGGCGACCTCGTCGAACCAGCCGCCGTAGGGCCGGGTCGCCGGTCCCGGGAGACGGACCGAGCGGACCAGGCCGCCGTAGCCGGAGGTGTCGCCGCCGTTGTTGGCGCCGAACATGCCGCGCTGGACGCGGATCTCCTCGCCGCCCTGGCCACGCTGGCCGGGGAGGTTGGAGGCGGAGAGGTCCTTCTCGGGGTTCACCCCGTTCGCGGAGCCGTTCACCCCGTTCGCGGAGCCGTTCACCCCGTTCGCGGGGCCGTTCGCCCCGTGGTTCCCCTGCGTGCCGTTCGCGTCGCTCACCGCAACAGCCCCTTCATCTCGATCGTGGGCAGGGCCTTGAGCGCCGCCTCCTCCGCCTCGCGGGCCGCCTCCTCGGCGTTCACGCCGAGCTTGGAGGACTGGATCTTCTGGTGGAGCTTGAGGATCGCGTCCATCAGCATCTCGGGGCGGGGCGGGCAGCCGGGGAGGTAGATGTCGACCGGGACGATGTGGTCGACGCCCTGGACGATCGCGTAGTTGTTGAACATGCCGCCGGAGGAGGCGCAGACGCCCATGGAGATCACCCACTTGGGGTTGGGCATCTGGTCGTAGACCTGCCTCAGGACGGGCGCCATCTTCTGGCTGACCCGGCCCGCGACGATCATCAGGTCCGCCTGGCGCGGTGAGCCGCGGAAGACCTCCATGCCGAAGCGGGCCAGGTCGTAGCGGCCGGCGCCGGTGGTCATCATCTCGATGGCGCAGCAGGCGAGGCCGAAGGTGGCCGGGAAGACGGACGCCTTGCGCACCCAGCCCGCGGCCTGCTCGACGGTGGTCAGCAGGAAGCCGCTCGGCAGCTTTTCTTCGAGTCCCATGTCGTTAAAGGCCCCTCAGTCCCATTCCAGGCCGCCGCGCCGCCATACGTACGCGTACGCGACGAAGACGGTGAGCACGAAGAGCAGCATCTCCACGAGCCCGAAGATCCCCAGGGCGTCGAAGGTGACGGCCCAGGGGTAGAGGAAGACGATCTCGATGTCGAAGACGATGAAGAGCATCGCCGTCAGGTAGTACTTGATGGGGAAGCGCCCGCCGCCGGCCGGCGTGGGGGTCGGCTCGATGCCGCACTCGTAGGCTTCGAGCTTCGCGCGGTTGTACCGCTTCGGACCGATCAGCGTGGCCATGACCACGGAGAAGATCGCAAAGCCTGCCCCGAGGGCTCCCAGTACGAGGATGGGCGCATACGCGTTCACCGCTCCTCGCTCCTCTCAGTCGGCGCTGACTGCTGGCGGTTGCACTGGGCTCACACCGGCCTCACCGGTCCCACGAACCCCGCTCGCCCCGGCGAAGATCGCGAACATGTGAAGCAGGTCACAAGCCCAACTGCCTCGCATCTTATGCCCGCCGCTCTGTGATCTGCGACACGGGGTATTGCACAAGCTTTGTGATCTCCACCACCTGACGAAGGATCATGAAGTCGGATGATGAGTGATCTTCATACGCGAAGCGTTCAGTTGATCACCAGAAGTGACAATCTTGCATGTCATCGCAGGCCGGAGGGTGCGTCTCCATATCAAGAGACTTCCGATGCATGCAAATTGGCGATGGACGCGGAGGGCTGATAGTGGGGCGCGTTCACACCTCGGAGGGAGGCCGGGGCGGGATGTGGACGCGATGGGGGCGCGTGCATGCGTTCACGAGCCGAGCAGGCGTCGGACGCCGCTATTCCGGTAATCGTTCCGTGACGTCCGCCACATTCATGAGAGACGTCTGAGAACCGGGCTTGGCCAACGAAGCCAACCAGTGGTAAGCCGGGGGCAATTCGGACTTAATGATCAAAGACCGTGATCAAGGGCTTGATCACGGGCGTCCACAATGTCCGTTACGGCGTCAATAAAGAGCGACACGCCCGGCTTTCCAGGTCTCGATTGAACAACTGTGGCGCAGCACACGTTTCTTGAAGATATGAAGGAGCCCCTGGTACCGGTTGTTCCCATGTCCCACACCGCTCACATACGCAGCCACCGGAAGCCCCGCCGCAGCGCGTCGACCCTCGCGATGCGGGCCGGAGTTGCCGGTGGCGTCCTCGGCACCCTGGCAGTCGCCGGGGCGTCCGGCTCGGCGAACGCTGCCGAGCCGGTGACGCAGACCCTCGAACTGCCCACCCTGACGGCCGACCTGGCCGCTCAGGCGGCCCAGTCCGCGGACGCCACCGAACAGGCCGCCGCGAACTACCAGCTCCAGGCCGAGCGTGACGCGGCTGCCGCGAAGGCCGCGAAGCAGGCCAAGGCGGACCTCGCCGACGCCAAGAAGAAGGCGGCGGAGGCAAAGAAGAAGGCCCAGGAGGCCGCCCGCAAGGAGGCCGCCGCCCGCGCCTCCCGCACCGCGGAGCGGACCACGCTCTCCACCACGGTGGACGCCGGCTCCACCTCCACGTCCACCAGCACCAGCACCAGCACGTCGACGGCCACCGGTTCGGCCGCGGCCGTCATCAGCTTCGTCAAGGCGCAGGTCGGCAAGGCGTACGTCTCCGGCGCCACCGGCCCCTCCGCCTACGACTGCTCCGGCCTGGTGCAGACGGCCTTCAAGCAGGTCGGCATCAGCCTGCCGCGCGTCTCCCAGGACCAGTCGACGGCCGGCACCCAGGTCTCGCTGAGCAACCTCCAGCCGGGCGACATCCTGTACTGGGGCGGCGCGGGCAGCGCGTACCACGTCGCGGTGTACGTCGGCGACGGCATGTTCGTGGGCGCGCAGAACCCCTCCACCGGGGTCGTGGAGCGCCCGCTGTCGTACGACCCGCCCACGGGCGCCGTGCGGGTGCTCTGAGCGCACTCCGCACCTCTCACACGCGTAGGGCCGCAGCCGCTCGGGGCAGCGGCCCTCGCGGCGTCCCCAGACCCGGACCGCCGTGCGCCGTGCTTGGAACGCCGTGTGCCCTTGGAGCCGCCGTGCGCCGTCACGGACACGCCGTACGTCACCCCTGACACGCCTCGCCTGTCCCTGACACGCCTCGCCTCGCCCCTGACATCCCTCGCCTCGCTCCTGGCATGCTCTGCCCGGGCCGCCGTCCGGTGGTCCGTCGCCGAGCGAAGGAGTCCACGCGATGCCACGCGTGTTCGTACAGGGAAGTCCCGCCGACCACTACCCGCGGTACGCCCCCGAGGCCGGGCGGGGCGCGGTGCGCCGTGTCACCGAGGTCGGCGAGGAGGTGCTGCACAAGCCGTGCCGGGACGTCACGGAGTTCGGGCCCGACCTCGCCGCGCTCATCGACGACATGTTCCGCACCATGTACGTGGCCGAGGGCGCCGGACTGGCGGCGAATCAGGTCGGGGTGGATCTGCGGCTGTTCGTGTACGACTGCCTCGATGACGACGCAGTCCGACATGTCGGACACATCGTCAATCCGGTGCTCGAAACGCCCACGGCCGGGCGACGGCTGCTGGACGAGGGCGAGGGGTGCCTGTCGGTACCGGGTGCCGTGATGGCCGTACCGCGGCCGGACCGGGCCGTCGTACGCGGGCAGGACAGGGACGGCAACGCCGTCGTCGTCGAGGGCACCGGGTACTTCGCGCGGTGCCTGGCGCACGAGACCGACCACACCAACGGGTACGTCTATCTGGACCGGCTCTCGAAACGGGACAAGAAGGACGCGCTGCGGCAGATGGCGGACCGGCGGGACGCGGTGCACGCGCGCCGGGCCGCCAACGCCGCGGCTTTCAGCGCCTAGTCACGCCTTCGGGGCCACCTTGCTCAGGCCGTTGATGATGCGGTCCATCGCGTCGCCGCCCGTGGGGTCGGTGAGGTTCGCCAGCAGCTTCAGGGTGAACTTCATCAGCAGCGGGTGGGTCAGACCGCGCTGGGTGGCGATCTGCATGACCTTCGGGTTGCCGATGAGCTTCACGAAGGCGCGGCCGAGCGTGTAGTAGCCGCCGTAGGTGTCCTTGAGGACGCGCGGGTAGCGCTGGAGGGCGATCTCGCGCTGGGCGGGCGTCGCGCGCGCGTGGGCCTGCACGATGACGTCGGCGGCGATCTGGCCGGACTCCATGGCGTAGGCGATGCCCTCGCCGTTGAAGGGGTTCACCAGGCCGCCGGCGTCACCGACGAGCAGCAGCCCGCGTGTGTAGTGCGGCTGACGGTTGAAGGCCATGGGCAGGGCGGCGCCGCGGATCGGGCCGGTCATGTTCTCCGGGGTGTAGCCCCAGTCCTCCGGCATGGAGGCGCACCACGCCTTGAGGATCTCGCGCCAGTCCAGCTCCTTGAAGGAGGCGGAGGTGTTCAGCACGCCGAGGCCCACGTTCGACGTGCCGTCGCCCATGCCGAAGATCCAGCCGTAGCCGGGCAGCAGGCGGTCCTGGGGTCCGCGGCGGTCCCACAGTTCCAGCCAGGACTCCAGGTAGTCGTCGTCGTGGCGGGGGCTGTGGAAGTACGTGCGGACGGCGACGCCCATCGGGCGGTCCTCGCGACGGTGCAGGCCCATCGCCAGGGAGAGGCGGGTGGAGTTGCCGTCGGCGGCGACGACGAGCGGCGCGTGGAAGGTGACCTCGCGCTTCTCCTCGCCGAGCTTGGCGGTGACGCCGGTGATGCGGCCGGTGCGGTCGTCCACGACCGGGCCGCTGACGTTGCAGCGCTCGTACAGCCGGGCGCCGGCCTTCTGGGCGTTGCGGGCGAGCTGCTCGTCGAAGTCGTCGCGCTTGCGGACCAGCCCGTAGTTCGGGTAGGCGGCGAGGTCCGGCCAGTCGAGCTGGAGGCGGGAGCCGCCGCCGATGATGCGCAGGCCCTTGTTGCGCAGCCAGCCGGCCTCCTCGGAGATGTCGATGCCCATGGCGACGAGCTGCTTGACCGCGCGCGGGGTGAGGCCGTCGCCGCACACCTTCTCGCGCGGGAACTCGGTCTTCTCCAGGAGCAGGACGTCGAGACCGGCCTTGGCGAGGTGGTACGCGGTCGTGGAGCCGGCTGGCCCCGCGCCCACGACGATCACATCGGCGGTGTGGTCGGAGAGGGGCTCGGTCACGGCGGGATCTCCCCAAGGTTTCGAAATCTGCGTGCCGACCGGCACTGGACATGGGCAGTCTATTCAGCGGACTTGCTCGCCTGGCTGAAGGGCTGCCCTGTGAACCGACCTCTCCCCGCGGTACGGCTGCGCGTTCCCACGCACGAGGACGCGGTCGCCTGGCACCGGGTCTTCGCCGACCCGGAGGTGATGGAGTTCCACGGCGGCAGGCCGGCGGAGCTGTCGGTGTACGAGGAACTCACCGCGCGCCAGCGGCGGCACGACGCGGAGCACGGCTTCTGCCTGTGGACCCTGCTGGACGAGTCCGGCGAGGTCATCGGCTTCACCGGCGCGCAGCCGTGGCCGCGGGACTGGGGGCCGGTCGGCGAGATCGAGATCGGCTGGCGGCTCGGGCGGGCGCACTGGGGCAAGGGGTACGCGACCGCGGCGGCGCGGGAGGCGCTCGGACGTGTCCGGGGGGCCGGGGTGCCGGGAGTGGTGGCGATGGTCCTTCAGGGCAACGAGCGGTCGATCGCGGTGACCCGGCGGCTCGGCATGGAGCGGGCGGAGACCTACCCGCACCCCACGCTGAACGCGCCGGCCCTGTGTTTCCGGCTCCGCTTCCCTCACGCGGAGTAGTCGTCTGCTACAGAAAGACACCGGCGCCTTCCGGGTGGGCCGGGTGAGAGTTACCCTGCCAGTACCGCTGGGGGTGACATCTGTGCGTATAACACCCAAAACACCCGAAGTGCGCGTCCCGCGTCTGGTCGGTCTGATGGCCGTGGACGCGCGCGAAACGGCCAGGGCGCGGGGCCTGTTCCTCAACGCGCCGGACCGCCCGGAGTTCCACCGCACCGTCGTCGACTACGTCGTGCGCCAGTATCCGCAGCCCGGTGCCGAGGTGCCGCCGGACTCGATGGTGTACGTCTGGTTCGACTTCGGTGAGGGCGAGGGCGGCGGAGGCGTGCGTGAGCCGCGCGTTCCGCGACCCCCGGCGGGCGGACTGCAACGGGAGCTGGAGCAGCCCGGCGACCCGTACGCGGTGGCCGGATTCGGCTCTTCCTGAAGCTCTCCGAAGCCCCGGCCCACCCGGGGCCCGCCACTCCTCCGAGCCCCGGCCCACCCGGAGCCCGCCGCTCCTCGCAGCCCGCTACTCCTTGAAGCCCCGGTGCAGCGAGACCACCCCGCCGGTGAGGTTGCGCCACGCCACCTTGGACCAGCCCGCATTGCGCAGCCGTTCGGCGAGTGCGGGCTGGTCGGGCCAGGCCCGGATGGACTCGGCGAGGTAGACGTACGCGTCGGGGTTGGAGGACACCGCGCGCGCGACCGACGGCAGCGCCCGCATCAGGTACTCGGTGTAGACGGTGCGGAACGGCGCCCACGTCGGGTGGGAGAACTCGCAGATCACCACGCGTCCGCCGGGCCGGGTGACCCGGTGCATCTCGCGCAGCGCCGCGTCCGTGTCCTGCACGTTGCGCAGCCCGAAGGAGATCGTCACCGCGTCGAAGGTGTCGTCCTTGAAGGGCAGCCTCGTCGCGTCGCCCGCCGTGAACGGCAGCCAGGTGTGCTTCTTCTTGCCGACCTGGAGCATGCCGAGGGAGAAGTCGCAGGGGACGACGTACGCGCCGGTCCGCGCGAACGGCAGCGAGGAGGTTGCCGTTCCGGCGGCGAGGTCCAGGACCTTCTGCGCGGGGCGCGCGTCGACCGCCTTCGCCACCTCCTTGCGCCAGCGCCGGTCCTGGCCGAGCGACAGCACGTCGTTCGTCAGGTCGTACCGTTCCGCCACGTCGTCGAACATCGAGGCGACTTCGTGCGGCTGCTTGTTCAGGGAAGCGCGGGTCACCCGCCCATTCTTGCAGCCCGCCCTCCGGGCAGGAGCGTCGGCTTCTTGCGTGCCGCCACGTCCTCCACCCACCCGCAGGCCAGCACGAAGAAGGCGATCAGCACCCAGCCGACGCCGAACAGGAACCACTGGCTGTCCAGCGGGAGGTACGTCTCGAAGGCCGGCACGTTCCAGAGCCGGTCGATCAGCGGGACGGCCAGCACCAGCGCGATCTGGTGCCACAGGTAGATCGTCACCGCGCGGGCGTTGAACACGGTGACCGTGCGGTCCAGGCGCCGGAACCGGGTCAGGCGGGCGAAGTCGATCCGGAAGCGCGCCTTCGCCCACATCAGCGGCAGCACGAAGCCGGCCGACCAGAACGCCTGGGCGAGGGGGTTCTCGTCCAGGTCGTACGTTCCGAAGTCCGCCTGGTGCGTGAAGGCGTACCAGGCGCCGTAACCGAGGGCCGCGAGCGACAGGACGGCCACCGGGGCCGGCTTCGCCCGCTGGAGCACGCCGTCGCGGTGGGCGAAGCCGAGCAGCCAGCAGCAGAGGTACGTCGACAGGTCCCACAGGGCGCTGCCCAGCCGGCCGTCCGGGCCGGACCAGACGAAGTTCAGCACCAGGACCGGCGCGAGGGACAGCACCAGGACCGGGACCGGGGCGAGCCGGAAGACCCGCAGCAGCAGCGGGGAGAGCAGCACGAACCAGAGGTAGGTGCGCAGGTACCAGAGGATCTCCCAGGCCTGCTCGCCCCACGCGTCGCCCGGCGGGTCGCCGAGCGGGACGACCCAGTAGACGATCTCCCGGCCCGGCATCCAGCCGTGGACAAGCATCGCGAGCACCACGAAGAACCCCCAGAACCAGAACGGGGGCAGGAGCCGTCTGAGCCTGCTCCTGACGACCTTCGGGGCCGGGCGTTCCAGGGACTTGGCCATCAGGGTCCCGGCCAGGGCGAACATGACGCCCATGGAGGGGAACACCAGGCCGCACCAGGCCCACCCGAAGGTGTGGTACGTCACCACCCGGACCAGCGCCAGGGCCCTGAGCGTGTCGAAGTAGCGGTCGCGTCCGGCGGGCCCGGGCCGGGACGGCCGTACGGCGGGACCGGCCGCCGTCCTGCTGTGCGCCCCCATCTCAGCCCGCCCCCGCCGGTGTCCCGACCTCGCCCGTCCGCCTCAGCTTCTGCCAGCGCAGGCGGCCGCCCGTGAGCGCGGTGACGCAGGAGTGGATGAGGACGAGGTACATCATCTGGCGGTAGGCCAGTTGTTGCAGGGGCATCATCAGCAGGTAGCGGTACTTCTCCCGGTCCAGGCGGAAGGCGTAGGCCGCGCAGAGGAGCTGGACACCGAGGACCGCCAGCCAGGCCAGCAGGGCCGCCCGGAGGTCGACGAAGACCATGGAGTAGACGGTGAAGACGTCGATGAGCGGGGCGAACAGCGGGGTCACGACCTGGAAGATCACCACCAGGGGCATGCCGACGCGGCCGAAGCGGCCCGACGGTCCCCGGTCCGTCAGGGACTTGCGGTGCTTCCACAGGGCCTGCATGGTGCCGTACGACCAGCGGTAGCGCTGGGACCAGAGCTGCCCCAGGGAGCCGGGCGCCTCCGTCCAGGCCCGGGCGTGCTCCTGGTAGACGACCCGCCAGCCCGCGCGGTGCATGGCGATGGTGATGTCGGTGTCCTCGGCGAGGGTGTCCTCGCTCATGCCGCCGACCGCCAGCACGGCGGCGCGGCGGAACGCGCCGATCGCCCCCGGGATGGTGGGCATGCAGCGCAGCAGGTCGTACATGCGCCGGTCGAGGTTGAAGCCCATCACGTACTCGATGTGCTGCCAGGCGCCGATCACCGTGGTGCGGTTGCCGACCTTGGCGTTGCCGGCGACCGCGCCGACGGACGGGTCGGCGAACGGCTGCACCAACTGGCGCACGGTGTCCGGTTCGAAGACCGTGTCGCCGTCCATCATGACGACGATGTCGTACGACGCGTTGCGCACGCCGTTGTTCAGGGCGGCCGGCTTGCCGGCGTTCTCCTGGCGGATCACCCGCACGTTCGTCATGCCGAGCGACTCGGCCGCGTCGCGCGCGATGCGCGAGGTGCCGTCGGTCGAGCCGTCGTCCACCACGATGATCTCGATCGGGTGGGTGCTGCGCGCCAGCGACCGAAGCGTGTGGGCGATGCACTCCTTCTCGTTGAACGCCGGGACGATCACGCTCACCGGCCCGGTGACCGGAGGGCCCCAGGTGAACCGGCGTCCGTTGCGCTGCCGGTGGTGACGGCGGGCGAGGACCAGCATCATCCCGAAACGGCCCAGCACGGCCACCCCGACGACCACCAGCCCGACCGACAGCGTGGGCACGGTCCACTCAGCGACGGCCACCGCCGCGACGAGGGCCTTGCCCTCGTAGAGGGTCAGACCGGTGGCCTTGTGGTGGGCGGCCTGGAGGCGGAGCCCGGTCGGCGTGCCGCCGCCCGCCGGCTGCCGGGTGGCCGCGCGCTGCCGCTCCATGACCCCGCTGATGGTGGTGAAGGTGTAGCCCTTCGCCTTCATCTTCTCGATGTACTTCGGCAGCGCGGCGATCGTCTGCGAGCGTTCGCCGCCCGCGTCGTGGAAGAGCACCGAGGCCCCCTGCGTGCCCTTCGGGGTGGCCCAGTTCACGATGTCGGAGACGCCCGGCCGCTTCCAGTCGTCGCTGTCGGTGTCGACGAAGACGCTGGTGTAGCCGTCCTCGCCGAGCCGCTTGTAGACGGGCCAGCTGTAGTTGTCGATGGCGTCCGTCTCGGAGGAGTACGGCGCCCGGAACAGGGTCGTGGTGATACCTGCCGCACCGGCGAGGGCGAGCTGCGTCTGCTCCATCTCGCGGTCGACGCGGGACGCGGACTGGTACGACAGGTCGACGTGCGTGAACGTGTGGATGCCGACCTCGTTGCCCTGCTCGACCATCGTCCGCACGATGCCCGGGTAGCGCGACACCATGGAGCCGACCAGGAAGAACGTGCCGGGGACGTCGTACTTCCGCAGGATTTCCAGGACCTGGGGCGTCCAGGTCGGGTTCGGGCCGTCGTCGAAGGTGAGGGCGATGGTCTTGGCCGGGACGGAGACCGTGGTCGCCTGGCCGCCCCGGAAGGTGAGGATCGGGCCGCCGTCGAGGATCGCGTCCGGGACCTCGCTGGAGTCGGCCCCACTGCGCACGCGCTGGTCGCCGCCGACCTCGGCGCGCAGGTACCCGTCGAGCAGCATCGCGCAGGTCAGCGCGAGCAGGAGCAGGAGGGCGAGGATGACGCGGGGGCGTTGCAGCGCCGCGGCCCTGCCTGCCGCGCGTTCGATGCGGGTGGGCGCGCGCCTGCGGCCCCGGGAGGATGTCGGTGTGGTCATGACTTCCGCTGTGCTCCGGTCAGTTGGCGCCCGCGGACGCGGAGGCGGAGGCGGACGGGGGCGTGGACGTGGTGGGCGGAGCCGTCGGCCGGAGGGTGTCCGGCGGGTCCGCCTGGCGGCCGGTGCCGCCCTCCGGCCGTATCTGCCCGGGCGCCCGGGCGCCGTCGGCGTCGGTGCCGAAGGGCAGCAGGGATGACGGGTTCAGCGAGGTGCCCCAGCCCATGAAGGCGGCGGCGAGCACGCCCGCGTAGGCGAGGCAGACGGCGCCGAGGAACAGGCCGAGCCGGCGCAGCACCTTCGACCGGCGTCCGGTGGTGTCAACGAACACGGGTCCCTCGGTGGACCCGTTGCCATGTTTGCGGCGACGGCCGCGCCCGGCGGCGCGGGTTTCGCTGGCGGGTTCGGATTGCATTCCCCGGATATTAGAGAGCCTTTGTGTGGCCATTTCTCAGGAATTCTTGTGAGCCACCCGAGATCCTTGTGAGCCGCCCATGAAGGCGCCTCGAACCTGTCGGCGGGCTGAGAAATCGCACGGAATCCACACCTCGGTGTGAGAGATTCCCCCTCATGAGGAGTCCACTGAGGCCGATGGCCGGGGCCGGCTGCGCGGTCGCGCTCGCGGTGACGGGTTGTTCCGCGCAGGCCGCGAGCGCACCGCACACCGTCACCTCCAGCACCGCCGCCGCCCCCGCCACCAGCACCGTCTACGCCCCCTACGTCAGCGCCACCGAGGCCGCGGCGACCGACTCCGCCGGGTCCCCGGCGACGTACAACCTCGCCTTCGTGATCTCCGGCGGCAGTGGCTGCACACCGAAGTGGAACGGCACCGAGGCGATCGCCGACTCCGCCGTGAAGTCCCGGATATCCTCGCTGAAGAAAACCGGAGCGGACGTCCGTGTTTCGTTCGGCGGCGCATCCGGAAAGGAGTTGGCCGCCGTCTGTGACAGCGTTTCGGAACTCGCCTCCGCCTATGGCGAGGCGCTGGACGCGGCGGGTGCCGGTGAGGCCGACTTCGACATCGAGGGCGACGAACTGACGAACTCCGCCTCGGTCGCACTGCGTTCGCGGGCGATAGCGCGGTTGCAGAAGGAACGCCCGGACCTGAAGGTCTCCTTCACCCTTCCGGTGATGCCCTCGGGGCTCGACGCGGAGGGCCTCGCGCTGCTGGAGTCCGCGAACACGTACGACGTGCAGGTCTCCACCGTCAATCTCATGACCATGAACTACGGCGAGTCGTACGGCGGTGACATGGGGGACTACGCCGTGACCTCCGCGACCGCCGCGCACGCCCAGCTGAAGAAGGTGTTCGGGCTGTCGGACGCGAACGCCTGGCGGGGCATGGCGCTCACCTCGATGATCGGCGTCAACGACGTGGCCGGGGAGACGTTCACGCTGTCCGACGCGGCGCAGGTGCGGACGTTCGCGGAGCGCAAGGGGGTCGCCTGGGTGTCGATGTGGTCGGCGTTCCGGGACCGGCAGTGCGAGGACGGGAAGACCGGGCAGGACGACGCGGCCACGGACTGCAGCGGGGTGAGCCAGAGTTCAGGGGCGTTCGCGGAGGCGTTCACCGGGTGATCGCCCCTGTCCGACGCCCTGACCGGCGCCGCTAGCGCCGTCTGTGGACAAGGCGCCCGGCGCACACCGTCGCGATGCACGCCCCCGCCCCGTCGAAGACGGCCAGGTCGGCCCGGCCGGTCTGCCGGATCGCCGGCGTTCCGGCCGTACTCGGGAACACCACGACATCGTTGCGCTCGGCCGCCGCCCGGAGTTCCGGTGAGTCGACGTACCGCTCCAGGATCGCCACCGCTCCCAGCTTCAGTACGGCGTGGATGCGTTCGCGCGGGCTGGGAGCGGCCGGAACGGGGCCGTCGTGGATGCGGGCGGGGCCGAGGGAGCCCGGCCAGTGGCGTACCCGGGACTGCGGAAACCGCTCGCGCAGCTCGTCGTACGGACCCACAGCGCCGATCCGGTCCCTGCCGACCACCACGGCGCCGTTCTCGATCGGCTCGGAGTCCCAGGTGACGAAGACCCGGTCCGCCGCGTGAATCGTCTCCACAACGGCGTCAGTTCGACGCGAGCAGCTTCAGCTCGGGGTGGGCCGTGCCGCCCTCGATGGCCGTGGAGGAGATGTGGGAGACCACGCGGTCGTCCACGGGGTCGTTCGCCGGGTCGTCGTGGACGACCAGGTGCTCGTACGTCGTCGCGCGCTGCGCCGGGACGCGGCCCGCCTTGCGGATCAGGTCGATGATCTCCAGGCGGTTGGAGCGGTGCTTGGCGCCGGCCGAGGAGACCACGTTCTCCTCCAGCATGATCGAGCCGAGGTCGTCCGCGCCGTAGTGCAGGGAGAGCTGGCCGACCTCCTTGCCGGTGGTGAGCCACGAGCCCTGGATGTGCTGGACGTTGTCCAGGAAGAGGCGGGCGATGGCGATCATCCGCAGGTACTCGAAGAGGGTCGCCTGGGTGCGGCCCTTCAGGTGGTTGTTCTCGGGCTGGTAGGTGTACGGGATGAACGCGCGGAAGCCGCCCGTGCGGTCCTGTACGTCCCGGATCATCCGCAGGTGCTCGATCCGCTCGGCGTTGGTCTCGCCGGTGCCCATCAGCATCGTGGAGGTGGACTCGACGCCCAGCCGGTGCGCGGTCTCCATGATCTCCAGCCAGCGCTCACCGCTCTCCTTCAGAGGCGCGATGGCCTTGCGGGGGCGCTCGGGGAGCAGTTCCGCGCCGGCACCGGCGAAGGAGTCCAGGCCGGCCTCGTGGATACGGGTGATGGCCTCTTCGACCGAGACCCCGCTGATCCGGGCCATGTGCTCGACCTCGGACGCGCCCAGGGAGTGGATGACGAGCTGCGGGAAGGCCTCCTTGATGGCCCGGAAGTGCTTCTCGTAGTACTCGACGCCGTAGTCCGGGTGGTGGCCGCCCTGGAACATGATCTGGGTGCCGCCGAGCTCGACGGTCTCGGCGCAGCGGCGCAGGATGTCGTCCAGGTCCCGCGTCCAGCCCTTCTCCTTGTCCTTGGGGGCCGCGTAGAAGGCGCAGAACTTGCACGCCGTGACGCACACGTTCGTGTAGTTGATGTTCCGCTCGATGATGTACGTGGCGATGTGCTCGATGCCCGCGTACTTGCGGCGGCGCACCGCGTCGGCGGCGGCGCCCAGGGCGTGCAGGGGGGCGTCGCGGTAGAGGACGAGCGCCTCTTCCGGGGTGATCCGCCCACCGGCGGCGGCACGGTCGAGGACAGACGTGAGGTCGGCCTTCTCGGTCACCAGAGTGCCCCTTTCGTGAAGGGTTGTGGACGGACTAAGTCAGCCTACGTCAGCCCTTTCGGCCGCCCGCGCTCAGGCCGCGTACGCGCCGATCAGCACTCCGGTGAGCGCGCCGGCGAGAAGGAACGGGCCGAACGGCACGGCCGTCTTCCGGCCCGCCCGCCGGGCCAGGACGAGCGCGCCGCCGTAGAGCGCGCCGAGCAGGAACCCGGCGAAGGTGCCGAGCAGCACGGTGGGCCAGCCGTACCAGCCGAGCACGGCGCCCGCGCCCACGGCCAGCTTCACGTCACCGAAGCCCATGCCGCCCGGGTTGAGGAGGTACAGCAGGTAGTAGCCGGCGCCCAGCGCGAGGGCGCCGTAGAGGGCGGTGCGCCAGTGACCGGCGTGTTCGGGGAGCAGGGCGGCGAGGCCGAGCAGGGCGAGGGCGGTGGCGGCGAGCGGGAGGGTCAGCGGGTCGGGCAGCCGCTGCACCCGGAAGTCGACGGCGGCGAGCAGCACGCCGACGGGCGCGAGCAGCAGCCACACCGCCAGCTCCGGCCGGGTGCCGGTGGCGGCGGCGAGGGCGGCGCAGACGAGGGCGGTTGCGGTGGCGAGGAGGGGCGCGGAGGGGGCGTACGGCTGGTACGACGTGACGGGCACGCGCCCCTCGGCTCCCCCGCGTTCGCCCACGCGCGCGCACTCCGCGCACCGGACCCCGCCCAGCCACCCCTGGACGGGATGGTGGCCGCCGGGGCAGCGGTCGCGCCACGGCTCGCCGGGCGGGACGGCGAAGCGGTAGGCGGCGCGGGGCAGCAGGGCCCCCGCCGACGCGCCCCACAGCAGGGCGCCGAGCACCAGCACCCCCGTGGTCACCCCGCCCACGCTTCCCCCCTCGGTCGGCCCGCCCCGGGTTCCTACCCCGTTCAGGGCTGGAGCAGTTCCACCTTCACGTCGGCCGGGAAGCCGGTCGTCGGGCCGACCCGGCGGGCGAACTCGGCGACGGCCTCCAGCTGCGGTGCGCCGAAGCTGAAGTCGAGGGTGGTGAAGTACTGCTCCAGGGTGGCCTCGTCGAACTCCTCCCACCGGGCGGCCTGTTCGGCGACCTTGTGTACCTCTTCCAGGGAGAGGTCGCGGGAGGCGAGGAAGGCCTCGTGGACCTTGCGGGTGATGAACGGCTCGTGTTCCAGGTAGTCCCGGCGGGCCGCCCACACCGCGAAGACGAACGGCAGACCGGTCCACTCCTTCCACAGCGCGCCGAGGTCGTGCACCTGGAGGCCGAGGCGGGGCCCGTCGAGGAGGTTGGCGCGCAGGGCGGCGTCGCCGATGAGGACGGCGGCCTCCGCCTCCTGCATCATCAGGCTGAGGTCGGGCGGGCAGGTGTAGTAGTCGGGCTGGACGCCGTACCGCTCGGCGAGCAGCAGCTGGGCGAGCCGGACCGAGGTGCGCGAGGTCGAGCCGAGGGCGACCCGGGCGCCGTCGAGCCGCTCCAGCGGGATCTGCGAGACGATCACGCAGGACATCACCGGGCCGTCGCAGCCGACGGCGATGTCGGGAAAGGCCACGAGGTCGTCGGCGTTGCGGAGGAACTCGACCAGGGTGACGGGGCCGATGTCGAGGTCGCCGCGCACGAGCCGCTCGCTGAGCCTCTCCGGGGTGTCCTTGGTGAGCTCGAAGTCGAGGAGGGTGCCGGTTCTCGCGAGCCCCCAGTAGAGGGGCAGGCAGTTCAGGAACTGGATGTGGCCGACGCGCGGCCGGGTGCGAGAATTGTCCACATCGCGAGACTAGACCCCGTCGGGTACGGTGCTGGGACCGGCCCCACCCTCAAACGGCCTAGCGGGCGTTCAAACATCTGGGTGACGTGATCTTGATCCCTATTGCTTTCGGCTGCCCGGATGCTAGGCTTGCCGCAAGTTGCAGTTTGGTTTCCCTTGCAGTACAGAGCCTGCGGAGCATGTAACCGCAGGCTCTCGTCGTTTTCAGAAGTATGCAGTTGTGCAGCACCGCATCACACTTGCAGGTTCTGGAGCAGGGCAACCCTTTGTGAGCCCAAGGAGGGCTTATGGCTACCGGAACCGTTAAGTGGTTCAACGCCGAAAAGGGCTTTGGCTTCATTGCCCAGGAGGGCGGCGGCCCCGACGTCTTCGTTCACTACTCCGCGATCAACGCCACGGGTTTCCGTTCCCTCGAAGAGAACCAGCAGGTGAGCTTCGACGTGACCCAGGGTCCGAAGGGCCCGCAGGCGGAGAACGTCACCCCGGTCTGATCGACCTGGGAGAACTGATCGCAGCCTAGCGCAGTACCCAAGGAGCCCCGCGCCGTTCGGCGACGGGGCTCCTGCCTTTTCCCGTTCACTTTCCGTTCACGGCCCCTCAGATGTGCTGCATGACCAGCACGAACTTGGTACCGGCCGAAATCGCCTCGTACGAGTGGGATACGTCACCCCGGTACGACATGTAGTCCCCCGGCCCCAGTTCCACGGCCTCTCCGCGCGGCCCCGCCTTCACCGTGCCCTCGCTCACCACGATGTGTTCCACCGTGCCCGGAATGTGCGGTTCGGAATCCCGTACGGTCCCCGGCTCCAGCCAGACGAAATAGAGATCCCGGCGGGCGCCCGGCGGGCAGGCCGAGAGCAGCGAGGCCAGGTAGCTGGACTGGTCGGAGTGGACCATGGGCCCCTGCCCCGCCCGGATCACCTGGACCGCCGGCGCGGGCGGCTCGACCAGCGCGCTGAACGGCACGCCGAGCGCCACCGCGAGCGCCCAGATGGTCTCCATGCTCGGGTTCCCGCCCGCGGCCTCCAGCTGGGACAGCGTGGACTTGGCGATTCCGGCGCGTTTGGCCAGCTCGGACAGGGACAGGCCGGCACGGCCGCGCTCCCGCTTCAGGGACGCGGCGATCCATTCCAGGGGGAGCCGGGCGGGCACCTCGGACATGTGCGTTCGCTCCATCGGTACGATCGTTCGCCTTGACGGACAGGGCGCTCACTGTCCATCGTAGAGAACATGCGTTCGCCACAACGAACACCGCCCGACCGGGACACGGACCGCTCCCTCCTCCGCGACAGCTCGCTCGTGTGGCTGGCCAGCGGCATCGTCGGCGTCTCCTTCGGCGCCGTCTCCGTCGCCGGCGGGCTGCCGCTGTGGGTGCCGGTGCTGATGTGATGTCGCTGGTGGTCTACGCCGGCTCGGCCCAGTTCAGCGCGGTGGGCGTGCTGCTCGCGGGCGGCGGTCCGGTGGCCGCAGTGGCCACCGGGCTGCTGCTCAACACCCGCACGGCGGCCTTCAGCCTCGCCGTGGCCGAGATCATCGGCACGGGCCGCGCGACCCGCTTCCTCGGCGCCCATCTGGTCACCGACGAGACGGTCGCCTTCGCCCTCGCCCAGTCCGACCCGGTACGGCAGCGCCGGGCGTTCTGGAGGTCCGGGCTCGGCCTGTTCGCCGTGTGGAACACCGGCGTCCTGGCCGGCGCCCTCGCGGGCACCGCCCTCGGCGACACCGCCCGCTACGGCCTGGACGCCGCGTTCCCCGCCGTCCTCGTCGCCCTGGTCCTGCCCGCCCTCCGCGCGGACGCGACGGTACGGCGGTGTGCCCTGCTCGGTGCCGCCCTCGCCCTGGCGGCCACGCCCGTCGTCCCGGCCGGGGTCCCGGTCCTGCTGGCCCTGACGGGTCTTCTTCTGCACCGCCGCCCGACCGACCGGGGAGCCGCCGCATGAACACCACGCTCGTCGTGATCCTCGCCCTGGCCGCCGGCACGTACGCCTTCCGACTGGTCGGCCCGGTCCTGCACGGCCGGGTCACGGTCCCGCCCCGCGTCCAGGAACTGGCCTCGGCGGGCGCGGTGGTCCTCCTGGTCGCCCTGCTGGCCACGGGCGCGCTGACCGAGTCCGGCGGCTTCGCGGGCTGGGCCCGCCCCACCGGCGTCCTGGTCGGCGCCGTCCTGGCCTGGCGCCGGGCACCGTTCGCCGTGGTGGTGCTGGGGGCGGCTGTGACTACGGCGGTGTTGCGGATGGTGGGGGTGGCTTAGGCGGCGTGCCGCCAGACCGTCAGGTCGCCGGTGAGGAAGGCGATGTCGGGCATCGCGGTGGACTTCGTCTGGATCACGTACAGCCCGATGTTGCCCTCGTCGTCCTTCATGCAGAACTCGGTGCCGGCCGCCGCGCTGCTCAGCGTCCAACTGTGCTTCGTCGCGTGCTTGAGGAGGAGCCGGCACTCGTCGAGGGTGGTGCCGGGTCGGCCGTAGATCTGAAGGAACACCACGCTGTCACTCTTCAGTTCGCAGCTGTTCGTCTGGCAGTCGAAGCGGATGTCTCCTTTGCGGTTCCTCCGCTGGGGTTCCCGGTCCTTGAGGCTCAGCGAGGTCTTCGCGTCCAGCCAGAGCTGGGTGAACCCTTCTGGCCGCGGGTCCCGCGGAGAGGCCGAGGACCCAACGTCACCGGCCCCCGGGGCGGACGCGCCTGAGGAGCTGGACGAGGAATCCGACGAGGAGACCGGCGCGGACGCCGACGAGGAGGACTGTGGGGCAGATGCCGTGGCGGACGTCCGGGAACCGGCCGTGTTCCGCCCGCTCGCCCGGCCCTTCGCGTCCATCACCGACCACGCCAGGAGCGCCACCAGCAGCGCGCCGCCCGCCACACCCGCGACCGAGATCAGCGCGGCGCGCCGGCGGCGGGCCTTCCGCTGTTCCGGCGTCGGCTGCGGCCAGCCGACCGGCGCGATGAACGGCTGCTGCGGATAGGGCGAGGTGGGCACCGGCGGCTGCGGGTAGGCCGGGGTCGGCTCCGGGACGGGCGCCGGGACCGCGACCTCCGGTCCGGTGATCTCCCGCCACACGGCTGGTCCCCCGCCCGCGTCGGCCTCCGCGCCCAGCCGCTGCCGGCACCACTCCACGACCTCCGCCGGAGTGGCCCGCTCCGCCGGATCGGCGGCCAGGCACCGGGCGAGCAGCGGACGCAACGGCTCGGGCAGCAGGTCCAGGTCGGGCTCCGAATGCACGATCCGGTACAGCACGTTGACGGCCGGACCGTCCCCGTACAGCGGTCTGCCCAGCGCCGCGAACGCGGCCGTCTGCCCGAGCGCGAAGACATCGGTCGCCGCCGTCACCTCGCCCCCGGACGCCTGCTCCGGAGCCATGAAGGAGGGCGTGCCGATCGTGCCGCCCGTCGCCGTGTACGAGGTCCCGTCGGCGGCCAGCGCGATACCGAAGTCGATCACCCGGGGCCCGTCGGCGGCCAGCAGCACGTTCGACGGCTTCAGGTCCCGGTGCACGATGCCCTCGGCGTGGATGGCCTGGAGCGCCTCCGCCACCCCCGCCATCAGCCACAGCACGGCCGGCACCGGCAACGGCCCCCGCCGGGCCACGGCCTCCGTCAGGGACGGCCCTGGCACATACAGCGTGGCCAGCCACGGCGGTACGCCGTCGGCATCGCCGTCGATCAGTTCGGCGGTATACGCCCCCCTGACCCGCCGAGCCGCCTTGATCTCCCTGCCGAACCGCCGCCGGAAATCCGGATCGTCCGCCAGCTCCGGCCGTACGACCTTCAGCGCGACGGGCCGGCCGCCCTGCGTGTGGGACAGGTAGACCCGGCCCATACCGCCCGCGCCCAGCCGCGCGGCGAGGCGGTACCCCGCCACCACGGGTGGGTCGTCCGCCTGGAGTGGCTGGAACACCTCCGTCGACTGGTTCACCGGCCCGTACCCCCCAGTAAATGCGTTGGCCAACGACAGCAGCCTAAGCGGAGTGTCAGAGCGGGCCGCTACGGTCCCTCCCCATGACCGACACCCGCGCCTTCTACGACACCATCGCCGAGGACTACGCCGACCACTTCCGCGACCCCCTGGCAGAACGGCCCCTGGAGCGGGCCCTGCTCAGCGCGTACGCCGAACAGGTCGGCCCCCACGGCACGGTGGCCGACCTCGGCTGCGGCCCCGGCGACGTCACCGCCCACCTGGCCGGCCTGGGCCTGTCCGTCTTCGGCCTCGACCTCTCGGACGCCATGATCGCCATCGCCCGCCGCCGGCACCCCGCCCTGCGGTTCGAACAGGGCTCCATGCGGGAGCTGCCCGTCGCCGACGGTGCGCTGGCCGGGGTGGTCTCCTGGTACTCCAGCATCCACACACCCGTGGACGAACTCCCGGACCTCTTCGCCGAGTTCCACCGCGTACTGGCCCCCGGCGGGCGCCTCCTGCTCGCCTTCCAGGTGGGCGACGTACCGCTCCGCCTCGAACGCCCCTTCGGTCACGACGTGGCCCTGGACTACCACCGGCGCCACCCCGAGCACATGGCAGAGCTGCTCTCCGACGCCGGCTTCACCCTCCGCTCCACCACCGTGCGCGGACCCGAGGTGACCCGAGGCGAATCACCCGTCCCGCAGGCGTTCCTTCTCGCCCAGAAGGAACGCTGACCAAGCGGAAGGGGTCACGGTGAGGTGGGCGGCGAGGGGTTGCTTCGAGTCTCGGATGTGGATGGCGGTGGGGTGGGGGGCCACTTCCACGCAATCGCCGCCTTCGCCGCCGCTGTGGCTGGATTTGAACCAGGTGAGTTCCGCGCTGCTCATAGCGTCTCCAGCTTCTTCTCGATCAACGCTCGCGTTTCCAGGGGCGGAAGTGCCACGGCCCGCATGATCCCATAGCGGTCGGCGATCTTCCGTACCTCCTCGCGATCCGTGATGAGTCGGGGGAACCCTTGGATCTCCGTGTACGCGACCTGCGAGTGCCCCCTGGGAACAAGGAGGTTGAACGCGCCGTCCATGTTGGGGTGCTCCTGTAGACGCGTCGGCATCACCTGAATCTCCACGTTCCTCATAGAGCCAACGTCCAGCAGGCGGCGCAGCTGCTCGGCGTGAACGCGTGGCCCGCCGATCGGTCGGTCGAGCACAACCTCTTCGAGTACGTAGCTGACCACGGGGGCCGGTACGCGCTCGAACACTTGCTGACGTGAGAGTCGGTCGGCGACCCGCTTCTCGATGGTCTCCTCACTGAGGAACGGCCGGCGTTTGGTGAACACCGCCCGCGCGTAAGCCTCTGTCTGCAACAACCCCTGCACCGCGTGGTTGGAGTAGTGGTGCAGCTCCACAGCCTCCGCTTCCATCGCCGCGTAGCTCCGGTACCACTCCGGGTGCCGGGTACGCGCCTTGGCCATCGCTTCCTCGACCTCCGGGATGACGTCTGTGAACAGCCCGTCGGCCTTGAGGATTTCGTCTGCCCTCCGCAGGAACTCCGGCCTCGGCGTCCGCACCCCCCGTTCGATGGCCGAGATCAGATCCGGGCCGTACCCCGCCAGCTGACCGAACTCCCTCTGGTTCAGCCCGGCCTTCTCCCGCAGCAGCTTCAGCTGCTTGCCGATGAGGACGAACACCGCATGCGACCCGTTCGCCTCCGCCGGTGTCTCCGGCCTCCGCTCCTCCATCACGACACCCTCCACGACACCCGTACACCAGACGATCCGCACCCGTACGACTACGCAGAGTCGCCCAGTTTCCCCTGGTCAGGGTAGAGAGAAGTGACCACGCTCGGTGATGTGAACGTAGAAATCTCCACCCCCCAACCGAACTCGTCCAACGGCTCAGTTCGACGCCCCGAGGCGCCCGACTGGCCCGTCGGCTCACCAGTACCTCGCTCGCCACCTGGGGGTATCCCCACGACGGCGACCTCAGCCACACCGCCCAGCTCATCGTGGCGGAGCTCGCCGCCAACGCCGTCACCCACGGTCGCGTACCGGGCCGCGACTTCGAACTGCGGCTCGCGCTGCTCCCGGCCAAGGACACCTTGCGTATCGAGGTGAGTGACGCCCGGGGCGACCGCGCCCTGCGGTTCCTGGACGGGCGGTTGGAGGACGAGAACGGCCGGGGTCTCGTCGTCGTACAGGTGCTGGCGAAACTGTGGGGCGTGTCCGAGCGGGACGTCGGCAAGACGGTCTGGGTGGAGCTGGCGCTCAGCGGAGGGCGGCGACCGTGTCCGCGAAGGCCCGGGCCGGCGGGCTGAGCGCGTCCCAGCGGCGGACGGCCCAGCCGACGGGGAGGGGACGGAGTCCGGGCAGCGGGATCAGGCGCAGCGGGCCGTCGCCGGGGACCGGCAGCCCCGGTACGGCGGGTACGACCGCCCGTCCGATCCCCAGTTCGGCGAGCAGCAGGGCCGTGTCCCAGTCGGCCACGTTCGGCTCGTAGGCGAACCGCACACCCCGCTCGGCGCACGCCGCTTCCAGGTGGGCGGCGGACGTGGAGTTCGGTGGGAGCCGGATGACCCGGGCACCGGACAGCTCCGCCGGGTCCAGGTGCGGGCGGTCGGCCAGCGGGTCGTCCGCCCGGACCGCGAGGAGCCAGGGCAGTTCCACGACCGTCCGCTGTTCGATGCCCCGGACCGGTGGGCCGATGGTGATCCAGGCGAGGTCCAGCGTGCCGTCGGCGAGGGCGTCGAAGCTGCCCCGGCCCGAACTGACCGTACGGAACTCCAGGTTGACCTTGGGGTGTCGGCGGCGGAACGTGACGACCGCGTCGGACATGAAGTGCCGGACGGTCGTCGCGCCGGTGGCCACGCGGACGTACCCGCTGTGGCCGTCGACCAGGTCGCGCAGCTGCCGTACGGCGACGTCCAGGGCGTTGACGCCCTCGGCTGCCGCGGCTTCCAGTATCCGGCCGGCCTGGGTCGGGACGACTCCGCGCGGCTGGCGTTCCAGCAGGGCCACGCCGGTTTCGCGCTCAAGTCGCTTGACGTGCTGGCTGACGGCGGACTGGGTGCGGCCGAGGTCACGGGCTACCGAGCTGAGGCTGCCCGCACGGCACACGGCGATGA
This sequence comes from Streptomyces sp. NPDC017676, assembly GCF_044329325.1. Classification (NCBI taxonomy): domain Bacteria; kingdom Bacillati; phylum Actinomycetota; class Actinomycetes; order Kitasatosporales; family Streptomycetaceae; genus Streptomyces; species Streptomyces sp. NPDC017676. Next base: position 46,978 of record NZ_JBIRJA010000011.1, on the reverse strand, counting down.
ACACGCGGAGGTCTTCCAGGGTCACAGGACCCAAGCTAACACTGGGGGTTGATGAGGAAACCCAAGGATTGACTGGGCTCAGCACAGCGCGCGAGGATCGTGAGCGGGCCGCGACCGACCCAGGCGGCAACCCGCTCCCCGCCCCACCGAGTCCGGAGGAGGTGGGACCAGCGAGGAGCGGGTGCCGACCCTCGCGGTGCCGTGAAGTGACCGTCGGGCAACCGTTTCAGCACCGGGGCAGATCACCCCCCTCCCCACCCCGGTCCCCCTTCCCTCAGCCCCCGTACAACCCCTCCACCTCCGCCGCGAAGTCCCGCAGGATCTGTTCGCGCCGTAGCTTCATGGAAGGGGTCAGGTGGCCTGCCGACTCCGTGAAGTCGACCGGAAGTACGGCGAAGCGGCGGATGGACTCGGGGCGCGAGACCATCCTGTTGGCCTCGTCCAGCGCTCGTTGCAGGACCGCACGCAACTCCTCGTCGTCGATCAGGAGTTCCGGCGGTACCGGGTGCTTGCCGATCATCTGGCGCCAGTGCGTGACGCCGTCGCGGTCCAGGGTGATCAGGGCCGCTACGTAGGGGCGGGCGTCGCCCACGAGCATCACCTGGGAGATCAGTGGGTGCTGGCGCAGCCAGTTCTCCAGCGGGGCCGGGGCCACCGACTTGCCGCCCGCCGTGATCAGGAGTTCCTTCTTGCGGCCGGTGATGGTCAGGTAGCCCTCGTCGTCCAGTTCGCCGAGGTCGCCCGTCGGCAGCCAGCCGTCGCGGGTCGCGGGGACCACTCCGCCCGCCTGGGGGTCCCAGTAGCCGCGCAGCACGTGGTCGCCGCCGATGAGGATCTCGCCGTCCGCCGCGATCCTCACCCGTGTCCCGGGCAGCGGCCAGCCGACCGTGCCCAGGCGGGGTTTCAGGGGCGGGGTGACCGTGGCGGCGCCGGTGGTCTCCGTGAGGCCGTAGCCCTCGAAGATCTCGATGCCCGCACCGGCGTAGAACGCGGCGAGGCGCCGGCCGAGCGGGGAGCCGCCGCAGATGGCGTACCGGACGCGGCCTCCCATGGCGGCGCGCAGGCGGCGGTAGACGAGGGGGTCGTAGAAGGCGCGCTGTGTCTTCAGGGCGCGCCCCGGGCCGTTGCCCGCGCCGGTCTGGCGGGCCTCCAGCGCCTCGCCGTAGCGCTCGGCCACGGCCGCCGCGCGGTCGAAGACCGACGCCCGGCCGCCGGCCTCCGCCTTGGCGCGCGCCGAGTTGTACACCTTCTCCAGCATGTAGGGGATGGTCAGCAGGCAGGTCGGCTTGAAGGCGTCCAGGTCCGGGAGGAGGTCCTGCGGGGCCAGGCTCGGGGCGTGTCCGAGGCGGACCCGGGCGCGGACGCAGGCGATGGCCACCATGCGGCCGAAGACGTGGGACATGGGGAGGAAGAGCAGGACCGACGGGTCTTCGCCCTTCGCCTTGAAGACGGGGTGGAGGAGTTCGATCGCGTTGTCGACCTCGGCGAAGAAGTTGCCGTGCGAGAGGGCGCAGCCCTTGGGACGGCCGGTGGTGCCCGAGGTGTAGATCAGGGTGGCGAGCGTGTCGGGGCCGAGCATGCCCCGGCGCACGCCGGTCTCGCCTTCGGGTACGAGTGCGCCCGCCTCGGCGAGCCGGGACACGTGGTCCTTCTCCATCACCCACACGTGGCGCAGATCGGGCAGGTGGGCCAGTTCGGGCCCGATGGCGGCGGCCTGGGAAGCGGTCTCGGTGACCAGCGCGACCGCGCCGGAGTCGTGCAGGATCCAGCGGGTCTGGAAGACGGAGGAGGTCGGGTAGACCGGGACCGTGACCAGGCCGGCCGCCCAGGCGGCGAAGTCGAGCAGGGTCCAGTCGTACGTCGTGCGGGACATGACGGCGATGCGGTCGCCGGGCATCAGTCCTTCGGCGATCAGGCCCTTGGCCACGGCCTGCACCTCGGCGGCGAAGCGGGCGGCCGTCACGTCCGTCCAGCGGCCGTCGGGGAGCTTGCGGCTGAGGACGACCTGGTCGGGGTCGGTCTCCGCGTTCTCGTACGGGAGGTCGGCGAGGGAGCCGTGGGTGACCGGGGGTGCGAACGGGGGGACGGCCACCTCCCGTACGGCCCCGTCGAGCCGGCGTATCTCGGGTTCGACGAGGACCGGGCGGCCGTCGTAGTCGGTGGCGGAGACCGGGGTGCCGGAGGAGGTGGGCGGGGTCGGGTACGACGTGGACACGGGCGGCTCCTCTGGCGTGCGTGCACCTGCGGTGAGCCTTTCACGGAAAGGGGTTACCGCTGGTTAGGCAGGTGATCGTACGGCTCCGCTGTGAGGGGGTTGTGCGGGTTCGGGGATGATCCGGGGCCGGGGATGTGCAGCCTCGGGGGTTATGTGACGGGTGCTCACCTTTGCCTGGCGCCGGTCTTCCTCGCGCTGCGGCCCGGCCTCAGGGGCGTTCCAGGATCGCCGTCACGCCCTGGCCGCCCGCCGCGCAGACCGAGATCAGCCCCTTGCCCGGGCCCTCCCGTTCCGCCAGCTGCTTGGCCAGGGTGGCCACGATACGGGCGCCCGTCGCCGCGAAGGGGTGGCCCGTGGCCAGGGAGGAGCCCGTGGCGTTCAGGCGCGCGCGGTCCACGGGTGGCAGGCCCCGCTTCTCCCAGGCCGCCAGCGTGGCCAGCACCTGGGAGGCGAAGGCCTCGTGGATCTCGATCAGGTCGAAGTCGGCCAGGTCCAGGCCGGTGCGCTCCAGCAGGCGCGGGACCGCGTACGCCGGTGCCATCAGCAGGCCGTCCTCACCGTCCCGCACGTCCCCGTGGACGAAGTCGACGGCCGCCGTCTCGTACGCGGTCAGGTACGCGAGCGGTTCCAGGCCGCGCGCCTCGGCCCACTCCTCGCTCGCCAGCAGGACGAGGGCGGCGCCGTCCGTGAGGGGGGTGGAGTTGCCGGCCGTCATGGTGGGGTCGGGGTGGTCCGTGCCGAACACCGGCTTCAGGGCGGCCAGTTTCCCGGGGGTGGAGTCCGGGCGCAGGTTCTGGTCCCGCTCCAGGCCCCGGAAGGGGATCACCAGGTCCGTGAAGAAGCCCCGCTCGTAGGCGGCGGCGAGGCGCTGGTGGCTGGTGGCCGCCAGTTCGTCCTGGGCGCGGCGGTCGACGCCCCAGGCGCGGGCGGTGACCGCCGCGTGCTCGCCCATCGACAGGCCGGTGCGCGGCTCGGCGTTGCGCGGGATGTCCGGGACCAGGTGCGCGGGGCGGATGCGGGCCAGCGCCTTCAGGCGGGCGGACGCGGACTTCGCCCGGCGGGCTTCCAGGAGGATGCGGCGGAGGTCGTCGTTGACGCCGAGGGGCGCGTCGCTCGCCGTGTCGGCACCGCCCGCCACCGCCGACTCGGTCTGGCCGAGGGCGATCTTGTTGGCGGCGGCGATGACGGCCTGGAGTCCGGTGCCGCAGGCCTGCTGGATGTCGTAGGCGGGGGTGCGCGGGTCCAGCCGGGAGCCGAGCACGGTCTCGCGGGCCAGGTTGAAGTCCCGGCTGTGCTTGAGGACCGCGCCGGCGACGAACTCGCCGACGGCGCCGGGGCCATGGAGGTCGTAGCGGTCGGTGAGGCCGTTCAGGGCGGCGGTCAGCATCTCCTGGTTGCTCGCGGTGGCGTAGGGGCCGTCGGAGCGGGCGAACGGGACGCGGGTGCCGCCGAGCACCGCGACCCGGCGTGCGCGGGGTGGCTCCAGGGGGCTCATGCCGATCTGCTCCTCACTTGTGCCGGTGGCTCACCCGGTAGTGGCCCACCTTGCCTTACCTTCGGTAACGTTACTCCAGAGTAAGCACATTCCAGCTCTTCGGAACCGAACCGCGCGGGAGCCGCAGATGGCCGACCGCTACCTCAGCCTCACCGGCACGGCCCCCGGCCGTTTCCTCACCCGGCGCCTGGGCCTGCCCCAGCCGGCCGAGCTGATCCGGTGGTCACCGGGGCGGCCCGCGCTGCCCGGCCCGCTGCTGCACCTGACCGCCGGGAAGTCCGCCCTCGATCTCGCGCCCGTCCTGGGCCGTACCGGCCTGGCCCTCGGGGACCGCGAGCCCGCCGCCGTCGTCCTGGACGCCACCGGGGTCGGGGACGTCGACACGCTCGCCGAGGTGCACGCGGCCCTCCACCCCGTCGTCCGGTCCGTCGCCCCGAGCGGCCGGGTGCTGGTGCTGGGCGCCCCCCTCGACCCCGCCGACCACCACCAGTCGGCCGCCCAGCAGGCCCTGGAGGGCTTCATCCGCTCCCTCGGCAAGGAGATCGGGCGGGGCAGGACCGTCAACCTGGTCCGGCTGACGGACGCCGGCGCCGCGGAGTCCACCCTGCGGTTCCTGCTCTCCCCCCGAGCCGCCTACGTCAGCGGCCAGGTGATCGAGGTCGGCGGCGGAGAGGCCACCGCACCGGCCGACTGGGAGCGGCCGCTCGACGGGCGGACCGCGCTGGTCACCGGGGGCGCCCGCGGGATCGGCGAGTCCGTCGCCGGGACGCTGGCGCGGGACGGCGCCCGGGTCGTCGTACTCGACGTGCCCGCCGCCGAGGCCGATGCCCGCCGGGTGGCCGAACGGTTCGGCGGCACCGCCCTCGCCCTCGACATCACCGCCGCCGACGCGGGCGAGCGCATCGCCGCCGCCCTCCCCGACGGGCTGGACGTCCTCGTCCACAACGCGGGCATCACCCGGGACCGGCGGCTGGCCAACATGCCGGCGGACCGGTGGCAGGCGGTCCTGGAGGTCAACCTGGGCAGCGTGCTGCGCACCACCGACGCGCTGCTCGCGGCCGGCGCCCTGCGCACCGGCGGGCGGATCGTGGCCACCGCCTCCATCGCCGGGCTCGCGGGCAACGCGGGCCAGACCAACTACGGCGCGAGCAAGGCGGGGATCGCCGGTCTCGTACGGTCCCTCGCGCCCCGCGCGTCCGCCGAGCACGGGGTGACCGTCAACGCCGTGGCGCCCGGGTTCATCGAGACGCGGATGACCGCCGCGATCCCGCTGTTCATCCGGGAGGCGGGCCGCCGCATGAACTCCCTCGCACAGGGCGGTCTGCCCGTCGACGTCGCCGAGACCACCGCCTGGCTCGCCCACCCGGCGTCCGGCGCGGTCAACGGCCAGGTCGTCCGCGTGTGCGGCCAGAGCCTGCTGGGGGCGTGATGACCGCCGTCACCCTGACCGCGCCCCCCGCGCTGGCCCCGCTGCTGGCCCGGGGCGCCCTGCGCTCGCCCTTCAAGCGCCCCGCCCCCGACGCGGCCTTCCCGCGCACCCGCCTGGTGCTGCCCGGCCTCCGCGTGGACCTGACCAGGCTGGCGGCGTACGAGCGGGTCTGCGGCTTCCCGACCGGCGAGCCCGAGCTGCCGGTCACCTACCCGCACGTCCTGGGCTTCCCGCTGGCCATGCGGCTGATGAGCGGACGGGACTTCCCGCTGCCGCTGCTGGGGCTGGTGCACACGTCGATCGAGATCACGCGCGGTGCCCCGCTGGCGGCCGACGGGGAGTACGAACTCGGCGTGTGGATCGCCGGGTTGACGGCGCACCGGCGAGGGACGGAGGCGACGGTGACGACGGAGCTGCGCTCGGGCGGGAGCGTGGTGTGGGAGTCCCGCAGCACGTACCTGGCCCGGCACCGCACCGACCCGGTCACCACACCCGCGCCCCGAGAGCACGCGGACGCCGTGCTGCCCGCCGTCGCCGAGTGGAGCCTCGCCGGGGACGTGGGCCGGCGGTACGGTGCCGCGTCCGGCGACCGCAACCCCATCCACCTGCACCCCCTCACCGCCCGCCTCTTCGGCTTCCCGCGCGCCATCGCCCACGGCATGTGGACCCTGGCCCGCTGTCTGGCGGCCCATGGCACGGACGGCTCCGCCGTGGTGCGGGCGCGGTTCCGGGCGCCGGTGCTGTTGCCGGGGACGGTGGTGTACGGGGCCGACGGGAGCGGGCGGTTCGAGTTGCGGGGTGCCGAGGGCGGGCGGGTGCACGTGGAGGGGGACGTGCGGGGGAAGTGAGGGCCGTTGCCGGGTGCGGCCCGGCGGGGGTCGCTCGCGCAGTTCCCCGCGCCTAGGCCGGATCGGCCGGCGGTGTCCAGACCTGACCGCGCATCAGGTTGCCCAGGCCCGCCCACGCGAAGTTCATCAGGGTGGCCGCTGCCTGGCGGGCCGTCGTCCCCGGGGTTGCGTTGGCCCAGGCGGCCAGGGACTCGGCGGCGCCGACCAGGGCCTCGGCCAGGCCCGCCACCTCGTGTTCCGGGAGGTCGGGGTCGCGGTGGGCCTCGCGGGCCGCGACCGCGACCAGCCGGGTCACGAACGCGACGATCTCCGCGCGCATCGCGGCGACCTCGGCCGCGAAGGGCTCCCCGTGCGTACGGGCCTGGAGGTGCAGCACCGACCAGCCGTCGGGGTGCTCGGCGGTGTGCGCGAAGAACGCCCGCAGACCGTCCCAGAGTTGCCGGTCGGCGGGCAGCCCCGGCCGGACACCCGCGCGCACGGCCTCCGTGAGCGCGGCGGCCTCACGGCGGATGCACGCGGTGAAGAGGTCTTCCTTCGAGTTCAGGTACAGATAGACCAACGGCTTGGACACGCCCGCGAGTTCGGCGATCTCGTCCATCGACGCGGCCATGTACCCGCGCTGCCCGAAGATCCGTACGGCAGCGTCGAGCATCTGCTGCTCCCGCACCGCCCTCGGCATCCGTTTGGTCTTGACGGCACCCATGAGGGCAAGCCTAGTTGGGCCGGCGGCGGGGCTAGCTGGACGCGGTGGCCCCGCCCTGTGCCCGCGAGGTGTCGTCGGCGATGTCCTCCTGGCTGCGGTTGGCGTCCAGGTTGGCCTTCATCCGGTCGACCCTGTGCACGATCTGCACGGAGGCCCGGTCCCGCTCCTTGCGCAGCACCACCCAGCTGATCGGTGCCGAGAGGACCAGGGCGAGCAGCAGGACCCACAGTCCGTTGGACTCGCCGAAGCCGCGCGGGAAGATGCCCGAGTAGACGGCTCCCCAGACGATCAAGAGGCAGCCCGCGAAGATACCGAGGCGCATCAGCGTGTAGCGGAGCATCTCAATCCACTCGTCCGATTCCAAAAGGGGTCATCGTCCAGTGAAGCACGAGCGGTGGGCGATCACGCAGGGGGGTCGGGCTCAGCGGAGCGGGAGCAGCATGATGATGTCGTCGCGGTCGTCGCCGGGCGCGACCCGGATGGCGCCCGGGACGCGGCCGACCTCCTTGTAGCCGCAGGAGCCGTAGAACCGCTCCAGGCCCAGCCCGCCCCGGCAGGCCAGCCGGACCGCCTCGATGCCCTCCATCGCGCGCGCCGCGTCCGCGGCGGCGGCCAGCAGGTCGCGGCCGTAGCCCCGGCCCTGGTGGCGGGGGTGGACCATCACCGTGTACAGCCACAGCCAGTGGGTCATCAGCCGGTGGGTGTTGCGGGTGAGGAAGGCGGCCGCGGCGACCTCGCCGGCCTCGTCGTGACCGACGAGCAGCCGGGTGCGGCCCTCGGCCATCTGCACGAAGTGCCGCACCAGCTCCGGGCGTATCTCCTCGCGGGTCACCGGCGGTACGAAGCCGACGGCCCCGCCCGCGTCGGTGACGTCCGTCCACAGGTCGAGGATGCCGTCGCGCAGGGCGGGGGTGATGGCGGGGTCCACGGTGAAAGTAAGAGGCACATCGGCAGTTTACTTATTACCCAAGGGCGCGTGCAGCCACTTTCAGGTCGGCCACCAGGCCCTGGTACGCCTGCTCACGGTCGTCCGCGCGCAGCACGGCCGACGGATGCACGGTCGGCACCAGCCGCTCCGGCCGGCCGTGGATCTCCTCCTCCAGTACGGTCCCGCGCACCTGGCTCACCCGGAACGACGACCCCAGCAGCGCCCTCCCGGCCGTCGCGCCCAGGATCACGATCAGCTCCGGCTCCACCAGCGCCAGCTCCGCCGCGAGCCAGGGGCCGCAGGCCGTCATCTCGCGCAGGCTCGGCGCCTTGTGGATACGGCGCTTGCGGGGTTCGGCCTGCGTGAACTTGAAGTGCTTGACCGCGTTGGTGACGTAGGCCTCGGAGGGGTCGATGCCGGCCTCCGCCAGGGCCCGGTCGAGCAGCTTGCCGGCGGGCCCGACGAAGGGCCTGCCCTGCCGGTCCTCCTGATCGCCGGGCTGCTCCCCCACGAGCATCACGCGGGCGTCGGTGTCCCCGGCGCCGAAGACGGTCTGGGTGGCGGCGCGGTGCAGGGGGCAGCCGCGGCAGCCTCCGGCGGCTCGGCGGAGGGCCTTCAGGTCGGCGCCGTCGGGAACGAAGGGAGCCGCGTTGTAGGCGTCCTCGGGGGCCTTCGTTGCTGGCATGCCGGGCGAGTACCCCTCGTTCCGGCGGGGAATCGAGGGGTCGTTCAGGCCGTCGCCCGGCTGCGGTGCTTGGGGGTTCTCGCGCAGTTCCCCGCGCCCCTGGTCGGCTCAGCCGGCCCTCGCCGGGAAGTCACACCCGCATCGGCTGCGGCGACTCCCGGCGCGCCGGGTCGGGACCCTCGTACTCGCGGATGATCTCGTACCGCGTGTTCCGCTCCACCGGGCGGAAGCCCGCGTCGCGGATCAGTTCCAGCAGGTCCTCGCGGGTCAGCTTGTTCGGCGTGCCGAAGTTGTCCGCGTCGTGGGTGATCTTGTACTCCACCACCGACCCGTCCATGTCGTCGGCGCCGTGCTGGAGGGCGAGCTGGGCCGTCTGCACACCGTGCATGACCCAGAAGACCTTGACGTGCGGGACGTTGTCGAACAGCAGCCGCGACACCGCGAAGGTCTTCAGCGCCTCCGCGCCGGTCGCCATCTGGGTGCGCGCCTGGAGGGTGTTGCGTACCTTGCCGTCCTTCATGTCCACGAAGTCGTGCTGGTAGCGCAGCGGGATGAAGACCTGGAAGCCGCCGGTCTCGTCCTGGAGCTCGCGCAGGCGCAGGACGTGGTCGACGCGGTGCCGGGGCTCCTCGATGTGGCCGTACAGCATGGTGCACGGGGTCTTCAGACCCTTCTCGTGCGCCAGGCGGTGGATGCGGGACCAGTCCTCCCAGTGGGTGCGGTGGTCCACGATGTGCTGCCGGACCTCCCAGTCGAAGATCTCGGCGCCACCGCCCGTCAGCGACTCCAGGCCCGCGTCGATCAGCTCGTCGAGGATCTCGGAGGCCGACAGACCGCTGATGGTCTCGAAGTGGTGGATCTCCGTCGCCGTGAAGGCCTTCAGGGAGACGTTGTTCGGCAGGGCCTTCTTCAGCTCCCGCAGGGAACGCGGGTAGTACCGCCACGGCAGGTTCGGGTGCAGGCCGTTGACGATGTGCAGCTCGGTGAGGTTCTCCGACTCCATCGCCTTGGCGAGCTTGACGGCCTCCTCGATGCGCATCGTGTACGCGTCCTTCTCGCCCGGCTTGCGCTGGAACGAGCAGTAGGCGCAGGAGGCCGTGCACACGTTGGTCATGTTCAGGTGCCGGTTGACGTTGAAGTGGACGACGTCACCGTTCTTGCGGGTCCGCACCTCGTGGGCGAGCCCGCCGAGCCAGGCCAGGTCGTCCGACTCGTAGAGCGCGATGCCGTCCTCGCGGGTCAGCCGCTCACCGGAGCGGACCTTCTCCTCCAGCTCGCGCTTGAGCCCGACGTCCATACCCACACCTTTCCACGACAACTCGACCCACCGTATCCCTAGACCTCTTCCGGCAGTTCCCCGACCCGGTTCTCCCACTTGGTGGACAGCACGATCGTGGTACGGGTGCGGGAGACGCCCTTCGTCCCGCTGAGCCGGCGGATGGTCTTCTCCAGGCCGTCCACGTCGGTCGAGCGGACCTTGAGCATGAAGGAGTCGTCACCGGCGATGAACCAGCAGTCCTCGATCTCCGGCAGGTCCCGCAGCCGCTGGGCGACGTCCTCGTGGTCGGCGGCGTCGGAGAGCGAGATGCCGATCAGGGCGGTGACGCCGAGGCCGAGGGAGGCCGCGTCCACCGTGGCGCGGTAGCCGGTGATGACACCGGCCGCCTCCAGCCGGTTGATGCGGTCGGTGACGCTGGGGCCCGACAGGCCGACCAGGCGCCCCAGCTCCGCGTACGAGGCCCGGCCGTTCTCCCTCAGGGCCTGGATGAGCTGCCTGTCCACCGCGTCCATGCGATCGAAGCCTTCCGGTGAAAGTCCGTGGAGTGATGAGGGGTACTGCTGCTTGCCTTACGTGCCGGGAGTGCCGCCGCCCAGCTCGCCCTTCCAGCGCCGGTACAGGCCGTGCGCGACACCGGCCGCGTCCAGCACGCGGCCGGCGACGAAGTCCACCAGGTCCTGGATGTGGGTGGCGCCCGCGTAGAAGGCGGGCGAGGCCGGGACGACCGTGGCGCCGGCGTCGTCCAGTGCGACGAGGTGGCGCAGCGTCTGCCCGTTCAAGGGGGTCTCCCGTACGGCGACGACCAGCGTCCGGCGCTCTTTCAGTGTGACGCTCGCCGCGCGCTGGAGCAGATCCTTGGACAGGCCGAGCGCCACACCGGCCACCGAGGCGGTGGAGGCGGGCACGACGATCATGCCCTTCGCCGGGTACGACCCCGAGGACGGGCCGGCGGCGAGGTCGCCGGCGCTCCAGTACCGCACCCCGCTGATGTCCACGTCGAAGGTGCCGGGCTTGCCGTCGGCGCCACGGGCCAGCCATTCCCGCAGGTCGTCCTGCCAGTGCGCGTCCCGGAAGGAGATGCCCGTCTCGTCCAGCAGCGTCAGCCGCGAGGCCCGGCTGACCACGAGGTCCACCGTTTCCCCGGCCTCCAGCAGCGCCCGCAGCACGGCAGCCGCGTAGGGCGTCCCGGAAGCTCCGGACACCCCCACGATCCAAGGCACACGCTGCGTTTCTCCTGCGTTCACACCTTGAGCGTACCGGCGCGCCCGACCGCCCTCAGGCCGGGTGGTGCCGGGGCGCTCACACGGTCAGACCGCGTACGAGGAGATCGAGCAGCGCGCACACGAACAGGGCGATGCCGATGAAGCCGTTGACCGAGAAGAACGCCCTGTTCAGGCGGGACAGGTCGTGGGGCCGGACGATGGAGTGCTCGTAGAGGAAGGCGCCCGCGACGACCAGCAGGCCCAGCCAGAAGAACGCTCCGGCGTGGGTGGCCAGGCCGTACCAGACGAACAGGGCCGTGGTGAGGGTGTGGCAGACCCGGGCGCCCCAGATCGCGGCGGGGATGCCGAAGCGGGCCGGGACCGACATCACGCCGATCTCGCGGTCGGTCTCGACGTCCTGGCAGGCGTAGATCAGGTCGAAGCCGCCGATCCAGACGCCCACGGCGAGGCCGAGGATCACCGCCGTCCAGGACCACTCGCCGCTGATGGCCAGCCAGCCGCCGATGGGGCCCATGGACTGTGCGAGACCCAGGATGGCCTGCGGGAAGTTCGTGAACCGCTTCCCGTAGGGGTAGACCACCATCGGGATCACCGCCACCGGCGCGAGCGCCAGGCAGAGGGGGTTCAGCAGGGCCGCCGCGCCCAGGAAGACCACCAGGGCGATCAGGGCGCCCGTCCAGGCGTGCCTGACCGACATCGCGCCGGTGACGAGCTCGCGGTGGGCGGTGCGCGGGTTCCGGGCGTCGATCTCGCGGTCGATGATCCGGTTGACCGCCATCGCGAAGGTGCGCAGGCCGACCATGCAGATGGTGACCAGGAGCAGACGGCCCCAGTGGATGTTCCGGTCCCACTCGTACATCGCCGTGAGGGAGGCGATGTAGGCGAAGGGGAGCGCGAAGACCGAGTGCTCGATCATCACCAGGCGCAGGAACGCCTTGGTGCGGCCGGGCTGGGGGATGGCGGCAGAGGCCGACGTCACAGTCCGTACTCCTTCCAGCGGCGGTCCACCAGGGCCGCCGTATCCGGGTCCGACAGGACCATGTCGGGCCAGCCGCCGTCGCGGGTGTAGCCCTCCTCGGGCCACTTGCGCGTCGCGTCGATGCCCGCCTTGCCGCCCCAGAACTGCTGGTAGGAGGCGTGGTCCAGGTGGTCGACGGGGCCCTCCACGACCGTGAGGTCACGGGCGTAGTCGGTGTTGCCGAGGGCCCGCCAGGCGACCTCGTGCAGGTCGTGCACGTCGCAGTCGGCGTCCACGACCACGATCAGCTTGGTCAGGGACATCATGTGCGCCCCCCAGATCGCGTGCATCACCTTCTGCGCGTGCTTCGGGTACTTCTTGTCGATCGAGACGATCGCGCAGTTGTGGAAGCCGCCGGCCTCGGGCAGGTGGTAATCCACGATGTCCGGGACGATGATCTTGAGCAGGGGCAGGAAGAAGCGTTCCGTGGCGCGGCCGAGCGGGCCGTCCTCCGTCGGGGGGCGGCCGACGACGATCGACTGGAGCAGGGGGCGCCTGCGCATCGTCACGCAGTCGATCCTCAGGGCCGGGAAGGGTTCCTGCGGGGTGTAGAAGCCGGTGTGGTCGCCGAAGGGGCCCTCGGGCAGCATCTCGCCGGGCTCCAGCCAGCCCTCCAGGACCACCTCCGCGTTGGCCGGGACCTGGAGCGGGACCGTCTTGCAGTCGACCATCTCGATCCGCTTGCCCGCGAGGAACCCGGCGAAGAGGTATTCGTCGATGTCGCCAGGGAGGGGGGCGGTGGAGGCGTACGTCACGGCGGGCGGGCAGCCGAAGGCGATGGCCACCGGGAGCCGCTCGCCCCGGCGCGCGGCCACCTGGTAGTGGTTCCGGCTGTCCTTGTGGATCTGCCAGTGCATGCCGATGGTGCGCTTGTCGTGCCGCTGGAGGCGGTACAGACCCAGGTTCCGGATGCCGGTCTCGGGGTCCTTGGTGTGGGTCAGGCCCAGGTTGAAGAAGGAGCCGCCGTCCTTCGGCCAGGTGAACAGCGCCGGGAGCCGCTCCAGGTCGACGTCGTCGCCCCGGAGGACGACCTCCTGCACCGGAGCGTTGTCGGGCTTCACCTTCTTCGGCGGGACGTGGGCCATCGCGCCCAGCTTGCCGAAGGCCTCGCGGACGCCGACGAAGCCGTGCGGCAGCTCGGGCCGCAGCAGGCCGCCGATCTTGTCGGAGATCTCGCCGTACGACTTCAGGCCCAGCGCCTTCAGCAGCCGGCGGTCGGTGCCGTACACGTTCATGGCGAGGGGCATGTCCGAGCCGCGCACGTTCTCGAAGAGCAGCGCCGGGCCGCCGGACTTCTGCACCCGGTCGACGATCTCCCCGACTTCCAGGTACGGGTCGACCTCGGCCTTGATGCGCTTGAGGTCGCCCTCGCGCTCCAGCGCCCGCAGGAGGGAGCGAAGATCGTCGTAAGCCATGTGCCCAAGTATCGCCGACGTACCGCTTTGTCCCTGCGGCCACCCCCATGAAGGCGGGTCCGCGCGGCGCCGAGGAGTGCCAACATGGCTGGTGTGATTCCCACCATCGATCTGCGGATCTGGACCGAGGGGGACGCGATGCGGCGGGCCGTGCTCGCCCGCACCGTCGACCAGGCCCTGCAGTCCGCCGGCTTCCTGCTGGTCACCGGGCACGGCGTGGACCCCGCGCTGCGGGCCGGGATCCGGTCGGCCGCCCGGCTGTTCTTCCTGCTGCCCGCGGAGGTCAAGCAGCGCTACGCGGCGAGGGTCGGCGGGCGCGGCTGGCTCGGGCCGGGTGCCGAGGCCAACGGGTACGCGGAGGGCACCGAGACCCCGCCGGACCTGAAGGAGTCGCTGACCTTCGCCACCGCCGAGCCGTTCGAGGACCCGGTCGTCAACGCGGAGTGGTACAAGCCCAACGTGTGGCCGGCGGAGGTGCCCGCGCTGCGTTCGCTGTGCGAGGAGTACCTGGGCCGGATGGTCGCGCTGGAGAAGGAGCTGCTGGCCCTGCTGGCGTGCGCGCTGGGGCTCGGCGCCGACTTCTTCACCCGGCACATGGACCATCCGACGTACGGCTTCAACATCAACTGGTACCCGGGGACGGAGGTCGTCGGCGCGCCGGCGCCCGGCCAGTTCCGGATCGGGCCGCACACCGACTTCGGGACCGTCACCATCCTCGACCGGCAGGCGGGCAAGGGCGGGCTCCAGGTGTACACCGACGCGGACGGCTGGCAGGACGCGCCGTACGACCCGGCCGCGTTCACGGTCAACATCGGTGATCTGCTGGCCCGTTGGACCGGTGACCGGTGGCGGTCCGGGCGGCACCGGGTGCTGCCGCCGCCCGTCGACGCGCCCGCCGAGGAGCTGATCTCGCTCGTCTACTTCGGCGAGTGCACCCCGGGCACGCTGGTGGAGTCCCTTCCGGCGCCGGTGGGCCGGGTGGTGTACCCGCCCGTCGACTCGCACGTGTACCTCCGCGAGAAGCTGGACTCGATCACCGTCGAGTGAACCCCCGACCGGTCACCGACGGTTATTCACTTCCGCGTTCGGCTCGCCACCCGTTCCGTTGAAATGAACCGGCCGGGCATGTCCCGCCCGCGTCCCACGGCATTGGCTTCCAGGGGGCCCGTATCCAGGGGCCCCTTCTGCGATGGGAGACGCGTGCGAATCACTGACATCCAGCGCTGCGAGATCCGGCCGGGACGGCTCGTCGAGTGGACGTTGAGCCCGGCGACCGTCGCGGCGGCGACGGCGCTCCCGGAGGACTCCCGGCCGCCCGCCTACATCCAGGAGTCGCACATCAGGACGGCCAAGTCCGTCCGGGAGGACGGGCTCTTCGTGCCGACCTGGCTCGGCACCGCGTTCGACCTGCCCGGCCCGGTCGACCTCGACGTGCTGGAGCGGGCGCTGCGGGCCTGGACCGTACGGCACGAGACGCTGCGCAGCGGCTTCCGCTGGGCCGGCGACGAACTACGCCGGTTCACGCTCGACGCGGCCGACGTGTCCCTGCGCCGGGCGGAGGCGGGCGACTTCCCCGACGCCGGCGACCTCGTCCGCCACCTCCAGGAGCGCTTCGACACGGTCGCGGACGCGCTGCGCTGGCCCAACCTGATCTACACGGCGGTCGTCCGGGACGACGGCGCGAGCGTCTACATGGCCTTCGACCACAGCAACGTCGACGCCTACTCCCTGCACCGGCTGGTCGCCGAGATCCACGAGCTGTACGCGGCGGGCCTGACCGGCGTCGAACCGGACTCCGCCACGCCCGCCGCGAGTTACGTCGACTTCTGCGAGATCGAGCGCGCGGACGCGGACGGCATCGACGGCCGGCACGCGTTCGTGGACCGCTGGCGGGAGTTCATCCACCGCTGCGACGGCACGCTGCCGGGCTTTCCCGTGGACCTGGGCCTGACCCCGGGCGGCCCGCTGCCCACGCAGCGGATGCTGTGCGAGCCGCTGGCGGACGCGGACGCGGCGGCGGCGTTCGAGGCGTACTGCAGGCCGTACGGCGGCAGCCTGGTCGGGCTGCTGGCCGCGACCGGGCTGATCGTGCACGAACTCGGCGGGCAGCCGGTGTACCGGACGGTGGTGCCCTTCCACACCCGGGTGAAGTCGCGGTGGACGGACTCGGTGGGCTGGTACGTGGGCGGCGCCCCGATCGAGGTGCCCGTGGGCCGCACCCGTGGCTTCCCGGACGCCCTGCGGGCGGTCCGTGCCGAACTCCAGGCGAACCGGTCGCTGGCCCGGATGCCGCTGGCCCGGGTGCTGCGCCTGCTCGGCGCGGACTTCCGGCCGACCTCCCCGGACCTGTACTCGATCGTGTCGTACGTCGACGCCCGCGCCATCCCGGGCGCCGAGCGGTGGGCGGAGCTGAAGGCGTACGGGCTGATGCGGGTGTCGTACGGCGACCAGGTGTGCGTGTGGGTGAACCGGCTGCCCGACGGGCTCTGGCTGGCGAGCCGGTACCCGGACACGGACGTCGCGGCGAAGAACATGCGGCTGTACGTCGAGCGGCTGCGGGACCGGATCGCCTCGGTGGCCCACGACAGCCTGCCCGCGGTCTCCTAGAGGCTCAGCCCCGCCCCGGCTCCAGCGCCTCGATCAGGCGTTCGAAGCGGCTCCGCCAGCGCTGTTCCGTCTCCTCCTCGCCCTGGAACTCATGGGTGAAGCGGAGCACGCTGCCGTCCTCCCCGTCCCGCTCCAGATGGAACCGGAGCCGGCCGCCGCCCCCGACCGTGTACTCCGCCATCCGGTCCACGTCCCACGCGGTGACCTGCCCGTCGCCCAGGTCGCGCAGGGTGACCGCGCCGCCGAGCCGGGGTTCGAGCACGTCGGCGGCGGTGAACCAGGACGCCAGCCCCTCGGGCGTGGCCAGCGCGGCCCAGACCTCCTCCATGCGCCGGGGGAGCCGCACCACGAAGTGCAGGATGTGCGTGTTCCCGTGCGTCTGGCTGGTGCCTTGTGCGATGGAACCGCTCATGGAACCAGCCTGCCCCCGGGCCCGGGGATGCGCACGTGGTCACGGCCGCTCCCCCGGGCGGTCCACGACCGCCCGGCGCAGCACCGCCGTGTCGCTGGTGACCTGCCCCTTCTTCCTACCCGTGTAGTCCTCGGTGGCCACACTGCGCTCACCCAGGAACTCATGGGTCCTCCGGTCGAAGATCCACTCGTCGCGGGTCGGGTTGTCGGGGTCCTTGCGGGCGATGGCGACGCCGTGCCGGCCGGCCGCGTCGACGGCGTCCGGCACGACGGTCACACCGGGGATCCGGGCCACCGCCCGGTACAGCGCGGCGCTCCGCCGCGGGGGCACGATCGCGTCCTGTAGCAGATCGCCGACCAGCACGAACATGGCCTGGTTCGGTTCCTGCCCGGTGTACTTCGGCGCGGTCTTCCGCAGCCAGGTGTACATCGCGCCGGCGTCGGCGGGTAGCTTCTCCACGTGCCGGTAGAACGCGGAGACCTCCCAGCGGGGGCCGCCGGGCCTGAGGTCGGGTTCGATCACCATGGGCTTGCTGCCGGCCTCCCGGAGCAGGCCGTTGTGCCGGCCGTCGACGGACATCCAGACCTCTCGCCGGTGCAGCGGCTGGACGGTCGTCGTCTCGTCGGAGGTCTTGGAGTACGACACCTTGCTGTCCACGTAGACGAACTGGTCGTCGCGGACGGTGCCGTAGGCGGTGTCGTGCTCGGCGGCCAGCGCGATGTCCTCCAGCAGCGCCACCGTCGCCCTGCTCGGCGGCCGCGTGCTCGCGCCGCCGCCGGCGGAGGAGGACGGCAGGACGACGAAAGTGACGGCCGCGACCGTCGCCACGGCCGCGGCGGCCAGCGCCGGACGCAGCCACTTCCTGCGCCGCGGCGCGGACTGTTCGCCGGTGCGCCGGATCTCGGTCATCAGATGCTCCTTGCGGAGTCGGTCACGGGCCGGCGGAAGGTCGTGGTCCGGGAACTCCGGAAGCTGGGTCATCGGCGTGCCTCCCTCTGGGGCCCGACCGCGGTGCCGCGGTCACCTCCCGGCTCGGCCCCGCAAGCCCAACGGCGCTACACCGCTTCCGTCGGCGGGGCCGGGACGCGCTCGGCGTGCCCGTCGGCACCGTTCGTTCGCGGCTCTCCCGCGCTCGGACGAAACTCGCAAAGCATCTCGAAACCCCGGAACTCCCCGAGTCCCGCGGACAGATGATGTCCACGCCCTGTTGCCTGTCCGCACGGCGAAGGCCGGTTCCCGTGACCCGTGTCACAGGAACCGGCCTTCCGGTCACGGCGGTCACACGCCCGCGTAGGAGTGCTTGCCGGTGACGAAGATGTTGACGCCGTAGTAGTTGAACAGCCAGCAGCCGAAGGCGATCAGCGCCAGGTAGGCGGCCTTGCGGCCCTTCCAGCCGGCCGTGGCCCGGGCGTGCAGGTAACAGGCGTAGGCGATCCAGGTGATGAAGGACCAGGTCTCCTTCGGGTCCCAGTTCCAGTACCGGCCCCAGGCGTCGCCCGCCCAGATCGCGCCCGCGATGATCGTGAACGTCCACAGCGGGAAGACGGCCGCGTTGACCCGGTAGGCGAACTTGTCCAGGGACGCGGAGGCGGGCAGCCGCTCCAGCACCGAGGAGGCGAACTTCCCGGGCTTGCCGCCGAGCTGGAGCTTGTTCTCGTACGAGTCCTTGCACAGGTACAGGATCGTGGCGACCGCGCCGACGTAGAACACGGCACCGCAGAAGATGGCGGTGGAGACGTGGATGTACAGCCAGTACGAGTGCAGGGCCGGCACGAGCTGGTCGCTGGCCGTGTACAGGACGGTGACCGCGAGGCCCAGGTCCAGCAGGACCGTCGTGACGAGGAACAGGCCGAGCCAGCGCACGTTCTTCTTCAGGGCCAGCAGCGCCAGGTACACGCCGACGGCGACCGTGGAGAAGGTGATGTTGAACTCGTACATGTTGCCCCACGGCGCCCGCTCCACGGAGGCCGCGCGGGCGACGACGCCGCCCAGCTCCACCAGGAACGCGAGCACGGTGAGGGAGATGGCGATCCGGCCGTAGAGGTCGCCCTGCTCGTCACCGCCGTGCGCGCCGGGCCCGTCCGGCACGTCCCGCGCGCCGGACGCCGAGCGGACGACGACCTTCGGCCGTTCCAGCACGGCGGTGCCGCCGGCCCGCTTCACGGTGAGGGCGGGCCCGTCCGCCCTCCGCTCGCTGTCGGCGGTGAGCGCGGCGGCCGTACGGGCGACCTTGCTGCGGCTGCCGAACAGCCACTCGGCGATGTAGGCGAAGAAGGCCAGGGTGTAGACCGCCATCGACGAGTAGATCAGCGTGTTGCTGATGCTCGCGAGGTGTTCGTTGGTCGCGGCGGCGAGATCGGTTGCGGCGGCGAGAGTCACTTCTCAGCCCCTTCGGCAGGTACGACTTGGGGGTCGGGGGTTGCTGCGGAGTCGTCGTCGGGGTCGGGTGCCCCCGGCGCCTGGTCGTAGAGGATTCCGGCTAGGTCGCCCAGTTCCTCGGGCACCTTCGCGGACTCGCTGCGGCCGAGCCCGGCCATCTCGACCACCGTGACGCCGTCGGCACCGCGCACCGCGCGCACCCAGACCCGGCGGCGCTGGATGAACAGGGAGGCGGCCAGGCCGAAGATCGCGGCGAGGGCACCGGTGAGCGCCCAGCCGCCGCCCGGCTCCTGGACGATCTCGAAGCCGGCCCACTCCTTGATGTCCTTCTCGAAGGTGATGGAGCCGGCGCCGCCCGGCAGCGCCATGGTGTCGCCCGGCTTCAGCAGCTTCTTCAACAGCTGGCCCTTGGCGTCCTTGAACGCCGTCATGTGCTTCTTGTCCAGCTGGTACACGCTCTGCGGGATGCCCGAGTTCACGCCCAGGTCGCCGTGGTAGGCGTTCACCGCGAGCACCGGGTTCAGCAGGGCCGGGAACTGCGAGAGCATTGTCCCGCTCCGCGTGTCGAGCGTCGGCGCGAAGAACGCCTGGAAGCCGAGCTGCTCCTTCTTGCCCTGGGGGTCGCGGTAGCCGTCCATCACCTTAACCACGCCGTTGGAGCTGACGTTGCCGTCGAGCGGCAGCAGCGGTACGGCGTCGTGGTAGACGACCTCGCCCTTGCCGTCGCGGACCGTGATGACGGGCGCGTAGCCGTGGCTGACCAGGTAGACCTTGGCGTCGTCGATCTTCAGCGGCTCGTTGACCTTGACGGTCGTCGACCGCTCCTTGCCGTAGGCGCCCTTGCTGTAGGTGATCTTCGCCTCGTAGGTGCGCGGGGTGCCCCGGTTGGGGCCGCTGACCTCGTAGGTGCCCTTGAAGTCCTTCAGGTCGAAGCTGAACGGCACGAGGTCGTCGTTGCGGAACAGGCTGCCGGACTTGAAGTCGTCGTACATCGGCAGCGCGTTGGAGAAGCCGTCGCCCTCCACCATCAGCTTGGTGCCGTCGGACTTGTAGAGCTGGCCCGAGGCGAAGGCGACCAGCAGCACGATCAGGGCGATGTGGAAGACCAGGTTGCCCAGCTCGCGCACATAGCCCTTCTCGGCGGCCACGGCGTCACCGACGACGTGGGCACGGAAGCGGCGCTTCTTCAGCAGCGCGAGCGCGGCCTCACGGACCCGCTCGGGGTCCTCGGTGGTGCGCCAGGTGGTGTGGGCGGGCAGCCGGTTCAGCCGCTTGGGCGCCCCCGGCGGACGGCCGCGCAACTGGCCGACGAACTGCCAGGTGCGCGGGACGATGCAGCCGATGAGGGAGACGAACAGCAGGATGTAGATCGCGGAGAACCACACCGAGCTGTAGACGTGGAACAGGCCGAGCTTGTCGTAGACGGGCGCCAGCGTCTTGTGGGCGGCGCGGAAGTCCTCGACCTTGCTCGCGTCGGCGCCGGTCTGCGGGATCAGCGAGCCGGGGATCGCGCCGAGCGAGAGCAGCAGGAGCAGCAGCAGCGCGACCCGCATGGAGGTCAGCTGCCGCCAGAACCAGCGCGCCCAGCCGATGACGCCGAGGCCGGGCAGGCTCGTCTGCTCCTCCTGCGGCGCGGTGGACAGCTGGGAGCCGGCCGCTCCCAGCTCCTCCCGGTCCTGGCTCGTGTCGGTGTCGGTCTTGCTCATCGGTCAGATCCCCACATTGAAGCCGCCGGACCAGGTCTGCATCTGCTGCACCAGACTGTTCCAGGCGCCGGTCAGCAGCAGCACACCGGTCACGATCATCATCGAGCCGCCGATGCGCGTCACCCACACATAGTGGCGCTTGACCCAGGCGAAGGCGCCGAGGGCCTTGCGGAAGCCGATCGCGGTGAGCACGAACGGCACGCCGAGGCCGAGGCAGTAGACGACCATCAGCAGCGAGCCGCGGGCCGCGCTCGACTCCTGGAAGGAGAGGAAGTTCACCGAGGAGAGCGTCGGGCCCATGCAGGGCGTCCAGCCGACGCCGAAGAGGGCGCCGAGCACGGGCGCGCCCAGCAGCCCGCCCGTCGGCCGCTTGTGGAAGCGGAACTCGCGCATGGTGAACCAGGGCAGGAGCCCCATGAAGAAGACGCCCATGGCGATCATGAGCACGCCGAGCACCTTGGACAGGGTGCCCTGGTAGTCGATCAGGTTGGCGCCGAAGTAGCCGAAGAGCGCACCGCCGGAGACGAACACGGCGCTGAAGCCGAGCACGAACAGGGAGGCGCCGGCCACCATCCGCCCCCGTCTGGCCTCGGCCAGGTCGGTGCCCGCGACGCCGGTCACGTAGGAGAGGTAACCGGGGACCAGCGGCAGCACACAGGGCGAGAAGAAGGAGACGAGCCCGGCGAGCAGCGCGATCGGCAGGGCGATCAGCAGGGCGCCGTGCAGGACCGTCTCGTTCCGGCCCGTCTCCGCGGCCAGCGTCAGCAGCGCGCTCACGTCACTTCTCCGCGAGGACCGGCTTGAGCATCTTCAGCAGGCCCGTGTCGTCGAGCGCCTCCAGGGCCCGCGCGGCGACCTTGCCGTGCCGGTCGATGACGAGCGTGGAGGGGATGAGCTGCGGGTTGAGGGTGCCCTTCTCGAAGCGGAGCATCAGCTTGCCCGTGGGGTCGTACAGGCTCGGGTACTCGACGCCGTGCTCCTTCTCGAAGTTCACGGCCGGGGTGGTGCTGGTGTCCCGGGTGTTGATGCCGACGAACTGGACGCCCTTGTCCTGGTACTCCTTGGAGACCTTGGCGAAGTACTGCGCCTCCTCGCGGCACGGTCCGCACCACGAGCCCCAGACGTTGACGACGACGACCTTGCCCTTGTAGTCGGCGACGTCCAGGGTCTTGCCGTCGATGGTCCTGCCCGACAGGTCCGGGGCCGTGGCGCGCTTGCCGGCCGGGACGGTGTCGATGCCGTTGTTGCCGGTGACGAAGTGGGTGTCGCCACCGCCTCCGGAGGTGCCGCCCTTGCCGCACGCGGACAGGGACAAGGCCGCGGCGGCGGCCACGGCGCTGAGCAGGACGGCGCGGCTACGGGTACTCATGTGAAAAGTTTCGCATGCCTGTTCCGGGGATCTTGCGCACCCCCCTGCCGGGCGGAAAACCGCATTTCAGGGCGTATTTACACGGGACATTTCGGGCACCTGCCCCCGATCGGGCGCCGACTCAGACGGCGTCGGAGGAGGCGGACCCGCCACCCCGCAGGAACTCCTTCCAGCCGCCCGCCGGCCGCTGCCCGACCTCCAGCGTCCGCAGCTTGGCGAGCACCTCGGGCTTCTGCGCGTCCATCCAGTCCACGAACTGCCGGAAGGAGACCAGCCGTACGTCCGCGCCCTTCTCCTTCTCGCGCGCGATGTGCTTGAAGGCCTCCTCGACCGAGTCCATGTAGATGCCGCCGTTCCACTGCTCGAAGTGGTTGCCGACGAAGAACGGCGCCCGGTTCGTCTCGTACGCCCGCTGGAAACCCTGGATGTACGCCTGCGCGGACTGCTTGCGCCAGCCGGGGTAGTTGTAGGCGGGCGCCTTGGTGGAGTTCAGGGACTGGTTGGCGAGCATGTTGTAGTCCATGGACAGGACCTCGAAGGAACGTCCGGGGAAAGGTATCTGCTGCAACGGCAGGTCCCAGATCCCCAGCTTCTTCCCCGGCCACACCTGACGGCCGCCCGGCGAGGAGGCGTCGTAGCGCCAGCCCAGCTTCCGGGCGGTGGGCAGCAGGTTGTCCTGGCCGAGCAGACAGGGCGTACGACCGCCGACCAGCTCCTTGTCGTAGTCGAACGGCAGCGACGGCAGATCGGTCCAGCCGGTGTTGGTCCGCCACTCCTTCACGAACGCCTTGGCCTGCCGGATCTCGCTCTCCCACTGCTGCGGGGTCCAGTTGCCGACCGTGCCGGTGCCGGCGCAGAAGTGCCCGTTGAAGTGGGTGCCGATCTCATGCCCCTCCAGCCAGGCCCGGCGCACGTTCGTCAGCGTGGCCTTGATGTGGTCGTCGGCGAGGTAGCCGATGTCGGAGGCGCCGCGCGGGTTGTTCGGCGGCTCGTACAGCCGCTTCTTGGACTCGGGCAGCAGGTACAGCCCCGAGAGGAAGAAGGTCATGGACGCGCCGTGTTCCTCGGCCAGGTCCAAAAAGCGCGGGAAGAGCCCGTTGCCGACCTCGCCGGCGCCGTCCCAGGAGAAGATCACGAACTGGGGCGGGGTCTGGCCCGGCTCCAGCGGCTCGGGCTTGGCCGGCTGGTGCGGCTGCCTGCCGGTGAACGAGGTGGAGCCGTCACCGATGGGCCGCGCCGGATGCGCGGTGCTCCCCTTCCCGTCCCCGTGCCCCCGCCCGGGCTTGCCCTGGCCGGAACCGTTCGGGTGGCCGCCGCCGTCCGAGGACGTGAGGCTCCCGCAGCCGGCGAGCGAGGCGGCGGCCGCCGCCCCCGCGCCGAGGCCGAGCATTCCCCGCCGGGAGAAGGTCCGGGAGAAGGTGGGCATGGAGATCCCCGATTCGTCGCTGCCTGCTGGACACCCAGTCAGAGGGCAGGACGATCGGGGAGGTTCCGCAGATTCTTATGATTTTCGTAACGACAACCGTGAAAGTGCGCTAAGCGACACCAAACGGACCGTCAGTGACGGCTGATGCCGCTCAGGCGCCGAAGGCCTTCCCCTGGGCGGTGCCCTTCCCCTTCTGGGGCTTGGCGCCGGCGCGCAGATGGACCGGGACCAGATCGATGGCGGGCTCGCTGTAGCCCACGGACACGATCTTGTCACCCAGGTATGTGAAAGTCGTCAGGGAGGCGAGCGTGCACTGCCGCTTGCGCGGGTCGTGCCACAGCCGCCGCCGCTCGACGTACGAGCGCACGATCCAGATCGGCAGCTGATGGCTGACCAGCACCGCCTCGTGCCCCCGCGCCCGGTCCTTGGCCGCGTTCAGCGCGCCCATCATCCGCACGACCTGGTCCACGTACGGCTCGCCCCAGGACGGCCGGAACGGGTTGACGAGGTGCTTCCAGTTGTCCGGATTGCGCAGCGCGCCGTCACCGACGCCGAACGTCTTGCCCTGGAAGACGTTCTCGGCCTCGATCAGCCGCTCGTCGGTGTCGAGATCCAGCCCGTGCGCCTTGGCGATCGGCGTGGCCGTCTCCTGCGCCCGCTCCAGCGGGGAGGCGCAGACATAGGTGACGTCCCGGGGGGCGAGGTGCTCGGCGACCCGCTCGGCCATCTGCCGGCCCAGCTCGGACAGGTGGTAGCCGGGCAGCCGCCCGTACAGGACCCCGTCCGGGTTCGCGACCTCGCCGTGCCGCATCAGGTGGACGACGGTGACGTCCTTGGTGCTGTCGCTCATTCTGCCGTGGCCTCCGCAGCCGCCCGGGCCGCCGCCGGAAGGGCGTCGGCGATCTTCTGAAGGGCCCGCTCGTCGTGGGCCGTGGACACGAACCAGGACTCGAAGGACGACGGCGGCAGATAGACGCCGTTCGCCAGCATCGAGTGGAAGAACGCGGTGAAACGGTACGACTGCTGCCGCTTGGCGTCCTCGTAGTCGCGCACCTGCCGGTCCGTGAAGAACACGGAGAACATGTTGGAGGCGGTCTGCACCCGGTGCGCGACGCCCTCCTTCGACAGCGCCTCGCTGACGAGCGTCCGGATCTGCTCGGAGACGGCATCGACCTTGTCGTAGGCGGCGTCGTCGAGCAGCCGCAGCTGGGCGAGACCGGCGGCGGTGGCGACGGGGTTGCCGGAGAGAGTGCCGGCCTGGTACACGGGCCCGGCGGGGGCGAGGTGGGCCATCACGTCGGCACGCCCGCCGAACGCGGCGGCCGGGAAGCCACCGCCCATGACCTTGCCGAAGGTCATCAGGTCGGGCGCGACGCCCTCGACGCCGTACCACCCGGCGCGGCTGGTGCGGAAGCCGGTCATCACCTCGTCGGAGATGAACAGGGCGCCGTTCCTCCGGCAGGAGTCCTTCAGGGCCTGGTTGAAGCCGGGGTCCGGCGGCACGACGCCCATGTTGCCCGGCGACGCCTCGGTGATCACACAGGCGATCTCACCGGGGTGCCGGTGGAAGGCCTCCTGCACGGCCTCCAGGTCGTTGTACGGCAGCACGATCGTGTCGCCGGCCTGGGCACCGGTGACACCGGGCGTGTCGGGCAGCGCGAAGGTGGCGACCCCGCTGCCGGCCGCGGCGAGCAGCGAGTCGACGTGCCCGTGGTAGCAACCGGCGAACTTGATCACCTTGGACCGCCGGGTGAACCCCCGGGCCAGCCGGATGGCGGACATGGTCGCCTCGGTCCCGCTGCTGACCAGCCGCACCTGCTCGACGGGCTCCACCCGGGCGACGATCTCCTCGGCGAGCGCGACCTCGCCCTCGCCGGGCGTGCCGAAGGACGTACCGCGGGCCACGGCCTCCTGGACGGCGGCGATGACCTCGGGGTGCGCGTGCCCGAGGATCATGGGCCCCCAGGAGCACACGAGGTCGACGTACTCGCGCCCGTCGGCGTCGGTCAGGTAGGCCCCCTTGCCCGACACCATGAACCGGGGCGTGCCGCCGACGGCGCGGAAGGCGCGCACCGGGGAGTTCACACCGCCCGGGGTGACGACGGAGGCACGGTCGAAGAGCGCCTGTGAGACGGGCGCTTCGTAGGGATAGGGCGTTTCGCTCATGGCACTCATGACGTGCGACTACTCCGGCTTCTCGGACTCCGGTTGCGGGGTGACCTCCTCAGGGTAGGCCGAAGGCGGTGCCGAGCCCCGGCCGGACCGCGGTCGACGCCGGGATCGACCGCGGTCCGCGAGGCCGGTCGGGCGCGGCGGGGCGGGATTCGGACGCGGCGGGTCCCCAAGATCACAGCGGTGCCATCCCTCATCTGCGAGACTGAGACCTGATACACAAAGCCCATACGCACGTACTCATCAGGGGCCGGATGATCAGGGCCGGGAATCCCCCGCGTGGACAGTTGTTCCACCGCACGTTTCGGCGGGCGGCCGTGGGGGAGGTCACTGACACGATGATCGGGTTGCGCGGCGGGGGCCACGCGTCCTAGAAAAGCAGTCGGGTGGAGATATGCATCGCGGTGGCGGACTGGGCGAGGGGACTGATGACCTGGGTCCTCGACGTGCCCGGCGGGGAAGGCACCGGCGCGACGCGGAGGAAACGACCGAGACACGTCAGACCGACGCACGACAGACACAGGGTGTACCGAGTGAGCCCGAGCGGTACGACCGGCAGATCGACCGGGATCTCGACCGCCGGCTCGACCAGCGGGCCGACCGCCTCCGGGCGGGGAGCAGGAATGGTGGTCGGGTGGGGGTGACGTACAAATACTTCGGCGCGCCGGACGGCGCGACCGCGGCCCGCGTCCCCATCTCGATGCGTCCCGAAGAACTCGGCGGCGACGAGCTGGGCATGAACGGCATGTTCACCAAGATCAAGCCGGAGACCATGGCCGCGATGGTGCTGACCGGCATCGAGGGCGTCCCCCTGCACAAGGTCCCACCCCTGGAACTGGTCGTCCTGCACCCCGACTACGCGGTCGTCAAACTCCCCATGACGGTCGTCGACCCCCTCCGCGGCATCGGCGAGGAAGCGGTCGGCGCGGCGGCCTTCATCTGGTCGACGGTCCCCGACCGGGGTGGGCCGCGGGACGCGTTCAACGTGTACCAGTTGCTGCACGAGTGGCAGGACTTCAGCCATCGGTTGCATGAGGCGGGGCATCAGCCGTACTGCCTGGTGTGGCCCTGAGCTGGGGTTTCTCGGGGCCGGCTCGCGGCCTGTTCTGGCATCCGGCTCCCGGCACCACTGCCGAGGAGGAGGTCTGGATCCACTACGGATTCACCGGCACAGGCATGTGGATCTCCCCCACCGGCGGCCGGTGGGCGGTGCTTTTGACCAACAAGCTCTACTGTTCCCCGGCCGCGAACCGCTGAACGGCGTCCGCAACGCCTTCCGAAAGCTGGCTTTCGCTCAGGGGCCATCCTTCTGGCGTGGGACGTTTCGCTCGGATGGGTTCGGAGACCCGGTGAGCGGAGGTCGCGTCGCGTGCGGGTTCGGAAGTGAGCTGGCATTCAATTCGTCCACCCGCACTGCCGTCCGGCTTCGATCGCGGGCGGCAGCGCTGTGCTGTGTTCAGGGCACTGTGCCGCGGCCAGTGCTGGTCCAGAGCCGGCGCGCATCCTGTGGCACCTGCCGCGGCAGGGCAGGGGCGGGATGGCGCCCCTGCCCTTACCCCGCCGGCCCTCCGCTGTGAGGTGCGCGTCCTTCGACGCAGCCGCTTCCGGTTGCGGCAGACGTACGGTTGAAGTACCGAGGGCATCACGCACTCCGGCTCCCACGCCGGGTCGTCCTCGGCGAGAGACGAGTGAATCCGGGCCGCCCCCGTGGTCGGCGCGGAGACGGGTCGGCACCATGTCCGCCGCGGTCGAAGCAACTCAGCGAGCTCATCACGGCAGGAGTCGCGCGGATCGCCCGCGCAGGTCCGCCACCCCGCCGAGGAGAGACGTGGTGGCCCTTTCCCGGCTGGACATCCATCGGCGGAACCGAGGAGAGCGCACGCTCGTCACGCTTGCCGGCGACATCGGGCCGGCCACCACGCCGCTGCTGCGGGCCGCAGTGGAGCAGTGTCTGCTGGACGGCGTCACCGAGATCGACATCGACCTGACCACGGTCGGCTCCTGCGACGCCAGGGGCTTGGACGTCCTCCTGTCGGCAGCACGGCGCGCCGGCCGGGTCCACGCTCACCTGCGACTGCACCATCCGTGCGCTCAGATCGCCCGGCTCCTCGATGCCACCGCGGAATCGACTTCGCTGCTCCTCACGGCCCCCGTGAGTCCCGTGCCGCCCACCGCATCCAGCGACCTCGTGAGTACCGCGACGCGGGCACCCGAAGACCCCGCTCGTCGGCCGGACCAGCCGGTCCTCAGGGACGGTATCCGCCTTCGCCGGCTGACCCGCCGGCAGGCAGAAGACATGCGCGAGGACATCGCCGACCTGGCTGCGGAGTCCGTCGCGGGCACCGTCGGAGAGGCATACCACGACCGCGACGACTTCCTGCACCGCTTGGCGGTCACCGCCCACCGCCCCGGCTTCGCCCTGCTGGTCGCCGAGACGACGGTGCTGGTCGGTTGCGCCTTCGGTTTTCCGGTGGGCTCTGACGGCTCCGACGGCCGGCAGAGCGGCGGAACGCTCCAGGAGATCATCCAGCGGCTCACTTCCCGGGCACGGTTCGTCGTCCTCACCCAGGTCGTGGCCCATCCGCACGCTCAACGCCGCGACATCGCCCGCCGGCTGCAACAGCGTCTGCTCACAGACCTGCGCTCCTCCCTCGGGGTCACCCTGCTGCATCCTGCCGACCGGGCCGGACAAGCCGCCTTCTCGTCCTGGGGCTGGCAGATCATGGGTGAGGTCGTCGGGCTGCCCGGCCCCGTCGCCCCCTGCGTGCTGACCTTGTCCGTCGAAGGACAGCCCTTGGCACGCCGGTGATGCGGCAGTGCGATAGTTGCGAGCCACACCGCCTGCCACAGCCGGGAGTAATCTGAGACATACCGAGAACTTCCGGGCGCACAATGACGGTGGCGCCGTTCCCGGCGAGCGACAGACACGGGCAGCCGGAAACCGCACGGCCCGGAACGGGATCGCACGATGAACGCCATCACAAAGCCCGCCGAGGGTACGGCACCAGGTGACGGACACTCCTATCGCATGCCCTTGCCCCGGCTGCGCCTCACGCCGGACGTCAGCCATGGCCCGCTGGACGGCGCATGGTGGCCGCGCTGCGACGCACTGGAACTGGAGCTGCCCGTACTGGTCGGCTCCTTGGATCCGGGCATCGGCACCGTCACCCGCGTGACCGTGGGGACGGCCGCCTGGCCCGATGCCCCGCGGGAGGTGATGGCACCCGGCCACGTGATCGAGGTGGTGCTGACCGATTCCGCCGCCGAGGCGCATGCCATCACCGTGGACTGCGGCACCGTGGGGCGTTGGGAACTGCTGGTGATCCCCCCGGACGAGCCGGCCCGAGTGGCCACCCGGCTGCTGACCGCTGCTGCCGACCCCGCGAACCCACTGCCGGCTCCGCGCCTGCTGGCGCTCGCCGAGAGCGGCCTCGACGGACAGGACGCATGGGAGTCGGAAGGAGGAGCCGGACCCAGGTGAGCAGCCCGGCCGGCTACGCCCGACCGGCGGGCCGGGCATCCACGACCGCATGATGGAGCCATGGCACCGACAGATCCGTTGTCATCCCGGCCCGCCCCCGCCCGAAGCGTGACCGCGGAAGGTGAGGGGATGGCGGCAGGACGGCGCCCGGACCGGTCCGAGAGCCTCGGGGAAGCGCTCCTCGGGAAGATCCTCGACAGCGCGCACGAACTCCCGCCGCATCTCATCGGGCCCCTGGTCGCCGACGTGGTGGACCGGCTCGGTGGCCGCCGTCCGCAGGTGCTGTTGCAGGACTACGGCCAGTTGGTGCTCGTACCGCTGCCCGGTGAGGGACTCACCGGCGGGGAACCCCAGGTGATCGACGACTCCGAGGCGGGCCGCTGCTTTCTCGACGCCGTCCCTGTCGAGGTGCCCCAGGAGGACGGCGTCCGGGTCCATCTGCCCCTGCTGGACGGCGGTGACCAGGTGGGGGTCATGGCGGTGACGCTGGACAGCGTCGATGACGACGACCGCCGCCTGCTGCTCAGAATCTCCGGCCTGGTGGCCGACCTTCTGGTGACCAAGCACGGCTATTCCGACCTGTTCTTCGACGTCCGACGCGATGAGGGGATGAGCGTCGCCGCGGAGATCCAGTGGTCCCTGCTGCCACCGCTGGCCATGATCATGCCCCGGGTCGCCGTCGCCGGGATCCTGGAACCCGCCTACGACGTGGGCGGCGACAGCTTCGACTACGCGCTGAACGGCGACGTCCTCCACGTGGTCATGATCGACGCGATGGGGCACGGACTGGACGCGGCCACGATGGCCACCGTGGCCATCGGCGCCTACCGCCACGCCCGCCGCGCCGGCATCGGACTGCCGGAGATCTACGCGTTCATGGACCGCGCCGTGGCCGAGCAGTTCGGTCCCGAGCACTTCGTCACCGCGCAGATGCTGCAGCTGGACACGACGACGGGACGAGTGCAGTGGGTCAACGCCGGACACCCGCCGCCGATCCTCGTCCGCGACCACCGCGTCGCACAGCGTCTGGTCGCCCCGCCGACCCTTCCCGTCGGCCTGGGCGGTTCGGAGCCTCGGGTGAGCGAACTGGGGCTGGTGCCCGGGGACCGAGTCCTCTGCTTCACCGACGGAGTGGTCGAGGAACACAAGAGCGGCGGGGAGGAGTTCGGGGAGGACCAGCTGATCGACTGTGTGAACCATCTGGAGAGGACCGGCCGCGGCATCCGGGCGGTGACGCGCTCCCTGTCCCACACACTCAAACGGGCGCGGGGCGGACATACCAGCGACGACGCGACGCTGCTCATGGTGGAGTGGCGCGGCTGACCTCTCGTCCCCTCCGTCCCTCACCGTTGCACGGCGGCAGGTACCGCACATCCGCGCGACCACCGCCCTCGCCGCCGGTGAACGCGGAGTAGTGTGGACAGTACCGAGGGCATCTCGCACACCGGCTTCCACGCCGGGTCGTCCCCGGCGAAGCATGAAACCCGGGCCGCCGCAGAGGTGGCCCGGAGACGGGTCCACATCATGTCGGCGACCTTGTACCCCACGCTGCCGGACCCCGAGCCCGTCGCAGCCCCGGCCACGCGTCTCGCGCTGAAGACCGACGGCGCCTCCCGCGGGCTTTTGGACGGAGCCTGGTGGCCACGGTCCCGGGACCTGCTCAGTGAACTGCCGGCGCTCACGGACGTGTTGGACCCCCTGTGGGGCCGCATCACCCGTATCGCCGTCAACCCGGAGCACTGGCCGGTCATCCCCCGCGAGATCCCCGTGAGCGGGCACATCGTCAAGGTCGGCTGGTTCACGTCGGAGATCGACCCGCACAAGCTGCTGCTGCTCTCCTACGGCGCCGGGCGCTGGGATCTCCTCGTCGTTCCGCCCGAGACCGGGGCGCAGTCGGCGGCTCGTCTGATGGCAGCCGGATCCGACCACGGCGGCCCGCTCCTGACCGCGAGCGCGCTGATCGCCGCGGAAGCGGCCCGGCACGCCGTCTCCCCCACCGACCAGGCACTGGACCCGGACGAGGCATGGGAGTACGAGGGCGGCGCCTCGGCGGTGTCCGCGGCCGTCACCGGACAGACCGGTCCGCCAGGGCCGGCCCCCGGTCACGTCACGGCCTGGAGAACAGGCCAGGCCCCGAAGGCGCGGAGCCGTCGGCGCGGACGCCGTTCGTGACCCGCAGGAACTCCAGCTTCTCCGCGTCGGCGGAACCCGCCGCCACCGTGTAGACGACGAGGCGGACGTCGCAGCCCGGGACGGTGAGCACGTCGCAGTCGCAGGTCACCTCGCCGACCTGGGGGTGCACGATGGTCTTGCGGGCCGAGACGTGCGGACCGACCGCACCCTCGTCCCACAGCCGGGTGAACTCCGCACTGGTGGAGCGCAGTTCCGCGACGAGGTCGGTCAGTCCACGGTCGTCGGGATAGTTGACGAGAGCCGTGCGCAGATCGGCCACGAGGGCGGGGCCGAGGGCGTCGCCGTCCTGGAGCACGGGCCAGGACGCGAGCCCCGAGGGCCCCGCGGCGAAGACCGCCCGCACCAGGTTCCGCTCGACGAGCGTCCGTGCGCTGGGGTCGCCCAGCAGCACCGCCCACGCGGGAGTCCAGGACAGCAGGGTCCAGTCGGCACTGAACACGCCCACGGGGAACTCCCCGAGGCGGGCCAGCATCCGTTGGACCCCCGCCGGCACATGCGTGGAGATCGTCCCCTCCTTGGGAGGGAGGAGGCCGGCCAGCCGGTAGGCGTGATCGCGCTCCGCGGGTTGCAGTTGCAGGGCCCTGGCCAGGCTCGCGACGACCTGCGCCGAAGGGCTCGTGGCGCGGCCCTGCTCCAGCCGCACCACATAGTCGACCGACAGCCCCGCGAGCTCGGCCAGCTCCTCGCGTCGCAACCCCACCGCACGGCGTCCGGGCCGCGAAGGCCGCCCGACGTCGAGGGGAGAAAGCCGGTCGCGCCAGCGGCGCAGTGCCGTGCCCAGGGTCTCGTCCACTCGGCCATTGTGTCCGCCGGACGGCCGATGTGCCTGGTACTGGCCGTCCTACCGTCGCAGGGGGCACTGGTTGTCCTCTCGTCACGGGCGGAGAGTGAACGCATGACGACGACATTCATCACAGGAGCCAACAAATCCCTCGGGTACGAGACCGCCCGCCGCCTGATCGAGGCCGGTCACACCGTCCTCGTCGGCGCTCGTGATCCACAGCGTGGCCGGGCGGCCGCCGACGCACTCGGTGCCCGTTTCGTCCAGATCGATGTGACGGACGACGCGTCGGTGACTGCGGCCGCCGCCGACGTCGAGGCTCGCGAGGGCGGCATCGACGTCCTGATCAACAACGCCGGCGTCCTCGGCACACACCACCCCGCCGACCAGATCACGGCCGCTGACGCCAGCGAGGTGTTCGAGGTCAACGTCGTGGGGATCGTCCGGGTGACGCACGCGTTCCTGCCTCTGCTGCGCAGGTCCGCGAACCCGGTCATCGTCAATGTGTCCAGCGGCATGGGGTCGTTCGCGGCCACCCATGACACCGGGCGCGTCGAGGGCCGGGCCATCGCGCCGCTCTACACGGCGTCGAAGGCCGCCGTGACCATGCTGACCACGCAGTACGCGAAGTCCTTGCCGGACGTGAAGGTGAACGCGGCCGACCCGGGCTACACCGCGACCGACTTCAACGGGCACAGTGGCCCGCAGACCGTGACCGAGGGCACCGACGCGATCGTCGAACTCGCCACCATCGGGCCGGACGGACCGACCGGAGCCTTCCGCGACCGCCACGGTGAGATGCCCTGGTGACCCACCTCTGAATCCGGGACGCGCCCGGCACGGACGAGGGTGCCGGAGTGGAGAACTCGTGCCGACGTCTTTCATCCGGCCGGGTATGGGCGCCCAGGGTCGCCTTGATTTGTCGCCGAGCATCTGCTTCGTCTCGGCGTCAGTGCCTCACCAGCCACGGTGCCGAAGGACTCACCCTTCGCCGTGACTACCGCTCCGCATAGCGGAGGAACTGCCAGCCCAGTACGGCAAGGGACAGTGTCTGTGCGAGGGAGACGGCCACAAGTGCAGGACGGACGGCGGGAGAGCACCAGAAACTGGTCACGCAGATCATGGGCAAGGCCACGTATGTGAGCAGATCCATGACGTTCTGCAGCCGCTTGCGCGTGGTGCGGCTCGCATCGTCGCGGTGGTAGGTCTCCCAGCCGAACACTGCGCCGTGAGCCCCGCTGAGCTCGGCCAGCCGCGGTCCCAGCTGGTCGCGGATGTAGCAGCCGACCGCTGAGATCTTCTCGTCATTGACCAGGTAGGTCCAGCCCAGGACCAGGCAGACCACAGGAACGGCGAGCAGGAGTTGTGCCTGCCCGCTCTGGACGGCGATCGCCAGTATTGCGGTAACCGCGGCGAGCGTGAAGTAGAGCAGGTTGTCCCGGAATCCTATCCGTGTCTTCTGCTCCTCCTTTATGCGGTCGTACTCGGCTAGCAGCAGTCTGCTCTCGGTGACATCCTCTGCGGCCACGGGCACTCCTCACCTCGGGTCCCGGCTGGGCTGATGAGTGGACGGGCAGGGTGATCGGGCGCTCCGGCCCCTGCCCGCACCGAAGGCTCGAAAAATTCAGTCGGCAGCACGGAAGGACGGCGCGTTGTCGGGGTTGTTTCGGTCGATCCAACCCTTTCCGTCCGCCGCGATTCCTTCCAGGAGGCGGAAGGTGTGAATGAAGCCAGCCGCACTCAGGTTGATTTCGGAGATTTCCTGGGCGTTCTCGTCCGGCGCGATTTGATGCGTGTCGGCGTCTGCGACACGGATATTCCTGGCCGGCCCGTTGGTGAGGACGAGCTCCAGGTCGTAGCCGACTTGACTGCGTTCCGTGACCTGCACGGAGGACAACGCGTCGAACCGATAGTTGCTTCGGTGTCTGTTTCCCCGTCTGGCGTCGGTGAAATCGAATTCCGCACTGATTTCGCGAACACCGCCTTGCGTGACGAGGAAAACACGGAAACTGTAGCGCGAGTACCGCCAGGGACCTCCCTTCGCACGCCCTCGCTTGCAGGGGTGTGCAGGTGTCACCAGGATGGTGTGCGTGATCAGGTCGCGCCAGGTGAGCTGGTAGTGGCGGAGTGCTTCGTCGACGAACAGCGTTTTGTCGCAGGTGAGCCAGGTCTCCATTTCCATCTCGCTGGGCCGCGTGGCGTCCAAAAACGACTTCCAGTTCTGGTACGCGGCTTGCCGCGCGGCCAGCCGCTCCTGGTACTCCTGGGTTTCCTCGGCCAGCCGGCGCTCCTCACCCCGGGCCTCCAGCCACGAGGACGCAGCCGCACGTCCGGACCAGACCACGCCCACCACGGCCAGGACGGCCAGCCCCATGTGCGACGCACCGGCACCCGAGGCCACCGTGCCCAGCAGGGCCAGAGTCGTGAAGCCGAGAACGATGAGGGCGACCACACACAGCGTCTTCGCCGACGCCGACGTCTGGTTCTGGTGGCGGCGATCGAACAGAGTGCCTTTGCTGTACCGGTCCCGGGCGTCCTCGGCGAGATGGCGAATCAGCCAGGTGACCCGGTCCACGCTGATTCGGCTCTCGCGGTAGAGAACCGCGATCTCGGCTACGAGGCTGTCGCGGATGTGGACAGTAAGACCGAGCCATTCGTGCGGGGCCAGTCCGTGTGGCACACGCACACTGAAGTAGTGGTCGAACGAATGGCGGACGCGGTTGGTGAATCCATCCCCGGGAGAGGCGGGATCGCGCGTGTGCGGTACCTGGAACATACGGTTCCTGGCCTTTAGTTGGTGTTCCTGGTACCACCAGCGGCTACCGAAGTGAGTCGCGGTCGCGCCCGCACCGAGTGCCACCAGTAACTCGATGGCTGCCGCGGCCGGATCCGCGACCAGGGACAAGACGCAGAGAAACGCGGTGACGACGACGAACAGGCCGACTCGGAACGGGATGGCCGCCTGGGCGGCGGCAGCGGTGCTCGGGCGGGGCGGCAGGGCCCGCGGCCCGATGGGGTCGGGTTCGAAATAGGCCCAGACCCGTTGGATCCGGCCGTTGCCGAAGCGAGCCGCCTCGGCCCGCTCGCGGTTCTCGGCCCACAGGCTGTCCTTCAGCCCTCCGGTGAGCACGAGGTCAAGGTGGTGGAGGATCTCGTCCCGTCGGCGAGGTGGCAGCGCTCGCAACCGCTCCACTACACGTCCTGCTTCGCCGTCCACCGTGCTGAGCGTCGCCAGCAGTTCGAAAGCGACGCGCAGAGCGTCTTTCCACTCTCCCTCGGCGTAGTCCCCTACGCGCCCGGAGGCTTCGTGCAGCCACCGGAGTTCTTCGGTGCTGAGGTCGTGGTAGGCGCGTCCACTGAGCATGGCGAGCACCCCGTGGAAACGGACCTCCGCGCTGTCGTGTCCGTGGGCGATCGCGTCACTGATCATGTCGCGAGCACGGCTGGGAATGCCGTCCTGAAGGAACCGCACACCGACCTCGTACTTCTCCTGAGGCGATGCATCAGGATGGACGAAGTAGACGTTGGAGTTGTGTACGGTTTCGGCCTGGATTCCGACGGTGGAGTCGTATGCGGCCGAATTCTGCGTGACATGGCTGCCGTCGATCATGTCAGGTCACCTGCCGCAACAACCAAGGGCGCCAGCATGGCCGCCAGCTCGGGGCAGTCCGCGATCAGACCGCGTAACCTCTTGAGCGCCATGGTGGCCCTCTTGGACCGCTCGGCGGTGTTCTCCCTTGCCGCCCGGCACGCGAAGCCCAGCTCGGCCAGTGCCTCTCGGTAGGTGTCCTCGTCGAGGACGCCCTCGGCATGGTGACGTTTCAGGTTTCCACGGAAGGCTTCCAGTTCCGCGACCAGGTCCGCCGGCCTGGTCACCTTCGTGTCCGCGTTCACGTAGACGCTGCTGCCCTTGACGGAGCCGGCCATGATGCCGACGGTGCTGTTGTGGGCGGTGTTGCTGACGTGTTCTTCGAGTCTGTCGGCTGTAGGCGCCGTGTCTGCCTGGGACATTGCGATCTGCTCCTGCTCCCCCACCAGTTCCACGGCGAGCCGTGTTGCGAATGCCGCTGCGTTCGCCGCGGCTCGTGGCTGCCAGTTGCGGTCGTTGGCGCTGCTCTTCGTGCCGTCCGCTCGGTCGCTGATTCCCCGGATGATGGCCACCGGTGCCCCGTTGAGATGACCGGCCTGCGCCACACCGGCGGCCTCCATCTCGATGGCGAGCGCGTCGTTGTAGTGCTGCCGGATCCACCGCGCCTCGGCCGAGATCTTCGAGTTCTGTACGACCTCGCCGGCGGCGATCGCACCGAAGCGCACCCGCGGCGCGCGCCCATGACCGCGCGTGTCGTCGGCCCAGTCGTTCGCGCGAGCCAGATGCGAGCCGAGTTGGCTGATACCGTGCGCCGTCTCCCATACCCTGGGACGGGCCTTGGTCCCGTCGTCCTCGCTGGTCGCGCCGTGGTAGGCGTACACGTGTGTCGCCATCACCACGTCACCCAGCCTGGCGGTGTCCCACAGCGCACCGGCGACGCCGACGAACAACACGGCCACCGGCGAGAACTCCTGAATCGCACGCTCGGCGATCACTGCGGCGGAATGGTTGCCTTTGTTCGTCAGCCCGAGCGCGATACGGCATGAAGTGCCCTGCACGGTTCCCACCTCGAACAGCGTCCCGCGCTTATGGCGGTGCACCTGCGGACCAGCCAGTTTCCGACGTACGGCCTGGTACTCGACATTGAGGGCGGTGAGAATCACCACCAGGTCTTTCGACATCTATTCCCCTTCTTCTCTCGTGTCCTCTTCCGTTGCGGGCGGCACAGGTCGCATCAATGGTGGGAACAACACCGTCTTCGGTCCGGGCCGGTACAGCCGAGCGGGCCGTCCTCCCGTACTCCTGCGTCCCGATCCGGCGGGAACGATGAATCCCTCAACGGCCTGGACTTTCCGATAAAAATTCCGCGTGTCGAGTTCGGTGCCCCAAACCGCCTCGTACACCTGCTGCAACTCGGCGATGGTGAAGAGTTCTCCGCAGAACGCTGTGGCCAGCGCTGTGGATTCGAGTTTGGTACGCGCGCGTTCGATTCCGTCCGTAACGATCCGGCGGTGGTCGAAGGCCAGTCGCGCCTCACCGGACAGGACGGATTCCGCGGGGACCCACGCGGCATCCGCCGCATCGGTTCCCGCCACCGGTTCGGGGAGTCCGGGTGCGATCGCCAAGTGGGCCACGGAAACGACTCGTCCGCGAGGGTCGCGGCCCACGTCCCCATAGATGCCCAGCTGTTCGAGATGCACCGCCCCCGCAGTCAGAGCGGTTTCCTCACTCAGCTCACGATGAGCGGCGTCCAGGATCCCCTCGCCGGCGTGATTGAGGAATCCGCCAGGCAGAGCCTGCATGCCCCGGAAAGGATCTTCGCCTCGCTCCACGAGCAGGACACACAACCTCCCCTCACGCAGCGTCAGGATCACGAGGTCGACCGTCAACAGCACAGGCGGTGGTGACCACATGTCATCTTGCATGCTGCTTAAGGTACTTGGGTTCCTGTCAGCCTGACAAGAACGGCGCTACGGAGCCTGCGGATGCCGTGTGGCGGGAGAGGTACCGAGCGGTCGACCCATCGCACGTTCCCCAGCCGGGCGTGGCCCTTGAGGCGGCGCGGAAGGGGCACGTGCGTAAGGCGGGAGTGGTCACATGTCCCGTCGCGGGCTGATCAGGAGCAGGGCGACGTCGTCGCTGCGCGACACGGTGTGCCGGGCGTGGGTGATGAGGGTGCCGGCCAGGGCGTCCATGGGCTGGTCCCCCGCGTGGGCGAGCTGGTCGGCGAAGGCCGTGATCGCCTCCTCGATGTCGATGCCGGGGCCGCAGGCGTCGGCGATCACCGCACGCTCCTGTGTGCCCAGCGTGGGAGGGTGCGCGCTGGACCAGTGCAGCACCAGGCCGCCCCACGTCCGTGCGCCGGTGCTGATCGGCGCGGCGACCAGGGCGAACGGATGCGGCAGGACCAGCGCCAGCTGCGGATAGCGGCGCGCCAGCTCCTCCTGGCTGCCGATCCACACCAGGACGCCCTGCCGTACGGCGTCGCTCACCGGGCTCGCGGCCTGCAGTGGAACGCGTGCCCAGGGCGAGGCGATCCGCCGGGAGATCCCGCTCAGCACCGCGAGCTGGAGCACCTGCCCGTCCGGGGACAGGACGTAGACCGCGCCGGCGTAGGCACCGGTCTTGCGTGCGCAGTGGTCCAGGACGGAGTCCACGGCGTCCGGTCCGGAGCCGGGGGAACGAGGTTCAGCGGCCGTGTCGGACACGCTTCACCCCCCTGTGCGGGGACACCGGCGGCGAGAGGGCGGCTCCGGCGGCGCGACTCCGCGCCGGCCGGACCAGGCGGCACTCATATACGGACCATACGTCCAGCGGGCGGTCACGGCAGCGCGCTGTCCCCAAGGTGGCGCGGCCTGTCCGGCCGGGCGGCGGGCGCCGAGGCCGGCGTCAGCGCACCGCGCTGACGACAGGGGCCAGCAGCTCCAGGGCCTCCTCCCAGCGGAAGCGGTCCGCCGCGCCGTCGGCCTTCGGCCGGTGGGGTACGGAGGAGCCGATCAGGACGCCCATCGAGCGCAGGCGGTCCAGGCTCTGCCGGTAGGCGGGGTGAGCGGCCTGGGCGGAGTTCAGGTAGGGCAGGGCGACGGTCGGGATGCCCATGCCGTACGCCTCGCACAGGATGCCGAGAGCCAGGGTGTCGGAGATGCCGGCGGCCCACTTGTTGATCGTGTTGAAGGTGGCCGGGGCGACGGCGATCGCGTCCGGGGGCGGCAGCGGGCGCGGGTCTCCCGGTGAGCGCCAGGCGGAGCGGATCGGGTAGCCGGTCCGGGCCTCGACCGCCTCCGCGTCGATGAAACCGAGGCCCTGGGGTGTGGCGACGACACCGACGTCCCAGTTCGCCTCCTGGGCGGCGGCGATGAGTCTGCCGACGCCAGGCGCGACGCCGCTCGCGCAGACGACGACGTACAGGAAGGGCTTCTTGTCCGGGGCGGTCGGCTCGGTCACGCGGGCACTCCCATTCGGCGGCTGATGCAGCGAAGCGTCGGCAGGCTACGTCGGCGGTGCCGGGAAGGGGAGCCGGGTGCGCGTTCACATCCGCGGGCGCTTGCCCACGCACGCCGGCGGCGAGCACGGGCCGGCGGTCGATCAGCCGCGGGCCGGGCCCAGCTCCCGCCGCGGCGACCGCACCGGGCACCACCCACGCCTCCCCCCACCGCGGCGACCGCACCCGGCCCGCTCGCGCCTCCCCCCACCGCGGCGACCGCACCCGGCACCGCCCGCGCCTCCACCCACCGCGGCGACCGCACCCGCGCCACCCGTGCCACCGGCGCCACCGAGCGCGGCGACCGCGCCAGTGCCAGCCGTGCCACCCGCGCCACGCGCGCCACCGCCACCGAGCGCGGCGACCGCACCCGTGCCAACCGTGCCACCGAGCGCGGCGACCGCACCCCTGCCGCCCCTGCCACCGGCGCCATCACCACCCCCGCCTCCAGCGCCACACCGGCCCACCCCCGCCACACCGGCCGGCCACGCAGCCGCGTGCCCGCCGAGCGGCCGGCCGACGGGCGTCAGCAGTACGGCGGCTGGTTGGTGAGCGAGGCCGCCACCCGCATCCATACCCCGAACTGCCGGTACAGCGCGGGCAGTTCGCCGGTCGCCCGGACCGTTCTGGGGTCTTCGGCGGTCACGCCGGGGATGCCGAGCAGGGTGGCGGCGACCGAGGCGGACTGCCAGCGGACGGTCAGGGTGGCCTCGGCGGTGGAGGGTGCGGGGCGGGGCGGGGCCTGGGACAGCGCCTGGGCGACCGCCTCCTCGATGGCTCCCCGTGCCTCCGCCCCCGGCCGCAGCTCGGCCGCGAACCGGTCACGTGCGTACTTCACCGGGACGGTGACGACCGAGGCGTCCCACTCCGCCATCTCCGCGCACGCCGTGTCGTCACCCGTGAGGGCCACCACGGGCACCCCGAGGGCCGCGGCCGTGGCGTGGGCCAGGCCGATCTCGCCGACCGGGCGGCCGTCCAGCCACATGTCCTCGATCTCGTGGCCCATGAAGCTGTGGCTGAGCACGCCCGGCGCACCGGCCCGGGAGTGGTAGCCGACGCACAGCGCGGCGTCGTACTCCCCGGTCAGCCCCTCCAGCATGCCCAGCTGCTTGGGCCTGCCGCGCACCAGGCGGACCGCCGGGTGCAGCGCCTCGGGGAGCAGGTTGCGCATCTGCCCGTGGGCGTCGTTGACCAGGATGTCGGCCGCGCCGGCCGTCAGCGCGCCCCGGACGGCGGCGTTCACGTCCTCGGCCATCATGGCGCGGCCCCGCTCGTAGTCCCGGCCGCCGGGCTGGACGTCGTCGGCGTCGACGAGTCCGGTGACGCCTTCCATGTCCACGCTGATGTAGATCCGCACGGCGTCGACCCTAACCGACCCTACGTATTGTAGGTTCCCAAGCGCCGACGGCCACCGGGCTGTTCACACGTCTGTTCAACGGGGGACCCATGCAGGACACCACGGAAGCGGAGCCCGGCACGGAGGTCTGCGCCCGCAGTCTCGCGCCGACGCTGACCGTGCTGATCGTCAGCCTGGTGATCGCCGCCGTCGGCGTGTACGAGCTGTGCGGCTTCGGCCTGCACAGCCTGGACCGGCGCCCGCACCTGTTCAGCGACGGCCTCGCGACCGGCGGGGTGATCGTCGCCGCGGTGGCCGCCGGGGCGGCGGTGGGCAACCTGGCCTGGCTGCTGACGGCGGCCCGGCGCGGAGGCCGCGACTGAGCGCCGCCGCGCGAAGGGAGGCTGTGCGCCGCTGTGCGGATTCCGGCCCGCCCGTTACCCTACAAGCTGTAGGGTCTGCGGTGCCCCGTCCCCGTCCCCAAGGGTGACCAGTCACCATGCCCGCACCACAGACGACGTCCGAACAGCGGACGACCACCGCACGACAGCCGTCCCCCGTCCCGCCGCGGATCCCCGCTCCCCGCCGCGCCGTCCGCGTCCTCTCCCCCCGCCTGCTCCGCATCGGCGGTGACCACCGGCTGCGCACCCGCGCCGCCACGGCCACCGTCTGGTACCTGCGCCTGCTGGCCGTGCTGAACCTCGCGGCGGTCGTGTCCCTCCCCTTCCGCGAAGAGGTGCACGAACACAACGCGGGCGAGTACTTCACCCCGTACCTGGCCACCGCCGGCCTGGTCTCGGCGGCCCTCGCCCTGTTCCTCGCGGTGGTGATGCGCCGGCGCAAACGAGCCGCCTGGCTCTTCAACCTCCTCCTCGCCGGCCCCCTCTTCGGCCTCTACGCCGTCGCCCTCACCCGAGCCCCCTACCGCGAGCACGCCTTCAACTGGGTCTCCACCGCCCTCACCGGCCTGTTCGTCGCCGCCCTGCTGCTCGGGCGCCGCGAGTTCGACGCCATCGGCGACCGCTCCAACCCGCGCCTCGCCCTCGCCACCGGCATCGGCGGCACCCTCGTCGGCGGCGGCCTCGGCACGCTCCTGGTCCACGCGACGAACCAGGTCACCGGCGCCGGCCTCAAGGACGAGATCGCCTACACCCTGCTGCGCGGCATCAGCGTCGGCCCGCTCGCCGACCACGTCACCGCCGTGCAGGCCCCCCGCTGGGTGGACGTCCTCGTCAACATCCTGATGGCCGTGGCGTTCCTCGCGGTCCTCTACGCCTGCTTCCGCGCCCCGCGCGGCGCCTGCCTGCTCGCGGCGGAGGACGAACACAGGCTGCGCGACCTGCTGGAGCGTCACGGCGAGCGCGACTCCCTCGGCTACTTCGCCCTGCGCCGCGACAAGGCCGTCATCTTCTCCCCCAGCGGCAAGGCGGCCATCGCCTACCGTGTCGTCGGCGGGGTCAGCCTCGCCTCCGGGGACCCGCTCGGCGACCCCGAGGCCTGGCCCGGCGCCATCGACGCCTGGCTCGCCGAAGCCCGCCGGCACGCCTGGACCCCGGCCGTGATGGGTGCGAGCGAGGAGGCGGGCACCGTCTACGCCCGGCACGGCCTGGACGCGCTGGAACTCGGCGACGAGGCGATCGTGGACCTCGCCGACTTCACCCTCGAAGGCCGGGCCATGCGCGTGGTCCGCCAGGCCCGCAACCGGGTCCGCCGGGCCGGATACACGGTCCGCGTCCGCCGCCACGAGGACATCCCGGCCGAGGAGATGGCCGTCCTCGTGGACCGCGCCGACCACTGGCGCGACGGGGCCACCGAACGCGGCTTCTCCATGGCCCTCGGCCGCCTCGGCGACCCCGCCGACGGACGCTGCGTGATGCTGGAGTGCCGGGACGCGGACGGCGAACCCCGCGCCCTGCTCAGCTTCGTCCCCTGGGGCGAACGCGGCCTCTCCCTGGACCTGATGCGCCGCGACCGCGCGTGCGAGAACGGCCTGATGGAGTACATGGTCGTCGAACTGCTCCTCCAGGCGAAGGGGCTGGGGATCGACCGCGTCTCCCTCAACTTCGCGATGTTCCGCTCGGTCTTCGAACGCGGCGCCCGCCTCGGGGCCGGCCCGGTGCTGCGCCTGTGGCGCTCCACCCTCACCTTCTTCTCCCGCTGGTGGCAGATCGAGTCCCTCTACCGGGCCAACGCCAAGTACCGACCGGTGTGGGAACCCCGCTTCCTGCTCTTCGCCAAGAGCAGCGACATCCCGAGGATCGGCCTGGCGAGCGCCCGCGCCGAGGGCTTCCTCACCCTGCCGGGCCGCTCATAGCCTCCCGGGCCACATGGCGGGCGGCCGCACCGAGTCGACGGCGTCACCGGGGGAGTAGGAGTCCGTGCCGTCGTCCGTCCACCCGGGGTCGTAGACGCAGGGCGCGGTGGTGCCGCCGACGAAGTACTGCCGGTCCGGGTCCCAGGTGAAGGACATCCGCTCGTCCTCGTGGTCCCGCCGCACGAACAGCGACCAGTCCTTGTCCTTCCCGCCCTCGCGGTA
This sequence comes from Streptomyces sp. NPDC017676, assembly GCF_044329325.1. Taxonomy (NCBI): domain Bacteria; kingdom Bacillati; phylum Actinomycetota; class Actinomycetes; order Kitasatosporales; family Streptomycetaceae; genus Streptomyces; species Streptomyces sp. NPDC017676. The sequence continues at coordinate 4,272 of NZ_JBIRJA010000011.1, read as the reverse complement.
CGACGAGACCTTCCAGCCGTCGTCCTTGAGCCGCTGGTGCAGCCGGCGCAAGCCGGGGACGGCCTGGCCGGCGGGCACGTGGTCCACCGCCCAGGAGTGGGACATCCGGTAGGCGCCGTCGACGGTCTTGTCCTCCAGGCCCAGCAGCCCTCCGTCGTAGCAGTAGCCGGCGTCCACCGTGTTCTCCGTGCTGACGCCGATGCGCTCGACCCCCGGCGGCACCGTCCGCGTGAACCCGAGGACGTCGTACGCCTCCTGGGAGTGCCCGAAGACCCGGTCCGCCATCTTCTCGGGCGCGACCCGGGGAAGGTCCGTCCCGTCCTCCGCGTTCCAGGTGAGCTGGATGAACAGAGCCACCACCGCGACGAACAGCAGCCCCGCGCAGCCGAGACAGCCGAGGCCGAGGGAACGGGCTGCGGACCCGGCGGGTGCGGGACCCCCGGACGCGGTCCCGGCGTCGGGCGTGGCGGTCGGTGCGGTGGGTGCGGTGGGTGCGGTGGGTGCGGTCTCCTCGGGCATACGGCGACGCTACGGCGGCGGGCCCGGCGGGCGGATGGGCGCACCTACCCGCCCCGGGATAGGTACCCGTACTCACCGGGACACGGCCACGCCCAGGCCCGCCCGCGCCCGTCAGGTACCGCGCCGCCCACGCCCGTCAGGTACCGCTGCCGCCGCCCGGGACGATCCCGCCGCCCACCGTGAAGCCGATGACCGCTCCGCCGCCCTCCCGGCGGAAGGCGAACGGTGCTCCGCCGTGGGACATGGCGACCTCGCGGACGATGGACAGGCCGAGGCCGGAGCCGGGCAGGGAGCGGGCGTCGGCGGCACGGTAGAAGCGGTCGAAGATCCGGACGAGGTCGCCCTCGGCGATCCCCGGTCCCCGGTCCCGCACCTCCACCCGGACCGTCCCCGGCCGCGCCGGCCCCGTGATGCCGATCTCGATCGGCGCCTTGCCGTCCCGGTCGAACTTGGCCGCGTTCTCGACCAGGTTGGAGATGGCCCGCTGGAGCATCCCGGGCCGCCCGTCGGTCGTCGTGTCACCGCTCGCGTGCAGCACGATCTCCCGCCCCGTGCGGCGCCGGGCCAGCCCCATGACGTCCTCGGCGAGGTCGGCGAGGTCCACCCGCTGGGGCGGCTCGCTGTCGGACTGCCCGGCGGCGAGGTCGACCAGCTCGTTGACCAGGTCGGTCAGCTCCCGGGCCTCCTGGGAGAGATCGGCGACCAGGTCCTCCCGGGTGGCGGGCGGGAGTTCGTCGATCCGCCGCAGCAGCGAGATGTTCGTACGCAGCGAGGTCAGGGGCGTGCGGAGTTCATGGCCGGCGTCCTGCACCAGCCTGCGCTGGTCCTCCTCCGACTGCGCGAGCCGCCCCAGCATCCGGTCGAAGGCGCGGCCGAGGCGCCCCACCTCGTCCAGCCCGGCCACCGGCACCTGGATGCCCAGCTGCCGGGTGCGGGCGACGTCCTCGGCGGCCGACGTCAGGATCACCAGGCGCCGGGTGATCCGCCGGGCCAGCCACCAGCCGAACAGGCCGGCCGCCACCACGACCGCCGCCATCAGGATCAGCGTCCGCTGCTGGAGCGCCCTCAGCAGATCCTCGGTGTCACTGAACTCCTGCGCGACCTGGACGGCCCCCCGCCCGTCGCCGAGCGACACGGTGGCGATGCGGAACAGGTCCTCGTCCACCCGTACGTCCTTGTGCTCGACCACCTTCCCGGCCGTCCGCGCGAGGGCCATGGACCGGTCCCGGGAGGTGACCGGCAGCACCGGGCTGCCGTGGTCCATGATCTGCCCCTGCGCGCCCAGCACCTGGACGTCGGTGCGGGCGGGACGGACCAGATCGTGCCCCGGACGGGAGGAGGAGAAGTCCTCCGGACCCATCGTGTGCTGCCGTACCTCGTCCTGGACGTCCTGCACGACCTGCGTGAACACCGACTGCTGGTCCACCCGGACGAGCCGCGCGGCGGAGTTGTACGACATGATGCCGACGAGGATCGTGACCGCGGCGGTGACGGCCGCGAAGGAGACCGCGAAGGTGGTGCGCAGGGAGACCAGCTTCGGCCGGGGCCGGTCCGGCAGCCACCGGCGGCCCACCTAGTCCTCCCGCAGCACGTAACCCACGCCCCGCACGGTGTGGATCAGCTGCGGGGCACCGGGCTCGTCCAGCTTGCGGCGCAGATAGCCGACGTAGACGGCGAGGTTCTTGGAGCCGGGGCCGAAGTCGTAGCCCCAGATGCGGTCGTAGATCGTGGAGTGGTCCAGCACGATGCCGGCGTTGCGCACCAGCAGTTCCAGCAGCTCGAACTCGGTACGGGTCAGTTCCAGCTCGCGCCCGCCGCGCCAGGCCCGGCGGGCCTGGAGGTCCATGCGGAGCCCGGCGGCCTCCACCTGCCGGTCGGAGGAGACCGGTGCCTCCCGGACCGGGCCCTCCGGACCGCCGCCGGGGACGGGCACCGGGCTGGTACGGCGCAGCAGCGCGCGCAGCCGGGCGAAGACCTCCTCGACGTCGAACGGCTTGACCACGTAGTCGTCGGCGCCGGCGTCCAGACCCGCGATGCGGTCGGCGGTCTCCACGAGGGCGGTGAGCATCAGGATGGGCGTGCGGTTCCCCTCGGCGCGCAGCACCCGGCACACCTGGAGCCCGTCGATCCCCGGCATCATCACGTCGAGGACCAGCACGTCCGGCGGGTTGCGGTGCGCCTGCGCCAGCGCTTCCACGCCGTCGGCGACCGCCGTCACGTGGTACCCCTCCAGCGTCAGGGCACGCTCCAGGGCATGACGGATGGCACGGTCGTCTTCAGCGAGCAGCACAGTCTGGGGCACATCCCCAGTCTGCCAAGGCCTCCGGCGGTTCGACCGGGCCCGCTGGACCTGCGATCACCCTTTTTACCCGCCTCTCACCGTCACAGAGGCAACCGCCAGAACCCCCGGAACCCTGGACCGACCGGCTCGCCACCACCCCTACCACCGCACCTCCCGGCGAACCGAGCCGGCACCTGAGGGAGACGGCGACATCTCAGCCAACCGTCCCGACATGCACCCCGACCGGCAACCTCTCGACAGGTCGAGCCGACACCACCACGACCGGCGACCACTCAGCCGACCGAGCCGGCACCCACCCGGGACGGCGACCTCTCAGTCGGCCGAGCCGGGTGGGTGGATGGGTGGGCGAGGTCAGCGCTGGAGTGCCGCGAGTTGTTCGGCGAAGGGCACAACGGTCTCCTCCCCCCGCCGCGGAGCCAACGGCATCAGCGCGGCCAACTCCGCCGCGGCCCGGTCGGTCCGTTCGGCGAGTCCTTCGGCGCCCCAGTCCTCGGAGGCGGCGTAGACCCCGGTGGGGACGACGACGGCCCGCAGGTAGGCGAACAGCGGCCGCAGCGCGTGTTCCAGCACCAGCGAGTGCCGCCCGGTCCCGCCGGTGGCGCCGATCAGCACCGGCTTGCCCACCAGCGCGTCCTTGTCCAGCACGTCGAAGAAGGACTTGAACAGCCCGCTGTAGGAGGCGCTGAACACCGGCGTGACCACGATCAGCCCGTCCGCCCGCGTCACCGCGTCCTGCGCGGCGGCCAGCGCCTTCCCTGCGAACCCGTTGGTGAAGTTGTGCGCGATCTCCACGGCGAGGTCACGCAGCTCGACCACCTCGACGTCCACCGGCGTCGCACGGTTCACCGCGGCGGCGAGCCGGTCGGCCAGCAGCCGCGTGGAGGAGGGGACACTCAGCCCCGCCGACACCACGACCACCTTCATACGCCCGGTCATACGCTGCTCTCCTCCTTCTTCTCCTGCGCGTTCTGCGTGCCCTGCGCGTCCTGGGCGTCCTGCGCGTCCTGGGTGTTCTTCGCGGCGAGCAGCGACCGGTGCGTCGGCGCCTCGGGGACGTCGGCGCCGCGTCCCTTGGCGAACTCCTCGCGCAGCACCGGCACGACCTCCTCGCCGAGCATGTCGAGCTGTTCCAGCACGGTCTTCAGCGGCAGACCGGCGTGGTCCATCAGGAACAGCTGGCGCTGGTAGTCACCGGCGTACTCGCGGAACGACAGCGTCTTCTCGATCACCTGCTGCGGCGAGCCCACGGTCAGCGGGGTCTGCTCGCTGAAGTCCTCCAGCGACGGCCCGTGCCCGTAGACGGGGGCGTTGTCGAAGTACGGCCGGAACTCCCGCACCGCGTCCTGCGAATTGCGGCGCATGAACACCTGTCCGCCCAGCCCGACGATCGCCTGCTCGGGCGTGCCGTGCCCGTAGTGGGCGTACCGGCTGCGGTAGAACTCCACCATCCG